>JBGQET010000025.1:0-51437 GCA_041496545.1 Binatia bacterium | reverse complement strand
TCGCGCAGAACGCGTTCGCCGCGGGTGACTCCGCCGGCGCCGCGAAGACTCTCGCTCGCGCCTACAGGCTCATCGCACGCGCCTTCCGGCACGGCCCCAACCGCGAGCTCGTGCAGAATCCGGCCCCGGACCCCGCCGCCGGTGCGGTGGCGGCTTGCGGTTGCGGCTCCGCGAGCGGCGCCTTCGTCGACGCCCGGCGTTCGCCCTAGCAACCGCGGCGGTGGGGTGTCAGCCGCGGCACACCACCGACGCCCCTGGGCTACGCGCGGCACGCCGCGCACCCGGCAAACCGAGGGCGGGGCGATGGCGCCGCGCTTGCTTCTCTCTTCCACCACGCCCATGCGCACACAAAAGCTCCTTGCCCTCGTGGTCCTGGTTCTCACCTCGCTCGCCGTGCCGGCTGCGCCGGCGTCCGCGCAGCTCGCGGGCAACGTCTTCGTCTACGAGAACCTCAACTTCGACCAGCCCGAGAACAAGGTCGCCGGCTTCAAGGCGTCCGCCAGCGGCGGCCTCACGGCCGTCGCCGGCTCGCCGTGGACGCTGACCGGCCAGACGGGTCTCTGGAACATTCCCCCCGGCGCGGTGGGCACCCGGCACTTCCTCTACGTCGTCAACAACGGCACCAACACGATCTCCGGCTTCAGCGTGAACTCGGGAACGGGGGTGCTCTCGGCGATCCCCGGCTCGCCGTTCGCGAGCGGGGGCGGGTGGCCGAGCACGCTCCAGGTCTCGCGCGACGGGAAGTTCCTCTTCGCCGGGAACGCGTTCTCCACGGGCGCCGTCGTCACCTTCAGCATCAACCAGGCAACCGGCGCCCTCACCCAGGTCGGCTCGATCGCGGTCAACGCCGCGCGCTCGTGCATGAATCGCGAGGGTACGCGACTCTACACGGTCGGCGGCTTCACCGTCACCGGCCTCAACGTCGACCTCGCCACCGGCGCGCTCACGCTCATGCCGTGGACGCCGTTCACGGCTCTCATGGGCGAGTGCGTCATCTCGCCGGACGGCAAGTACCTCTACGGCGCCGTCGGCTTCTATCACGTCATCAGCCGCTGGGCGATCGACCCGACCACCGGCGCGCTGACCGCGCAAGGCAACTTCGGAAACAGCGCGGACGTGGGGCCGAGCGTCGTGTTCATGAACAAGGCCGGCACGAAGCTCTACATGACCGGCATCAACCAGACGTCCGGCGTGAGCGCCATGACGACCTACGACGTCGCGCAGGGCACGGGCGCTCTCACCGAGGCGGCGGGTTCCCCGGTCAGCACGGCGCCCTGGCCCGCGTACATGGCGACCGATCCGAACGAGCGCGTGCTCTTCCTGTCCGAGGACTGGGTCTACTACGGCACCGGCGCCAAGATGGGCTCGTTCAGCATGGCGGCCAACGGTAGCCTCACCGAGGTCGCCGGCTCGCCCTACTCGTTCGGCAACAACTACCGCAGCGGCAAGGTCGTAGTGTTCTCGGACCAGGACGGCGACGGCAAGTTCGACGACGAGGACAACTGCCCGACGGTCGCCAACCCGGGGCAGCAGGACACGGACGGCGACGGGGTGGGCGACGCGTGTGACGCGTGCCCCGGCTCGGCGGGCCAGACCGACACGGACGGCGACGGAGTGCCCGACGCGTGCGACAACTGCCCCGCGGTGCCGAACGCCGATCAAGCGGATCGCGACGGCGATCACGTCGGGGACGCGTGCGACGACTGCCCACTCCTCCCGAATCCCGACCAGGCGGACGGCGACCAGGACGGCGTCGGCGACGTCTGTGACAACTGCCCGGCGGCGTACAACCCCGACCAGGCCGACTCCGACTTCAACGGTGTCGGCGACGTGTGCCAGGCGCCGCCGAGCTGCGGCGACACCGACGGCGACGGCTTGACCGACGGGTGCGACAGCTGCCCGACGGTGTCGAACCCCGATCAGGAAGACTTCGACGAGGACGGCGTCGGCGACGCGTGCGACGCCCCGGACATCGCCGGCGCGGTGAACGCCGCCGCCAAGGCCCTCGCCAGGGCGGGGAGCCCCGGCGGTCGCTCGATGACGCGTCTGCGGGCGCGGCTCGTCGTCGGCCGCGACGCGAGGACCACGCTCAAGAACATCGGCCTCGTGCTGCGCGGTCTCGGCAAGGTCCGCGGCAACGGCGTCGCCGGGGACATGGCGCTCACGCTGCTGCGGCAAGCCCTCTATCACATCCGCGAGTCGATCGCGGCCGCCGCCGCCGATTGCAACAACGCGAGGTGCGCCAAGCCGGTCGCGCGGGCCCGTGCGCTCTTCGACGCGGCCGTCGGCAGCTACGGCTCGGGTGACTTCGCGGGCGCGGGGCGGAACGCGGGCCGGGCCTACAAGCTGATCGCGAAGCTCATGAAGGGCCCCAAGGCCGAGCCGCCGCAGAGCCCCCGCGGTCTGCCGCCGGGCGGTCCGGACCCGAGCTGCGGCTGCGGCTTCTCGCCGAGCGGCGCCTTCGTCGACGCGACGCCGCTCCCCTGAACGCCCGGGGCGACGGCCCCATGGCACGCGCGCGCCGCTCCGTATATCTTGCCGCTTCATGGCAAGCGGCGGCGGCAGCTTCGGCACCCGGACGACGCTGGAGGTCGGCGGCAGTCGTTTCGTCGTGCACCGGCTCGAGGCGCTGGGCGCGCGCGCGGCGCGGCTGCCCTGCTCGCTGAAGGTCCTGCTCGAGAACCTGCTCCGCCGCGAGGACGGCCGCCAGGTGACCCGCGAGCACGTCGAGGGGTTGCTCGGCTGGGACCCGAAGCGCCCGCCCGAGCGCGAGATCCCCTTCATGCCGGCCCGGGTCCTCCTCCAGGACTTCACCGGCGTCCCTGCGGTGGTCGACCTCGCGGCCATGCGCGACGCCTTCCGGCGCATGGGCGGCGACCCGGCTCGCATCAACCCGCTCCAGCCCGCCGACCTCGTGATCGACCACTCCGTGCAGGTGGACGTGTTCGGCACGCCCGGCGCCTTCCAGGCCAACGTCGACCTCGAGTTCGAGCGCAACCGCGAGCGCTACGCCTTCCTGCGCTGGGGTCAGCAGGCATTTCGGAATTTCAGGGTCGTCCCGCCCGACACCGGCATCGTCCACCAGGTGAACCTCGAGTACCTCGCGCCGGTCGTCTTCAGCCGCCAGGACAACGGCCTCCAGGAGGCCTACCCCGACACCGTGCTCGGCACCGACTCGCACACCACGATGGTGAACGGGCTCGGCGTCGTCGGCTGGGGCGTGGGCGGCATCGAGGCCGAGGCCGCCATGCTGGGGCAGCCGACGGTGATGCTGATCCCGCAGGTCGTGGGCTGCCGGCTGCACGGCAGGCTCGCCGCAGGCGCCACGGCCACCGACGCCGTGCTCACCGTCACCGAGTTGCTGCGGAAGAAGGGCGTGGTCGGGAAGTTCGTCGAGTTCTTCGGCCCGGGGCTCGACTGCCTCTCGGTCGCCGACCGGGCGACGATCGCCAACATGGCTCCGGAGTACGGCGCGACGATCGGCTTCTTTCCGATCGACGCGGCCACCCTGGCCTACCTCCGCTTGACCGGCCGCGACCCGCGCGTGGTCGAGCTGGTCGAGGCCTACGCACGCGCGCTCGGCATCTTCCGCACCGCCGAGACGCCCGACCCCGTCGTCAGCGACCGGCTCGAGCTGGACCTCGGCACGGTCGAGCCGAGTGTCGCCGGGCCGCGCCGGCCGCAGGATCGCGTCCCGCTCAAGCGTCTCAAGGCGGCGTGGCGCGAGGTCCTGCCCGAGCTGGTCAAGGGACGGAAGTCGTCGGTTTCGACGACCGCGCCGCTCGAGATGGGCGGCGAGCGCGGCGAGCTGCGCCAGGGCTCGATCGTCATCGCGGCGATCACGAGCTGCACCAACACGTCGAACCCGTCGGTGATGCTCGCCGCGGGCGTGCTGGCGCGGAAGGCCGTCGCCCGCGGTCTCGGAGTGCGGAGCTGGGTGAAGACGAGCCTCGCGCCCGGCTCGAAGGTCGTGACGCGCTACCTCGCCGCCGCGGGCGTCCTGCCGGACCTCGAGCGCCTCGGCTTCCACCTGGTCGGCTTCGGCTGCACGACCTGCATCGGCAACAGCGGCCCGCTGCCGGAGCCGGTGGCGACGGCGGTGCGCGAGAACGACCTCATCGTCGCCGCCATCCTCTCCGGCAACCGCAACTTCGAGGGCCGCATCAACCCGCTGGTGCGCGCCAACTACCTCGCCTCGCCGCCGCTGGTCGTCGCGTACGCCATCGCGGGCACCATCGACTTCGATCCGGAGACCGAACCGCTCGGCACCGATCCGCAGGGCCGCAAGGTCTACCTGCGCGACATCTGGCCGACGCCCGCCGAGCTGGAGACGGCGCTCGGCGCGGTCGACACGAAGCTCTTCCGCGAGGAGTACGCGAAGGTGACGGAGGGCGACGCGCACTGGCGCGCGATGCCCGTGCCGGCGGGTGACCTCTACGCCTGGGACCCGGCCTCGACGTACATCAAGAGCCCGCCCTTCTTCGAGGGCATGGGCCGCACGCCGGGCACGCTCGCCGACGTCCGCGGCGCGCGCGCGCTCGCCGTCCTCGGCGACAGCGTCACGACGGACCACATCTCGCCCGCAGGGTCGATCGCCGCCGACGGCCCCGCCGGCAAGTACCTCGTCGCCGAGGGCGTGGCGCCCAAGGACTTCAACTCGTACGGCGCGCGGCGCGGCAACCACGAGGTCATGCTGCGCGGCACGTTCGCCAACATCCGCCTGAAGAACCTCCTCGTGCCCGGCGTCGAGGGCGGCTTCACGGCCCACCTGCCCGACGGCGGGCAGACGACGATCTACGAAGCGGCGATGCGCTATCGCACCGAGGGAGTTCCCCTCGTGGTCATCGCCGGCAAGGAGTACGGCACCGGCTCGTCGCGTGACTGGGCCGCGAAGGGCACGCTCCTCCTCGGGGTGCGCGCCGTCCTCGCGGAGAGCTTCGAGCGCATTCATCGCAGCAATCTGGTCGGCATGGGCGTGCTGCCGCTCGAGTTCCTACCCGGGCAGGACCGGACGTCGCTCGGTCTCACCGGGCGCGAGCGCTACGACGTCGAGGGCATCGCCGCCGGCTTGACGCCCGGCAAGCGGCTGCGCGTCCGCACCACGGGCGACGACGGCGCCGTGAAGGAGTTCGAGGCCGTCGCGCGCGTCGACACGCCCGACGACGTCGAGTACTACCGGCACGGTGGGCTCCTGCCCTACGTGCTGCGCGGGCTTCTGGAGGCCCGGCCGGCATGAGCGAGCCCGCTCGCGCCTGCCTCCATTGCGCGCTCGCGCGCGCGCTACGCGTCGAGGGTCCCGCGTTCCGGCAGCGGGGTCTCGACGTCCGGCTGAACCGCTCGGACCCCGTGTTCCTGCCTGCGACCGGCGCGGCGCTCTACCGTGGGCTCCGCCGCCTGCTCGCGGGCGCCCGTGCGGCGGCGGAGCGCGGGGAGGTGAAGCTCACCGTCCTCGATCTGCCGGGGAAGAGCCACGTCGAGGTGACGGCGGTGGTGGCGAGCGGTGCGACGGTACGGGTGCTCTCACACGCGTTTCCCTGCTACGATCCCGCGACGCTCCCGAACGGGTTCGCGGAGCACGCCTAAGTCAAATCCCGAAGTGCCGGGAGGCGTTGCCGCCCAGGTACTTCGCGACCGTCGCCTCGGGCACCGCGTGCGCGGCGAGCGTGGCACGCGCCTCCTCGACCGTGCCGGTGTCGTGGTTGGGGTAGCGGGAGCCCCATGCCGCGACGTTCTCGAACACGTCGGGCAGGCGGGCGACGGGGGCCTCCCAGGAGTCGAAGGCGACCAGCGACGGGCGGGCGAAGAAGACGTGCTCGGGCTCGAGGCTGACGTCGCGGATGCCGGAGAAGAGCCAGAGGTAGGTCTCCGCCTTCTCGAGCGCGAGCGGCACCCACGTTGCCCCGGCGTGCAGGAGCGTCAGCTTGAGCTTCGGATAGACCTCCATGTGACCGTAGAAGGCGACGGCCGTCAGGAAGATCGACGCGTCCATGAACGGCGCGCAGGACTCCGCGATGTCGTGGCCGATGTGGAGCGCGCGTGCGACGCGCTCCACGAACGGGCCCTCCGAGGTCCACTCGGGGTTCGTGCTGCCGGGCGAGGGGTGGACGCAGGCCGCGACCCCGAGCGCCTCCAGCTCCTTCCAGAGCGGGTCGTAGGTCGGGTGGTTCGGCCAGCGGCCGTTGAAAGCGGCCGGCCGGACGAACGCGGCCTTGAAGCCGCGCTCCGCGACGCGGCGCAGCTCGCGCACCGCGAAGCTCGGGTGCTGGAGCGGCAGCACGGCGACGGGAACGAGGCGGCGCGGGTCGGCACGCGAGAAGTCGTGGAGCCAGTCGTTGTACGCGCGCGCCAGCGCGGCGGCGGCGTCGGGGTTCTCGATCAGGGGGAAGTGCTCCGCGAAGAGCGTCGGGAAGAGGAGCGCGCGCGCGACGCCCATCGCGTCCATGTCGGCGAGGCGCGCCGCCGGGTCCTGCGCACCGGGCGTGATCGGGTGGCGCGTCTCGGGGTCGAGCGCGCCGATTCGCTCCGGCGTCATGCCCGGACGCCAGCACGCCTGGCGGTTGATGCCGCTGCGTTGCAGCGAGCGCACCGCGCGCCCGTTCAGGATCGTCACCTCGAGCCCGAGGTCGTCCACCTCGTGCCAGAAGGCGCTGCGCGCGACGACGCGGTAGTCGCGGTCGAGATACTTCTCCCAGATTGCCGTCGGCTCGTAGACGTGCGAGTCGACGTCGACGACGGCCGTGCCGTTGGTCGCCATCAGTACGGTCTCAACGCCTGCATGAGCAGGCGCGGGTCCAGCTTCGACAGGTCGAACTTCGTCATCCCGTGGGCGCGCGGGTCGGCCTCGATAGCGGCCCACTGCTCGAGCTCCTCGCCGCCGGGGAACCACGCCGGGCGCTCGATCGCGGCCGGCTCCCGGGTGACGCAGAGCTTGCCCTCGATGCCGTACATGCGCCGCGCGTTGCCGCCCAGGAGCTTGGCCTGCACCGCCTCGGGCACGCCGGCGGCCCGCATCTCGCGGATCGCGCTCCACGAGTCGGCGCCGTCGTGGTGGTAGGCGTCGGAGGACCAGAGCCCGACGTCCTCGAGCTGGTCCCACTGGCGGAAGACGGGGCCCTCGTCGGACTCGAACGCGATGAAGCACTGCTCGTGAAACGCCTCGCTCGGCAGGCGGTCGGTCTTCATCGTCCGCTCGTTGGCGTAGAGCTTGAAGAGCCGGTCCCAGTAGGGGAGGAGCTGCGGCAGCCAGCTCGCGTTCGACTCGAAGATCGCCATGCGGAGCTTGGGGTAGAGTTCGAGCATGCCGGACATCAGCACTTGCGCCAGCCAGGCGACCGCCTCGAACACGAAGCTGAGCGTCTGCACGTCCACCATGCGGCCGCCCGAGTGCGCTTCGCCGGCGCGCGCGATGAGGTCGCCGGGTGACGTCATGGGAATGGGCGGCACGAGGTGGCGCATCGCGCCTCCCGCTTCGGGGTTGTTGGCGGGGAAGGTGTGCATGCCGAGGACGATGCCGGTCTCCTCGAACTTGCGGAACACCTTGTCCATGGTGTTGGTCGGCGCGCCGCCCGCCATGCTCGGGAAGATGTAGTTGGGATACTTGCCGCGTGCGTCGATGGGGCGGATGAGCGCGACGCGGAAGCCCATCGTCGTGATGCGGTCGAGCTCCTCGAGCGTGTACTGGGTGTCCTGGAGCGGCAGCCAACCGGCGGGGAAGAGGCGGTCCGGCGCGGCCGCGCAGTAGTCGCGCACCCAGTCGTTGTAGGCGCGTGCCAGGGCGTAGGCGCCGTCGGCGCACTCGGCGAAGGCGAAGTTCGCGACCAGCATGGTGGGGATGATCATCACCTGGTCGATCCCCATCAGGTCCATCTCTTTGAGCCGCGCCGTGGGCTCGTACGCGCCGCGGTGCTCGACGTAGCGCTTCTGCTCCGCCGTGAGCCCGATCTGCTGGAGCCGGCGCGCGATCTGCTTCGACATCTGGGGGCCCGCGATGCAGATCGGGTTGTAGCCCGGGAAGTCGTACGCGCCGCCGCCGATGACGGGCGTGCGGCCGTTCAGGATCGCCTGGTGCTCGTCCTTCCAGTACGTCTGACGCACCAGCTCGCGGTACTTCGGCTCGACGTACTGCGACCAGATCTCGTTCGGGTCGTTGATATGGGCGTCGCAGTCGAAGACGGGGAAGCTCTTGGTGAGTCGCGCCTCGCCGTCGGTCTTGCTCATGGCATCCTCCATTCAGCGGCCGGCGCTCGGATAGGTCGACTCGCCGCTCAGCACGTTTCGCCCGAAGGCTTGCACGACGGGCAGGTCGCGGGGCTCCGGCGGCGTCGTGCGCCGCGCGAGCGCGCGCTCGATCGCCGGCCCCAGCCGTTCCGCCTTCCGCGCCAGGCGCGCCGCGTGTCGCGCCGCGAAGTCCGGCATGACCTCCGCCGCGAACAGCTCGAGCGAAGCGCAGATGTGCTCGTGACGGTTGTTGCCGCCCTGCTGGATGAAGACCGCCTGGTCGACGCCCGCCTGCTCGAACTGCGCCATCGCGTCGCGCACCTGCGCCGGCGTGCCGATGCCGCCGCTGCCGCCCGGCATCGGGAGCTGGTTCTCGCGGAAGCTGTCCCAGATGCTGGTCTTGCCGGGGACGTGCCGGCCGAACAGATAGTAGTGAGCGAGCGCGTAGCCGAAGAACTGGAAGCCCTCGAGCCCGCGGCGCTCCGCCTCCGCCGGGTCGTCGTGGATGCTGAAGCCGGTGACCATGGCGATGTTCGGGTTGACGGCCTGCGCGATCGGGGTGCAGTCGCGGGCGAAGGTCTCGTAGTAGTCGGCGACCCAGTGCTTCGCCTCCGACACGTCGACGAAGGCGAAGGTGAGCGCGCCGAGACCGAGCTGCGCCGCCAGGTGGATCATCGGCCGCGACGAGCACGCGAGCCACATCGGCGGGTGGGGCTTCTGCACCGGCTTGGGGACCACGTTGCGCGGCGGCATCGAGAAGTACTTCCCCTGGTGGCCGGGGTACGGCTCGCGCGACAGCATGAGCGCGACCTGCGCGACCGCCTCCTGCCACATGGCGCGCTTGTCGGCCGGGTCGACGCCGAATCCCTCGAGCTCCATGCGCGACGCCGACTCGCCGGTGCCGAACTCGACGCGCCCGTTCGAGACCAGGTCGAGCATGGCGATGCGCTCGGCGACCCGCGCGGGATGGTTGTAGCCGGGGGGCATGAGGACGATGCCGTGCCCGAGGCGGATGCGCTGGGTGCGCTGGCTCGCCGCGGCGAGGAAGACCTCGGGCGCCGAGGAGTGCGAGTACTCCTCCAGGAAGTGGTGCTCGACCTCCCACGCGTAGTCGAAACCGAGCCGGTCGGCCAGCTCGACCTGCTCGAGCGCCTCGGCGATCAGCCGGCGCTCTCCGTCCTCGCCCCAGGGGCGCGGGAGCTGGTGCTCGTAGAAGATGCCGAACTGCATGCGCGACCGTACTGTGGGCGGCGAAGCGCGGTCAAGCTGGATGGTGAAGCGGCTGGATGGTGAAGCGGCGGGTCTGCTAAGACCGCCCGCATGGCGACCCAGGGTCCGGGTCCGGTGGCGGCCGTGCACCGCGTGCTCATCGCGAGCGCGCTCGTGTGCGCGCTCGTCTACGCGCTCTGGGAGGCGCGCTCCTGGTTGCGCGACGGCGGTGCCGGCGCCGCGCTCCGGGCCGCCGCGGCGCTCGTCGTCGCGGGTGGCGTCTTGGCGTACTTCCGGAGCCTCCGCGGGCTCGACGCGAAGCTCACTCCCTCCGACGACGACGCCGGGCGCCGCCACGGCGGGTGACGCCCGCACGGGGCACGGCGTCTGCGCCGTGGCGCGGCGCCACGAATGTGCCGCTCGCCGCGGGTGCGAGTCGCGCGAAATCGAGGGTTTCCCGGGGCATAGGGGTTGCTCTTCTGCTCCCCCGTGTCTCGCTTCCCGCTCCGCGCCGGCGTAGCGCTCGTCATCGCCCTCGCGGCGGCGCCGGCGGCGCGCGCCGACCGACTCTTCACGCGCGTCGCGCCCGGCAGCACCCCCGGCGCCGCCCGCCTCGCCCGCGGCATAGCCAGGGTCCAGTCGCTCGCCGTGAGCCGGTCTGCGCTGGGCGACCTGCGGCGGCGCGGTACGGCGGACGTCGGCGGTTTCCCGCTCGGGGTGGAGCGCGACGTCACGCTCCACCTCGAGCGCTTCGAGCCGTTCACGCCGCTCGCCCGGGCGGAGGTCGTCGACTGGGGCGGCGTGCGCACCCTGGCGCTGCCCGACGACGTGTACTTCCGGGGCACGGTGGCCGGCGACCCGGGGTCGCGCGCGCTCGTGGTCGCGGGACCGACCGAGGTGCAGGGCTTCGTGATCACCGGCGGCTCCGTCTACCCCTTCGGTCCCGACGGCGCCGGCGGACACCGCGCCTACGCCATGCGCGACGTCGACCCGACCGTCTACCCGCCGCCGCGCGACTTCTGCGGCACGGATCTCTACCCGGAGGCCGTGCACGCGCCGGCCGTGCTCGCCGACGCGATCGGCGCCTCGCCGGCGATCGCGCCCACCTCGTCGATCGTCGAAGCCGACGTCGCGCTCGACTCGGACAACGAGTTCCGTTCGAAGTTCGGCAGCGACCAGGCGGCGCTCGCCTACCTCGCCAACCTGATCGCGGCGGCCAACGTCATCTACGAGCGCGACGTCCAGGTTCACCTCCGCTACTCGTACATCCGCCTGTGGAACGCGACCGATCCGTGGAGCGCGCCGCCCGACCAGTTGGACACGATGCTGTACGAGGTGCAGGACTACTGGAACGCCCCGGCGAACAACATGAACGCGATCGCCGGCCCCCGCGACCTCGTGCAGTTCGTCTCGGGGAAGACGGTCTACGGCGGCATCGCCTACATCAGCGCCGTCTGCAACACCGGGCTGGCGTACGCCATGACCGAGGTGTTCGCCACCTCGTCCTCGCCGCCGCAGATGTGGGACGTCCTCGTGACGACCCACGAGATCGGCCACATCATGGGGACCGACCACACGCACTGCTACGTGCCGCCCATCGACGTCTGCGCGTCGGAGAACCGCGGCACCTGCTACCACGCCGCCACGGCGTCGTCGCAGGGCACGATCATGAGCTACTGCCACCTGTGGCCGGGCGGGCTCGCCAACATAGACATGGTGTTCGGCAGCCGCGTCGTCGCCACCATCGACGCGGAGGTGGCGAGCGTCTCGTGCCTGTCTCCGTACAATCCCACGCCCGCGGTGTGCGGCAACGGGGCGATCGAGTCGGGCGAGGAGTGCGACGACGGCAACCTGGTCGACGGTGACGGCTGCTCGTCCACCTGCCAGCGCGAGCCCAAGTGCGGCGACGGGTTCGTCGACGCCCCCGAGCAGTGCGACGACGGCAACCTGATCGATGGTGACGGGTGCTCGTCCACCTGCCAGAGCGAGCCGCAATGCGGGGACGGCCGGGTCGACGCGGGCGAGGAGTGCGACGACGGCAACGACGAGTCCGACGACGGCTGCTCCGCCACCTGCCGGCTGGAGGACTGCTTGATCCTCTCGCAGCTCCAGCGCGTCTGGGAGCTGTCGAACCTGACCCTCAAGCGCCGCGGGGGCGGCGATCGACTCTCGCTCACGGCCCGTTTCGGCGTGCCCATGCGGGTGGCGACGCTCTCGCCCGCCGCGCACGGCACACGGTTCGTCATCCAGAGCGCGAGCGACGTGCCGCGGCTCGACGTCGTGCTCCCCGCGGCCGCCTGGAAGGGCGGCCGCCGCCACTGGACCTACCGGGATCGGAGCGGCGCCGCCGGCGGCATCCGCAAGCTCGTGGTCCGCGACCGCACCTCGGGCGGCGTCCCGGACGTACAGGTCGAGGTCTCCGGACGGGGCAGCTATCCCGTCGTGCCCGGGGACCTGCCGATCAAGGTGATGCTCATCTTCGGCGACGCCGCGGCCGGCCGCGCCGGCGCCTGCGCCCGCCACCCGTTCGGCCCCGCCGACTGCGGGGCCTTCGCCGGCGGCAGCCGCTTCGTCTGCCGCTAGCCCGTTCGGCCTGGCACCGGCGCACGCACTGCGCCAGGAGCGCGCGTCGTGCGCCTCCCTGGCACAGCCGGAGGCGAATGGGCCGTCCCGACGCTACGCGGCAGAGGTTTTTCGTCGAGGCACGGGGGTTGCTCCTGTCTCGCCTCATGCTCAAGCCCCGACACCTCGGTCGAATCGGCCTCGCCGCGCTCGCCGCGGTCTTCGCCACAGCATCCTCCTCGTCCGCGGCGCGGCTCTTCACGTCGGTCGCGAGCATGCAGGCCCCGGGCATGCCGGGGAGCGAGGGCGAGACCCTCATGCTCGACCAGAGCGCGCTCGACGCGCTGCGCGCGAGCGGTCGCGGCTCGGTGGAGGACTTTCCGATGGGCGGCGGCACGGTGAGCCTCGAGCTCGCCCGTACCGACGCGTTCGGCAGCGACACCGTGGTCCGGGAGAACGGCCGCGTGGTGAACTGCCCCTCGTCGGGAGCGATGACCTTCGTCGGCACGGTGAAGGGCGACGCCGGCGGGCGCGCCGTGCTCGTCGCCGGCCCCGACTTCGTGCACGGGTTCGTGAAGAGCAAGGGCGTGCTCTACGGGTTCGGCCCCGATGGCCGCGGCGGGCATCGCGGCGTCCGTGCGTCGGGAGCCTCCGCGGGTGGGCGGCCGCACGGCGCCGCCTTCTGCGGCAACGACGCGCATCCCGAGCCGGCCACCAGCCCGCGCGGCCGCCACGGCGCGGATCTCGGCATGCCGAGCGCCCTCCCGTCCGTCACGCCCGATACGACGATCGAGGTACGGATCGGGATCGAGGCCGACCTGCCGCTCTGGACCAACGCCAGCTTCCACGACACCTGCAAGATCGCGCACTACGCCGACGCCCTGGTCACCACGGCGAACGCGCTCTACCAGGAGTTCAACGTGCACCTCCGGATCGGCTACGTCCACGTCTGCGCGCCGCTCGCCCCCGGCGACCACGTCTGCCCGTGGACGACTCCGCACAAGCCGACGAATGCCGATCCGCGCCAGGAATATCAGCAGCAGAAGGACGAGCTGGCCGCGAAGTACGCCGCCGGGACGGTGGCGCCGTCCAGCCCGGTCGCCGTCGTGCACATGCTCTCGGGCATCTTCGCCGGCACGTCGAACGCCTACAGGGAAGCCGGCTTCAGCCACGTCGGCGGGCTCTGCCACCTGGGCGCCCACAACTCCGCCGGGAATTCCATCGGGGCGTTCGGGATCTCGCAGGTCGACGCGAACCTCGCCTTCGACCTGTCGCCGACCGACGATCCGTACGACGCGGACATTTGGGACGGCTACGTCTTCTCACACGAGGTCGCCCACGCCCTCGGCACCCAGCACACCCACTGCTACAACCCGCCCCTGGACCATTGCTTCAACAAGGAGACCACGGTCTCCGACAGCGTGCCGGCCGTACAGACCGCGTGCTACCGCGGCCCCAGCGACCTGCTGCACGGGGTGGACGACCCGCTGCACGGCACCATGATGAGCTACTGCACCCTGCTCGACGGCGGTTGGGCGAACCTCGACGTCATGTTCGGCTCGACCGTCGCCAGCACGCTCCGCCAGCAGGTGGCCCAGGCGCTCGACGATCCCGCCTGCCAGGATGCGCAGAATCCCGCCCAGGCTCCGATCCACGTCGTGGGAGCCTGCCCCCCGGGTACGGATCCCAGCACGACCGACTGTCTCGCATCGACCTGCGGCGACGGCGTCGTCGACGCGAGCGAGCAGTGCGACGACGGCAACACGACGGCGGGCGACGGGTGCTCGGCGAACTGCTCCTTCGAGCCGTGTCACGTCGCGGCGATGGCGCCGGGAACGACCCCGACCCAGACGGCGTGGGCCAAGACCAGATTCGTGGCGTCGACCAGCAAGACGTTCGGCGACAGCCTTTCCGTGAAGGGCACCCTGCGGCTGGCCCCCGACTCGACGATCGTGCCCGAGCAGAACGGCATGCGGATCATGATTCTTTCCCACCATGGCGCGGTGAAGCTCGACCAGAGGCTGCCCTCCAACGCGACACCCTCGAGCACCGGCAGGCCGTTCTGGTCCGTCCACCCGTCGACGAAGGGCACGACGTGGAAGTTCTTCGACACCGACGCCTTCATGAAGCGCACCGGGATCTACCGCGTCGACGTCAAGCTGTACCCGTCCAGCGCCGGACCGCTCGTGAAGACCGCCGTGCGCGGCCACACCGCGGCGGCGGGGCCCTACGCCTTCAAGGGCTATCAAGTGCCGCCCAGCGTGACCGTGGTCTTCGGGAACGACGCCGACGGCCAGAACGGCCTCTGCGGCCTCAACGCCTTCGTCAACCGGTGCTTCCCGACTGCCAGCTCCGTGTCCTGTAGGTAACCGTCCGCCCTCCGTCCCGCATCCGCCGCCCGGGGATCCGCTCCCCGGGCGGCGTCCCGCGTCCCGCGCGCCGGCCCTGGTTTTCCTCTTGCTTGCCTTTGTGACAGTCTAGCCGCCCGCATGAAGAGCTCCGTAATCGCCCTCGCCGCGGTTCTCGCCGCGGGGCCCGTCGCCGCCAAGAGCATCAGCATCACCATGACCCCCGTCGCCGAGCTGAGCGACAGCGGGTTGAACGTGCGCTTGACGGTCGGCAACGTGGGCGACGAGGCGGCGCAGTCGGTGGCGACGGCGCTCTACTTCGGCGACCACGACGTGCGCGGCAAAGGCGCGCCGTCGCTCGCGCCGCAGGCGACGCTTCTCGAGACGCTCAGCCTGCCGACCGGCGAGCTGAAGACGGGGCGCTGGCCCTACCGCGTGACCGTCGACTACACCGACGCCAACCAGTATCCCTTCCAGGCGCTGCACGTCCTCGTCGTGACCAAGGGCAGCCCGCCGCCGTCCAAGGTCACGGTCCCCGTGGTCAGCGGCGGCACCATCGCCACCTCGGGTTCGCTCACCTTCACGGTGAAGAACATGGCCGACGTCGAGCGCACCGCCGCCGTGCAGGTCGTCGTGCCCGAGGGCCTGGAGGTCACGCGGCCGGTCGCGCCCGTCACGCTCACGAAGTGGGAGGAGAAGTCGCTCTCGGTGCCGATCGCGAACCGCACCGCGCTCGCGGGCAGCCGGCTGCCCGTCTTCGTCAGCGTGCAGTACGACGACGGCGACACTCATCAGGCCACCGTCGCGCAGGGCATCCTGGAGATCGTTCCCGCCCAGTCGTTCTTCGCTCAGCGGAGCCTCTTCCTCGTCGTGGGGGCCGCCATCCTGATCCTCGCCTGGGGCGGGTTCCTCGTCGCCCGGCTCATGCGCCGCACCTGAGGCGCGATTCGGGTGGAACCGCTCGCCTCGCCCGACCCGCGCTGGCGCCGGGTGCTCCGCGACGTGCTCGACGCGGGGGCCGTGGCCGCCGCGCTCGGCTTCATCGCGTCGTACTTCCCGGCGAGCGTGATGCTCACGCCGACGACGACCAACGGCGGCGACATGGGCTCGCACTACTGGCCCGCGTACTACCTGCGCCACGTGCTCCTGCCGCACGGTCACATCGTCGGCTGGTGTCCGGGCAACTACTGCGGGTTCCCGCTCTTCCAGTTCTACTTCTGGCTGCCCTTCCTGCTGATGTCCGTCCTGTCGCTCGCCATCCCGCTCGCCGTCGCCTTCAAGCTGGTCAGTGTGCTCGGCACCTTCCTCCTCCCAGCGTGCGCCTACTTCGGGCTTCGCCTCTCGGGTGTCCCGTTTCCGGGCCCGGCGCTCGGCACGCTCGCCACGTTGCCCTTCATCTTCATGGAGGCGAACTCGATGTGGGGCGGGAACATCCCCTCCACGCTCGCCGGTGAGTTCACCTTCTCGCTCAGCATGTCGTTCGCCGTCCTCTTCCTCGGCACGCTGCGCCGGACGGTGGACACCGGCCGGGGCCGGATCGGCAACGCGGTGCTGGTCGCGCTCATCGGGGTCTCCCACGGCTACACGCTGTTGTGGGCCGGGCTCACGTCGCTCACCGAGTTGATCGCGACCCACGGCTGGTGGCGGCGCGTGGGCACGCTCGTCGCCGTGCACGGCCTCGGCTTCCTGCTGATGGCCTTCTGGCTCGTGCCGCTGCTCGGCTACTCGGCGTGGACCACGGCGTACAGCCACGTGTGGTACCTCCAGTCCTGGCAGGAGGTGATGCCGCCGGTCCTCTGGCTGCCGTCGATCGTCGCCGTCGCGACGACGCTCGTGCTGCTCGTGGTCGCGGCCGTCCGCCGCGAAGCGTTCCCGCGCGGGCTCGCGAAGATCTGGGCGGGCGTCCTCTTCGGGGGCGTCCTCTACTACTCGGCGCGGACGTTCCACGTCGTTGACATCCGCTTCATCCCGTTCTTCCAGCTCGGGCTCTGTCTCGCCGCCGGCGCGGGGCTCGGCTATCTGTTTGCCAAGGCGCCGGCGCCGGAGATCTGGCCCGTCGTCTTCACGGCCCTGGTGCTGCCCTACGTGCAGGGCGGCTTCCCGACCCTGCCGGGACGCCCGGGCGACTCGGGGCCCGTCGTGAAGGCGATCCGCGCGCTCGGCGCGTACCACGGCGTCAGCTTCATCCCGTCGTGGATCACGTGGAACTACTCCGGGTACGAGAAGAAGGGTCCCTGGCCCGTCTTCAAGGGCATCAACGACAAGCTCCACGGCGACTTCCGCGACCCGCGCGTCGTCTTCGAGCACTCGGGGGACCACGAAGCGCTCGGCACCATCCGCGCCTTCGAGAACCTGCCTTTCTTCTCCGGCCGCTCGACGCTCGAGGGCCTCTACATGCAGGCGTCGCCGAGCGCGCCGTTCATCTTCTACACCCAATCCGAGATCTCGAAGGAGCAGTCGTGTCCGTTCCCGGACTACGGCTGCTCCCGCTTCAACCTCGACCGCGGCCTCGAGCACCTGCGCATGTTCAACGTCTCGCACTTCATCGTGAAGAGCCAGCAGGTGAAGACCGCGGCGGCGACCAACACGGGGCTCACCCGCGAGGCCAAGATCGGCGACTACGAGATCTACCGCGTCGAGGGGAACGACGGTCGCTACGCGATCCCGCTCGCGACCGCACCGGTCCTCGTGCTCACCGACCAGTGGAAGGACGTCGCCTACCGCTGGTTCAAGCGCGCGCGGCCGAGCGACCCGACGCCCGTGTTCGCCGAGTCCGCGACGCCCGAGGAGCAAGCGCAGTTCGGAGCCGTCGTGCGCGACCTGCCGCCCGAGTGGCCCGCCAAGCCGCTCGCCGACGTGCCGGCGCTCGAGGAGACGATGGAGCGCGAGGATCGAATCACCGTGACCGGGTGCCGCCCCGGCCAGCCCGTGCTGATCCGCGTCTCGTTCCACCCGCGCTGGCGCGCGCTCACGGGCGAGAAGATCTGGCTCGCCGCGCCGAGCTTCATGCTCGTCTTCCCGCGCGGCGAGCGGGTCGACCTCGTGTTCGACGGCGGCGGGCCGGTCACGCTCGGCGCGAGCGCGAGCGTCGTCGGCTGGCTGGTGCTCGTTCTCGCGCTGCTGCCCGCGGGTCGCCGGTTCGGCGCGCGTCTCGTCGAGAGCGCGCCCGCGCAGGCGGTTCTCGCCCTCGTGCGCTCGACGGGTGCCTGGAGCGACCCGACGCGCCGCGTGCTCCTCGCGGCCGCGCTCGTCGTCGCGGCGGCTTTCCTCGGCGCCGCGGCGTACGCGGCGCGGACGTCGGACGCCGACAGCACCTACCGCTACGGCCAGGTGATCTACGACCAGGGCCGGCTGCGCGACTCGCTGCCGTACTTCCGCGCCGCGCAGCGCCTGGCGCCGCTCTCCAACACCGCAATCCACTCGACGTACTACGAGTCGATCGTCCTCTACCGCGAGCACGACTGGGCCGAGGCCGAGAAGGCGTTCCAGAAGCTCGTCGATCGCTCCCCCGAGGCGAACGCGGCCGCGGAGTCGCAGTACCACATCGGGCTCTGCCGCAAGGCGCGCGGCGACACCGAGGGCGCGATCGCGGCGTGGGAGCGGACGCAGCAGGTCTATCCCGGCACGCAATGGGCCGGATATGCCGGCGAGCGGCTGGCGGAGGTCAGGAAGTAGCGCGTGCAGGCCGCGGCACGCTGGCTCGACGTCGACGTCGCCGCCCGCGTGGGGTGGACGGTGAGCGTCGCCGTGCTGCTCGTGTACGTGGTGTGCGCCCTGAGGGCCACGGGGCGATCCGCTCCCGAGACCGCCGGCCCGCCGCCGCGACGTCTCGTGGCCGCCGCGTTCGGGGTTTTCGCCCTCGCCGTCGCCACCCGATGGTGGTTCGCGCCGCGGATGTTCGGCTCGTGGTACTTCTCGGACGACGCCTTCGACAGCTGCGTGATGCCGCTCCAGCTCGCGCGCGGCGAGCCGATCTGGGGCGGCGGCACGAACTACCTCACCTACCTCGCGTACCTCGGCGCCTATCGCCTGCTCGGCTTCGCGCCGTCGGTCGGGCGGCTGGTGAACATCCTCGTCTTCGCCGCCGCGGTGGCGGTCTTCCACCCGGCCGTGGCGCTCGCCTTCGGCCGCGACGTGGCGCGGTTCATGTCCCTCGTCCTGCTCGGCGCGTCGGGCTTCTTCGTCCATTCCGTCTTCCCGACCGCGATCACGTTCTCGCTGCTCCCGGTCGCGCTCGTGGTGGCGATCCTCCTGCGGCCAATCGGCCCGCGCAGCGCGGCGGCGCTCGGCCCCATCCTCGGCGCGAGCTGCTTCCTCTACCCGGCGGCGCCCGTCACCGGCGCGGCCGTCGTCGGGTTCCACGGACTGCTCTGCCGGGACGCGTGGAGCCGGCGGGCACGCGTCGCCGCGCTCGGCGGCGCGGCCATCGCCGGCGTGGGCGTATGGCTCGCGCGACGCCTGGGGCCCGGCTCGCAGGCGCTGACGCAGTGGGGCGGCGGGTTCCTCACCATCTCGCGCGTTCCGGAGGCGACCGCCGCCGTGTTCCAGGACCTCTTCTGGAGCAGCACCACCTGGAACACGTTCAACCTGACGGCGCCGTACATCGACGCCGGGCTCCAGGGATTCCTCCTCGTCGCGTGCCTCGCGGCGCTGCCGTTCCGGGGCGGGCGCTGGGGCCACCGGCACGCGTGGACGTGCATCTGCCTCGGCGCGACGCTGGCGACGATCCTGATCACCGGCATGGGCGGGCCCTATCCGGGGGTGCGGCGCGCCTTCTCGGCGTTGCCGTTGCTCGCCCTAGTCGCGGCGCTCGGCTGGCAGGCGCTCCGGGAGACCGCCCCGCGTCGGATCGTGAACGCGCTCACCGTGCTCGCCTTCGCGACCGTCGCGCTCCAGAGCGCGGCCATCGTCCGGAGCTGGCCGCTCTCCGGCCGCTCGCCGTTCATGGAGGCCGTGCGGAACGTCTTCGAGCTGGGGGACCAGCGCGTGCGTGACGTGTTGCTGCTCGCCTACCAGGTCGACCAGTACCGCGCGCAGCACTACCGCTGCGCGCTCGAGCTCGACGACGATCTCCGCCGGCACTTCGGCACCGTGCACATCGTGGAAGCCGGCGCGCTCCGGGACAGCGTGCCACTGCCGCAGCCGTTCGTGCTGTTCGCGAACCAGGTCTTCGAGGCGGAACGACTCGAGCACGCGTTCGGCCGGCTGCCGACACGCGCGGTGGTGCGACAGCCCGAGCCCGGGGTGCGGGCCGATCAGCTCGTAGCGTTCTACGAGTTCGGGGAGGGGTCGTGACGAAGACTCCGTTCAGCATCGGCATTCCCGTCTACGACGAGGAGGCGATCCTCGTCCCGAACACCGAGCGGCTCCTCGCCTTCTGCGACCAGCTCGGCCGCGACTACGAGATCATCATCGGCTCGAACGGCTCGACCGACTCGACCACCGCGCTCGGCGTCGACCTCGGGCGGCGGTTCCCGCGCGTCACCTTCTTCCACGTCCCGGAGCGCGGCGTCGGCCACGCGTTCCGGGAGTTCGTGCGCCGGGCGCGCCATCCGTATCTCATCTCGCTCGACATGGACCTGTCGGTCGACCTCGGCTTCGTCCCGACCGCGCTCGAGCTGCTCGAGACGCACGAGATCGTCGTGGGCTCGAAGAAGCTCGGCAAGCAGAAGCGCACGCTGTTCCGCAAGCTCGGCTCGGACAGCTTCCTGCGCGCCGTCCGCGTGCTGCTCGGCCTCACCTACGACGACTACTCGATCGCCGCGAAGGCATTCCGCGTGGACGTGCTGCGCCGCTTCGCCGACTGCATCGACACCGGGTCGTCGTACGTGCTCGAGATGTGCTACCTCACGAAGCGTTCCGGCGGTCGCATCACGCAGGTCCCGGTCTCCTGCGAGGACTGGCGCGCCTCGAAGTTCAACCTGTGGCACGAGGCGGTCTACAAGTACGGGCACCTCGTCCGCCTCTGGCTGCGCACGCACCTGCCGGGAGGACGCCGGTGAGTCGCCTTTGCAGCCGTAGCCGTCTTCCGGTAACGGGCCACAGGAGCCGCGGTGGAGCAGCAGGCGCCAGATAGGGGAGCGCGACCACGGGTGATCGTGGTCATGCCGGCGTACAACGCGGCGCAGACGCTGCATCGCACCTACGAAGCCATCCCGCACGACCGCGTCGACAAGATCATCCTGGTCGACGACGGAAGCACGGACCAGACCGTCAGCATCGCCAAGTCGCTCAACCTCGCCGTCTACGTCCACCGCCGCAACTTCGGCTACGGCGCCAACCAGAAGACCTGCTACACCGAGGCGCTCGCGGAAGGTGCCGACATCGTGGTCATGCTCCACCCCGACTACCAGTACGACCCGACGCTCCTCCCGAGCCTCGTCGAGCCCATCGAGCGCGGCGAGGCCGACGTCGTCCTCGGCTCGCGCCTGCTCGTGGACGACGCGCTGAAGCGCGGCATGCCGTGGTGGAAGTACGTCGCGAACCGCTTCCTGACCGGCGTCGAGAACCGCGTCCTCAAGCTCCATCTCTCCGAGTACCACACCGGCTACCGCGCCTACTCGCGCGAATTCCTCTCCGTCGTCCCCTTCCGCGACAACTCGGACAAGTTCGTCTTCGACCAGGAGATCCTCGTGCAAGCGGCGCACAACGGCTTTCGCATCCACGAGGTCGCGGTGCCGACGCGCTACTTCCCCGAGGCGTCGTCGGCGAGCTTCGGCGACAGCACGATCTACGGCACGCGCATCCTGATTCTCATGACCCGCTACCTGCTCCACCGGGCGGGCATCCTCCGGCAGCGGCAGTTCGAGATCTACGAGGCGCGCTACAGGAAGGTGACTTGAGCGACCGCGCGCTTGCCCGTCTCCGCGCCCTGCTCGTCCTGAACCTCGTCGTCCTGGTGGTCGTCCGCCTGGTGTGCGACGCGGACGACTTCAACAACTGGGACCTGATCAGCTTCCTCAATGCGAACAGCTTCGACTCGCTGCGCGCGCTCCTCCGGCGTCCGGAGATTCACCTCCTCCGGCCCTTCTCCTTCCCGCTCTACAACGTGGGCGCCGAGTCGGTGCCGTCGGCGCTCATGTTCCGCGCGCTCGGCCACGTGAGCCTCTACTGGTCGAACGCCGTCGTGCTCCTCGTCTACGACGCGATCTTCGTCTTCCTCCTCCAGCACTTCCTCCGGCTGCTCTGGCCGGACGCCTTCCTGCGCACGACGGCGTGGCTCCTCCTCTCGCTCTCGCCCGTGCTGCTCACCTTCCTCTCCACCTCGGCCTTCAACATGCAGGGCTACATCGTGCTGCTCCTCGGCCTCGTGGGCTCGGAGCACTTCCTGCAAGGACGGGTGATTCGCGGCACGCTGCTGCTCGCGCTCGCCTTCCTCGTCATCTCGCAGGGCTACCCGCTCGGCTTCTTCCTGCCGTACTTCGCAGCCGTCTGGCTCGTGTACCGGACGTGCGTGGGCGGGTTCCCGCTCCACGGCCGCGGCGCCGCGGCGTCGTGGCCGCGGCGGCTCGTGCTCAGCGTCACGTACGCGGCCCTGGTCGGGGGGCTCGCGTGGGGCGTCAACCGCCTCTCGCACGGCGTCTACTTCGGCAAGATCTCCCCCACCAACCCGCACGACATGGGCAACCAGCTCTCCGCCCTGGGGACGGTGCTCCAGCGGTTCTGGTTCTTCACGCGGCAGGCCTTCTGGCCGGTACGGCAGGTGGACGGCGTGATCGTCGGCTTCGCGCCCTACTTCGTGTGGCTCGTGATCGTCGTGGTGAGCGTGCTCGCCGCCGAGCATGCGGTGAACGGCCCGCCCCCGCCGCGCGAGCACGCGAGCCGCGCGGTGGGCTTCGTCGGCGCGCTCGTCGTGCTCGGCGTCTCGGCGGGGCTCGTGCTGTTCGGCTACCTGCCGGCGTTCTTCGACCCGATCGTGAAGAGCCAACGCGCCGTGTTCGGCGACCTCTTCCTGATCGTCGTCACCGTCTACCTCGTGTCGCGCGTGCTGGCGAAGGGGCTCGTCGGCGCGCGCGTGCTGCTCGCGATCCTCCTCGTCACCCTCGTCGCCTCCGACGTCTACTACCTCCGTGTCACCGGCGCCGTGAACCACGACACCGATCACAGCCCGGTGTTCGACTTCGACCTCTCCGACGGCCCCGTCCGCCACGACCTCGTGCTGGCGATCGACATCGTGAAGCAGCAGGTCGAGGACGAGGGGGCGGGCGTCGTCGTCTACTATCCGCGCGCCTACTCCGAGAACACGACCGACCCGGGCATGTTCTTCGCGCGCTTTCTCCGCCACTTCGGCCGCTACCGGCGGCCCGAGCTGCGCTTCGCCTGCCGCTGGTGCGACGTGAAGTACGGCTGCCCGTTCCCGGAGGTCGAGGCGCGCCGCTGCGCGAGCACCTGCTGCTGGCGGAATCCGCTGCCCGAGCTGCGACGGAGCCCCGCGCTCGCGGGCCGGAAGCTCTACCTCTGGTGGTACAACGACCCGGAGCCGCAGAAGGTCCCGCGCGTGAAGAAGGAGAAGGTGCTGCGCCGCTTCCAGCGTCGCTACGACCTGGTGCGCGTGCCGGTGCCGCCGCTCGCCTCGACGTGGGAGTGCTACGCGCTCGAGCCGCGCGCGCGCAGCGCGCGCTTGTCCACCTTGTACATCGGCGTGAGCGGCAGCTCGCCGACGACGGTGAGGCCGTCGGGCCGCTTGAAGCTGGCGAGCTCCTCGCCTACCCACGCACGCAGCTCCGCGAGCGTCGGCGGCGCGGCCGGGTCGCGCGGCACGACGAAGGCCCAGCCCTTCTCGCCGAACACGTCGTCCGGGACCCCGATCACGGCGGCGCGTGCGACCTTCGGGTGGAGTGCGAGCCGGTCCTCGATCTCCGCCGGGTAGACGTTGTAGCCGCCGCGGATGAACATCTCGCTCTGCCGGCCGCGGAGCCGGAGGTAGCCCTCCGCGTCGAGCACGCCGACGTCGCCGGTGTGCACCCAGCCCTCGGCGTCGACCACGGCGGCCGTCGCCGCGGGGTCCCGCCAGTAGCCGCGCATCGTCGCCGGCGAGCGGACGACGACCTCGCCCGGCTCACCTGCGGGGAGCGGGCGGTTCTCGCCGTCGACGATCCGCAGCTCGACGCCCGGGGTGGCCTTGCCGACCGTCGTCGCGAGCAGCTCGGGCGGGTCGTCGGGCAGCGAGGCGGTCGCGATCCCGACCTCGGTCGAGGAGTAGCGCATGCTCACCCCGACGCCGAGTCCGTCGTGCACGCGGCGGATCAGCTCGGGCGAGGCCGGCGCGCCGCCGATGAGCACGCTCCGGAGCGACGAGAGGTCGCGGCGCGGCCGGTCGGGATGGTCGAGCAGCATGATGACCTGCGTCGGGATGCCGCCCAGGTGCGCGAGGCGCTCGCGCTCGATCGTCTCGAGGACGGCCGCGGGATCGAAGGCGTCGTGCACGAGCGACGTGCCGAGGTGCGCGATCTGGAGCCCGATGCGCGTCATGGTGCCGACGTGCGCGAAGGAGAGCCCGGCGGCGAGGTGCTTCTGACGCTCGGGCACGCCGCCCGGGTAGCGCCGCCCCTCGATCTCGACCAGCGCGAGGAGGCTCCGGTGCGTGTACCAGGCGCCCTTCGGCACCCCCGTCGTGCCGCTGGTGAAGACGATGGCGGCCGGGTCGTCGGGGGCGACGGCGGCGCCGGCGGGCGCGGCCGGCGTGCCGAGGTCCGCGACCGCGCCGGCGGTGGTCGCACGGAGCCGGTCGGCGGCGAGCCAGACGACGTCGCGCAGCTCGGGCAGCTCCGGCCGCAGCGCCTCGACGATGGCGCGGAAGTCGGCGTCGTGCCAGCGGTCGACGGCGAGGAGGCAGCGCGCGCCCGCACGCGCGAGCACGTGGCCGATCTCCGTCCGCCGGTAGCGGACGTTGATGCCGGTGGTGACCGCGCCGAGCCGCGCCGCCCCGAGATAGGCGACGAGGTAGAGCGGCGTGGTCGGCAGCAGGAGCGCCACGACGTCGCCCCGCCCCACGCCGCGCGCGGCGAGCGCGCCGGCGGTCCGCTCGGCGAGCGCATCCCAGTCGGCGTAGGTCAGGCGCTCGCTGCGGTAGCGGAAGGCCTCGGCGTCGGGCGCGCGGCGTGCGGCCTCGCGCAGCAGCTCGGGCAGGGTGGACGCGGTCACGAGCGCTCGCCGGCGAGCCGTCGGTCGAGCCCGAGGAGCGCGTTCATCTCCTCGAAGCGCAGCATGCGGGCGGACACGGCCGCGCTGGCGCCGTCGCGCGCGAGCGTCGCGTACAGCTCGCGGAGCGCGTGCGCGGCGGCGAGCAGCCCGGCGACGGGGCAGACGACCATCCGGTAGCCGGCCGCGTAGAGCTCGCGCGCGGGCCGCAGCGGCGTCTTCCCGTTCTCCACCATGTTGGCGACCAGCGGCACCGCCGCCGGCAGCGCGCGGCGGACGGCGGCCATGTCGTCGGCCGAGCGCGGCGCCTCGACGAACACCGCGTCGGCGCCCGCCTCGGCGAAGGCGCGGGCGCGCGCGATCGCCTCGTCGAGGCCGATGACGGCGAGCGCGTCGGTGCGCGCCGTCACGTGGAAGGCCGCGTCGCCCCGCGCCGCGAGCGCTCCACGCAGCTTGGGCAGGTACTCCGCGAGCGGCACGACGTGCTTGCCGTCCATGTGCCCGCACCGCTTCGGCCACTCTTGATCCTCGAGGAAGACGCCCGCCGCGCCCAGCCGGACGAGCTCCCGGATCGTCCGCTCGACGTTGAGCGCGTTGCCCCAGCCGGTGTCGACGTCCACGATCACCGGTGCGTCCACGGCCGCGCACACGCGCCCGGCGGCGTCCAGCACCTCGGTCTGCGTCAGGAGGCCGAGGTCCGGCTCGCCGAGGCGCGTCGCCGAGAGGCAGTAGCCCGAGAGGAAGACGGCGCGGAAGCCGGCCGCGACGGCGAGCCGCGCCGAGAGCGCGTCCCACACGCCGGGCAGGACGAGCGGCTCGTCCATCGCGAGCAGCTCCGCGACCCTGGTCTTCCGCATCGCGCGGAGCATGGCATAAGATGCGCCGCCCCGAAAACCATGCGCGTGCCGTTCCACTTCGCGTCGATCGACCCCGCCGTGCGGCGCGAGCTCGTCTACTTCGACGCGGCCGACGGCTGGCCGCTCTCCGGCGTCCTCTACCTGCCGCCGCGGAAAGACCCCGGCGTCGCGCTCCTCGCCATGCACCCGCGCGGCGACTTCACGCGCCACTACCTGGCGCCGTTCGCGGCCGAGGCGGGCTACGCCTTCCTCGGCGCCAACACGCGGCATCTCAACAACGACACCGACGCGCTCCACGAGCGGCTCCTGGTCGACGTCGCGGGCGCGGTGACGTTCCTGCACGGGCGCGGCTTCCGGACGGTCGTGCTGGTCGGCAACTCGGGCGGCGGCTCGCTGTTCGCCTTCTACGTCGAGCAGGCGGCGAAGCCGCCGGCCGAGCGTCTCGCGCGCGCGCCGTCGGGCGATCGCGTGCCGCTCGGCGAGTACGAGATGCCGCTGCCGGCGGGGCTCTCGATCATCGCCGCGCACCTGGGCGAGGGCCGCTACCTGCTCGACCGCCTCGACCCCTCCGTGATCGACGAGGCGAATCCCACCGCGACCAACCCGCGCCTCGACATGTACGACCCCGCCAACGGCTACCGGCCGATGGAGGAGGGGCCGTCGCGCTATTCGGAGGACTTCCTGGCCGAGTTCCGCGCCGCGCAGCGGGCGCGCTGCGAGCGCATCGACCGCCAGGCGCTCGAGTGGTGCGAGGAGGCGGCGTGGTATCGGAGCCGCCTGAAGGACCCGGCGACGCCGCCCGCCGAGCGCCCGCGCCTGGCGCGCCACGCGCTCCAGCGCCGCTACCTCCTCGTCTACAGGACGCTCGCCGACCCGCGCTACCTGGACCTCACGCTCGACCCGTCGCAGCGCCGGCCGGGCTCGATCTTCTCGTACGGTCGCGACCCGGTCGTCGGCAACTACGGCGAGGGGCTGGCGCGCGCCATGAGCGCGCGCGGCTGGCTGTCGACGTGGTCGGGGCTCCGCTCCAACGCGGACCTCGAGCGGACGGTCCGGGGCGTCCCCGTGCCGACGCAGGTGGTCGCGGCGCTCGCCGACCAGGACATCTACCCCGCCGAGTGCCGCCGGGTGTTCGAGGCCGCCGCCGCCCGCGACAAGAATTGGGCCGAGCTGGCCTGGGCCGATCACTATCTGTACCCGGTCGGCGAGGAGGGGGCGCGGCTCGGCGACCCGCGGCGGCGGCTCGCCGACGAGGTGATCCTCCCCTGGCTCCGCGCGCGCTGGCCGCCGTGAGCGCGGAGCGCGCGCTCGCGCGGCTGACGGTCGGCCACTACATGATGCGGCGGTGGTCGCTCGACGAAGACGTGCGGCACCTCGAGCGCCTCGGCTTCCGCTCGATCAGCCTCGCCAGCTCGAAGCTCGACGCGTACGGTGCCGAGCGCGCAATCCGGCTCCTGCGCGGCTCGAGCCTGAAGGTCGCACACGTCGGTTCCTACGGCTGGTTCGGCGCGGAGCGCGCGACGATGTGGAAGGGCGTCGAGCAGGTCCGCCGGGCGATCGAGCGCGTGCACCGCCTCGGCGGCGACGCTCTCTTCGTCATCAGCGGCGGGCGTGACGGCGCGACGTGGGACACGGCGGCGCGCGTCTACCGCGACGCCTACGCCCGCCTCCTGCCCGAGGCGACGGCCGCCGGCATCCGGCTCGCGATCGAGGTCATCCATCCGCTCCGCCAGGATCTCTCCTTCATCAACACGCTCGACGACGCCCTCGAGATCGCGCGGGCGGCCGGGCGGCGCGGCGGCTACGTCCTCGACTTCTTCCACTCCGGCTGGGAGCGCCGTCTGCTCGCGACCATCGCCCGCGACGCCGCGCGCCGCATCCACGCCGTGCAGATATCGGACTACAAGCGCGTCACCATGCGGACGATGGACCGCGCCCTTCTCGGGAAGGGCGTGCTCCCGCTGCGCGCCATCTTCCGCGCCCTGGAGCGCGGCGGATACCGCGGCTGGTACGAGGTCGAGATCATCTCCGACGACGTCGAGCGCATCGGCTACGAGCGCGTGCTACAGGCGACGCGGCGCGCGTTCGCGAAGCTGCTCGCCTAGCGCTCGCTCGACGCCCGGCGGGACGAGCACCTGGCAGGCGTCGGCGGGCGGAAGCCTGGTTCGAGGCGATCCTCCCCGGGGGCTTGCGCCCGGGCGCTCGCGGAGCGACTATCCGCCCATGGCGGCTCCGGCAGTGGCTGGCGCGTGCCCCGAGTGTGGTACCGGCAACGCGCCGGACCACAACTACTGCAAGCACTGCGGCCAACCCTTGCGCGAGGTCGCGGTCGAGCGCGAGCTGGGCACCGGCTTCGCCGAGCGCACGCGCGACCGCTGTCTCAGCCTGCTCAAGGCCGACCCGGACAACGCCAGCGCGCACTACAACCTCGGGCTCGCCTACTATCACTTGGGCCAGACCGGCAACGCGATCCGCTGCTTCGAGCGCACCATCGAGCTCGAGGACGCGTATCCCGGCGCGCACTTCCAGCTCGGCGTCGCGCACTACAAGCGCGGCGCGATGGCGGAGTGCGCGGCGGCCTCGCGGAAGGCGATCGAGCTGAACCCGAAGTCGGCGCCCGCCCACTTCCGGCTCGCCCTCGCGCTCTTTCACCTCGGCCGCCTCGATGAGGCGGCGGGCGCCTTCGAGGCCACGGTCGCCACCGACCCGGAGTACGTCATCGCCTGCTACCACCTCGGCATCGTCCGCGAGCGTCTCGACGACGTGGACGGCGCGATCGAGTGCTTCGAGCGCGTCGTCGTCGCCAACCCGCACGACGCCTCGGCCCACTACCATCTCGGCCTCGGCTACAAGCACAAGGGCCTCGACGCCATCGCCATGAGCACGCTTGCCGAGGCGCTGCGGCTCGACCCGGACGACACGGCCGCCGCGCAGGAGCTGCAGGACCTCCAGCGCTAGTCGCCGAGGCGCCGCATCAGCCGGTAGAGCGTGGTGCGGTCGATGCCGAGCGCCTTCGCCGCTTCGGTGCGGTTGCCGTGGGCGGCGTCGACGGCTGCCCGGATGCGGGCGGCGGTGGCCCGGTCGACGGCTTCCTGCAGCGTGCCGTCGGCGCCGCCGGCGGGGCCGACGCCCGCCCCCTCGAGGAGCAGGTCCTCGGGGAGGATCGTCTCGCCGCGCGCCAGCACGACGCCGCGCTCGACCGCGTTCTCCAGCTCGCGCACGTTGCCCGGCCAGGCGTGCGCGGCGAGCGCCGCCTCGGCCTGGGGCGAGAACGCGAGCCGCCGTCCGGCCTCGGCGGCGTGGCGGGCGAGGAAGTGGCGCGCGAGCGGCAGCACGTCCTCGCGGCGCTCGCGCAGCGGGGCGAGCTGGACGGGGATCACGTTCAAGCGGAAGAAGAGGTCTTCGCGGAAGCGGCCGGCGGCGATCTCGTCGCGCAGCACGCGGTTGGTGGCGGCCACCACCCGCACGTCGACCACCCGCGGCTCGCTGCCGCCGACGCGGAGCACCTCGCCGTCCTGGAGGACGCGGAGGAGCTTCGCCTGGAAGTCCTGGCCGACCTCGGCGATCTCGTCGAGGAAGAGCGTGCCGCCGCCGGCGCGCTCGAAGCAGCCGGCGCGCGCGGACGCGGCGCCGGTGAAGGCGCCCTTCTCGTGCCCGAACAGCTCGCTCTCAAGGACGCCCTCGGCGAACGCCTTGCAGTTGACGGCGACGAACGGACGGCCGACGCGGTCGCTCCAGTAGTGGAGGAGCCGGGCGACCAGCTCCTTGCCGGTGCCGCTCTCGCCCTGCACCAGCACGCTCGCCTTGCTCGGGGCCACCCGGCCGAGCAGGTCGAGCAGCTCGCGGCTCCGCGGGCTCTCGGCGACGATGGCCTCCGGCGCGTAGCGCGAGCCGACCTCCTGGCGGAGGTAGCGGTTCTCGCGCTCGAGGCGCTTCAGCTCCAGCGCCCGCGCCACGCAGGCGCGCAGGTCCTCGTTGTCGAACGGCTTGGTCACGAAGTCGAAGGCGCCCTCGCGCATCGCCTCGACCGCCGAGCGGACGCTGCCGTACGCCGTGAGCAGGACGACGGGGAGACCCGGCCGCCGCGCGTGGAGCCGGCGGAGGAGCTCCATGCCGTCCATGTCGGGCATCTTCCAGTCGCTCACCACCACGTCGAACTCGCGCGTCTCCAGCGCCGCGAGCGCCGCGGCCCCGCCGGGGAACGTCTCGCACGCGTACCCGGCGCGCGCGAGCGCCGCCGACACGACGGCGGCCATCCGCTCCTCGTCGTCGACGATGAGGACGCGCGGGGTCATGCCGCGTCCGCGGCGCGCGGCGCGATGGGAAGCCGCAGCGTGAACCGGGCGCCGCCGCCGGGGCGCTCCCCGACGGCGATCCGGCCGCCGTGCGCCTCCACGATCTGCCGCGCGACGGCGAGCCCGAGCCCGGTGCCCCGCGGCCGCGTCGTGAAGAACGGCTCGAAGATGCGGGCGCGCATGGCGGGTGGGACGCCGGGGCCCGAGTCTGCGACGTCGATCTCGACCTCGCCCGCGGCGGCACGCGCGGCGAGCGTCACCTCGCCGCCCGTGCCCACGGCCTCGCGCGCGTTGGCGAGGAGCCCGAGCAGCACCTGGCAGAGGAGGTCCGGGTCGGCGCGCAGCGGCGGCAGGTCCGCCGGCGCCTCGCAGCGCAGCGCGACGGCGCGCGCCGCCAGCTCGTCGCCGGCGAGGAGCCGCGCCCGCGCGAAGAGGTCACCGACCGACACGGCGCGCGGGTCGAGCTGCGGCGGCCGCGCGAAGGCCAGCAACGACGTCACGACGTTGGAGAGGCGGTCGATCTCCTCGATCACGAAGCTGCACGCGCACCGTATGTCCTCGGACGACGCGTCCGTCGTCTCGGCCAGGGTCTGGGTGGCGGATCGGATGACGGCGAGCGGGTTGCGGACCTCGTGGGCGATCGCGGTCGCGAGCTGGCCGAGCGCGGCGAGCTTCTCGGTCTGCGCGAGCCGCGCGCGTATCGTGGCAATGGCGTCCGCCTGCTCCCGGATGACCCGCGCCGCTTCGTCGGCGCGCCGCCGTCCTTCCGCCACGTACCCGAGGAGGAAGCCGAGCAGCGCGGACGACGAGCCGAAGAAGAAGCCGACGAAGACGGGCGCGTCGTGCCCGCCGATCTCGAAGCGTACCCCGAGCAGATGATGGGCGAGCAGGGCGTCGCCGGCGCCGATCGCGATGCCTCCGACGAGGCCCCACCAGCGATCGAAGCGGCGCAACATGCCTTGCAAAGCCCGCACCGGTGCCGATTCTCGCCGCTCGCCGCGGGCGGCGCAATGCGCGTGTGGCGGGGGTGCCGCGCCGTGTGGCGCGGGCGCCACGGCGCCCAGGCCAGCCGCCGCGGCCGGTGGACCGCGGACGGCTGGCACGGACCTTGGAGTGTCGGGGTGCCGAAAGGAGGTCGCATGAACTGGAAGCAGATCGGAATCGGGGCCGTGCTCGCCGACTTCAGCGCCTTCACCGCCTGGGTCGTCTACCACCACGGCTACTCGGAGTTCTTCACCACGGCCGCGTCGAGCGCGGTGGCGGCGCAGGTGCTCGTCGACCTGACGCTCGCGCTCGTCCTCGTCACCCTCTGGATGATCCGCGACGCGCGCAAGCGCGGGGTGTCGGTCGTCCCCTACCTGCTGGTGACGCTCTTCCTCGGCAGCATCGGCCCGCTCCTCTACCTCTTCCGCCGCGCGGGCGACGCGCGGACGGCGCCGGCGCACGCCCTCGGGGCGCGGACCGTCGCTCAGGCGAGCCGGTAGAGCCGCGCCGCGTTCCCGTGCACGACCTTGTCCCGCTCCGCGGGAGGGATGCCGTCGAAGTGCTCGGCGACGACCTCTCGCGAGCGGGGCCAGGTCGAGTCGCTGTGCGGGTAGTCGCTCGACCACATGATGTTGTCGAGCCCGGCTTCGTGACGGAGCTTCACGCCCGGGTGGTCCTCGATGAAGGTCGCGTGGCCCTGGCGGTACCAGTAGAAGCTCGGCTTCTCCTTGATGATCGACTGCGTCCAGAAGCGGTGCTTGTCGAAGGTGCCGTCCATGCGCTCGAGGAAGTACGGGATCCAGCCGATGCCGGTCTCGACCACGATGAACTTGAACTTCGGGTGGCGCTCGCACACGCCGCAGAAGATGAGCTGCGAGATCAGCTCCGCGATGCCGAGCGGCGCGAGCGAGATGAACGCCTCGCGCACGCCGGGTGTCGAGTCGTAGAGGCGCTGGAGCTGCATGCCGCGCGGGCCCTGGATGTGGAAGGCGAGCGGGAGGCCGGCGGCCTCGAGCTCGCTCCAGAGAGGCTCCCATACGGGGTCGGAGTAGTGTGCCGCGCCGACGTTGTCCGCGAAGGCGTCCACCTGGACGGTCCGGGCGCCCTTCTTGGCGACGCGACGCAGCTCGGCGATCGCCTCCTCGACGGTGTAGACGGGGAGCAGCGGGACGCCGATCAGGCGCCCCGGCGCCGCGGCTTCGAGCTCGAAGAGCCAGTCGTTGTAGCGCCGGATGCACCAGGTGCGGAGGTCCGGATCCTCGTAGCGCGTCGGCCCGCCGCCGTAGAGCAGCTCGGCCGCGATGCCGTCCTGGTCCATGTCGGCGAGGCGCGCCTTCGGGTCCCACGACCCGGGCCGCATGTCCTTGTAGAAGATGCGGATGCAGTAGTCCTCGTGCTTGCGGCCGGCCATGAACGAGAGGCCGGGGATGGCGGAGGTCTTGCCGTCGACGACCCAGGCGTCGCCCTCGGCCGTGGACTCGACGCGCGGCACGCGGTCCTTCAACTTCGCGGGCGCGTCGCGCTGCCAGAGGTCGCGGGGCGGGTTCACGTGCGAGTCGGCCGAGATGAGACGCTCGTCCATGAACCGGCTGCGTAACACGCGGGCGCCGGGGGCGACAAGCCTCCGGCCGTCACCCGCGCGGGGACGTGTCGGTTCCCCCGATCCGCTCGAGGCGGGCGGTGAACGCCGGTCCGTGCGCAACTAGTCCTGCTGCGGCAGCTCCGGGCCGTTCCACGGCGCGAAGCGCGGCAGGAGCACCAGCCCCGGGAGCGCGGCGAGCGGCGTGAGGGCGAAGAACGACGTCCAGCCGAGCGTTGCGGCGCCGACGCCCGCGAGCGGCCCCATGAGCGTGCGGCTCACGCCCATCAGGCTCGAGAGGAGGGCGAACTGCGTCGCCGAGAAGCGCCGCGCGGTGAGCCGCGTGAGCAGCGCGAGGAACGCCGCCGTGCCCATGCCGGCCGTCAGCGTCTCGACCGCGACGGCCGCGTACATGAGCGGGACGTTCGGCCCCACGGCGGCCACCGCCGCGTAGCCGAGCGTCGTCACGCCCTGCGCGACGGCGAAGATCCACAGCGCGCGGTTGAGGCCCCACGCCGTGGTGAGCGTCCCCCCGGCGAGCGAGCCGGCGATGGTGCAGACGAGGCCGATGGTCTTCTGCGCGAGGCCGATCTGGACCTTGGCGAAGCCGACGTCGAGCAGGAAGGGTGAGACGAGCGCGCCGGCCAGGTTGTCGGCCATCTTGAAGACGAGGACGAAGAGTGCGACCTCGAGCGCGCGCGGGCGGCGGAAGAACTGGACGAGCGGGCCGAGGACGGCGTCGCGAAGCGAGCCGGGCGGCGGGCCCGCGCTCGCCGGCTCGGGCGCCCAGAGCGTCAGCGCCATCGCGGGCAGGAAGAGCGCCGCCAGCGCGAGCACCACGGTGCGCCACGGGAGCACGTCGGCGGCGGCGATGGCGACCGCGCCCGAGAGGTACATCGCGACCCGGTAGGTGGCGACGCGCGCCCCGTTCCCGACCCCTTGCTCCTCCGGTGCCATCACGTTCACCGCGTACGCGTCGTAGGCGATGTCCTGCGTCGCCGACCAGAACGCCACGACGAGCGCCACGAATGCCACGTTGAGCGCCGAGGCGCGCGGGTCGAGGAAGGCGAGCGCCGCCGTCGAGAGCACGAGGACGAGCTGCGCCAGCAATATCCAGCCGCGGCGGCGCCCCGGCCACGGGGCGGGGTAGCGATCGAGGAGCGGCGCCCAGAGGAACTTGAGGTTCCACGGCAACTGGACGAGCGCGAAGAGCCCGACCCGGCGGATGTCCACGCCGACGTCGCTCATCCACACCGGGATGGTGATCAGGATGAGCCCGAGCGGCAGCCCCGAGGGCACGCCGAGCGCGGCGACCGCGAGCAAGCGGCGGTTGGTGACGAACGCCCACAGCGCCGCGCTCCGCGTCCTCGCCGCCGCCGTCCCCACCGTGCCTCGCTTTAGCAGCGCGCATGGCGCGGCGCGAGCGCCCTTCCAGTGCGCGGTGCTCATCTGGTATGCGTCGAGACGGAGGACGCGACATGGAGCCCATGATCTCGAGCGATTCCCACATCATCGAGCCCCCCGACCTGTGGGAGCGGTGGCTCGCGGCGGAGTACCGGCCGCGCGCCCCGAAGCTCGTGAAGGACGAGGAAGGCGGCGACGCCTGGCTCTACAACGACAGCGGCGCGCCCGCGCCCCTCGGCCTCGTCACCGTGACGCGCGGCAAGCCGCGCGAGGAGCTGCGCTGGTCGGGCGCGCGCTACGCGTCGATCAACCAGGGCAACTACAAGGGTGAGCCGCGCGTCGGTGAGATGCTGGAGGACGGCGTCGTCGCGGAGGTCATCTACTCCCCGCAGCGCACCATGCGCCACTTCATGCTGGGCACCGAGGACGACTTCCACCTGGCCGGCATCCGCGCCTACAACGACTGGCTGGCGAAGGACTTCTGCGCCAAGGCGCCGCAGCGCCTGATCGGCATCGGACAGATGCCGAGCGTCGGCATCGACCCCGCCCTCGCCGAGCTGAAGCGCTCCAAGGAGCTCGGCCATCGCGGCGTGCTCCTCTCCGCCTGGCCCACCGGCAACGCGAGCCTTTCCACCGCCGACGACCCGTTCTTCGCCGAAGCGGAGCGCCTCGGCATGCCCGTCTCGATCCACTGCGGGCTCTCGGCGCGCAGCAAGGTGCCGCCCAAGCCGAAGACGCCGACCGAGGAGAAGATGGCCCGCGGCGAGGCGACCGGCGGCCGCCAGGTCTCCGCGCTCTCCGGCGCCGGACTCGACACCATGCCGCTCATCATGGGCGAGATCATCCTGACCGGCGTCCACGACCGCTTCCCGAAGCTCCAGTTCGTCTCGGTCGAGGCCGGCATCGGCTGGGTGCCCTACTACTGCGAGCAGATGGACGACCGCTACGACCGCAACAAGTACTGGGCGAAGATCAAGCTCGAGCGGAAGCCGAGCGACTACGTCCGCTCGAACTGGCACTTCACCTTCATCATCGACCACTACGGCGTGAAGAACCGCCACGACATCGGGCTCGACAACATCATGTGGTCGACGGACTACCCGCACCACGGCTGCGACTGGCCGCACTCGCGGAAGGTCGTCGGCGAGATGATGAAGGACGTCCCGGCCGCCGAGCGGCGGAAGATCATCTACGAGAACGCGGCACGGCTCTACGGCATCCGGGTCGGCGAGTAGCGCTTAACGCGCTGCGTTCCCCGGCCCGCTCCACGGGCCGCGCGGCCCGTTCGCCGGGCGCCCTCGACCGTTCGCCCGCTGCAGGTTATACAGCCATTGTCAGCGCGCCCGGGGTCCCCTAGAAGCGTGCTCATGCGCCCCGCCCCGCGCGCCCTGCTCGTCGCGCTCGCCGTCCTCGCGCTCGCCGCCGCCGACGCGCGGGCGCACTTCCAGCAGTTCACCATGACGGGCAAGACGCTCCTGGTCGCGAGCCCGCGCAACGCGCGGCAGCGGAAGTTCCTCTTCAAGGCCACCGTCCAGACGCTCCTCCTGCGCGACCCTTCGCTCGTCGGCTCGGCGCTCGTCGTCCAGGGCACGGGCGCCAACCGCGCGCTGAGCGGCCTCATCGAGCTCGACAAGACGCGCTGGCGTCGCGTCGGGCTCAACGCCTATCGCTACACCGACCGGAAGGGCACGCGCGGCGGCGTGAAGAGCGTGCTGTTCAAGAGCGGTCGGGGCGGCGGCAAGGTCGAGGTCGTCGCGGGCGGGCCGCGCTGGCCGCTGGTCGTGACCGGCAAGCAGGACTCCGTCTGGGTCCTCTTCCGCGTCGAGCAGGAGTGGTACTGCGCGCAGTTCGGCGGCCGGATGCGGAAGAACAAGAGCGGGCACCTGCAGGCGAGCAACGCCAAGGCGCCGTCGGCCTGCCCCGCCACCGTCTGCGGCAACGGCGTCACCGAGGTCGGCGAGGACTGCGACGACGGCAACCTCGACAACGCCGACGGCTGCACGACCGCCTGCGTCCTCGGCGTGTGCGCGGGGCAGACGTTCGCCAGCACGTGGGAGGCGATCCAGAAGGTGATCCTGGCGGGCAACGGCTGCGCCGACAGCACCTGCCACAATCCCGCCGCGCCCGGCGGCGCGGCCGGCGGGCTCGACCTCACGGGCGACCCGTACGGCCGGCTCGTCCGCGTCAAGGCGACCAACAGCACGCTCAACCGCGTCGAGCCGGGCGACCAGGACCTGAGCTTCTTCTGGCTCAAGCTCGCCGCCGGGACGCTGCCCGCGCAGTACCCGGACGTCGGCTCGCCGATGCCGAGCGGCGGCCGCGCGCCGATCAGCGCGGACGCGCTCGAAGCGCTCCGTCTCTGGATCCGCCACGGCGCGCCGGAGACGGGGGTGGTCGAGAACACGGGCGACAAGCTCTCGAGCTGCCTCCCCCCCGCCGACCCGCAGAAGATCCCGCCGCTCGACCCGCCGGCCTTCGGCACAGGCGTGCAGCTCTACGCGCCGCCGTGGAACCTGCCGCACAAGAGCGAGAACGAGGTCTGCTACGCCACCTACTACGACTTCACCCAGACCCCCGGCCTCGTCCCCGACAGCGCGAAGACGCCGTGCCCGCCGTGGATGGGCGGCGCCGGGAAGGCCTGCTTCCGCTACCACGTGAACGAGCTGGCGCAGGACCCGCAGTCGCACCACAGCATCATCAACCTGTACGTCGGCACCGCCGCCACGAGCGACCCGAGCTGGGGAGCGTGGACGTGCCTGGGTGGCGCGAACTCCGGCAAGCCGTGCGACCCGAAGGCCATCGGGCCGCAGGGCTGGGCCGACTGCGGCCCGCGCAGCGCCTGCTCGTCGGCGGTGAAGCGGTCGCTCGCCTGCATCGGCTTCGGGCCCCCCGACCTCCAGACCGCGAGCCGCGGCTTCGGGGGCTCGCAGGAGTCGCTCTCCCTCCAGGAGTACGCGCCGGGCGTCTACAACGTGATCCCGATGCAGGGCATCGTCGTGTGGAACTCGCACGCCTTCAACCTGACGACGAAGGACACGACGATGGAGCAGTACTTCAACCTGACGTTCGCCGGCCCGCAGGACCAGCTCTACCAGGTGCGCGGCATCTTCGACGCCAGCGAGATCTTCGTCGCGAGCGTGCTCCCCTTCACGAGCCACGAGTACTGCCGCACGCTCGAGACCTCGCCCGGGCAGACGCTCCCCGTGAACACGCACCTCTTCGAGCTGTCCTCGCACACGCACAAGCGGGGCATCCTCTTCCGCATCTGGGCACCGCCGAACGCGCCGTGCACCGCGGCCGGCGGCTGCAAGTCGAACGACCCGGACCCGCCGATCTACGTCAGCACGCAGTACAACGACCCGGTGAAGCTCCGCTACTCGACGCCCCTCGTGCTCGACGACCCGAACCCGGACAACCGGCGCTACAAGTTCTGTCTCAAGTACGACAACGGCGAGAAGGACCCCGCCACCGTGAAGCGCGCTTCCACCTCGCCCATCCCGCCGCTGCCGATCGGCGGCCCGTGTGGGGCGGGCGACCGGCGCTGCGTCGGGGGCCCGAAGCAGGGGCAGCTCTGCAACGGGAACGACGCGGTCTGCCAGGGTGGGGTGTGCGACGCGTGCCCGCTCACGGGCGGCGTGACGACGGAGGACGAGATGTTCATTCTCCTCGGGTCGTACTACGTGACGCAGTAGGTCTGTCGTTGCGGCGGGCGCGGGCGGCGGGCGGCCGGGTGGCTTGCTCGCCGTCTCCCGGGTCCCGTCGCGTTCGCTTCGCGAACGCGCCACCCGGGTCGATAGGCTGCGCCGCCACCCCGCCGCCCCCCGCCCGCGCCCCCCGGGGGCGTGGTTTCGTGGCGTAGTGGGGCTGTCGTAGCGCGAGGTGCTGCCGGCGCTGCGCGACCTCTGACGCGGTCCGCGGCGCGGCGACGGACCCGGCGTCGGCGGCGGTATGGACGGCGGGCGGGGATCGCTGTACACGGGTGTCGGTAGTCGCATCCTGCTTCGGAGGTGAAGCATGCGCGGGATCGTGAGTGTCGTGTGGCTCGCGGTCGCGATCGGGACGGTCCCGGCGGGGGCGCAGGATTCCATGCGTCCCGCGATCCCTGGCCCCGTGCCCCGGCCCGAGATGCGCGCGGCGGCGGTCGATGCCCCGCACGAGCGCGGCGGCCTGGTACGCCGGGCCCTCTCGGCGCTGGCGCGGTTGCGGCTCCGTCCCGGGCACGACGACCTCGAGCGCTCGGCGATCACGCCGAACCGACTCCGATAGCAGCGCGCCGGCTGGCGCCTCCGCGTCGGGCCGTGCTAGCGACGGCGGGCGGAGGACGAAGCGGATGGAGCCCATCCTCGACGGCGTGCGGGTGATCGAGGTCGCGCAGTGGTGGTTCGTGCCCGCGGCGGGTGCGGTGCTGGCCGACTGGGGCGCGGACGTGGTGAAGATCGAGCACCCCGTCTCCGGCGACCCCGTCCGCGGCCTCGCCACCTCCGGGCTCGTGCCGACCACCGGCGGCGTCAACTTCATGGTCGAGCAGCCGAACCGCGGCAAGCGCAGCGTCGGCATCGACCTCGCGCACCCGCGCGGCCGCGAGCTGCTCTACAAGCTGGTCGAGACCGCCGACGTCTTCCTCACCAACTTCCTGCCCGCCGCCCGCCGCCGCCTCCGCATCGACGTGGACGACATCCGGCGTGTGAACCCGAAGGTCATTTACGTCCGCGGTCACGGCCACGGGACGCGCGGCCCCGACGTCGAGAAGGGCGGCTACGACGCGGCGTCGTTCTGGTGTCGCGGCGGGATCGCGCACGCGCTCACGCCGCCCGGCGCGAGCGCGCCGGTCATGCAGCGCGCCGCCTTCGGCGACTCCGCCGGCGGCATGACCATCGCCGGCGGCATCGCGGCCGCGCTCTACCGCCGCGAGCGGACGGGCGTCGCGTCGGTGGTGGACGTCTCGCTCCTCGGCACCGCGATGTGGATCATGGCGCCGGACATCGTCGCGTCGCGGCTGCTCGGCATCGAGCTGCCGGCGGGCGACCGCTCGCAGGCGATGAACCCGATCGTCAACAGCTACAAGACGAAGGACGGCCGCTGGCTCTTCCTGAACATGCTCCAGCCCGACCGCTACTGGCCCGACCTCTGCACGCGCCTCGGGCGGCCGGACCTGATCGCGGACCCGCGCTTCGCGGACGGCCGGGCGCGCTTCGAGCACCGCGCCGAGTGCATCGCGGCGCTCGACGCCGTCTTCGCCGGGCGCACGCTCGCCGAGTGGCGCGAGCGCCTCGCGGACGCCGAGGGCGTGTGGGCCGCGATGCAGACCGCGCGCGAGCTGCCCGACGACCCGCAGGTCGCGGCCAACGGCTACCTCGCCGAGCTCGACCGCGACGGCACGCGCTTTGCGCTCGTCGCGAGCCCGGTGCAGTTCGACGAGCGGACGCCCGCGCTCCGCCCGGCGCCCGACCTCGGACAGCACACCGAGGAGGTCCTGCTCTCGCTCGGGCTCACCTGGGACGACCTCGCAGCCGCCAAGGAAGCGGGCGCCATCTCCTAAAGATCCGTCGCGATTCTGCCGACACTCCCATGGAGGAGCATCGCAGATGGGAGACGCGGCACCGACGCGGGGGACCCGCCCCGACGTCCTCGCGGAGATCGGCGCCAAGGGCGACTTCCCGGCGGCGGCGAAGGTCATCAAGAACCTCCGCGACGCGGTCGCCCGGGAGAACTGCACGGCGCTCGATGTGGCGCGCGCTATCCTCCAGGACCCCGGCCTCGCCTCGAAGGTGCTGCGGCTCGTGAACTCGGCCTTCTACCGGAAGGCCGGGCAGGCGGTCTCGACCATCACGCGCGCCGTGATCGTCCTCGGCTTCGAGTCGATCCGCGACCTCACGGCCGGCATCCTGCTCATCGACGAGCTGGTGAAGCAGAGCGGCTCGAGTGCCACGCTCCGCGAGGAGCTCCGCCGCTCGCTCCTCTGCGGCACGGTCGCGCGGCGGCTGTCGCTCCAGATCGGATACCCGACCTCCGAGGAGGCGTACCTGCTCGGCTTGTTCGCCAACTGGGGGCTCCTCTGGCTGGCGGCGTACTACCCGGCCGAGCTCGAGGAGGCACGCCGGCTGGAGCGCGAGCGCGGCGTGCCCTTCGAGGAGGCGGTGCGCGAGGTGTGCGGCATCCGCACGGCGGATCTGTCGGCGGCCATCCTCGAGCGCTGGAACTTCCCGGCCAGCTTCGCCGCCTTCTTCAAGGAGCCGGCGCCGAGCGACCGTGCGAGCGTGGTCGGCACCGCCGCCAAGCTCTCCGCCATCGTCCACGTCGCCGCCGACTACGCGCGCACCGCGGAGGCGGGGGCCGAGAAGAGCGCGGGCGCGCTCCACCGCTACCAGACGCTCTTCGGCCTCGGCCCCGAGCACTTCATCGCCATGACGCAGGTGGCGCGCGACGAGGTCCGCGAGCAAGCCGCGCTCCTCGGCCTCGCCCCGCCGCCGCGCGACCCCGTCCGTCCCGCGGCCACCTCGACGGCACGCGAGGACGCCGCCGTGCCTGCGACCGCTCCGCGCCCGGCGGAAGCCGCGCGACCGGCGCGCGCCGTCCGCCCGGCGCTGTCGATCGCCGGCGACGGCCGCGTCGCGCTCGAGATCCTGGCCGAGATCAGCCGCGCCACGGTCGAGCAGGACGACATCAACCACGTCCTCTTCATGGTCCTCGAGGGCATCGCCCGCGCCGGCGGCTACGACGCCGTGTTCCTCGCCCTGCTGAGCGTGAAGAAGGACCGCATCGTCGGCCGCCTCGGCCACGGCGAAGGCGTCGAGCAGTACCTGAGCGAGCTCGCCGTCCCTCTCCGCCCCGACGCCGGCGTCCTCGCCACCACCGTGCTGTCGCGCACGCCCACGATCATGCCCGAGGGATCAGCCGCGCAGTTCGTCCCCGCCGGCGCCCCCGTCCCCCACATCCCCGCCGCCAGCTACATCGCCCACCCGCTCACGGTGCGCGGCAAGACCGTCGGCCTCCTGGTCGCCACCCGCGCCGAGGGCCCGCCGGTGTCCGCCGCGGACCTCCCCCTGCTCGAGCTGTTCTGCAACCAGGCGAGCGTCGCGCTCGCCCAGTGCGCCGGCTAGGCGCGCGGCGGGGAACCGGCGTTCCCGGACCCCCGGGGCACAGTGAAACGCGCGTTCTCACGCCCCGACGGGACTTGAAAACGATTTTCAAAATCCGTATGGTCGGGTTGCCAGGAGGACGCGATGATCGTCTGCATGTGCCGAGGCGTTTCCGACCGGGACCTCACCGAAGCGATCCGCCGCGGGGCCCGGACCCTGGATGACCTCTCACGGCGCTGCAACGGCGCCGGCACCGACTGCGGCGGCTGCCGGTGTTTCATCGAGGCCAACCTGCTGCGCGACGCGCGCGTCGTCCGCTCCTGAGTCTGGTCAGCCTTCCGGCAACGTGCTAGCGGGGGGCGCGATGAAGGGGAACAAGAAGGTCCTCGACGCGCTCAACGAGATCCTCACCGCCGAGCTGACCGGCATCAACCAGTACTTCCTCCACGCCAAGATGTGCGCCAACTGGGGGTACGACCGGCTGGCCGAGCGCGACCGTCAGGAGTCGATCGGCGAGATGAAGCACGCCGACGAGGTCATCGAGCGCATCCTCTTTCTCGAAGGCGTTCCCAACCTCCAGCGGCTTGACAAGGTGATGGTGGGTGAGAGCGTCGCCGAGCAACTGAAGCTCGACCTGGGGCTCGAGGTCGCGGCCGTGGCCCGGCTCAACAAGGCGATCGCGCTTTGCACGCAGGTCGGCGACCACGGCTCACGCGAGCTCCTCGAGCACATCCTCACCAGCGAAGAGGAGCACGTCGACTGGCTCGAGACGCAGCTCGCACTCGTGAAGCAGCTCGGCGAGACGGCCTACCTGGCCGAGCAGATGCACAAGTAGCAGGAGACGCCGCCGCCCTAGCGGGCCGGCGCGGCGAGCGGCTCGGCGATCGCCCACAGCGCGGCGACCGGCGTCATCAGCGCCGCCGCTCCCGCCGCGAAGCTGGCCTTGAAGAGGACGAACGACCAGAAGGGCATGGCGGCGACGCCGAGCGCCTGGAGGACGAGGAGCGCCGCCGGCGCGAGCACCGCGACGCCGAGCGTCGCCAGCACGACGCCACGGGCGAACGTGCCGTGCGGCAGCCAGCCGAGTGCGGGGTGCGACGAGCGCGTCCACCCGAGCGGGACGATCCTGCCCGTGCGCACCTGGCCGCGTGCGAGGTGCGTCACCACCAGGCAGGTGAGCAGCGGCAGCAGGATGCAGGTGGCGATCGTGTCGCCCGCGATGCTCTGCTGGCCCCAGAGTGGTACGGTCTCGAGCCCACGGAACAGGAGCCACGCGATGGCGCCGTTCAGGAGGAAGTTGAAGACGGCGGAGCCGACGCCTTGCTCGAGGACGAGATACCGACGATGCTCGGCCGACATGGTGGGGTCGTAGCATGGGCGAGCCCCCGCGCGAAGGGCTCCCCGCGGTCGTGATCGGCGGCGGTATCGCAGGGCTGGCCGGGGCGTGCGTCCTCGCCCGGCACTACCCGCGCGTGGTCGTGCTGGAGCGCGACCAGCGCGCGGACGCGGCTTCGCCCGAGGACGCCTTCGCGGGCTGGGAGCGCCCGGGTGTGCCCCAGTTCCGGCACTCGCACGCCTTTCTTGCGCGCGTGCGCCAGGTGTTGCTCGCGCACCTCCCCGACGTGCTGGACCGCTTGCGCGCGGCCGGGGTGCGCGAGATCGGTCTCCTCGACGTCGCCCCGCCCGGCATGGGGCTCGCGGCGCGCGCCGACGACGAGGACGTCGTGCTGCTCGCCTGCCGGCGCGCCGCCTTCGAGTGGGCGCTCCGCGAGTCGGCACGCGCGCGCCCCGGCGTCGAGCTGCGCGAAGGGGTGACGGTGGCCGGGCTTGCGGGCGAGTGCTGTGGCGAGCGCCCCACCGTCACGGGCGTCCGTCTCGGCGACGGCACGGTGCTCCCCGCGGCGCTCGTGGTCGACGCGAGCGGCCGCCGCTCGCGCGCGCCCGAGTGGCTCGCCGCGCTCGGCGCGCGCGCGCCGCGCGAGCGGAGCAGCGAGACGGGCATCTTCTACTACACGCGCTTCTACCGCTTGCGTCGCGGGCGCGCCCCGCGCGGCACGACGGGGCTCGTCGCCGGCGACCTCGGCTGGGTGAAGCTGGCGATCTTCCCGGGCGACGCCGAGACCTTCTCCATCACGGTGGGTGCACCGGTGGCCGAGCCGCGCTTGAAGGAGCTGGTCGACCCGCGGCGCTTCGAGCGCTTCCTCCGTGCCTTCCCCGGCATGGCGCCGTGGCGGCAGCGCGGGACGTCGGTGCCGATCGCCGGCCCCGACACGCCGGTGCGGGTGATGGGCTCGCTCCGCAACCGGCTCCGTCGCTTCGTCGACCGCGACGGGCCGCTCGCGCCCGGCTTCGTCGTCCTCGGCGACGCCGCGTATCAGTCGAACCCGATCTACGGCCGCGGCGTGACGTCCGCCGTGGTGCAGGCGACGCTGCTCGACGAAGCCCTCGGGCTCCATCCGCGCGACCCGCGCGCGGCCGCCTGTCACCTCGACCGGCGCAGCGAGCAGGAGCTGCGCCCGTTCTGGGAGGCCGCGGTGGCGAGCGACCGGCGCGTGCTCGGCGAGCAGCGTGCGCTCGACGCAGCCGATCCGCTCGCCTGGCTCGTGACCGTCGCCGAGCAGGCGTTCGGCTGGTTCGTCGACCGCGGCATGGTGCCGGCCAGCCGCGTCGACCCGGTCGTCTTCCGCGCTCTGATGCGCGTCTTCAACATGCTCGACGCGCCCGAGAGTCTCTTCCGCGACCCGCAGATCCTCCTCCGCTGCCTGCCCGTGCTCGCGCGCGTGCTGCGCGGCGACGCGCCGGAGGAGCAGTTCCCGAAGGTGGCGCGCGCCGAAGCGCTGTCGCGGATCTAGCTGCGGCGGCGGCTCTCGGCGACCAGCACCTCGAACAGGCGGCGCTGACGCGGGTCGCTGAGGGCGCCGAGCTCGGGGTGCCACTGGACGGCGACCAGGAAGCGGCCGTTCGCGTCGCCCTCGAGGGCTTCGATGACGCCGTCGGGGCTCCAGGCGACGGGGCGAAGCCCCGGGGCGACGCGGCCGACCGCCTGGTGGTGGATCGAGTGGACCGTCAGGTCGGTGGTGCCGAGGATCGTGCTGAGGCGGCTCTCGGGCTCGAAGCGGACGTCGTGCTCGATCGGCAGGCGCTCGGGATGGCGATGGACCACGCGGTCGCCGAAGTGGTCGGGGATGTGCGAGATCAGGTTCCCGCCCAGCGTCACGTTCAGGAGCTGCATGCCGCGGCAGATGCAGAGGATGGGTAGATCCGGCCGCGCCAGCGCGGCGCGGGCGAGCGTCATCTCGAAGCCGTCGCGCTCGGCGGAGATGCCGTAGTTCGCCTCGTGGCGGGCGCCGTCGTACTGCGCCGGGTCGATGTCGCCCCCGCCGGGCAGGATGAGGCCGTGGATGACGTCGAGCGCTTCGGGGAACTCGCCCTCGACCGAGGGCAGGACGATCGGCACGCCGCCCGCCAGCCGCACCACGTCGACGTACTCGCACGGGACGGAGAAGGTCTGCCGCTCGCCGGCCCGGCCGTAGCTCGAGATGCCGATCAGGGGACGCGCCATGTGAAGCGCCTTCCAAAGTAGCGGGCGCGGGTGCGAGGTTCCAGCGCACCCGCACCTATGGTAGTCCCGCGGCATGGGGTTCCCCCGCCAGGTGCCCGGCATTCCGCGGCAATCCGACAACCACGAGCTCACCGAGGACGTCGTCTACGCAGAGGTGGACGGATTCGCCCTCCGCTACGACCACTACCGGACGAGACGGACCCAGGGCGCCGCACCCTGCGTCGTCCTGGTGCACGGCGGCGCGTGGGTGCACGGCGATCCGAGCCAGGCGGCCGGCAACGCGCTCCACTTCGCCCGCCGCGGCATCTCGACCGTATCGATCTCCTACCGCCTGGCCCCCCGGCATCGCTTCCCCGCCCCGCTCGACGACGTCCGCCACGGGCTGCGCCACGTGCGCGCGCACGCCGCCGAGCTGGGCATCGATCCCGGCTGCATCGCCCTCCTCGGCCTCTCGGCGGGTGCGCATCTGGCACTCCTCGCGCATCTCGCGCGCGGTGTACCGGAACTGGAGCCCGATCTGCCCGCCGATCTCCGCGACGTGTCGGAGGACGTGCGTGCCGTCATGGTGCACTACGGGCCCTACGACATGGCCCGGCGCCGCCCGATGCCCGACGGCTTCGACGCGATCGCGGAACTGCTGGGCCCGCGGGTCGAGGACCCGGAGTGGCTCCGCCTCGCCTCGCCCGTGCAGCACGCCGCGCACGCGACGGCGCCCGCGCTCCTGATCCACGGCACCGCGGACACCGTCGTGTCGTACCGCGAGTCGGTGCGCATGCACGAAGCGCTCGTCGCGGCGGGCAAGCCCGCCGAGCTGCTGCTGCTCGAGGGCGCGCCGCACGCCTTTCAGGTGGAGTGGCGCGGCGAGGCCAACCGGCGCGCGAACGCGGCCATGGACGCGTTCCTCGACCGACACCTTCTAGGAGTCTGACATGGACGCAGGACGGTATCGTGAGACCGAGGCCCTCTTCGGACGCGCCTGGCAGGTGATCCCGGGCGGCATCTACGGCCACCAGTCGCCGACCATGCTGGTGCCCGGCGCCTATCCATACTTCTTCACGCGCGGGCAGGGCGCGCACGTCTGGGACGTCGACGGCAACGAGTACGTCGACCTCATGTGCTCGTACGGCCCGATCGTGCTCGGCCACAACCATCCGAAGGTGGAAGAGGCCGCGGCGCGCCAGTCCGCGGCGGGCAACTGCTTCAACGGCCCCACACCCGTCTTCGTCGAGCTGGCGGAGCGGCTCGTCGCGCTCACGCCGTGGTCCGCGTTCGCGGTCTTCTCGAAGAACGGCTCCGACGTCTGCACCTGGGCGACGGAGGTCGCGCGCGCCGCCACCGGGCGGCGGAAGATCCTCTGCGCCACCGGGGCGTACCACGGCACGCACGCGTGGTGCTCGCCGCTCCTCGACGGCACGCTGCCCGAGGACCGCGCCCACATCGCCTACTACCGCTACAACGACCTGGCGAGCGTCGACGAGGCGATCGCCAAGAGCGCCGACGACGTCGCGGGCATCATGGTGAGCCCCTTCCGCCACGACGCCTTCCACGACCAGGAGATGCCCGCGCCCGGATTCCTCCCCGGCCTCCGCGAGCGCTGCGACAAGCTCGGCGCCGTGCTCATCCTCGACGACGTGCGCGCCGGCTTCCGCCTCTCGCTCCACGGCTCCGGCGCCGCCGTCGGCGTCACGCCGGATATCACCTGCTACTGCAAGGCGATCGCGAACGGCCACCCGCTCGCCGCCGCGCTCGGCCGCGAGGGGCTGCGCGACGCCGCCATGCGCGTCTTCTTCACCGGCTCGTACTGGACGAGCGCGGTGCCGATGGCGGCGGCCCTCGCGTGCCTCGCCGAGCTGGAGGCCACGGACGCGATCGCGACCATGCGCCATCTCGGCGAGAAGCTGCGCGACGGCTTGCAGCGCCAGGCGGCCGCGCACCGCCAGGAGATCCGCTACACGGGTCCGCCCGCGATCCCCTTCATGACCTTCGCTGCGGATCAGGGCTCGTTCGAGCGGAGCCGCCCCTTCGCGGCCGCGTGCGCGGCGCGCGGCGTCTACCTCCACCCGCACCACAACTGGTTCCTCCAGGCGGCGCTCACCGAGAAGGACGTGGCGCTCGTCCTCGACGTCACCGAGGAGGCGTTCGCCGAAGTGGCGAGGTCGTGAGCCTCGAGGTCCGTCCGGCCACGCTCGCCGACGAAGCGGCCGTCCTCGACCTGCTCGAGGAGCTGTTCGCGCCGCCCGGCGCGCGCTCCTCGACGCGGCCGAGGAGTGGGCGCGCCTGTATCGCTGCCCCGAGCTGGCGCTCAGCTCGGCCGCGGCCCGCAAGGACGCGCACCGCTTCTACCTCGCCAACGGCATGACCGAGTCGATGCGCTACGGCCGGGCGGTCTCACGCCGCTGAATCGCGCTGGCGCGGTACCAGGGGCTCATCTATAAGAAGCGCCTCGTGTACGAGCGATTCTTCGGGCTCGTCGATGCGCCCTTCCGGCTCACCCCGGATCCCCGCTACCTCTTCCTCTCGAAGAAGCACGCCGATGCGCTCGCGCATCTCCGCGTCGGGCTCACGGAGTCGAGCGGCTTCGTCTGCATCACGGGCGACGTCGGCGCCGGCAAGACGACGCTCCTGCGCGCGTTCCTCGCCAACCTGCTGCCCGAGATCTCCACCGCCTACATCTTCAACCCCGCGCTCTCGGCGCTCGAGCTGCTGCAGACGATCAACGCCGAGTTCGGGCTGCGGGCCGACACCGACAGCAAGAAAGCGCTGGTCGACGCGCTCAACCGCCACCTCCTCGGGCAGCGGCTGGCCGACCGCCGCTCCGTCGTGGTGATCGACGAAGCGCAGGCGCTCTCGATCGACGTGCTCGAGCAGCTCCGCCTCCTCTCCAACCTCGAGACGACGACCGAGAAGCTCCTCCGCATCGTCCTCGTCGGGCAGCCGCAGCTCCGCCGCTTGCTGCTCCATCCCGAGCTGGTGCAGTTGAACCAGCGCATCACGCTGCGCTGGCACCTCGGGCCGCTCTCGGCGCGCGAGACGGCGGCCTACGTCCGCCACCGCCTCGCCGTCGCCAGCCGCGGGCAGGCGGGGTTGCTCTTCACGCGCCCGGCGCTCTGGCTGGTGCACCGCTGGTCGGGCGGCGTGCCGCGCCTGGTCAACATGATCGCGCATCGCGCCATGCTGGCCGCGTTTGCGGAGGACAGCCGGACGGTGACCGCGCGCCACGCGCGGCGCGCCTACCGCGAGATCGAGACCGTGCCGCTGCCGGCCACGCCGACCACGCCGGCGCGGCGGGCGGCGTGGGCCGCGCTCGGCGTGGGCGCGTGCCTCGGCGTGATCGCGCTCGGCGCGGGACGCTTCGCGTGGCAGCCGCCGGCGCCGAGGGCGGAGACGGCCGCCGCGCCGGCGGCCGAGGCGAGTCTCGCGGACCCGGCGCCGGCGGCGGTCGCCACGGTCGCGGCCGAGAACCCCGCCGCGCCCCTCGAGCAGGCGAGGGCCGAGGAGGCGAAGCTCGCCGCGCCGGCGCCGCTCGCGTCCGACGCGCTGGCGCACCGCCTCGTCGCGACGCCAGCGGCGGCGAGCCAGCGCTCGGCGGTCGAGGCGATCCTCGCCGCATGGCACGCCACGCCGCTCGGCGCGAACGAGCCCGCCACACTCCCCGAGCTGGTGAACGTCGGCCGGCGGCGTGGACTCGAGTACCTTCCGCTCGTCGGCAACGCGAGCATGCTCCGCTTGCTCGACCTGCCGGTGGTGCTCGAGCTGCACCTGCCCGACGTTGCGGACGTCCGCTACGCGGTGCTGACGGGCTTGTCCGACGGGCGCACGATGTTCGTCGTCGACGGCGCGCCGACCGCGGTCGAGCCCGCCTTCCTCGACCGCCACTGGTTCGGGCAGGCGCATCTCCTCTGGCGCGACTTCGAAGGGCTCGGCCCGGTGCGCACCCTCCAGCTCACGTCGCGTGGCGCGAGCGTGGCGCGGCTCCAGGCGCTGCTGCGGCGCGCCGGCAGCTACGGCGGCGCGGAGAGCGGCGAGTACGACCAGGCCACGGCCGCGGCGGTGCTCGCGTTCCAGCGCTCGCGGCTGCTCTTCGCCGACGGGCAGGTGGGTCGCCTGACGCGCATCGTGCTCTACGCCGCCGCGGGCGGCTACGCGCGGCCGACGCTCACCGCGCCGGCGGGAGACTCCTCGTGAGCTCGATCCTCGAGGCCCTCGAGAAGGTCGAGGCCGCGACGACCCCGGGACTCCACGCCCGTCCGACGCCGCCGCGCGCGCCGCGGCGCTGGGGCACGGTGGCGGTGGTGCTCGCCTTCGTGGCGGGCGCGGCGGCGACCGCGTGGCTCTCCGCGCGGCCGGCGCCGGTCGCGCCGGCGCGCGTGGACGCGCCGCCCGCGCCCAAGCCCGCCGCGCCGGCTCCGCCGCGCGTGGTCGAGGCGGCGGTCGCGCTGCCCACGGTCGCGCCCGCCCTGCCGCCGGTGCCGGGGGCGATGGAGGCGCCGCGTGGTGAGGACGCGAGCGCGCCGGAGCCGTCGAGCGAGGACGTCGCGCCGTCCCCGCCGCGCGCGGCCGCGGTGCCCGCGGTCGTCCCGGCGCCGCCACCGCCGGCGGTTGCCGCCGCGCCGCCTCCGCCTCCAGACGCCGCGCCCGCCGCACCGCCGCCTCCCGCGCCGGTCGCTCCCGCCGCCGTGGCGCCGCCGCCCGCGCCCGACGTGCTCGTGCCGCGCCCGCCCGCCGACGCGCCGCACGTGCGGGTGAGCTTCCTCGTCTACTCGCGCGTGCCGGAGCGACGCTCCGTCGCGCTGATGGTCGACGGCAACCTTGTCACGCTGCACGAGGGCGAGTCGTCGAGCGGGCTCTCCGTGGCCCGCATCCTCCCCGACCGCGTCGAGCTGCGCCACGGCGGTAAGACGTTCGCCGTCGTGCCGCGCGACTGACGCGACGCCGCACGCTTCACGCTTTCCAGGTGATCTGCTGCACCTCGGTGTACTCCTCGACGCCCCAGCGCCCGCCCTCGCGCCCGAGCCCGCTCTCCTTGAAGCCGCCGAACGGGCCGTCGATCATGTTGAGTCCGTTGTTGATCCACACCACGCCCGTGCGGATGCGCTTCGCCAGCTCGAGGGCGCGCGCGGTGTCGCGCGAGAAGATCGCGCCGCCGAGCCCGTAGGTCGAGTCGTTGGCGATGCGGATCGCTTCCTCCGCATCGCCGAACGGGATGACGGACACGACGGGGCCGAAGATCTCCTCCCGGGCGATGCGCGCGTCGTTCTTGACGGCGCAGAAGACGGTCGGCTCGAGGAAGTAGCCGCGCGCGAGGTCCTTCGGACGCTTGCCGCCCGTGGCGAGCGTCGCTTCGCGCTTGCCGGCGTCGATGTACTCCTCGATCTTCTGGCGGCGTTCCTCGCGGATCACCGGGCCGAGCATGGTCGAGGGGTCGGCCGGGTCGCCGATCTTCACCATGCCCTGCACGAAGTCGACCATCTTCTGCACGAAGTCGTCGTGGAGCTCCTTCGGCACCAGGACGCGGGTCGACATGGCGCAGCCCTGGCCGGCGTGGAACATCGCCGGGCCCGAGGCGATCATGGCGTTCATCTCGATGTTGTCGCCGTCGAGGTAGATGCCGACCGACTTGCCGCCGAGCTCGAGGTGCACCCGCTTCATGGTCTGCGCGGCCGCGGCCAGGATCTTCTTCCCGGTACCGACGCTGCCCGTGAAGCTCACCTTGTCGATGCGCGGGTCGCTCACCAGCGCTTCGCTGATCGCGTTCGACTGGCCGGTGACGAAGTTGACGACGCCCGGGGGGAGATCGGCTTCGGCGATGATCTCCGCCAGCAGCAGGTTGATGAGCGGGCCGTAGGGTGACGGCTTGAAGACCATCGTGCAGCCGGTGGCGAGCGCCGGGCCGAGCTTCTGCACGGTGACGAAGAGCGGGAAGTTCCAGGTCGGGATCAAGCCGCAGACGCCGACCGGCTGGCGACAGACCACGCCGCAGTTCACCTGCGTGCCGAGCGGCCCCTGCGCGACCCGCGTCGGCAGCGGCTCCTCGAACGCGAAGCTCTCCGCCAGCGCGGCGTAGTTGCGGAGCATCTGGATCGGCTGCTCGATCTGGATGTCGTGCGTGAGCCAGGAGGCGCCGGCCTCGGCGATGACGAGCTGGCGCAGCTCTTCCTTGCGCCGCTCCATGCCGTCGGCGATGGTGCGCAGCGCCCGCGCGCGGTCGTGCACCGAGGTGCGCGGCCACGGGCCGTCGTCGAAGGCGCGGCGCGCGGCGGCGATAGCGCGCTTCATGTCGTCGGCGCTGGCCTCGGGTGCCGTGCCGATCGACGCTTCGGTGGCCGGGTTCGGGATCTCGTAGGTCTTGCCGCTCGCGGCCTCGGTCCACTTGCCGTCGATGAACATGCGCCGGCTGGCGGCGATCACGCGTGCCTGCTCCACGGTGGGATCCTCCTCGGAATGACGTCGCGCTCTCTATAGGACGAGCGCGTCGCGGCTGTCGACCCTTGCCGGCGCTCATCGACGGGAAATTGCCGGCCCCGGACAGCCCTGTTCGCGGACCGCGTGCGCACCGCCGCCGCGCGTGGGTTTTCGGACGGCACGCGAGATGCACTCGCGCACCGCGTCCGTGGGGGAGGTCGAGAAGATGCGTGTGCGTACGTGGTGGCTGGGAGTGGTGGGTGGGGCCGTGCTGGCTGCTGTGCCGTGCACGGCGCGCGCCGCGGTCTTGTATCTGGGCGTGCCGAGCGGACGGACTTACGCCTACGTCACGAGCGACCCGGGGGCGCCGTGGGCGCGCGCCGCGGCCGCCGATCTCCCCGACGTCGGCTCGCTCGCCTCTCCCGCCTTCGGCGACCTCGACCGTGACGGCGACGCCGACGCGCTGGTCGGCGAGGCGACCGGTCACCTGATCGCGTTCGAGAACACGGGGAGCGACTCACAGCCGCTGTGGGCGCGGCAGCCGTCCTGGGAGCCTGCGGGCGACTTCGGCGACCATCCCGCGCCCGCGCTCGTCGACCTCGACGGCGACGGCGACCTCGACCTCCTGGTCGGGACCGCGGACGGCGACGTGCTCGCGTTCGAGAACGTGGGCACGCGCCGGCAGCCGATGTGGCAGGCGCACCCGGCCTGGGGGCTCGCCGGCGTCGGGCAGGAGGCGCGGCCCGCGTGCGGCGACATCGACGGCGACGGCCGGGTCGACCTGCTGGTCGGCACCGAG
>JBGQET010000024.1:0-51518 GCA_041496545.1 Binatia bacterium | reverse complement strand
GCGGCGAAGATCCGGGACGCCGCGTCGCGCGCTGCGGCCGGGCCGTCGCCGATCGCCTGCGCGGCCGCGAGCGCGGCCGCGTCGACCGCCTTGCTCAGGTTCGCCTTGATGAGGTACGCGCGGCCGAGCTCGATCGTGATCCCCGTGCCGAACAGAATGGGCAGCAGGAGCACCGCGAAGTAGATGAGCAGGCCCCCCCGCTCATTCGCGCGTCGTGGACGTACGGCTTTGGCCATCAAGCTCCTCTTCCTCATCATCAGAAGAACGCCGACGCCGAGATGTTCGTCGGCAGCGTGATCCCGAGCCGTCCGAACGGCACCAGGGACGCGCGACGGACTATCACCTCGACCACGTACACCGACTGTCCCGGCAGCAGGATGAGCCCCTTCGGCAAGGGCTGCGGGATCTGGATGTTGGTGTTGCCGTCGAGGTCCTTGGCCCTGAAGTCCGGCGGTCCGTCGTACGTGCCGGCCGGCGGCTCGCCGAACACGCTCGAGGTCCCCAGCGATCCGATGTGATGGCGCTGCGCGATGATCGGGACGTTCTTGTTCGCGCCCCCGGTTCCCAGCTTGACCACCGACAGGATCGCATCGCCGTTCGCCCCCAGGCTGGCGGGGCCCGAGGCCAACGCGTGCAGGGCCAGGTCGGCGTCGTGGAAGCTGGTGCTCCGGGCGATCAGGTTCGCTCCCTCGCGCGCGAGGGTCGTGATCAACTGGAACTGATAGAGGTCGTAGCCCAGCTCGCTCACGCCGAAGAGGAGCAGCAGGAAGAGCGGTGCCAGGAGGGCGAACTCGGTCAGCACCTGCCCGCGCGAGCGGGTTTTTCGGTCGACGGGCCGGACCATCATGCCCCTTACGAATTCGGGAACGGCTCGTTCTTCATGGTCGACGACACGCGCACCTTGTACTTGCCGCCCGGGAACATGGGGCGCAGGACGGGGCTCAGCAGGTTCCACGTGTGCGCGACGCTCACCATGATGAGGTCGTCGGGCCCACCCGGGTCGGTGCTGCCCTTCGACACGTTGTAGAACGACACGTCGCCGTCCAGCACCTGGAACGCCGGCGTCGCGGTGCGGATCGCGTCGACGATCGAGTCCCGGCGGGTGAGCTTGCCCGTCTTGCGGCCGGTCACCGCGAAGCGAGTCGCCTGGCTGACACCGTTCTCGAGCGCCATGTGAGAGTAGGCGATCGCGCCCAGGTCGATGAGCGAGGCCGTCAAAACGGCGACGAGTGGGAGGACGAGCGCCATTTCGACTAGCGCCACTCCCCGGCTTCCGCGTCGTGAAGAGCGATTGTGCATTGTGATGGCCGCATCGCTGCAAGGTCCAGGCCATGCCGGCGCGAGCCCGCAGGGAACGCGGCGGTCGCTGTGTCAGCGCGCACGGCGCGACGACGCGGGGTCTCGGAATTCCGTCGTCCCGACGGTAGTGCCCACGCAACGCTCACTCCGGCTGCGACGGATCACCGCGGGGCGTCTGGGTGCGGTGCTGCGGGGCGTACGCCTCGCAAATCTGCGAGGATTGCGGGGTTGCGCGTGCGCGACGCCGCGGGGCCGCGCTGCCCTCTACCCGCGCGCGGCCTGCCAGGTGCGCTCGAGCTCGGCGCGCGTGAACAGCGCCGCGAACCCCGCCCCGCTCTCCGCCAGCGCGTGCTCGACGCGGGCGCGGCCGTTGTCCTCCTCGCGGTCGACGAGGACCACCGCCTTCACGACGCGCAGGCCTTCCTCACTGCACTTGCGGACCGCCTCGATGAGCGCATTGCCGCTGGTGATCACGTCCTCGACGAGGACGACGCTCTCGCCGCGCTCCACCGAACCCTCGAGCCACCGCCGCGCCCCGTGCTCCTTCGCCGCCTTGCGCACCGAGAACCACGAGAGCGGACGGCTCGTGCCCGCGCTGTGGAACGACACGGCGGCCGCCATCGGGTCTGCGCCCATCGTCGGCCCGCCGATCGCAGTCACGCCGGGGGGCACGAGGGCGTGGACGAGCGAGCCGATCAGCGGACCGGCCGCGTGGTACGTCGTGGTGAGCGAGCACTCGATGTAGTAGTCGCTGAAGCGTCCCGAGGCGAGCCGGAACTGCCGGCCGGGCTCGCGGAGATACGAGCGGCGGACGAGGATCGCGAGCAGCTCGTCGCGCGTGGTCATGCGGCGCGTGGGTCCACGAGTACCTTCAGGGTCCCGGGCGTGGCGGCGCGGTCGAAGGCCGCGACCGCGTCGTCGAGCGGATACACCGCGTCCACCAGCGGTGCAACCCGCACGCGCCCCGCGGCGAGCGCCTCACCCGGGCCAGGGACCGGGTCGGGAACGTCGCGCGCGAGAGCCAGCCGGGTCCCGTCCCAGCGCAGCGCTCGCACGCGCGCGGCTCACTTCTGGAGCGCGCGGTGGAAGCCGCGCTCCATCTTGCCGGCGATCGCTTCGGCGCGGTCGGCCGCTTGCTCGGCCGACGCCACCGCCGCCTCGATGCGACCGGCGGCTTCCTCGGCCCGCCGGGCGGCCTCCTCCGCGCGCTCCGTCGGTCCGATGCCCCGGCGGTGGGCGCGCGTCGAGAGCGCGGCGACCTCGGCGTCGGTCAGCGGCCGGGTGTAGCGCTCGATCTGGACCTCGGGCCGCCCGAGGACGTAGGCGCGCGCGAAGCCGATCTCCGTGCGATGGCCGAGGTAGTAGAGCGTCACCTCGTGATCGTCCCACGGCGGGCGATCGGAGAGAAAGCGCGTCTCGGCGACGTCGGGCATGCCGTTGCGATGCACGTATGCCGCAAGGGCCCGGTTGCGCGCCATCTCGCGTTCGAGCTCCGCGTCGGTGAGCTCACGCGCTTCGCGCGCCCACACGGAGGCCACGCCCAGGAGCCCGATCACGCCCACCATCCACAGCACCACACCCCGTCGCATGCGACCTCCCTCGCGGCGTCCCTCCACCGCGTGCCCTAAGAGGATACACGGCCGGGGGCCGAGTGTCATGCCTCGGGCCTTGCCTCCCCCGGCACCCTTCCCATAGCATTTCCGGTGCGCGGGCGTGGCCCCCGCCGTCGATGCCAGCCGACCCCCTTCTCGTCGCTCTCGCCTTCGGGCTCGTCCTCCTGAACGCTTTCTTCGTCGCCGCGGAGTTCGCCATGGTGCGCGCCCGGGCGACCCGCATGGAAGCGCTCGCGGAGGCCGGCAACTGGCAGGCGCGCTTCGTCACTCGGCTCCAGGGCCGCCTCGATCAGCTCCTTTCCGCGACCCAGCTCGGCGTGACGCTCACCAGCCTCGGCCTCGGCTGGGTGGGCGAGCCGGCGTTCGCGCGCCTGCTGGCGCCCGTGTTCGCCGCCCTCGGGATCGAGTCGCAGCGGGCGATCGAGAACACCTCGGTCGCGGTGGCCTTCGCGCTCATCACCTTCCTCCACATCGTCCTCGGCGAGCTCGTCCCGAAGTCGTATGCCATCCGCGCCACCGAGCGCGTCGCCCTCTGGGTGGCGCTGCCGATGCGCGTCTTCCAGATCGTCTCGGCGCCGGCCCTCTGGCTGCTGCACCGTGCCTCGACGGGGACGCTCAAGCTGTTCGGCGTCTCGGCGCAGACGAGCGACCTGGCGCACTCCGAGGGGGAGCTCCGCATGCTGCTCGCCGAGTCGCACCGTCTCGGCGAGCTCTCGGGCGCCAAGCGCCAGCTGCTCGAGAACGTGATCGACTACACCGGCCGCACCGCGCGCCACATCATGATCCCACGCGGCGACATCGCGTATCTCTCGCTCGACCGGTCGCTGGAGGAGAACTTCGCCGTCGTCACGCAGACGGCGCACACGCGCTTCCCGCTCGCCACGGCGGACATCGACCACGTGGTCGGCATGGTGCACGTGAAGGACCTCTTCAACCGCCGCGACCAGGTGCGGTCCTCCGAGGACCTGATGGCGGTGAAGCGCGAGATACTCTTCGTTCCGGAGACCCGACCGCTCGACGCCCTCCAGCGGGACTTCCAGCAGCGGCGGACCCACATGGCGATCGTCGTGGACGAGTACGGCGGCACGTCGGGTCTGGTCACGCTCGAGAACGTCATCGAGGAGATCGTCGGCGAGATCCAGGACGAGTTCGACCGCGAGCCACCCACGCTGCAGGAAACGCCCGAGGGCCTCCTCATCGACGGCCTCACGCTGGTGGACGACGCGGCCGAACGCCTGGGTGTGAAGCTCCCCGAGACCTCCGACGTGAGCACCCTCGCCGGTCTGGTGGCGGCGCAGGTCGGCCGCATCCCGCGCGTCGGCGACCGCGTCACGCTCGCGGGCTACGAGTTCCGCGTCGTCGAGATGCAGGGGCGCCGGGTGACGAAGATCCTCGCCGCGCGGCGCGACGACGTGCCGGCCGGCGGCGCCGCCCGCGCCCGCTGAAAAAAGGAGCCAGCCGATGATCGGTTTCGACCTGAGCCCCGAGCAGCAGCAGCTCAAGGAAACGGCCCGTCGCTTCGCGGTCGAGGAGATAATCCCGGTCGCGGCCCAGCACGACGAGGAGCAGCGCTTTCCCGACGGGATTGCGCGCAAGGCGTGGGAGCTCGGCCTCATGAACCTCGAGGTGCCGCGCGAGTTCGGCGGCCTCGGGCTCGGCGTGCTCGACTCGTGCCTCGTCCTCGAAGAGCTGAACTACGGTTGCGCCGGTATCACGAACGTCGTCGCCGCCAACGGCCTCGCCACGACACCGGTCATCCTGGCGGGCAACGACGAGCAGAAGAAACGCTACCTCGGCCAGCTTTCGAACGAGCTGACGTTCGCGGCGTTCTGCATCACGGAGCCCGGCGCGGGCTCCGACGTCGCGGGGCTCTCGACCACCTACCGGCGCGTCGGCGACACCTTCGTGCTGAACGGCACCAAGCACTTCATCTCGAACGGCACGGTCGCGGACTGGTACGTCGCGTTCGCGACCGTCGACCGCAAGGCGCGGCACGCCGGCATCTCGGCGTTCGTCTTCCCCGCCGACCTGCCCGGCATCAAGAAGCATCGCATGAAGAACAAGCTCGGTCAGCGCGCGGCCGACACCGGCGAGGTCGTCTTCGAGGACGTCGCGGTGCCGGCGAGCGCGCTCCTCGGTGCGGAGGGCGACGGCTTCAAGCTCGCCATGCGCACCTTCGACCGCAGCCGTCCCGAGATCGGCGCCATCGCGATCGGCGTCTCGCAGCGCGCCCTCGACGAGGCGACGCGGTACGCCAAGGAGCGCCAGCAGTTCGGTCAAGCGATTGCCCAATTCCAGGCCATCCAGTTCATGCTCGCCGACATGGCCATCGAGGTCGAGGCGATGCGGCTGCTCACCCACAAGGCGGCGTGGATGATCGACCAGGGCGCGCCGGCGTCGATCGTCTCCAGCTATGCAAAGGCGTTTGGGGCCGACCATTGTATGCGGATCACGACTGACGCAGTGCAGATATTCGGCGGCTACGGCTATATGAAAGAATACCCCGTGGAGAAGCTCATGCGCGATGCGAAGCTCCTCCAGATATATGAAGGGACCAGCCAGGTGCAGCGCGTTGTGATCGCGCGGAATCTACTGAAGGGTAGTTGACTAGCGACGGTGCGATCGAGCACCATCGGGCGCGGTGTTTCGGGACGAATCAAACTGCGGTGACTTCAATCACGGGTCGCAGTACGACTCTCCCCACTACCCGCTCTCGAACGCCGAGAGCGAGACCTACGAGTTGACGCCATGACGACTTCACCGATCGTGCGCGGCCCCGGAGTGGAGATGCCCGAGAAGGATCCCATGGACTGGTCCCGGTGGATGCGCGCACTCGGACGCCAGGGACGCCGGGCGCGCGAGTTCCTCGGGTTGTCGCAGGAGCAGCTGGCGGCGTTGGCCGGCGTGAGCCAGGGCGCGGTGAGCCGGCTCGAAGCCGGGCGCGGCCTCGCGACGCCGATGCTCGTGGTGCTGAAGATCAATCTCGCGTTGACGCACGCGCTGCGCCGCGTGGACCCGAGTCTGCTGAACGACGAGCTGAAGCGCGTGCTCGAGATCGAGAACCGCCTCTCGCCGCCGGTCGGCGACGTCGGCTTCCAGGCGCTGCCCCTGACGCGCGATCCCGACCTCGAAGAGGTCGTGCGCGTCTACCGCAGCCTGCCCGAGCGCCAGCGACGCACCTTCTTGACGGTCGTCCGCGCGACCGCCGCGGCCCTCGCCAGGCCCACCGAGGCGACCGGCAACCGCAGCTGAGCGTCGCCGCACGCGCTCGGTTGACGGCGCCCGCGGGCTCCCGTTAAGGGGAAGCCCGATGGCCATCGTCCGCACGCAGCAAGGGAACTTCCTCGAGGACTTCCGCCCGGGCCGAATCCTGCGCCACAAGCGCGGGAAGACGGTCACCGAAGGGTTGTTCACGATCTTCACCGACTTCTCGATGACCACCAACCCGCTCGCCAAGAACGAGCGGTACGCGCGTGCCTACGGCTACCGGGGCCTGGTCGTCCCGCCCGGCCTGGTGATGCTGGTAGTCTTCAGCCAGAGCGTCGAGGACGTGTCGGAGAACGCTCGCGTCAACCTCGAGTACATCGACATGCGCTTCGGCGTTCCCGTCTACATCGGCGACACGCTCGAAGCGGTGACGAAGGTGCTCGGCGTCAAGGTCTCGTCCCGCGACCCCGACCGCGGCGTCGTCCACGTGCAGACCACGGGCCGCAACCAGGACGGCAAGGTCGTTCTCACCTTCCAGCGCAAGGTGCAGGTCTGGAAGCGCGACCTGGCGGCCACGGTCGCCGAGGGCGAGGCCGCGCCCGACGAGGTCCCCGTGTCGCTCGAGCTGCCGGCCTACGACGCGTCGCGGCCTTACCGCGCGCTCGCGTATCTCAGCAACGACGACACCTACGCCGAGGACTTCCGGCCGGGCGACGTCCTCGAGCACTCGCGCGGGCGCGTCGTCACCACCGACCACATCATGCTGACCGGCATCCTCGACAACACCTCGCAGGTGCACTGCAACCAGTGGATGATCGACTCGGAGCCCGAGCGCTACATCGGCGGGCAGTTGATCGTCTTCGGCGGCATCCCCTTCACCCTCTGCCTCGGCCTCTCGTGCGCCGACGTGGGCGACAACGCCCTCGCCGACGTGCGCTACGCGACGGGCCGCCACACGGCGCCGATCTTCGCCGGCGACACGGTCTTCGCCTCGAGCGAGATCCGCGCCGTGCGCGACTTCGCCGGCCGTCCCGACCTGGCGCTCCTCGACACGGTGCTCCGCGGTCACAAGTTCGTGCGCAAGGACGGCGGCGCGGAGCGGGTGGAGATCTTCCAGCTCGAGCGCGAGCTCGCCGTGAAGCGTCGCAGCCACTACGCCTGATGGCCGCTCACTGGCTGCTCAAGACCGAGCCGACGGCGTACTCCTGGGAGCAGCTCGAGCGCGACGGCCGCACGACGTGGGACGGCGTCAAGAACGCGCTCGCCCTGAAGCACCTGGCGGCGGTGGCGAAGGGCGACGAGGTGCTCGTCTACCACACGGGCGACGTGAAGGCGGCGGTCGGCGTGGCGCGCGTCGTGCGCGGCGCCTACCCCGACCCGAAGCAGAAGGACGCGCGCTTCGTGGTCGTCGACCTGGAGCCGGTGCGCGCGCTGCCCCGCCTCGTCACGCTCGCCGAGATGCGCGCCGACCGGAAGCTCGCCGGCTTCGACCTGCTGCGGCTCCCGCGTCTCTCCGTCATGCCGGTCTCGGCGGCGCAGTGGGCGGAGATCCTGCGCCTCGCCTCGGCGCGCTCGTAGTGCGCGCGGTCGGCATCGCGCTCGTCGGGGTGGGGCTCGGGCTCGCGCTGCGCTGCCTCGTGCTGCTCGCGGGCCGCGGCCGGCCGCAGCGCGGACCGCGGCCGGCGTTCGTGCTGGCGGGGCCCTACGTACGCATGCGGAACCCGCTCCTGGCGGGGCTCCTGCTCGCGCTCGCGGGCGCGGCCGTCGTCGCGCGCTCTCCGGCGCTCGTCGAGCTCACCGCGATCGCCGCCGTCGTGGCCCACGTCTGGGTGGTCCGCGTCGAGGAGCCGCGGCTCACGGAACGCTTCGGCGCGGCCTACGCCGAGTACCTGCGCCGCGTCCCCCGCTGGCTTCCGGGGACGCGCCGCGCGCGCGACGATTAGCTACGCGACGTCGTCGGGAACGAAGTACGCGAACGTGCCGTGCGGTGTCCGCTCCAGGCGGATACCCTCGCGCAGGCGGCGCTGACACGGCTCGTCGAACAAGAGTCGGCTTCGGGAGGGGACAGCGGCCGCCGTCCGCGGCCGCTGTCCGCCCACCGGTTCCGGGTCAACGCCCCCACGTCCCACCGCACCCCCCATCACCACCGTCCAACCACTCCACCGCCGCGCTCGACCCGCAACCACCGCATCCCGCGTCACGGGCGACGGAGGGAGCAGGTTCCGTGCCGGGTGGCGACACGGCGGGTGCGCCGCCGCGCAAAGCCCGCGTGCGACCGCGGTTTCCGCGCGGAGGACGCGAGTGCCGTGACGCCCGCCTCCCCGTCGGGCGCCGGGGGTTCGGCGGCGGGGGCCGAAGCGAGTGCGGCGCGCGTCGCACCCGCCTGAGCGAGCGCGCGTCGACGAGGTGGCGGACGCGTTCACCCACGAACGCGAACTCCCCTTGCGACGCGCGGCCGAGACGCCGTAGAACCGAGCCCCGAGGAGGTCGCCATGCCCACCGCCCACGCCGCCGTGCTGAACGGAGTCCAGCAGCCGCTCGAGGTCGAGCCCCTAGAGGTACGGGATCCACGCGAGGGGGACGTTCTCGTACGTCTCGGCGCGAGCGGCGTCTGTCACAGCGACCTGCACGCGATCACCGGCGACATCCCGATGCCCATCCCCTGCGTGCTCGGGCACGAAGGCGCGGGCACCGTCGAGGCGGTCGGGCCGGGCGTCAAGGGGCTGAAGCGCGGCGACCACGTCGTCCTCAACTGGGTGCCGTTCTGCGGCTCGTGCTGGTACTGCCAGTCGGGGAACAACTACCTCTGCGAGACCGGCTACGTGAAGGCGATGGCGGCCGAGGTCTTCCACCGCAACGGCACCACCATCGGAACCTTCGCGGGCATCGGCTCGATGGCCGAGTACACCGTGGTGCCGGAGACGGCCGCCATCCCGATCGACCACGACATCCCGTTCGACCGCGCCTGTCTCATCGGCTGCGGCGTGATGACCGGCGTGGGCGCGGTCGTCAACACGGCGCACGTCCAGGCCGGGCAATCGGTCGCGGTGTTCGGCGCGGGCGGCGTCGGCTTGAACGTCGTGCAGGGCGCGGTGCTGGCCGGCGCGAACCCGATCATCGCCGTCGACCTGAACGAGCGGAAGCTCGGCTTCGCCAAGCAGTTCGGCGCGACGCACACCGTGAACGCCGGCTCCACCGATCCGGTCGAGGCCATCAAGGAGCTGACCGGCGGGCGCGGCGCCGACTTCGCGTTCGAGGTCATCGGCATCCCCGACGTCATCACGCAGGCGTTCATGGCGGTCCGGCGCGGCGGCAAGGCCGTCGTGGTCGGCGTCCCGCCCGCCGCCTCGATGGTCTCCGTCCCCGGCTTCTTCTTGCCGCTCGCCGAGAAGTCGCTCATCGGCTCGCTCTACGGCTCGGCCAACATGGCGCGCGACGTACCGCGCTTGATCGGCCTCTACCGCGCCGGGCGGTTGAAGCTCGACGAGCTGATCACCCGCCGCTACAAGCTCGCCCAGGTGAACGAGGCCTTCGAGGCCATGAAGAAGGGCGAGGTCGTGCGCGGCGTGATCACCTTCTGACGCTCGGCAGCACCTCGTCGGCGAAGCGCGCGAGCGCCTCGGGCGTGGTGAACTGCACCACGACGTAGCCCACGTCGAGCTGGGCGATGCGCTCGGCGAGTCGCTCGCGGAGCGTCGCCGGCGTGCCGATGAGGGTCAACGGAAACCGTTCCGCCTCGGCCGGGGTGAGCGAGTAGCGCGCGCCGACGCCTTCCGCGAGGCGCCGCGCCTCCGCGTCGCTGGCCGCGAGCAGGACGAAGAAGATCGCCGACAGCTCGACCTGCCGCCCGGCGTCGGCGGCGAGCGCGCGGACGCGCGCCGCCTTCCGGCGGAAGCCGTCGATCGAGAAGCGGCGGACGACGGCGACGTCCGCGGCGCCGTGCGAAGCCGGCGGCACGATGTTCACCACGTCGGCCTCCGCCGCCGCGACGGCGAGGAGCCCGGGCCCGCCGCCCCCGACCAGGATCGGCGGGCGCGGGCGCTGCACGGGCGCCGGCCGGCACACCGCGCCGCGGAGTCGGTAGTGCGCGCCGTCGAAGTCGACCGGCTCGCCGGTCCACAGCCGCTTCACGACCTGGAGCGCTTCGCGAAGCTGCGCCAGGCGCTCCGCCATGGGCGGGAAGGGGTAGCCGAAGGCGTCGTACTCGGCGCGCAGCCAGCCGGCGCCGAGGCCGAGCTCCATGCGGCCGCCGGAGATCACGTCGAGCGTGGCGATCATCTTCGCGAGCAGCCCCGGATGCCGGAACGAGTTGCAGGCGACGGTCGGCACGAAGCGGAGCCGCGTCGTGGTCGCCGCCAGCGCGGCGAGCGTCGTAAAGCACTCGAGGAGCGGTGCCTGGGCCGTGCCGCCGAGCGTGCCCTCGGCGAGCAGGTGGTCGGGCCGGTTGAAGCCGTCGAAGCCGCCGGCCTCGGCGAGGCGGCAGGCCTCGCGCACCGTCGGAAAGTCGTTGGTCGCGGCGACGCCCGCCACGAAGCGGATGGGCATTGCGCCCTTCTACGCCGGACGAGCGCGCACGAACCAGTCCCACATGGGCGGCTCGCCGGGGAAGCGCTCGAAGCCGCCCACCTCGTCCCAGGGGTAGACGACCCGACCGAGCCGCGGCCGCCGGAAGCCGGCGCGCCGGAGCCGGTATTCCAGCTCGAAGGCGTAGAAGAACTTCTGCGTCGTCGCGTCCTCGCGGTAGGTGCCGTGCACGAAGTCGTACTTGGCGCGCTCGAGGATGGCGCTCGTCCGCGCCCGGGCGCGCGCCGGCGTCCGTCCCGGCCGCTCGCGCTCGTGGATGAGGAGTCCCTGGTAGAGGACGGCCTCCATGGCGGGGAAGACGCCGAGGAGGAGCCCGTCGGGACGCAGCACGGCGCGCAGCTCCGCGAACGCGCGGTCGAGCCGGTCGGGGTCCGGCGTCAGCACCGCGTTCACGGTGACCGCGACGTCGACCCGTCCGTGGAGCGGGCGGAGCGCGGCCAGGTCGGCGCGGTGGACGCTCACGTGCCGGGCGCGGCAGGCGGCGCGCGCGCGGGCCAGCATGGCGGGCGAGAAGTCGACGGCGAGCACGCGCCCGAAGCGCGCCGCCAGCGCCGGCAGGAGCGTCCCGACGCCGCAGCCGAGGTCGGCGACCGTCTTCTGCGCCGCGTCCGGCACCGCGGCGAGCGCGCGCGCGAGCGGCGGCGGGAGGCCCGCGGCGAGCGGGCTCACGATCACGTCCGCGTAGTCGGCGGCGACGCGATCCCAGTCGCGCGCCCGCATCTCGCGCGCCGCCGCACCGCCCGACCGCCCCACCGCGGAGGCAGCTATCACGCGCCGACGGGCGGTCCAAACGCCGACTGCGACGGGTGAGCCCGCGTCGCCGACCGCTCGCACCGCGGGGCCTTGCACGGCGCCGGCGTCCCGTGGGAGCACCGGGCGCGATGGCCAGCCCGCTCTGCGCGCGCGCACCGTCGCCCGTCGCGCCGCGCCTCTCGCTCTGGCAGAAGGTCGGCTACGGCATCGGCGACTTCGCGCTCGCGGTCCGCATGACCGCGTTCCAGTACTACCTGCTGCCGCTCTACACCGACGTCGTCATGCTGCCGCCGGCGCTCGCCGGCCTCGGCAAGGCGCTCGGCTTCGTCTGGGACGGCGTGAACGACCCGCTCACCGGCTACCTCTCCGACCGCACCCGGACGCGCATCGGTCGCCGCCGCCCGTACCTCTACGGCGCCGCCGTGCCGCTCGGCTTCAGCTACGCGCTCCTCTGGATGCCGCCGGTCGGGGCGGGGACGCTGCTCGCCTTCCTCTACCTCTGCGTGGTCCTCGTGCTCTACGACTCGGCGTACGCCTTCTACTCCACGCCCTACATGGCGCTCGGCGCCGAGATGTCGTCCGACTACCACGAGCGCACCCAGCTCTCGGCGGCGCGCTCGTTCTTCCACGTGGTCGGCCTCTTCGCCGGCGGCGTCATCCCGGGCAGGCTCATTGCGTCCCATCCGGGGGCGCCGGGCTACGCGCTCGGCGGCATCGGCCTCGGCGTCGCGATGACGGTCGTGGCGCTCGCGACCGCGAGCCTGACGCGCGAGCGTCCCGTTGCGGCGCGCGGGGAGCGCGTCGGGTGGGCGGCGTTTCGCGCCGGGATGCGGAGCACGCTCCAGAACGCGCCCTTCCGCATCATGGTGGGGACCTTTGCCATGATCCTCCTCGCCGGCGGGCTCAGCCAGACGCTCATCCCGTACGTCTTCCGCTACTGGCTCCGCATGCCGCAGATGGTGACCTGGGTGATCGCCGTCTACCTCGCCAGCTCCGTGCTCTCGTTGCCGATCTGGACCCGGATCGCCGGGCGGTTCGGCAAGGACCGGGCGCTCCGCGCCTGCATGCTGTGGGCGAGCTTCGTGCTCTTCTCCCTGCCCGTCGCACTCGCGCCCGGGATGGGCATGGGTCGCCTGACCGCCTTCCTGGTCCTCGCCGGCCTCGGCAACGGTGGCTGGGCGGTGCTGCCGGTCGCGATCACGGCCGACATCGTGGACCACGACGAGCTCTTGACCGCCGATCGCCGGGAAGGCGCCTTCTTCGGCGTCTGGACCCTGGCCATGAAGCTCGCCACGGCGCTCGCCAACGGCCTGGTCGGGGTGGCGCTCCAGCTCTTCGGCTATGTCGCCAACGTGGAGCAGAGCGACGCCACCATCCTCGGCATGAAGCTCCTCTACGGCCCGGTCCCGGCGTGCATCATGCTCGGTGCCTTCGCGATCTTCTGGCACTTCCCGCTGACCCGCGAGCGCCACGGCGAGATCCAGGCGGCGCTGGCGGTCCGGCGACCCTGACCCGATCGTTCTTGCGATGGCAGGACGGGCCCGGCTAACCTACGCCCCCGGCCATGACGGACTTCCACGAGAGCGGCCACGCGCCGCCCATCGCCAGCGTCGACCAGCTCGTCGAGCAGCTCCACGCCGCGGGCCGGCCCCGGGATCGCTGGATGATCGGCACCGAGTACGAGAAGGTCGTGGTCGACCGGAAGACCGGCCGCGCCGCGCCGTTCTCCGGCAAGCGCGGTATCGAGACGCTGCTCCGCGCCCTGGCCGAACGCTACGGCTGGGAGCCGCGGGAAGAGGACGGCCGGACGGTCGCCCTAGCGCGCGAGGGCGCGTCCATCACGCTCGAGCCGGGCGGGCAGCTCGAGCTGTCCGGCGTCCAGTGCCCGAACCTCCACTGTACCAAGGAGGAGCTCGGCACCCACGTCCGCGAAGTCGTGACGGTCAGCAAGGAGATCGGCCTCGCCTGCCTCGGCCTCGGCATGCAGCCGATCAGCCGCCTGGACGAGATCGAGTGGGTGCCCAAGCGGCGCTACGCGATCATGGGGCCGTACATGACCCGCGTCGGCACCCTGGGCCAGCGCATGATGAAGCAGACGGCCACCGTCCAGGCCAACATTGACTACGTCGACGAGCGCGACGCCATGCGGAAGCTGCGCGTGGGCATGGGGATCGCGCCGCTGGTGAACGCGATGTTCGCCAATTCCTCCGTCTCCGAGGGAACCCTGAACGGCTACATGAGCTTCCGCGGCCACATCTGGACCGGCACCGACAACGCGCGCTGCGGGTTCCTGCCCTTCGTCTTCCGGGACGACGCGAGCTTCGCCGACTACGTCCAGTGGGCGCTCGACGTGCCGCTCTACTTCATCCTGCGCGGCGGCCGCTACGTGACCGAGGTGACCGGCGTCCCCTTCCGCCGCTTCCTCGCCGAGGGCTACGGGGGGAAGCCGGCCACGCTCGACGACTGGAACCTGCACCTGACGACGCTCTTCCCCGAGGTGCGGCTCAAGGGCTACATCGAGCTCCGCTCCGCCGACAGCCAGCCGCCCGAGCGTCTGCTCGCGCTGCCCGCGCTGGTGAAGGGCGTCTTCTACACCGACGACGCCCTCGACGCGGCGTGGGACCTCGTCAAGCGGTGGAGCTTCGAGGAGCGCGTCGCCCTCTATCGAGACGTCCACCGCGAAGCGCTCGAGGTCCGCTTCCGGGGCATCAAGGTGCTCGAGCTGGCGCGCGAGCTGTTCGCCATCGCCGAGGAGGGGCTCCGCCGCCAGCGCGTGCTCGACGGCGCCGGCGCCGACGAGCGGGTCTACCTCCAGCACCTCGGCGAGCAGCTCGAGACGGGCCGCTCCCCGGCGCGCGTCATCGCGGAGAAATGGGTCGGCGCCTGGGACCGGGAGGCCGAGCACCTGATCGCCTTCGCGGAGTACCGGGCCTAGACTCGCAATCCGCCTGTTGATTTTCGTCTTTCCTTCGCCTATGAGGGCGGCCATGGCGATGGAATGCGGTGCGGTCGGACGGTGGGAGCGGGTCGGAATCGCGGGGGGAGAGGCACGGCTCGTTCCCCTGCTGGGGATGGTGGCGGCGGGCGTGCCCCTCCTCGCCTTCGCGGTGGAGGACACGCTCGCCGTGCCGCCCGGTCTGTGGAGCGGGAAGAACGTGTTCGCGCTCCGCGTGCGCGGCACCTCGATGAGCGACGAGGGCATCCGCGACGGCGACTACCTGATCGTTGAGCCGCGGGACACGGCGCAGAGCGGGCAGACCGTCGTCGCCGAGGTCGACGGCGGCGTCACCGTGAAGCGGCTCTTCCGCGAAGCCGACGGCCGCATCCGCCTCCAGCCGGCCAGTCCGGAGATGCTGCCGCTCGTCATCGGCGCGGAGCGCGTGCGCGTGATCGGCGCGGTGGTCGGCGTGCTGCGTCGTCAGGGCTTCCACCCCACGCCGCGGCGTCCCGTGCGCCCCGCGCCCGCGCCGGCAGACGACGTCGCGACGCTCGACCTCTCGCTCGAGGCGATGGCGCGCCTCCTGCGCGAGGCGGAAGGGCGCGGAGCGGAGCGCGGTCGCATCGACGCCGCGCGGCTCCGTGACCTCGCCCGCAGCTTGCGCGCGCTCCGCGACTGCTACCTCGAGACGACGACGCCGCGCCTGCGTCGTGCGCTGCTGCAAGAGGCGGCGGCGTTGATGCCGAGACTCAGCCGCCTGCTCGCGCGCACGCGTTCGGCGTCGAACCGCTGTTGACTGTCCGCGACCTTTCCGGTTTCCTCGCGCGGTGTCGCCACCCGCCGCGCAGCGCCGCTCGCCGCTGGTCGTTCTCTTCCTGACCGTCTTCATCGACCTGATGGGCTTCGGGATCGTGATCCCGCTCTTGCCCTTCTACGCCGAGCGCCTGAACGCGACGCCGTTCACCGCCGGGGCGCTGATCGCGGTCTACTCGCTGATGCAGCTCTTCTTTGCGCCGGTGTGGGGCCGCATCTCGGACCGCGTTGGACGCCGACCGGTGCTGCTCGTGAGCCTCACCAGCTCGGCCGTCAGCTACTTCCTGCTCGCCGCCGCGGGGTCGCTCTCCACGCTCTTCGCCGCCCGCGTGCTCGCCGGCATCGCGGGCGCCAGCATCCCCGTCGCGCAAGCGTACATCGCCGACGTGACGACCGACGCCGACCGCGCCCGCGGCATGGGGCTCATCGGCGCCGCCTTCGGCCTCGGCATGGTGATCGGTCCCGCGATCGGCGGCGGGCTCTCGCTCCTCGGCCCGCGCGTCCCCGAGCTGTTCGCCGCCGGGCTCTGCCTCTTGAACGTCGTCCTCGCCGCGGGACGGCTGCCCGAATCGCTGCCCGCGGCGGCCCGCACGCCCCGCGCCTTCCGCCACCCGCTGTCGCCCGCTTCGCTCCGTGAAGCGGTGGCGCCCCCGGGCGTGGCCCGGCTTTTCGCCGTCTTCTTCCTGGTCACCCTCTGCTTCGCGGTCCTCGAAGGGACGTTCTCGCTCGCCGCCGAGCGCCTCTTCGGCTACGGCGCGGCCAGGGTCGACGCGCTCTGGCTCTACATGGGGCTGGTCGCCGTCGTCGTCCAGGGTTGGCTCGTGGGTCGGCTCGCCCGGCGCCTGGCCGAGCCGCGGCTCGTGGTCGCGGGCGCGGTCGCGCTGGCGCTGGGGCTCTTCTGGCTGCCCCGGGCGACGGGGCCGGCGGCGCTCCTCGGCGCCCTCGGCCTGGTGGTCGCCGGTCAGGGGCTCGCCAGCCCGTCGCTCTCGAGCCTCATCTCGAAGTCGGCGCGGACGGGCGAGCACGGCCACACCCTCGGCGTCTCGCAGTCCTTGTCCGCGGCGGCGCGTGTGCTCGGCCCGGCGGGCGGCGGGCTCGTCTTCGACCAGCTCGGGGCCGCGGCCCCCTACCTCGTCGCCGCGGCGTGCGCGGTGGGCGCGGCCGGTCTCGCCCTGCCCCGCGATCGGGGCGCGATCGAGCCGGGGGTCGTCGGCGCCCGGCGCTCGGGTTGATGGCCGAGCGCACGGCCGACAGCGAGTTCCGCGCCACCTTCCCGGCTTCGCCCCGCTTCGAGGACCTGAGCCAGCGCGGCGCCGTCAAGCTGACCGCCTTGCTCCGCATCGCCGGCCGCTCCGACTACGTCATCTGGTCGGGCGACCGGAGCGGCGCCGGCTTCCGGGCGCGCACCGGCCAGCTCGTGCCGATCTACTACCTGGACCTGGAGGCGACCGACGCCCCGCTCGAGCGGCGCGCCGCGGTCGAGGTCGACGTCCGCATCCGCCTCGGCAAGCACCTAGCCGCCGACGGGAGCGTCGACCGGCTGCTCACCGAGGTCCGAACCGAGGTCGCGGCCGACGGCGGTCGAACCCCGGTCGGCCGCATCTGCAAGCAGGGCGTCTTCACCCGTCCCGACGCCGACCCTGCCGGGCGGCGGGTCACCGCCCTCCACCCGAGCCTCGGTCTGGGCGACCTGCCCGCCCGCGAGATCCGTCCCTTCACCCCGGAGGACCTCCTGGCGCCGCCCGACGGGGCGGGTTCTCCCGAAGCGATCCCCCCGGGCGAGGCCCACGTCTGGTCGTACGAGCAGACGGATCTCAACCAGCACGTGCACGCCATGGAGTACGTCCGCGTCGTGGAAGCGTTCGTTGCGGACGTGCTGGCGCGTCGCGGCCGCCCGCCGGCGGGCTGGGTCTTCGCCCGCGCCCGCGTCCTCTACCGCCGGCCGTGCTTCGCGGGCGACTGGTACCGGGTCGGCGCCACGCGCTGGTCGGTGGCGGACGGGGAGGACGTGGTGGTGGGCGTCGTCCACCGCCTCGACCGCCCCGACCAGCGTCCCGTCGGTCCGCCCGCCACTTTCGTGCGTCTCGAGACGAGAAAGTCCTTGCTTTCCGGGAGCGCTTTCGATAAGGGGCGCTAATTCCTGCGGGCAGGCGTTTTCATCCCGCAGCTGGTTCTCTTGCAACGTCGACGCGTGGTAGGTGCATGGGCCACGGCTCGCCCGTCGCCCATTTGGAGGGGAGGAGGCAGATGGTTGCAAAGGGAAAGAGGGGCTTCTCGGCCGGGCACGATCGGCTGGCAGGTCTCTTCGAGCCGGACGTGCTGCTCCCGGCTCAGTTCTTCTCCGCCTTCCGCCGTGAGGGCGGTCTCGAGCGCGAGCGGCTGCTCATGCTCGCCGTGCTCGAGGACGCGATCGATTGCTACCAGAAGCACTCGCACTCGCGCGATCCGCGCGGCCGCCAGCTCTTCGAGGAGTCGAGAGAGTGGGTCGCCTCGACCGACCGCACGTGGCTCTTCTCCTTCGAGAACATCTGCGACACGCTCGAGATCAACGCCGCCTACGTGCGGCGGGGGCTCCGGGAGTGGCGGGAGCGGAACCCGAGCGGCCGGCGTCCTCGCGTGGTGGCGCTCGCCGCCGAGGCCGCGGCGGATCTCCACAAGGCCACCGCCTAGACGGCGGCCGCCCGCGCTACTGGTCGAGCTTCGCCAGTAGCTTACGTGCTTCCGCGACCTGCGGAGGGTGCGGCTTGACCTGCGCGAGCGCGAGGGCTTTCTGCGCCTCGGCGCGCGCTTCGTCCTTGGCGCCGCGGCCGAGGAGTGCCTTCGCAAGCTGGAGGTGGCCGTCCACGTTGTTCGGTTCGAGTTCGAGCGCCTTGCGAAGGAGGCGCTCACCCTCCTTGGCGTCACCCCCGATGAGACGCGGCATGTTGCAGAGCAGCGACCCCTTGCCCATGAGCGCCTCGGCGTAGTCGGGCTTCAGCTCGAGCGCCCGGTCGACTTCCTTCCGGATGCGGCGGACGGCGGTGATGGTGGAGGCGCTCACCCGCTCGAACTCCATCTGTCGGCCGAGGTTGCAGAAGACGGCGTAGTGGGCGACGGGGTCGGTGTCGTTCTCGGCGACCGCCTCGTCCGCGCGCGCGAGCCCGCGCTTCAGCAAGTCGGCCCGCTCCTCGATCGACGCGCCCCCGACCTTGGCGCAGAGCGCGAGCGCCTGCTCGGCCTTGGTGTCGGCCGCGGCCGAGCCTCCGAGGACGAGGGCGAGGAATATCCCGAGGCGAAGGCGAGGGTGTGCCATGCGGGGCCGGACGTTACTGCCCCGGTTCACGGGGGGTCAAGCAGGAAGTGCGCTATCGCAGGGTCACGAGCACGCGCCGCTCGCGGGGCCCGTCCAGCTCGACCAGCATGATCGCCTGCCAGGTGCCGAGGCAGAGCTTCCCCTCCCGGATGGGGATCGTCTCGCCCGGCCCGAGGATCGTCGCCTGGATGTGCGACGCCGCGTTGCCGTCCACCCGGTCGTGCCGCCAGACGCCGGCGGGGATCAGCCGGTCGAGGGCGTCGAGCACGTCGACGCAGACGTTCGGGTCGTCGTTCTCGTTGACCACGATGGCCGCGGTGGCATGCGACGTGTAGACGCTGCAGAGCCCCTCGGCCAGGTCCGCCTGCGCCACCGCCTCGGCGACGCGGGCGGTCAGGTCAATCATCTCCCGCTTGGCCGTGGTCCGGATGCGGAGCTCCGTCACCGTTCGCTCCGTTCGCTCCGCTGGCGACGATCTGCGCCGCGTCGTTGGGGTCCGGCGAGACGCGCACCGGCATGCCGCTCGGTTCCTCGAGCGCCCCGATCAGGAGCTGCTCGTTCACCTGCCCGGTGAGTTTGGCGCGCGCGATCGCCGCCGTCGCCTCCTGGTAGAGCGCGGGCGCGTAGCCGTAGATGTCGTGGTGCGACTCGACGTAGATCACCCCTGCCCGCTGCCCCACCTTGACCGGCTGATAGACGAACTCGCCCGGCGTCCCGACCGGGACGAGCGGGAAGAGCCGCTCGATGTCCTCCGGGTAGAGACGGACGCAGCCGTGGCTCACCTGCATGCCGACGCCCCAGGGGATATCGGTCCCGTGGATGCCGTAGAGGGGCAGCGTCAGCTCGAGGCGGTACTTGCCGAGCGGGTTGTCCGGCGCGCCGCCCGGGATGAACTTCCGCGGGTCGTCGCGGTCGGTGATGTGCTCCTTGCGGATGGATTCGGGGATGTTCCACTGCGGGTTGACCGTCTTGCCCCGGATTCTGAACTTTCCGCTCGGCGTGCGCCAGTCGTCCCGGCCGAGCCCGACGGGGTACGTGTAGACGATCGTCATGTGCGGATCCTGCGGCGAGCGGCGGTAGAAGAAGAGCCGCATCTCGGGGATGTTCACGACGAGCCCGTCGTAGGTGCAGCAGGGCAGCACCCACTCGGTCGGCAGCAGGATCGTCGCGCCGGCGGGCGGGACCCACGGGTCGATGCCGGGGTTGGCGTCGAGGATCTCGTTGTAGCCGAGGTCGTAGTAGCGGGCGAGGTCGATCAGCGTGTCGCCCTTGCGGACGCGGTAGGCGCGCACCTGGCCGATCACGGTGTCGGGCGGCGCCTGGCCCTTCTGCGGGGTGGCGATGGCGTAGGCGGGGATCGTCTTCCGCTCGAAGGCGTCCTCGTCGTACTCGGCGCGCGCGGGAGCCGGCATCGCGGCGGTTGCGAGCCAGGTGAGTGTCAGGATCAGCCGCCGAAGTCGCACGAAAACCTCCCGCCCCTCGAACCGACCACGCTACCGAGCGACCACCAACGACACAAGCACCTCTTTGCTACAGCGGGACTCCCAGCTCGGCGAGGCGGGAACGGAGCGCCTCGGGATCGACGCCGGCCACGGCGTCGCCCCGCCGCTGGGCGAGCCCGACCGCGACGGCTGCCGCCTGGCCCTCGCCCATGCACGGGCCGATGACGCGCACCGAGGCGAAGCCCTCGCGCGTCGCGGAGAGGCAGCGGCCGGCGACGAGCAGGTTGCGTACCCGCTCGGGGACGAGGCAGCGGTAGGGCACCGTGTACCAGAGGCCGTCGTCGAGGAAGCGCCACTCCGTGCGCCCGCCCTCGACGTGCAGCTCGATCGGCCAGGCGGAGCGGCAGATGCCGTCGTCGAACTTCCGCCCGCCGAGGACGTCCTCCTCGGTGAGCGCGTAGCGGCCGCGGATGCGACGGGTCTCGCGCACGCCGAGGCGCGGCGCGGTGTCGGAGATGAAGGCCTCCTCGAAGCCCGGCATGTGCTCGCGGAGGAAGGCGCCGCAGCGCTCGGCCTGCTCGCGGCCGAGCATCTCACCGAGCGTCAGCTCGACCGCGTCGCCCGCGTCGACGGGGCGGCCGTCGATCGAGACGCGGCTCATCGCCACCAGCACCTCGCCCGGGCGCCCGGTGGGGATCAGGTTGCCCGAGCGCCGGGGCAGGTCGTCGGTTTCGAAGTGACGCTCCAGGAGGTCGTTCAGCTCGAAGATGTGGGGGGCCAGGCGGTCGAGGTCGACGTGCTGCATGTAGAACATCATCGACGGGTACTGGAGCGTCTCGCCCCGTTCGACCGGGACGCCCGCCGCGCCGGCGAGCGCCGCGTCGCCGCTCGCGTCGACGAAGTAGGGCGCGCGCATGGCGACGGGACCGCCACGGATCGCCACCGTGACCGCCTCGATCGCGTCGTCGCGCACCAGCGCGCCGACGAAGCGGGCGTGGAGATAGACGCGCAGCCGGCCCTCGGCGCGCACCAGCCCGTCGTAGAGGGTCTTCAGCCCCCACGGCACGTACGGCACCGCGGCGGTCGTCTTGAACGGCACCGGGCCGTAGCAGAAGCCGCGCGGCGCGAGGCGGTCCATCACCTCGGCCGGGAAGCCGCCGACGAGGCGCACGAGGTCGCCGCTCCGCTCGCGGTAGTAGAAGCCGCAGAAGGTCCCGACGCAGCCGCCGGTCGACATGCCGCCGAGAAACGGCGACTCCTCGACCAGCACGGTGCGGAGCCCGGCGCGCGCCGCGGTTACCGCCGCCGCCGTGCCCGCCGACCCGCCGCCGACGACGACCAGGTCGGCGTCCTCGACCACGGGAAGCCGCGCCTCGGGGACGGTGACGGTGTCGCGCGCCACGCTCAGCTTTCGGACGGGGGCGCGGCGCGCAGCCGCTCGGCGACCGAGGGCACCGCCTTCATCAGCATGTCGAGCGTCGCGACCTTGAAGCCGGCCGCGCCGGCGAGCGTCTCGCGGTAGGCGGCGAGGGTGCGGTCGAGGTCCTCCTCCTTGCCGGCGACGATGGCGTCGTGCTCGCCGAGGCAGGCGTTCACCTGCTCGGCCAGGCCCTCGAGCTTCTTCTCGCCGTCCTCGCCGAGCCGCGCCGTGAGCATCTCGCTCCAGAGCGCCGAGAAGGCATACGTGGCGGTGACGGGACGGCGGAGCCCGCCGGTCAGGAGGTTCAAGCGGCCGGCGATCGCCTCGGCCGTCGTCAGACCCCGACGGGATGTGAAGGCGTTCATCTGCGCGAGGCGGTCCCGCAGCCGCTCGACCCCGAAGTGCTCACCGAGCGCCGCCACCGCGGCCGTGAGCTCCTCCCCCGTCAGGTGCGCCATCGCCCGGGTGATGGCGGCTTCGCTTGGGGGTGTCAACCGACCCGGGCAGGCGGCTCAGCCGAAGTCCTTCGCCACGTGCTCGGCGTGCAGCGCGGCACCCATCGTCGCGAACAGTCGATGCGCGGCGCGCAGCTCGCGCAGGTGCACGTCGGCGTCCCCGGCGAGGGCCGCCAGCTCGGCGCGGCGGACGAGAACCCACGGCTGGAGGCGGCCGGCGCCCGTCTCCTCGACGAGGGACGCCGCTCGGTCGAGCGTCTCCTCGACGCGCGCCTGGGTGGCGCGGCTCCCGGTCCGCAACAGCACCTCGGCCAGGGCGAGGTGGGCCTCGATGCCCCAGACGCGCGTTCCGTAGCGCTCCGCGGCCTCGACCGCTTCCTCCGCGCGGGCGAGCGCCCCGACCACGTCGCGCAGACCGAGGCGGGCTCGGGCCAGCTCCGCCAGGATGATGGGCTCGTAGACGTACCCCGTGCGCGTCTCCCGCCCGAGGGTGAGCGCTTGCTCGAGGGTGGCGGCCGCCTTGGCCCACTCGGCACTCACCCTTTCCGCGGAGCCGACGTAGAACGACGCTCGCGCGCGGGCGATCGAGAGGTCGGAAGCCTCCGCGACCTGGGCGGCGCGGCGCGCGTGGTCGAGCGCCGCGAGCGCGTCGCCCCGGAAGCTCCCCAGGCGTGACAGGGCGCCGAGGCAGAGTACGAGGTTGACGGCGTCGCCGCGTGCCTGCGCCGCCGCCCGCCCGCGCTCGAGCACCTGGGCCGCCTCGTCGAAGCGGCCCAGGTCGAGGAGCGTGCGGCCGCGGTGCAGGAGGAGCTCGGTGACCGCGAGCCCGGGCTGTGCGCCGTTGCCCGCGCGCGCGAGCGCCTCGTCGCACACCGCGAGGGCGTCGCGCGGCCGTCCCGCGATGAGATGCGACAGCGCGAGGCTCGCCTGCGCGATCCCCCGCAGCTCCTCGTCGTCGGTGCCGGCGGTGAGCGCGACCGCCTCCTGCGAGAGGGCATGGCACTCGGCCAGCTTGCCGATGAAGCCGAGGATCGCGCCATAGGGAAGGAGGAGCTCGACGGCGAGCCGCGGGTCGCTCGTCCGAGCGGCGATCGCCCGACCCTCGGCGAAGAGCTTCGCAGCCTCCGCCTCCGAGATGCCGAGACGCCAGCCGTGCTCTAGGATCCAGGCGCGGGCGTGGACCGCCAGCTCGCGCGTCTCCTCCGACTCGGGCACGGCGTCGAGCAGCGCGCGCACCTTCTGCCAGTGGCGGAGCGCCTGACGGGCGTCGCTGCTGCCGGCCCACCGCGCCGCACGACCGTGCCAGCGCGCCGCCTCGAGCGCCTGGCCTCCCGCCTCGCAGTGGAACGCGAGCACCGCAGCGCGTTCATCCAGTCGGGCGGCGTCGACCTCGGCGAGCGCGCCCACGACCGCGCGGTGGACCTGGGTCCGGCGCTCAGCGGGCTGCGAGTCGTGGGCGACCTCCTGTGTGAGCGGATGTTTGAAGGCGTATTGCGCCGCCGGGTAGACCGCGGTCTCGTACAGCAGCTCGGCGCGCGCGAGCGCCTGGAGCGACTCCGTCAGCTCCGCGTCGGACGACCCGGCGATGCGCCCGAGGATTGGCCCGTGAAACTCGTTACCGATCACGGCGGCCGTGGCGAGGACCGTCTTCTCGCGGTCCGCCAGCCGGTCGATGCGTGCCGCGAGCTGCGCCTGGACGGTGGGGGGAATCTCCAGGCTCTCGATCGGCTTGACGAGTCGGAGGGCACCCCTCGCGCCCGCCAGGCTCCCGCTCTCGACCAGTGACTGCACGGCCTCCTCGATGAAGAGCGGGTCGCCGCCGGTCCGATCCCGGATGTGCTCGGCGAGGCCGGCAAGCGAGGGGTCGTCCCCGAGCAGCTCGTGCAACAGTGTCGTGCTCGCCTCGACCCCGAACGGCGCGAGTGCGATCTCCTGGTAGTAGGGCTTGCGCATCCAGGGGGCCTGGTAGCCGGGGCGGAAGTTGACGAGGACGAGCGTGCGGGTGTCGCCCGCGGCGTCGATCATCGCCGTCAGGAAGGCGTCGCTGCCCCCATCGATCCAGTGCAGGTCCTCGAAGATGTTGAGAGCGGCCTCGCCCCGCCGGCTGCGCGCCTGCATGAGCCGCTTGGTGATCCCGAAGAGCCGTCGCTGGCGGGCCTCGGGCTCGAGCTGGGGTCCGGGGCGGTTCGGGTCCGGGACGCCCAGGAACTCGAGCATCATGGGGACCGCGTCGCGCAGCTCCTCGTCCAGCCGCATCATCCGGATCACGATCTTGTCACGCGCCGCCTCTTCGCCGTCCTTCTCGGTCACGCCGAAGAAGGCGCGAAGCCTCTCCATCCAGGGCAGGAAGGGGGTATCTTTCCCGGACGGTACGCAGCGCGCCTGGGCCACGACGATGCCGCGCGCGCGGCAGCGCTCGGCGAGCTCGTGGCAGAGGCGGCTCTTGCCGACACCCGCCCCACCCACGATGCCCACCACCCGCCCCCGGCCCACGAGCGCGCCCTCGAGGGCCGCCTCGAGTGTCGCCATCTCGGCGTTGCGGCCGACGAAGCGGGAGAGGCGGCGGGTGCGTGCGGCGTCCGCCCGGGTCTGCGACCCCGCCCCTTCCAGCTCCGCGACGCGCACCCGCTCGCGCGCGCCCTTCACCGCGACCGGTCCCAGCTCCCGGATCTGGAAGAGGCCCGTGACCAGCTGCGCCGTGTGCTCCGTGAGGCAGATCGACCCTGGCTGGGCGAGCTGCCCCACGCGCTGCGCGAGGGCGACCGTGTGGCCGACCGGCTTGTGGTCGATGCGGGGGTCGCCGGTCTTCCCGATCACGACTTCGCCCGAGTTGAGGCCCATCCGCACCTCGAAGCTGAGCCCGCGATCGACCCGCAGCTCATCGGCGTACTGTCGCAGTTCCTCACGGAGGTGCAGCGCCGCCCAGCACGCGCGCGGCGCGTGGTCCTCGTGTGCGATCGGGGCCCCGAAGAGCGCCATGAGGCCGTCGCCGGTCTGCTGGCTCACCGTGCCCTCGAAGCGATGCACGCCGTTGGCCACGATCTGGAGGAAGCAGTCGAGGATCCGACGCAAGTCCTCGGGCTCGAGTTGCTCGGCGGGGTCGATCGAGCCCTTCACGTCGGCGCAGAGGACCGTGACCTGCTTGCGCTCTCCCTCGAGTGCGGCGCCGGAGCCGAGGATCTTCTCGGCGAGCTGCCGCGGGGCGGGCGCGCGCCCCTCGGCAGGTGACCCGCCGGAGGCGACGGGCGCGGCACACTCCGAGCAGAACTTCGCCCCCGTGGGGAGCGTCGTGCCGCAGGCGGCGCAGGCGGCCGCCTGCGCCGCGCCGCACTCGAGGCAGAACTTCGCCGACGGTGGGTTGTCGTGCTGGCAGCGGGAGCAGTGCATGAAGTCACGGGCTTCTACGGCCGATGCCGGGAAACCTCAAACGCAAGGCCGTCCGCGGGACCTGGGCAGGGCGGAACGGACGTGCTAACCGCGGCCCGGGAGGTCAGCCATGTCACAGGACGTCGCCCTCGTCACCGGAGCCTCGAGCGGGATCGGCGAGGCCCTCGCCCGCCGCCTGGCCAGGGACGGCCGCCACGTGGCGCTGGTCGCGCGCCGCGCCGACCGCCTGGAAGCCGTCGCCCGCGAGCTGCGCGACCGCCACCACGTCGAGGCGCACGTCGTGCCAAGCGATCTCACGGCACCAGGCGGGGCGCACGCCCTCGTCGACGACCTCGAGCGCCGCGGTCTCGTCGTCGATTGGCTGGTGAACAACGCCGGCTTCGGCACCGCCGGACGCTTCGACCGCTTACCCGTCGAGCGTGAGGTCGAGGAGGTGCGTCTCAACGTCGAGGCGCTGGTGGAGCTCACCGGCCGCTGCCTCCCCGGCATGGTGGCGCGCGGGCGGGGGGCGGTGATCAACGTCTCCTCGGTGGCCGCCTTCGCGCCCAGCCCCGGGATGGCGACCTACTCGGCCACCAAGGCGTTCGTGCTGAGCTTCTCGGAGGCGATCGCGGCCGAGCTGCGCGGCACGGGCGTGCACGTGCTGTGCGTCTGCCCCGGCTTCACGCGGACGGAGTTCCAGAGCCACGTCGACGTCGACCTCGGCGGCGTCCCCGGCTTCGCCTGGATGTCGGCGGAGGAGGTCGCGGATCAGACCGTGCGCGCCGTCGGCCGGGGCCCCGTGCTGGTGAACGGCGTGCTGAACAGCTTGATGGCGACCACGGCCCGCTTGCTGCCGCGGGCGCTCACCATGCGCTTGGCGACCTCACTCGTCCGCATGCGGGAGGCCTGAGTGCGGGCGCTCGCCGCCGCTCTCGTGCTCGTCGCGCTCGCCGCCGCGGCCAGACCCACCGCCGACGTCGCCGACGCGCTCGCCCGCGTCAAGGACCGCTCGACGCTCGACATCATCACCATCGGTCGCAAGACGGGCAAGCGGCACACGCGCCCCATCTGGTTCGTGGTCGACGACGGCCACCTCGTCGTGCAGGCCGGCAGGGACGGCAAGACGGACTGGTACCAGAACCTGAAGAAGAACCCCGACGTGACCGCCCGCGCCGGCGACTACGCCTTCCGCACCCACGCGACCCTCGTCACCGACCCCGCCGAGGTGGAGCGGATCCACAAGCTCTTCCTCGCCAAGTACACGAGCGCCTGGCTGCTGTCGTTCGTCGGCTCGTCGATCGGGCGGGGGCTGCCGGTCGAGCTCACCCCCGAGTCGGTGTCGCGCTAATACAAGCTCGGGGTGCAGCGCTGCCCGGTGTGCTAGGCCCGCGCCGCGATCACCACACCCGCACGAGCAGCGCGATCGTCGTCACCAGCAGCGCCACGTTCCCCACCTCGAAGGCGAGCGTCCGCCAGGGCTGGAGCCCGGCGGTGTAGAGGAGCGTGTGGATCACGCGCGCGGCGGTGAAGGGGACGAAGACCCACCACGCCAGCCGGTACGACGCGCCGCTCGCCGCGAGCAGGAAGCCGACGACCAGGAAGGGCAGGATGTTCTCCAGGTCGTTCAGGTGCGCGCGGCGTATGCGCTCGATCTGCTCGTCGGGCGCCGCCTTCGGCGTGCCCGTCATGGCGTAGTCCTCCGGGCTGATGAACACGCCCCTGCGGACGCGGAGAAGGCCGGTGCCGTTCGCGGTGAGCCACATCTTCAACACCAGGAGCGCGGCGCAGATGACGTAGAGCCGCATGGCGGGCTGGGCGAGCAGGTCGGTCATAGGTGCCTCCCTTCCTTCGGGAGGCCTCGTAGCAGACCGGGCGCGAAACGCGAAACCCCGGCTACTGCGTCCGGGCGCGCACGATGACCGCCTCCACCGCGTCGAGCCGGACGGCCGCGTCGTAGAAGTCGCGGCCGCTGAGCTGCGTCAGGTGCACCAGCTCGTTGCCGACCAGCTTCACCTTGCCGCCGATCTCCTCGCCGCCCTTCAAGCGGAGCGTCACGCTCTGCCCGGTCTGCTTGGCGAGCACGTCGCGGACGCTCGCCCCGGGCTCGACGGTGAAGCCGGCCTCCTCCGCAGCCGCCGTGCCGGCCGCCAGCACGAGCGTCAGTACGACGGTACGCAGCATCGTCCTCATCCTCGACCTCCCGGCGCGATTCAGGGCTCGCGCCACCAGCGTCGCATGTCGAGCGCGACGGCATCGAACGGCTCGGCGCGAACGTCCTCGGCGCCGGCGTGCGTGCTCGCGACGACCCAGCGGCCGTCCTCCAGGCGGAATACCTCGAGCGTCCGCGCGATCGGATCGACGATCCAAAGATGCCCGACGCCCTCGCGTGCGTAGACGCGCATCTTGCGGCCGCGGTCGAGCGCGCCGGTCGAGGGGGAGATCACCTCGCAGGCCCAGTCGGGCGCCAGCTCGAAGGCGGCGACGTCGGGAACGGTCGGCATGCGCTCGCGGCGCCAGCCGGCGAGGTCGGGCACGAGGACGTCGTCGGCGAAGTGCAGCTCCGGTTCATACAGGATCCACCAGCCGCCCGGCAGTCCGGACGCACCGGGCGCGTCGCCGAAGGACGCGATCAGGGCGGCGGCGAGCATGGAGGTCGCCAGGGCGTGGGGCGCGGCCGGACGCGGGCTCGCGAACAGCTCGCCGTCGACGATCTCCGCCACCATGTGGTCAGGAACCTTGCAGAGGTCCGCGTAGGTGGCGCGACGCTTCGGGCTGCTCACGCGCGCGACTGTAGCACGACCGGCAGACCGGGCACATGCGCGACGGTTGTCCGGCGACGCGCTCGCCGACACAACGCGGGCGGCATGCCTTCGATCAGGTATGGATCACGAAGCCGGTAGCAGCACGTACATCGTGCCGCGCTCGCGCATCCGTCCCGCGGCGGCTTCGGCCTCCGGTCCCGCGCCGAGAAACAAGTCGGCGTGGGCGCCGACGATGGCGGCGCCCGCGTCCTGTGCGACGGCGAAGCGATGCACGCTCGGCGTCGCCAGGTAGACGAGCGCGCCGGGCCTGACGAGGCGCGGGTCGGTGGCGATGGAGCGACCCGGGGTCAGCTCGACGCCCATGCTGCCCACGGTGCCGGCGGCTGAGACGCGGAAGAAGGTGTAGCGCTCGTTGGTCGCGAAGAGCGCCGCCTGCTCGCGGGCCGGGAGCGCCGCGAGCGCGCGACGTATGTCGGACAGGGCCGTGTGATTGGGCGTCAGGAGACCGCGTGCCAGGAGCGTCCGGCCGAGGCTCTGGTACGGCCGCCCGTTGGTGGCGGCGAAGCGCAGCCCGACCTGCCGCCCGTCCGGGAGGCGCAGCGAGCCCGACCCCTGGACGTGCAGCATGAAGAGCGCGAGCGGGTCGGCCGCCCACGCCAGCTCGAGCCCGCGCCCGTCGAGCGCCCCGCCGTCGATCTCGCCGCGGCTGAGATACGGCACCAGCCGCCCGCCCTCCACGCGCCCCGCGAGCTTCCGGCACCGCGACCCACCGCCCAGCGCGTGCGGGTCGACGTCCACCAGATCCGGCGGCCGCGCGTAGAGCGGATGGCGATACACGGCGTCGCGCTCGAGCCGCCCGTCCAGCTCCGGCTCGTAGTACGCCGTGAGCAGCACCGGCTCCCGCACCTGCACGACGCGGAACGCGCGCGCCACGGCCGCCCGCCGCGCCCCCGCATCCGGCGCCGCGGCGAGCACGTCGAGCAAGCGGCGCGCCGCCGCGGCGCTCGCGGCGTCACGGTACTTCGGCAAGGAGCGCGCGATCGCCGTGCGCAGCGACTCGAGGTCGAGATCGTCGGCGAGCGCCGGCAGGCCGCGCGCGCCGACGGGACCGACCGGCCCCGCCGCCCGCGGCCCGAGGACGCCACACCCGGCCGCCGCGACGAGTGCCGCGGCCAGCGCTACGACACGTAGCTGGCTTGCGCCGCCGCCAGCGCCGTGCCCGGCGCGACGCGGCGCCCTTCGGCCCGCAACGCCGCTTCGAGCGCCGCCAGCACCGCGAGCACGCTCGCCGGCCGGCTCGACTCCCCCATCAGCCCGATCCGCCACACCTTCCCCTTCATCGGCCCCAGGCCGCCGCCGATCTCGATCCCGTGCTCCGTGAGCAGCCGCCCGCGGACGCGCGCCTCGTCGACGCCGTCGGGCACCGTGACGGCGTTCAGCATCGGGAGTCGGTGCCCCGCCTCCGACGCGAGACCGAGGCCGAGCGCGCCGAGCCCCGCGACCAGCGCTTCGTGGTTCCGCCGGTGGCGCGCGAAGCGCGCCGGGAGCCCCTCCTCGGCGACGATGCGCAGCGCCTCGCGCAGCGCGTAGTTCATCGTGATGGGCGCGGTGTGATGGTAGACGCGCTCCTCGCCCCAGTACTTCTCGAGGAGCGTCACGTCGAAGTACCAGCTCCGCACCTTCGTCTTCCGCCCGCGCAGCACCTCGACGGCGCGCGGCCCGAAGGTGACGGGCGCGAGTCCGGGCGGACACGAGAGGCACTTCTGCGTGCCGCTGTACGCCGCGTCGATTTCCCAGCCGTCGATCTCGACCGGCGCCCCGCCGAGCGACGTCACGCAGTCCGTCAGGAAGAGCGCGCCGTGCTCGTGCGCCAGGCGCGCGGCGTCGGGCAGCGGCTGCCAGGCGCCGGTCGACGTCTCGGCGTGGACGAGCGCCACGAGCTTCGGGCGCCGGCTGTTCTTGAGCGCGGCCTCGACCTGCTCGGCGCGGACGACGTGCCCCCACGGGGCCTCGACGCGCAGAGGCACGGCACCCGCCCGCTCGACGATCTCCGCGAGCCGCGTGCCGAAGACGCCGTTCACGCCCACCACGACCTCGTCCCCCGGCTCGACCAGGTTGACGACGCACGCCTCCATACCGGCGCTGCCCGTGCCCGAGATCGGGAAGGTGAGCGGGTTCTGGGTCGCGAACACCAGGCGGAGCAACGCCTTCACGTCCTCCATCATGGCGACGAAGGCGGGATCGAGGTGGCCCAGGAGCGGCGCCGCCATCGCGCGCAGCACGCGCGAGTGAACCTCGGACGGGCCGGGCCCCAGCAGGAGGCGCGCGGGCGGCGTGAACTCGCCGGGGATCGCGGTCACGGCGGCGCACTGTACACGCGGGCCGCCGGACGGACAACCGAAAAGCGGCTAGTCTTTGTAGCGTCGATCTTCTAGAACCGCCATACATGCTGCCGGCCGCGCTGCTCACGCATCTGCGCGCCCTGGTCGGCGACGACGGCGTCATCGACCGACCGGCCGCGCTGATGACCTACGAGTGCGACGGCTACACGCTCGAGCGCGCCGCGCCCGAGGTCGTGGTCCTGCCCCGCTCGCCGGTCGAGGTCTCCGCCGTGCTGCGGCTCCTCGCCGCGCGGCGGATCCCGTTCGTGCCGCGCGGCGCGGGCACGGGGCTCTCGGGCGGCACGCTGCCCGTCGGCGCGCCCATCATGGTGTGCACGAGCCGCATGCAGAAGATCGAGGCGGTCGACGTCGCCAATCGCCGTGTCACGGTCGAGGCCGGCGTGGTGAACCAGTGGGTGACGAACGCCGTCCGCGCCCACGGCCTCCACTACGCCCCCGATCCGTCGAGCCAGCCCGCGTGCACGATCGGCGGCAACGTGGCCGAGAACTCGGGGGGCCCGCACACGCTCAAGTACGGCGTCACCACCAACCACGTGCTGGGCGTGGAGCTGGCGCTGCCCACAGGCGAGCTCGTGATGCTCGGCGGTCCGGTCGAGGAGCGACCGGGGTACGACCTCGTCGGCCTGGTGGTGGGTTCGGAGGGGACGTTCGGCATCGTGACCCGCGCCGTGCTGCGCCTCGTCCGCACGCCCGAGGCGACGCGCACGCTGCTCGCCGTCTTCGAGTCGGTCGAGGCGGCGAGCGAGGCGGTCTCCGGCATCATCGCCGCCGGCATTGTGCCCGCCGCGCTCGAGATGATGGACCGCCTCATCATCGGCGCGGTCGAGGACGCCTACCGCGTCGGGCTGCCGACCGACGCCGGCGCCGTCCTGCTCATCGAGCTCGACGGCCCCGCCGCGGGCCTCGAGCCGCTCGCCGCGCGCGTCGACGCCGTCTGCCGCGCGCACGCCGTGCGCGAGGTGCGCATCGCCAAGGATGAAGCCGAGCGCGCCGCGCTCTGGAAGTGCCGCAAGCGCGCCTTCGGCGCCGTCGGCCGCCTGGCGCCCAACTACTGCACGCAGGACGGTGTCGTGCCGCGCACCAAGGTCCCCGATATCCTGCGCGTCATCGCGGCGTCGGCGGAGCGCCACCGCCTCCGCATCGGCAACGTCTTCCACGCCGGCGACGGCAACATCCACCCCATCCTGCTCTTCGACCAGCGCGACCAGGACGAGGTGCGGCGCGTGCTCGCCGCCGGCCGCGAGATCCTGGAGGCGTGCGTGGCGCTCGGCGGCAGCTTGACGGGCGAGCACGGCATCGGGGTCGAGAAGATCGCGCAGATGCCGCTGCTGTTCGGGCCCGACGACCTGCGCGCCATGCTCGCGCTGCGCTCGGTGTTCGACCCCGAGGGCCGCGCCAACCCGCACAAGATCTTCCCCGACGCCAAGGTGTGCGTCGAAGCGCGCGCGCCGCGCCGGCAGGCGGCGCTGTGAGCGGGCTCGCCGCCGCGGTGGACGGCGTGCTCGCGAGCCGGGTCGTCCGGCCGGCGAGCGTCGCCGAGGTGCAGGAGTGCGTGCGCGCGGCCGCGGCCGGAGGGCTCGCGCTGGTGGCGTGCGGGCTCGGGGCGCACCTCGACGTCGGCGCGCCGCCGGCGCGGCTCGACGTGCTCCTCAGCCTCGAACGGCTGGCGCGCGTCGTCGACCACCAGGCGGGCGACATGACGGTGACCGTCGAGGCGGGCTGCACGCTCGCCGCGCTCGACGCGGTGCTGGCGGCCGCCGGGCAGTGGCTGCCGCTCGACCCGCCGCGGCCGGAGGCGACGACGGTCGGCGGGCTCGTCGCCGCCAACCTCTCGGGGCCGCTCCGCGCTTCGCAGGGCACGGTGCGCGATCTCCTCCTCGGCGTGCGGGTCGTCGGCGCCGACGGCGCGCTCGTCGCGTCGGGCGGCCGGGTGGTGAAGAACGTCGCCGGCTACGACCTTCCGAAACTTCACGTGGGCGCGCTCGGCACCGTCGGCGTGATCGTCGAGGCGACCTTCAAGGTACGACCGCGGCCGGCGTGCGAGCGCGCGGTGGTGATCGCGTGCCGGACGGTCGGCGCCGCGGCGGAGACGGCGCGCGCCGTGCTGGACTCGGCGGCGGTCCCGCTCTGGCTCGAGCTCGCCGGTCCGGGCGGCCTCGCCGAGGGCCCGGGCGACGGCGCCGCGGTGGCGGTCGGGCTCGGCGGCATCGAGGACGAGGTCCGGGCGGGCGAGGCCGCGGTGCGCGCGCTCGCCGCCGCGCGCGGCCTCGTTGCGGTCGCGGTCGCCGACGGCGCGGCGCTGCGCGCGCGGCTCGCGGGCTTCGCGCTCGAGCCGGCGGCGGCGGTGCTGCGCGCCGCCGTGCTGCCGACGGACGTCGGCGCCGCGATCGAGCGGCTCGGGACGGCCGCGCGCGACGCCGACACCTCCGTCCGCTGCCTGGCGCACGCCGCGAACGGCGTGGTCCACGCGGCGGTCGCCGACGCGGGCGGCGTGGCGGCGCTCGTCGCCGCCACGCGCCCCTGGTGTGCCGCGCGCGGTGGCTCGCTCGTCGTCGAGCGCGCGCGGCCCGGGGTGAAGGACGGCCTCGACGTGTGGGGCGACGCCGGGCCCGGGCTCGCGCTCATGCGCGGCGTGAAGGCGGCGTTCGACCCCGCCGGCACGCTCGCGCCGGGACGCTTCGTGGGAGGGGTTTGACGTGGAAGCCCGGCTGCTCGACGCGTGCGTGCACTGCGGCCTCTGTCTCGCCTCGTGCCCGACGTATGTCGAGCTGGGGGAGGAGGCCGACTCGCCGCGCGGGCGCATCCTGCTCATCGGCGCGCTCGCGAGCGGGCGGCTCGCGCCGACGGCGGAGGTGCGCCGTCACCTCGACCTCTGCCTCGGCTGCCGCGCGTGCGAGACCGCGTGCCCGTCGGGCGTCGAGTACGGGCGGTTGATCGAGGAGGCGCGGCCGTGGGTGGAGCGCACGCGGCCGCCGGCCGCGCGCTGGGCCCGCCGCGCGCTCTCCGCCGTGCTCGGCTCCCGCCGCGCGACGCGCGTCGCCTTCGGTCTGCTGCGCCTGGTCGGCGGCCTGCGCTGGACGGCGGCGCTCGCGCGCCACGCGCCCCGCCCGCTTCGCCCCTGGCTCGCCTTTGTCGCCGCGCTGCCGCCGCGCGCGCGCCGCCGGCCGCTGCCCGCGGTGCTCGAGCCGGAGGGCCCGGTGCGCGGCACGGCGGTTCTCCTCACCGGCTGCGTCGCCGACGCCGTCTTCGACGCCACCAACCGCGCCACCGCAGCGCTGCTGGTGCGCGCGGGCGTGCGCGTGCGCGTGCCGGCCGACCAGGGCTGCTGCGGCGCGCTCGCCATGCACCTCGGCGACGCGGCCGGCGCGCGACGGCTCGCCGCACGCGCGGTGGACGCGCTGGCGGGTGCCGACTGGGTGGTCAGCAACGCCGCCGGCTGCGGCGCGCACCTCCGTGGCTACGGTCACGTGCTCCCCGGCGACCCGCGCGCCGCGGACGTCGCGGGCCGCGCGCGCGACGCGCTCGAGCTGCTCGACGCGCTCGGCCTGCCGCCGCCCGTCCGGTCGCTCGCGCGCACGGTCGCCGTCCACGACCCCTGCCACCTGGCGCACGGTCAGGGCGTCCGGCTGCCGGTGCGCCGGCTCCTGGCCGCCATCCCCGGCGTGCGGCTGGTCGAGCTGGAGGAGTCGGATACCTGCTGCGGCAGCGCCGGCTCCTACAACCTGACCGAGCCCGCCATGGCGCAACGCCTGGCGGAGCGGAAGCTCGCGCGCATCGCGCAGAGCGGCGCCGACGTGGTCGCGGCTGCGAACCCCGGCTGCCTGCTCCAGATCCGCGCCGGCGCGATCGCCCGCGGGCTCGCGGTCGCGGTCGAGCATCCCGTCGACCTGCTCGCCGCAGCGCACGCCGTGTAGCGGGCCGTCGACACGTTTGCACGCGGCGCACGCCGAGCGCGTGGGACGCTGGACAGACCTGCGCGGCAGCGGCGGCGGTATGCGGCGTTGCACGCCCGCCGCGCGTCACGCGTACGTCAAGCGAGCGCTGTGCCGCGAGGTCGGGAAAGCCCACCACCCTCCACGAAGATGTCGTCGGGCCGTCGCGGCATCGGGGTTGCATCGTTCACATCACCACCTGGCGGTGCGCTCGACGCGGCCGTCCGGAGAAAGAGGAAAACTATGACCCGCACGCTTCATTCCCGCCGGACGAGGTCGAAAGGCTTCACCCTGATCGAGCTCCTCGTGGTGGTCGCCATCATCGGCATCCTCGCCGCGATCGCGATCCCGCAGTTCGCCGCCTACCGTGCGCGCGGCTTCAACGCCCGCGTGTCGGCCGACGCGCGAAACAGCGCCACCGCGCAGGAAGCCTACTTCGTCGACAACAACACGTACTTCTCGGGTGCATGCAGCGGTCTCCCGGGCTTCACGTTGTCGTCGGGCGTCGTCTGCACGACCACCGGTACGGCGACCGACTTCAGCGTCAACACGAGCCACCCGAGCGCGACCAAGAGCTGCGTCTGGACGAGCAACCCCGGCGCCGGCTCGGCGAACCTCGTCTGTAGCTGATACGACCGCTTCCCGCGGAGCCGTCCCGGCGTCTCTCTCTACCGCCGGGACGGCTCCGCCTCTCTCTAGATCACGAGCCCGCCGTTGGGCGACAGCACCTGCCCCGTGAAGTAGCTGCCGCCCGGCCCCGCCAGGAAGAGCGCCGTCGCCGCGACCTCGCGCGGCTCGCCCAGGCGACCCACCATGGTCTGCATGGCGATGAGCGCGGTCTGCACCGCGCGCTGCTCGCCGAAGGCGTCGAGCAGCGGCGTGTCGATGTAGCCGGGGGCGATGGCGTTCACCAGGATGCCCTGCGCGCCGACCTCGCGCGCGACCGCCTTCGTGAACGCGATGATGCCGCCCTTGGCCGCCGAGTAGTGCGCGACGCCGGCGATGCCCGTGGTGCCGGCGATGCTCGCCATGTTGATGATGCGGCCGCTCCGCCGCGGCTGCATGAGCCCGAGCGCGGCGCGCGTGCAGTAGAAGGTGCCGTTCAGGTGGACGGCGAGCATGCGCGCCCAGCGCTCGTCCGAGAGGCGGCGGGTGGCGTCGAGCGGCGTGGTGGCGCGGCCGCTCGTCGTCAGCTCCTGCACCTGCTGGGTGAGCTGCGCGTGGGTCTCGGGGTCCACCTCGGCGAAGCCGGCGTTGTTGACGAGGACGTCGAGGCGATCGCCGGTGGCCCGGGCGAGCGCCGCGAACCAGGCGTTGACCTGGGACGAGTCCGAGACGTCGCCGACGAGCGGCTCGCCCGCCGCGGCGCCGAGCTTGCTCAGCTCCGCGTGCACCGCTTCGGCGGGGCCCGGACGCAGGTCGTTCACCGCCACCCGCGCGCCGGCGCGCGCGAAGGTCAGCGCGATCTCGCGCCCGAGCCCGGAGCCCGCCCCGGTGACCAACGCGATCGTGCCGTCGAGGTCGGGCATGGCGTCGCGATAGCACGCCCCGCCGGCGCGCCGCCAGCTTGACGCCGCGCCGCGACCGGCGCTAAGCCGTCGGCATGCGCATCCGGGTCGAATGCCGGACCGAGCGTGCCGCCGACGGCCCGCTGCGGTTCGTGCTCGGCGAGCGGACCATCGAGGTCGAGGACCTGCTCGACCGCTGGTACGGCGACGACGCCGACTACTACCGGGTGCGCGGCGCCGACGGCGACGTGTACGTGCTCAAGCGCGTGCGCGGGGACGGCGCGTGGGAGCTGGCGTGCTTCACGCGTCGCGGCTCCTGTGGAACTGCGATCGGCTCGTCGGAGCCGCGCGTTCTGCACTGAGGTCAGTGCGGGAGCGACAGTGCTTCGGCGAGCCAGTCGCCGATGGCGCGGCCCGCGACGGTGATCACCTACGGGCAGGCCTCCGTGAAGCTCCAGCTCGTCGTCGTGCCATTGTTGGTGATGGAAACGGCGTAGGTCGAGCCGTTCTTCAGCGGCTCCTTCGGCATGATGATCACCGCGTGCCGGGCGTTGAGCACGGCCGGGCCGGGGGTGGGTATGCCGGGCGTCGTCTCGTCGAGCTCGCACGACTCGACCGCGACGCCGTCGCGCGTGAGCGAGTGCGCGGTCACGCTCGGCGTGGTGGCGAACTGCGCGATGATCGGCGGACCGCTCGGCTGCTGAAAGGTCGCCGTGTAGCCGGGACAGACGGAGAGCGGGTCGGGCGACTCGTTGCCCCGGAAGACGTCGAGCGGCATCTGCGTGCCGTTGCCCGGGAAGAGGATCGGGAAGGCGAGGCCGGCCGTGCTGCCCGTCAGGCCGCGCAGCACGTCGAGCGTGGCGGCTGTCTGCAGGGTGCCCGTCGTCTGGTGCGCGATGCCGAAGGCGCTCTGCGCGAGGCGCGGGTCGAGGATGCCGACGGCGTGGAAGGGACCGGAGATCCAGACGTCGATCGCCCAACCGTCGTTCTCGGTCGACCTGCTGCTGCCGGCGACGTTGCCGTTGGCACCTGCCGTCGCGCCGTCGACCGAGTAGCCCGCTCCCGCCGGGTCCTCCGTGTGACTGATCGCGCCGGCCTTCAGCATGTACATCGAGTGCGCCAGCTCACCCGCGGACCACGCCGGGTTCTCGGTCACCGCCGGCAGGCCGGCGAGCGCGCGGTAGCCGTTCACCGACGCGAGGTAGTTGCCGAACTTCGAGCCGGTGCAGGCGCCGCCGCCGCCGCCTCCACCTCCGCCGCCCCCGCCCTTGCCGCACGACTTGTTGCACGTCGGGAACGCCTTGTTGCAGAGCTTGCGCGCCGCGCCCCGGGTCGAGCGCGCGCCCTTCATGCAGGTGCGACGGTCGGCGCCGGTGAGCGCGAGGCAGGTCGTGCGCGCCGTCTTGAAGGCGGCGTTCGCGTCGCCGAGGCACTTCATCCTGGTTTTCCCGCACGCCTTGCGACAGGCGTTGGCGGCGTCCGCCGGGCCGCTCCACACGGCGACCAGCACGAGGGCGATCACGGGTGCGATGCGACGGATCATGGAAACCTCCGGGGCCCGTCCGGGTGCACCTCTTCCGACTACTCGCCGCCGCCGCGAGTCGCAAGCAGCATTGATACTAGAGATACCCGAACGCCTTCAGGCGGCGGATGACCTCGCGCTCCTCTTCGGGGGAGTAGGCCTGCTCGTCGCGGGCGATGAAGCCGAGCACCTCGAGCGTCCGCAGCGTCCGCTCGGCGCCGCCGCCCGGCGCCGACTCGGGGACGACTACCTCCACCTCGGGCCGCTCCGGGGCGCGGTAGCCCGGCGGCGTGGGGCCGTCGCCGTGCACCCAGACCTCCATGACGTGCGGCACCTCGGCGCGGGCGGCTTCACCGGGGCCCGTCGCCGCGACGACGCTCACCACGCCGTGGCGCGCGAGCGCGGCGGCGGCGAGCACGAGGCCGGAGTCCGCGGACTCGGCGGGGAGGCGGTGGATGCCCGGCGTCCGGCCGCCGAGCAGCTCGACCGCGACGTGGCGCGCACCGAGCCGCGCGGCGACCTCCTCGCCGATCCGCTCGCACGCCCCGCGCCCGGGGCCCGTCACCCAGACGATGAAGCCGGCTGCGCTCATGCGTCATCACCCGTCACCGCGCTCGGGAAGCGTCCCGGGCGGAAGATGACCTTCTTGTCCTTCACCACGAGCTGGTCGTTCAGAAAGAGCTGCACGGCCTGCGACAGCACCTTGCCCTCGAGGGCGCGGCCCTTCGCCTTCACCTCGTCGAGCGTGTCCTCGCCGACCCGGATGTGGAAGACGTCCTGCAGGACGACGGGGCCGGCGTCGAGCTGCTCGGTGACGAAGTGCGCGGTGCAGCCCGAGACGCGGACGCCCTCCTCCCACGCTTGCTTGTAGGCGTTCGAGCCCGGGTGGTAGGGCAGCAGCGAGGGGTGGATGTTGATGATGCGGAAGGGGTAGCGGTCGATCACCTTCTTCGTCAGCACCTGCATGTAGCGCGCGAGCACGACCAGATCCGGCTTCACCTCGGCGAGCTTGGCGAGGAGGAAGTCCTCGTGCGCGGCCTTGTCGGTGGTCGCCTGCCAGGCGAACGGCAGGTCGTGGGCGCGCGCCAGCGGCTCGAGGTCGGGGTGGTTGGCGAGCACGAGGACGATGTCCCCGTTCAGCGCGCCCGCCGCCCGGTCGCGGAGGAGCTGCTCCAAGCAGTGCGCCTCCCTGGTGACGAGCACCGCGACCCGCTTGCGCTCCGGCGACCCGCCCGCCAGGCGCAGCGTCACCTCCATGTTGATCTCCTGCCCGATGGCGCGCAGCCCGAGCGCCAGCTCGTCGAGCGTGACGGAGAGGTCGGAGAGGTCGACGAGCATCGTCATGATGAAGAGGCCTTCCATCACGCGCTGCTCGATGTCCTCGATGTTGATGTCGGAGGACGCGAGGTAGGTGGAGATGCGGGCCACCACGCCCTTCTGGTCCCGGCCGATCACCGAGACGACGGCGCGGTTGCGGGCGCTCACCTGACGACTGTAGCCCGTCAGCGGGCGCGGTTCCACCAGCGCACGCTGTGCCCCGGGGCGTGGAGGAAGATGCCGCCGTCGAGGTAGAGCACCTGGCCCTGCATCCACGCCGCTTCCGCGGAGCAGAGGAAGGCGACCATCGACGCCACCTCGGCGGGCTCGCCGAAGGCGCGCAGCGGCGTCGCGCCCGCGACTTCTTCCAGAAACGTCCGCCGACCTTCGGCGTCGCCGAAGAGCATGGCGACCGAGTCGGTCTCGACGTAGCCGGGGTTGACCGCGTTCACGGTGATGCCGCGCGGCCCCAGCTCGACCGCGAGGTAGCGGACGAGGGCCTCGAGCGCCGCCTTGGCGGAGGCGAGGAGGCCGTGGCCGGCGACGTAGCGGTGCGTGTCCATCCCCGAGATGGCGACGATGCGGCCGTCGGCGGGCAGCCGCGGCGCGATGCGCTGCACGATCTGGAGGAACGCCCCGATGGTGATGGCGTAGGTCTTCTCGAGGTTGTGCGGCTTCACCTCGAGGAGCGGCTTGAAGGCGGTGGCGGCGGCGTTGGCGACGAACACGTCGACCCGGTCCGTCGCCGTCTGGAGACGATCGAGCATGTGCGCGACCTGTGCCGCGTCGGCGAGGTCGGCCTGGAGCGCGACGCACTGCCGGCCGAGGCCCCGGACCGCGGCGTCGACCTCGGCCGCCGCCGCCGCGTCGCGCCGGTAGACGAACGCGATGTCGTGGCCGTCGCGCGCGAGGCGGAGCGCGATCGCCCGCCCGATGCCGCGCGAGCCGCCGGTGACCAGTGCGAGCCGGGCCTGGCCCATGCCGCCGTTCTCTCAGCACAGCGCGCGCCGCGGGACAAGCCGCGGCGTTGTGCCGGCGCGCCCGGACCGTCATGATCGCCGCGTGATCCGGGCGAGCGTCACCGCGGACCGCGCGGCGCTCCTGCGCGCGGCGCACCAGGTCCTCGACCGGCCGCGGGTCCTGGACGATCCCGTCGTCCTGCGGCTCGTCGGGCCGGAGCGCGAGGCCGAGCTGCGCGCGAGCCCCCAGGCATTCGAGCGACCGGCGCTCCGACGCCTGCGCGCCGCGATCGTCGTCCGGAGCCGCTTCGCGGAGGACGCGCTCCGCGACGCCGTCGGTCGCGGCGTTCGCCAGTACGTGATCCTGGGCGCGGGCCTCGACTCCTTCGCGTATCGAAACCCGTTCGCGCCCTCCGAGCTCCGGGTCTACGAGGTCGATCACCCTGCGACCCAGGCGTGGAAGCTCGATCGACTGCGTGCCGCCGGCATCGAGCCGCCCGCGTCGCTGAGCTTCGTCCCGGTGGACTTCGAGCAGGAGGCACTCGCCGGCGCGCTGGCGCGGGGCGGGGTCGATCTCCGGGCGCCCGCCTTCGTGTCGTGGCTCGGCGTCACGGTCTATCTCACGCGCGCAGCGGTCCTCCGCACGCTCGCCGCGGTGTCGTCGCTCGCGCCGGGGAGCGAGATCGTCTTCGAGTACGTCGTGCCGCCGTCGTCGCTCGGCGAGGGCGCGCGGGTGGTGCTCGCCGAGCTGGCCGCGCGCGGCGCCGAGGCCGGTGAGCCGTGGATCACTTTCTTCGAGCCCGCCGCGCTCGCCGCCGAGCTCGGCCGGCTCGGCTTCGCCGAGGTGGACGACGTCGGCCCCGCCGAGATCGTCGCGCGCTACTTCCGCGACCGTCGCGACGGCCTCCGGCCGGGCGGCGCGGCCCGCTACGTGAGGGCCCGCCTGCCGGCCTGAGACTCAGGGCTGCTTCGCCATCGCGAAGACGTCGTGCTTCAGCTTCCCGTGCCGGTGGACGGCAGCCGAGCCGCCGACGTTGCCGGTGGTGGGATCGAGCTTGCCGCGCACCGTCGCCTTGGTGCCGTCGATGCACTTCACGTGCAGCGTGACCTTGTTCAGGTGCGTGCCGCCGACACTGCCGGTCACGGTGCACTGGATATCCCCGCCGGCGGTGGTGACGGTCATGTTGCCCGCGATCGAGTGGGCCGCGGGTGAGGTCAGATCCGCGCCGAACGGTGAGGGGGCCTTGTTCTTCTCCTGGAAGGTGCCGGTCCAGTGGCCGGTGAAGTTGTACGGCGTACCGGCGGCGCCGGCCGCCGCGACCGTCGCGGCGAGTGCGCCGGCGGCGCAGAGGGATCGTATCGTCGTCATGTGCCCTCCCTTTCCGAGTGAGTCATTCGCCGCTGAGCGGCGACTTCTGCTCCGGCACGCCGGGGTGCATCTCGAGCCACCTCACCCGCGCCTCGATCTGGCGCTCCTGCTCGCGCAAGTGCTCCGCCTCCTCCCCGAGCTTGTCGGCGTCGTCGTAGCGCCCGCGATCCCACATCTCCTCGGCCCTCCCCCCGATCTGGCTGGCCCGGAGCCGGAGCTTGTCGGCTTCTGCCTGGAGCTCCTTGATCTTGGTGGTGCCTGGCGGCATCGGCCGCTTCGGTTTGAACATCGAGTCGGAGTCCTGCGCAAGGGCAAAGCCCGAAAGGACGATCACGCAGAGGGCGACGGCGGCGGTGTGGCGCATTGCAGTAGTGACTCCTTACCCGCATTGCCCCGTCGAGCAACAGGGGTGCCAGCCGGTCCCGCTCGCAAAAGGGCGGGCGAGGGGCCGGCCGGACCGCGGCATTCGGTCACGGGGCGTGGCCGCACGCCCCGCGCACTTGCGGCTCAGGCGATGACGCCCGCCTCGCGCAGCGCCCGCCGCTCCTCGGCCGACAGGCCGAGCAGCCCGCCCAGGACCAGGTCTGCGTGCTCGCCGAGGAGCGGTCCGGGCCCGGAGACGCGAGCCGGCGTGTCGGAGAGCAGGTACGGTGGGCCGTCGATGCGGACGGTACGACCTTCGGGCGTCGCCACCTCGACGAAGTGGCCGCGCGCGGCGAGTTGCGGGTCGCGGGCGCAGAGGTCCTCGGCGTTGGCGACGACGCCGGCGGGGACGCCGGCCGCCTGGAGCGCCCGCATGACGTTCTCCGCGACGCGCGTCGCGGTCCACGCCGCGAGCAGGCGGTCGAGCTCGGCGGCGTGCTCGACGCGGCCCGCCTCGGTCGCGAAGCGCGCCTCGCGGGTCCACGGTTCGGCCACGACGCGCGCCAGGCCCGCCCACTCCGCGCCGGTGAAGACCGTGATGGCGAGCCAGCGCTCCTCGCCGGCGCAGCGGTAGACGCCGTGCGGGCCGGCAGGACCCTCCTGCGAGGCGTTGCCGGTCGGTGACGACGCGGCCTCGGCGAGAAGGGTCGGACCGACGAGGCTCGCGACGGCCTCGAGCTGCGAGAGGTCGACGAGCTGGCCGCGACCGGTCTTCCGGCGATGCCAGAGCGCGGCGAGGACGGCGAGTGCGCCGAGGTTGCCGCCCGCGAGGTCGGAGTACGAGTAGCCGAAGCCGGCGGGGGGACCGTCGGGCTCAGCCATGAGGAGCGTGTAGCCGGCGAGCGCCTGGAGCGTCGGCCCGTAGCTCACGTAGTCGCGCGCGGGGCCGGTCAGGCCGAACCCGGTCATGCGCACGCAGATGACATCCGGCTTCAGGGCGCGGAGCGTCTCGTAGTCGAGGCCCAGGTTCGACATGACACGCGCGCTGAAGTTGTCGATCACGACGTCGGAGAGCGCCGCGAGCCGCCGCGCCAGCTCGACGCCGCGCGGGTCGTTCAGGTCGATCAGCAGGCTCTTCTTGCCGCGCATGAGCGTGCCGGAGAGGCCGCCGCGCCGGTCGCCGAAGTCGAGGGTGTTGCGCCGCTCGATCTTGATCACCTCGGCACCGAGGTCGGCGAGGATGCGGGTCGTGACGGGGCCGGCGACGACCCAGGTGAAGTCGAGCACGCGGACGCCGTCGAGGGGACGCATCAGCCGAGCCATCCGCGGAGCACCGCCTCGGTGTGCTCGCCCAGCCGCGGCGGGCGGGCGACCCGCCACCGCGTGTCATCCATCCGGAACGGCGCGCCGGGATACGGCACGGTGAGGCCCAGGTCCGGGTGCTCGATCGGCACGAAGAAGCCGCGCGCGGCGAGCTGCGGGTCGCGGAGCAGGGCCTCGGGCGGGCGGACGGCGGCGTACGGGATGCGACGGAGCTGCGCGCCTTCCGTCAGCTCGGCGACGGTGTAGCGCGCCGCCCACGCTTCGATCGTGTCGAAGAGGTGCTCGGCGCCGTCCTTGCGGAGGTTGAGATCCAGCCACGCGGGGTCGTCGAGGTTCTCGGCCATGCCGTCCGATTTCATCCACTCGACGAGCGCCGTCCAGTCGCCGAGCGTGCAGTGCATCACCCAGCCGTCCTTGCAGCGCCCGACGCGGAAGTAGCGCGTCCAGTGGAGCGTCCCCTGGCGGTGGTGCACGAGCCCCGCCTGGTGCCAGAACCCGGGCACGTGCTCGAGCGCGCCGGCCACCGCGGCCTGGAGGCTCACGTCGACGTGCTGCCCGCGCCCCGTCGTCTCGCGCGCGAAGAGCGCCGCGACGGCGCCGACGGCCGCGAAGATGCCCGCCTGGTGATACGCCTGGAGGCCGAGGGCGCGGAGGGGCGGGCCGTCGGCGTGGCCGTTCACGAACATCATGCCGCCCATCGCCTCCGCGACCGTGTCGGACGACTTCCAGTTGCGGTAGGGGCCCTGCTGGCCGAAGGGCGTGATCGAGGCGACGACGAGGCGCGGGTGCGCGGCGCGGAGCGCGTCCGTGCCGCCGGGCGGTCCGGTCTCGATCAGCACGTCGGCCTTGGCGACGAGGCGGTCGAGCAGCGCGGCGCCCTCGGACGACGCCGTGTCCAGCGTGACGCTCCGCTTGCCGGCGTCGTAGAACCAGAAGAAGAGGCTCCGCTCCGGCGCCGCGACCCCTTCCCAGAAGGGCGGCAGGGCGCGCATCGGGTCGCCGCCCGGCGGCTCGACCTTCACCACGTCGGCGCCGAGGCCGGCGAGCAGCTTGCCGGCGAGCGCGCCGGTCCTGTCGGCGAGGTCGAGGACGCGGACGCCGGCGAGCGCGCCGTCCGGCATCAGAGGCGGAGGAACAGCTCGCGCGCGCCCTCGTCCGTCAGCTTCGAGACGGCGGTCACGCGGTCGGAGAGCGCCTGGAGCGTCGCGGACTGGCTCGAGCCGACGTCGATCAGCACCGAGAAGAGCGAGAAGCCGAGGCGCGCCTTGTCGGCCAGGAACTTCTCGCGCCACTCCGGCGACACGTCGCACTCGCCGTCGGTGATGAGCACCACGTCGCCGCGCCGGTAGCGCGCGGCGCCGAGGCAGTCGACGGCGGCGGCGAGCGGGGTCTCGAAGTCGGTGCCGCCGCCGGGGAAGTACTCGGCGACGTCGAGCGCCTGGTCCATCCGGACCTGCCAGCGCTCGCGTGGGTTCAGGTCCCGCGTGAAGAGCGGCATGTCGGCCGACGAGAAGCAGACGAAGCGGAAGAGCCGGCGCTGGCGGCGCGCGATCTCGAGCAGCGTGAGCGCGACGGCCTTCGACCAGATCTCCTTGTCGCCGGCCATGGACGAGGAGCCGTCGAGGCAGACGATCATCGGCCCGCGCCCGCGCTCGTCGGCGCCGCGGAGCGCGTAGGAGAGGAGCCGGCCCTCGACCAGGCGGCGCGCGAAGTCGCGGCGGAGCAGCGGGTGGCGGAGCATCACCAGCTCCGGCGGCAGGAGGCGCTCGAGCTCGCGGCCGAGGCGGACGTCGAACACCTCTTCGCTCGTCCGCTCGAACGGCTGCTTGCGGAGCGCCGCGGCTTGCTCGCGCATGCGGCCGACGAGCGCCGCCAGCTTCTTCAGCTTGGGGTTGGTGGCCAGCCGCTTGCCGAGCTCGATCTGCTGGCCGGGCGACGTCCGTCCGCCGGCGCCGAGGCCCGTGCCCCAGCTCGCCGACTCCTGCTTCGCGTCGGCGAGCTGGCGGGTGACGCCGGCCGCGGCCATCGGCAGCGCCGCCTTGGCGCGCGCGGGCATCTCGCGGAGGCGCTGCGCCACGTTCTGCGCCTTCTGGCGGAGCCGCGCCTCCGCCACCTGGGCCGCGTTGGCGAGCGCCGCGCGTGCCTTCGCGGCGGCTTCGGCGGTCTCCTGGTCGAGCGCTTCGACCTCCTCGCCGCGCCGCCGCAGCTCGTCCTCCTGGCGCTCGAGGTCCCAGAGGTCGAGGAGGTCGCCGCGGGGCAGGAGCCGCTCCTCCTTCACGAGCGTCAGGAGCTGCTCGCCGATCAGCACCGTGGCGAGGCCGGCTTGCGTCTCGTCGAGCTGCGTCTCGCCGCGCAGGTGCTCGAGCAGCGGGTGGTCGCGGAAGGCGTCGAGCAGCGCGCGGTTGAGCGCCGCCGCGGGCGCGACCTCCTCCGGCCGGCGGACGCGCGGCTCCGTCTTGAAGAGGAGGCAGAAGACGTCCTCGACGAGCTCGCGGAAGTGGGGCACGAGGCGGCCGCCCGTCTCGACCAGCTCCGCGAGCGACGCGGAGTCGGCGACGAGGTTCCCGAAGGCGCTCCGGTCATAGGCGTCGCTCTCCACCCAGCAGTGCTCGCTCGGCGGGATGAGGACGGTGCGCGGGGGCGGCGGTGTGCGGCGGCGGGTCGGCATCAGAGTCGCGTCAGCATTTCCTGCTGGATGCGTGCGATCTCCTCGCGCAGCCCCTCGACCCGGTCGATGGGTCGCCCACCACTCCGCGCCTGGGAGAGGATGGCGTCGACCTTGCCGAGGATGCTCCGGATCTTGGTGTGCGCCTCGACGGCGGCGCGCGTGCGCTGCTCGGAGGTGTCCCACGGGCGGAGGGCGTAGTCGCGTAGCTCGCGCGACTGGTAGAGGAGCACGCGCACCTCGTCCTCGTACCCGACCAGCAGCTCGCGGATCGTCGCGCGCACGGTCTCGCGCTCGGCGGGGTCGCGCCAGAGGACGTGCTCGAGGAAGGCGATGTCCTCCTGGGTGACGGCGTCGCGCGCTTCCAGGTACGCGCGCGCGCGCAGCACGCCCACCGACTGCGCCCAGCGACGGTCGGAGACGACGACGTTCTTCTGCCGCAGCTCGCGGCGGAGGTCGGTCAGGGCGCGCAGCACCTCGGCGGGCACGGCAAGCGCCGCGGCCTCGGCCCGCGCCGTCTCGAGCGCGGCGAGCGGCAGCGTCGTCCGGGCCGCGGGCGGGCGGGCCTGGAGGAGCTTCAGGAAGCGGAAGTCCTCGCCCAGGTAGTCGACGACGTAGCGCAGGAGGAAGCGGTCGTCGAGCGCGCGCAGCTCGTCGTCCTCGGGCAGCTCGTTCGAGGCGCCGAAGAGGGTGAGCAGCGGGACCGTCGCGACCTCGCGCCCGTTGTGGAAGCGGCGCTCGTTCATGAGCGTCAGGATCGTGTTCAGGATGGACGAGCTCGCCTTGAAGACCTCGTCGAGGAACGCGACGTGCGCCTCGGGCAGCTTGTGCGTCGTGATGCGGCGGTAGTCGTCCTGCTCGAGCGCCGAGAGGCTGACGGCGCCGAACAGCTCCTCGGGGGTGGTGAAGCGCGTGAGGAGCCACTGGAAGTAGCGGGCGCCCGTGAGGCGGCGGCAGACCTCGTCGGCGAGCATCGACTTGGCGGTGCCCGGCGGCCCCACCACGAGCACGTGCTGCGCGGCGAGCAGCGCCACCAGCGCGCCGTCGATCAGCTCGGTGCGCTCGAGGAAGATCTGCTGCAGCTCGTCGCGCATGGTGCGCAGGACGTCGCGCGGAGTCACCACGCGGAGGATAGCCGAGCGTCGTTTCGGCGGGCAAGCTCGCATCCCGCGCGCTTTCCCGGCACAATGCCCTGCGAACGATGCTGCAATCGAAGAAGCCCCCCCGCCGCCGGAAGAGCCTCCTCACCGAGATGCTGCCCCGCCTGCTGGCCGAGTCCGGCCTCACGCGCGAGGAGCAGCTCGTGCGCGAGATGATGGAGACGTCGGTGAAGTTCTTGCGCGACGGCACCAGCGTGGGCGACGTCAAGCTGCTCAACGCCGCGCTCCGCGAGCTGCGCTACGCCTTCAAGATGTTCGCACAGTACCGCGACTTGAGGAAGGTGAGCATCTTCGGCTCGGCGCGCACCCCGCCGGGCGCGCCGACGTATCGCGCCGCGATCGAGTTCGGGCGGAAGATCGCGGAGCAGGGCTTCATGGTGATCACCGGCGCCGGCAGCGGCATCATGCACGCCTGCCAGGAGGGCGCCGGCCGCGAGCGCGGCTTCGGGGTCAACATCCGGCTGCCCTTCGAGCAGGAGCCGAACGCCGTCATCTCGAAGGATCCGAAGCTCGTGACCTCGCGCTACTTCTTCACCCGCAAGCTCCTCTTCATGAAGGAGGCGGACGCGGCCGCGCTCTTCCCCGGGGGCTTCGGCACGCACGACGAAGCGTACGAGTGCCTGACGCTGGTCCAGACCGGGAAGACGAAGCCGATGCCCATCGTCTTCCTCGACGCCCCGCGCGGCACGTATTGGAAGACGTGGAAGCGCTACGTCGAGGACCACCTGCTCCGCCCGAAGCTCATCTCGCCCGAGGACATGTCGCTCTTCAAGGTGACGACCTCGGTCGACGAGGCCGTGGCGGAGATCACGAACTTCTACCGCGTCTACCACTCCGCGCGCACCGTGGGCCGCCAGCTCGTGCTGCGGCTCAAGCGCCGGATCCCGGAGTCGTTCGTGGCGGGTCTCGGGCGCGAGTTCGGCGACATCCTGCTGGAGGGTGACATCCGACAGACGCGCGCGCTCGAAGCCGAGGACGAGCCGCAGCTCCAGCACCTGTCGCGTCTCGTGCTCGCCTTCGACCGCACCCACTTCGCGCGGCTGCGCCAGCTCATCGACCGCGTGAACCAGGCGCCCGAGGGCGATGCCTAGGCTTCTTCTGGTCCGCCACGGCGAGAGCGAGGGCAACCGCGACCGCGTGTTCACGCGCACCCCGGAGGTGCCGTTGACCGACCTCGGCCGCGCCCAGGCGCGCGCGGCCGCGGAGTGGATCGCGGCCCGCCACGCCCCCGCGGCCATCGTCTCGAGCCCCTTCACGCGCGCGCGGCAGACCACCGCGATCGTGGCCGAGGTGCTCGGGCTCCCGGTGCACGTCGAGGCGAACCTCCGCGAGCGCTCCTACGGCTCGCTCGCCGGCCGGCCCTACGCGGCGCTGCGCGAGTGCACCGACTGGGACCCGGCGAGCTACTGGCTCTGGTGCCCGCCGGGCGGCGGCGAGACGCTGGTCGACGTCGCGGCACGCGCCGGCGCCGTGCTCGACCGCGTCGCGCGCCGCTGGCCCGACGACGACGTCGTGGTGGTGAGCCACGGCGCCGTCATGCACGCGCTCTGGCAGCACGTGACCGGGAGGTGGCGCGAGGGCCGGGTGGCGCCCAACGCGGGCATCGTCGTCGTCGAGCACGCGGCGGGTGGGTGGGGCGCCGTCGCCGCGGTCGAGGCGTAGGTGCGCGCCGCGCTCCACGTCGACCCGCCGCTCGCCGCCATTCCCGGTGTGCTGGCGGCGGAGTCGGTGCGCTGCTTCCAGACGACGCTCCGTAACCCGCAGCGCTTCGGCAACACCGACGTGCCGCCGCCCGAGGACCGCGCCGCGTACCTCGCCGCCGTCGCGGGCGACCCGCCGTGGGGCGTCGTGCACGGCTCGCTGCTCATCAACCTCGCCTCGCCCGACGGGCGCATCCGGAACTCGTCGGCGTCGAGCCTCCTCGGCGACCTGAAGCTCGCGCGCGAGCTCGACCTGGCCGGCGTCTGCTTCCATCCCGGCTACGCCAAGGGTCATCCCGACCGCGAGGCGGCGCTGGCGCAGGCGGCGCGGAAGATCACCGCCGTGCTCGAGCAGGCGCCCGACGGCATCCGCGCGCTGATCGAGAACACGTGCGAGGGCTCGGAGCTGTGCCCCGACCTGGCGGAGACGGCACGGTTGGTGCGCGACGTCGGCGCGCCGCCCGAGCGGCTCGGGTTCCTCCTCGACACCTGCCACCTCCACGCCGCGGGGTTCGACCTGTCGGGCGCCGAGGCGGGCGCGCGGCTCGCCGACGCGCTCGCGGCCGAGGGGCTCCTCGACCGCCTGGTCGCCTTTCACCTGAATGACTGCCAGGGACCGGTCGGCTGCCGCCGCGACCGCCATGGCGTCCCGGGCGAAGGCAGCATCAACGCGGGCCTGGTCTCGATCGGACGCCACCCCGCGTTCCGCGGCGTGCCCGCCATCCTCGAGCTGGCGGTCGAGGACGCCCGCCGCGGGCTCGCATACCTGGCCCGCGAGGGCGTTCTCGGCTGAGCCCGCGCGGCGCGTCACCCCCTTCTGCTTGCCTCCCGGCGGGACCTTCAGTAAGCAAGATCTTTGGTGTTCGACTCATGCGCGGAGTCCGTGGGCGGAGGTGTGGGATGAGGGGGAGGACGTTCGGCGTCGTGCTCGCCGCGGCGGGCGCGATGGTCGCCGTGCGCGCCGACGCGGCCGGGCTCTGGCTCACGGCGCGGGCCGCCATCGTGATGAACGCCGCCAACGGCGAGGTGCTGTTCGAGCGCAACGCCGACCAGCCCCTCCCGCCCGCCAGCACCACCAAGGTCATGACCGCGATCGTCGCCCTCGAGAGCGGGCGGCTCGACGAGAGCCTCCGCGTGAGCGAGTTCGCCGCCGACACCATGCCGTCGAAGATCAACCTCCACGCGGGCGAGCGCATGCGGTTGAAGAGCCTCCTCTATGCCGTCCTCCTCAACTCGGCGAACGACGCGGCCGAGGTGGTCGCCGAGGGGCTCGGCGGCTCGCAGTCCGGCTTCGCCCAGATGATGAACGCGCGCGCGCGCGAGATCGGCGCCCGCACCGCGCACTTCGCCAACCCCCACGGCTTGACCGCGCCGGGCCACGTCGCCAGCGCGCGCGACCTCGCCGTCATCTTCCGCCACGGACTCGGCATCTCGCTCTTCCGGGAGATCCTGGAGACGCGCACCATCGAGGTGCCGATCGAGTCGAGCGGCATCCAGTGGGTGTCGCTGCACTCCCACAACCGGCTGCTCACGGGGTACAACTACCCCGTCATCGGCAAGACCGGCTTCACCAAGCCGGCACGTCGCTGCTTCGTCGGCGCCGCCTCCCACGACGGCCGCGAGATCATCGTCGCCCTGCTCGGCGCGACGGATCTCTGGGGCGACGCCAAGCGCCTCATCGCCCACGGCTTCGGCGCCGCCGAGGACCGGCCCTCGGTGGTGATGGCGAACCTCATCCCGCTGCCGCGGCTCCGCCGCTCCCCGGCGCGCCGTCCCGCGCCCGAAGGGGACGAGGACCTCTCCGAGTCGGCGCGCAGCGCGAGCACGTCGCGCTTCGCGGTGCAGATCGGCCCGTACGGCACCCGCCGTGCCGCCGGCCAGGCGCGGGCGCGGCTCGCCAAGCGCGGCTACATGGCCGTCCCGGCGGGACGCGCGCTGCGCATCGGGTCGTTCTCGAGCCTCTCGCGGGCGCAGCGCGTCGCGGTGCGTCTGCGACTCACCGGCTACCACCCGACGATCGTCGCGGTCGACTAGCGCGACGCGCGCTCGCGACGGGCGGCCGGCGGCGCCGGCGGGGTGAACGACAGCCGGCGCTTGGCGCGCGTGGCGTGGCGCTCCAGCGCGAGGGCGATCAGGCGGTCGACGACCTGCGGGAACGGCAGGCCGCTCGCCTCCCAGAGCTTGGGGAACATGCTGATGGGCGTGCAGCCGGGCATGGTGTTGATCTCGTTCACCAGCACGCGGCCGGTCTTCCGCTCGACGAAGAAGTCGACGCGCGCGAGACCCGCGCAGTCGACGGCGCGGAAGGCGCGCACCGAGAGCGCGCGGATCGTCTCGGCCGTCTCGGCGGGAAGCTCCGCGGGGATCACGGCGCGCGCGCCCGACTCGACGTACTTGTCGGCGTAGTCGTAGAACTCGTGCGACGGCACCAGCTCGCCCACCACCGACGCTTCGGGCGCGTCGTTGCCGATCACGCCGCACTCGAACTCGCGGCCGTCGATCGCCTCCTCGACCAGGACCTTCGGGTCGTAGCTCGCGGCTTCAGCGAGCGCGGCGGCGAGGCCGGCGGCGTCGCGGACCTTCGAGATGCCGACGGACGAGCCGAGGTTGGCCGGCTTCACGAAGCAGGGGTAGCCGATCTCGGCGGCGACGCGCTCGGCCGCCGGCTCGCCCGGGCGCAGCACGATCCAGCGGCAGACCGGCAGGCCGGCGTCCCGGAAGAGCGACTTCATGATCGCCTTGTCCATGCCGGCGGCCGAGCCGAGCACGCCCGCGCCGACGTACGGGATGTCGGCCAGCTCGAGGAGACCCTGCATGGTGCCGTCCTCGCCGTAGGTGCCGTGGAGGACGGGGAACACGACGTCGAGCGGCATGGCGGAGCCGCCGGCGACCGGGAGGAGGGCGCGGCGGCTCGGGTCGGGCGGGATCGTCACCTCGACGCCGTACTCGGGCATCGGCAGGAGCGCGCGTTGCGCTTCGTCGAGCAGCCGGAGGGCTTCCAGGCCCGTCCGCCAGCGGCCGTCTTTGCCGATCGCGACCGGGATGACCTCGTAGCGCGCCGGGTCGAGGGCCGCGATGACCGCCGTCGCCGAGCGCAGCGAGATCTCGTGCTCGCCCGAGCGTCCGCCGAAGACCACCCCGACCCGCAGCCGCCTCTCCATGAGGGTTTTTCTGTCACCCCGCCGGCCGCTTTACAAGCACGCACGCGGCCACTCGGCCAGGCATAAGTCAGGCTTATTGATAAGCACCACCAAAGTTAATTTGTCTCACCCACACGCCGCGCCTACCGTGGTGCTGGAGGTGACGGCATGGTCAGCGCATTCGTGATGGCTCCTCCCGCGACGTTCCTGG
>JBGQET010000023.1:0-52507 GCA_041496545.1 Binatia bacterium | reverse complement strand
GGTGATGACGGCGGCGCTGCCCGACGCCGGCGCGGGGCTCGACGAGCTGCTCGCCGGGCGCGCGGCGGTGGTGTGCGGGCCCGGGCTCGGTCTCGGCGACGCCGCGCGGACGCTGGTCGCGCAGGTCGTGCGTCACTGCCGCGCGCCGCTCGTGCTCGACGCCGACGGGCTCAACGCCGTCGCCGGCACGCATCTCCTGCGCGCGCGCCCCGGCCCGACGGTGATCACCCCGCACCCCGGCGAGATGGCGCGGCTCGCCGGTGTCGACACGGCGGCGGTGCAAGCCGACCGGCTCGGCGTCGCGCGCCGCTTCGCAGCGGCGGAGAACGTCGTCGTGGTGTTGAAGGGCGCGCGCACGATCATCGCGGCGCCGGACGGCGGGGCCGCGATCTCGCCCAGCGGCAACCCGGGCATGGCGAGCGGCGGCATGGGCGACGCGCTCGCGGGCGTCGTGGGCGCGCTCCTGGCGCAGGGCCTGACCGCCTTCGACGCCGCCGCGCTGGGCGTGTTCGCGCACGGCGCGGCCGGCGACGCGGTGGCGCGCCGGCGCGGCGAGGTCGGCCTCGTCGCGCGCGACGTGATCTTCGAGCTGCCGCCCATGCTCGCGGCCATCCAGGCCTCCAGCCGGCCCGAGGCGCCGCGCAGGCGGGGATACCGTGGCGGCGCGTGAGGTGCGCACCGCGTCGCCGGAGGAGACCGAAGCGCTCGGCGCGGCGCTCGGGCGGAGCGCGGAGGCGGGGGCGCTCGTCGGCCTGGTGGGCGACCTCGGCACCGGCAAGACGTGCCTCGTGCGCGGGCTCGCGGCCGGGCTCGGGGTCGATCCCACGAGCGTGCACAGCCCGTCCTTCGTGATCGCGACCGAGTACCGCGGCGGGCGGCTCCGGCTCACGCACGTGGACCTCTACCGCCTTGAGCGTCCGCGCGACGATGAGCTATCCTTACGCGACGTGCTCTACGGCGAGGGAGTGGCGGCCGTCGAGTGGTTCGATCGGCTCCTCCCGGCCGCCGGAGACGAGGTGCTCGTGGTGACGCTCACGGACGACGGCGGCGCGCGCCGGACGATCAGCCTCGAGGCGCGCGGCGCGCGCCACGCGCGCTGGCTCGCCCGCGCGCTGCCGGAGTGAGGCGGGCGTGGCGCTGGTCGTCCAGAAGTTCGGCGGCACGTCGGTCGCGGACCTCGAGCGCATCCGCCACGTCACGACCCGCGTCGCCCGCACGCGCGGCGCGGGACACCGCGTGGTCGTCGTGGTGTCCGCCATGGCGGGCGAGACGAACCGCCTGATCGGGCTCGCCGCGCAAGCCGCGCGCACCCCTGACGACCGCGAGCGCGACGCGCTCATCGCCACCGGCGAGCAGGTGACCGCGGCGCTCACCGCGCTCGCCCTCCAGGACGCCGGCGTCCCGGCGCTGAGCTTCCTCGGCCACCAGATCCGCATCGAGACCGACAGCGCCCACGGCAAGGCGCGCATCGTGAAGATCGACGTCGAGCGGCTGGAGCGCGCGCTCGCCGGCGGCGCGGTGGCGGTGGTAGCCGGCTTCCAGGGCGTCGACGGCGAGGGCAGCATCACCACGCTCGGCCGCGGCGGCTCGGACACGAGCGCCGTCGCGCTCGCCGCCGCGCTCAAGGCCGACGTGTGCGAGATCTACACCGACGTCGACGGCGTCTACACGAGCGACCCGCGTATCGTCCCCCAGGCCCGCAAGCTGCCGCGCATCGCCTACGACGAGATGCTCGAGCTGGCGAGCCTCGGCGCCAAGGTGCTCCAGATCCGCTCCGTCGAGTTCGCCAAGCGCTATCGCGTCCCGGTCCACGTCCGCTCGTCGTTCAGCGACGGCGAGGGGACGTGGGTCGTCGAGGAGGATCCCACCATGGAAGAGCCGACGATCGCGGGCGTCGCCTACGACCGCGACGAGACCAAGCTCACGGTGCGTGGCGTACCGGACCGGCCCGGCGTCGCGGCCAGCATCTTCGGGCCCGTCGCGCGCGCCAACATCGTGGTCGACATGATCATCCAGAACGCGAGCGCCGACGGCACCACGGACCTGACCTTCACCGTGCCGCGCGCCGACTACGAGAAGGCCAAGGGCATCGTCGAGGCCACGGCGCGCGAGATCGGCGCCCGCACCGTCGTCGGCGAGACCGACGTCGCCAAGGTGTCGATCGTCGGCGTCGGCATGCGGACGCACGCCGGGGTCGCGGCGCGGATGTTCGAGGTGCTCGCCGCCGAGGGCATCAACGTGCAGATGATCTCCACCTCCGAGATCAAGATCTCGGTGGTGATCGACGCCAAGTACACCGAGCTCGCGGTGCGTGCCCTGCACGACGCCTTCATCGCGCCCGCGGGGGAGGCGCGCGCGTGAAGCGCATCCAGCTCTACGACACGACGCTCCGCGACGGCGCGCAGGCCGAGGACATCTCTTTCACGCTCGACGACAAGCTGCGCATTGCGGAGCGGCTCGACGACCTCGGCGTCCACTATATCGAGGGCGGCTGGCCGGGCTCCAACCCGCGCGACGAGGAGTTCTTCCGCGGCGTGAAGCGCCTCGGCCTGAAGCACGCCAAGGTGGCCGCCTTCGGCTCCACCCGCCGCGCGGGCGTGAAGGCGTCGGACGACCGCAACCTCCTCCTCTGCGTCCGCGCCGACACGCCGGTCGTCACCATCGTCGGCAAGACGTGGGACTTCCACGTGCGCGACGATCTGCGCATCCCCCTGGCGGAGAACCTCGAGGTCATCCGCGACACGATGGCGTACCTCCGCCGCCACGCCGACGAGGTTATCTTCGACGCCGAGCACTTCTTCGACGGTTTCGCGGCCAACCGCGAGTACGCGCTCCAGTGCCTCGAAGCCGCGGCCGACGGCGGCGCGACCGCGCTCTGCCTGTGCGACACGCGCGGCGGGTCGCTGCCCGAGCAGGTCGCGGCGGGGGTCGAAGCCGCCAGGGCGGCGGTCTCGACGCCGCTCGCCATCCACTGCCACAACGACTGCGAGCTGGCGGTCGCGAACTCCATCGCCGGCATCGAGCACGGCTGCGTGCAGGTGCAGGGCACCATCAACGGCTTCGGCGAGCGGACGGGGAACGCCAACCTCGTGTCCGTCATCCCGGTGCTCCAGCTGAAGCGCGGCTACCACTGCGTCTCCCCGGCGCAGCTCAAGAAGCTCACGGAGGTCTCGCACTTCGTCTACGAGATCGCCAACGTCGAGCCGTACAAGCGCCAGCCGTTCGTCGGCCAGACCGCGTTCGCGCACAAGGGCGGGCTGCACGTCGCGGCGGTGCAGAAGAACGCCGCCTTGTACGAGCACATGGACCCGGCGCTCATCGGCAACGCGCAGCGCGTCCTCGTCTCCGACCTCGCCGGGCGGTCGAACGTCCTCTACAAGGCCGAGAAGTACGGTGTGGACCTGCACTCGAACAAGCCCGCGGTGACGGCGCTCCTCCAGGAGCTGAAGGAGCTCGAAGCGCGCGGCTACGCCTACGAGGGCGCCGAGGCGTCCTTCGAGCTGCTCATGCAGAAGGCGCTCGACGGCGACCGCGTCCGCTACTACCGGCTGATCGGCTTCCGCGTCATCGACGAGAAGCGCTCGGAGGGGGAGGCGCCGATCGCCGAGGCGACGATCATGCTCGAGGGGCCCGACGGCCAGGTGGAGCACACGGCCGCGCAGGGCAACGGCCCCGTGAACGCGCTCGACCAGGCGCTCCGGAAGGCGCTCGGCAAGTTCTACCCCGAGGTCGAGCAGGTGCGCCTCCACGACTACAAGGTGCGCGTGCTCCCGGGCGAGCCCGGGACCGCGGCCCTCGTCCGCGTCCTCATCGAGTCGGGCGACGAGCACGAGCGCTGGGGGACGGTCGGCGTGTCCCACAACGTGATCGAGGCGAGCTGGCAGGCCCTGGTCGACAGCATGGACTTCAAACTGTACAAAGAGCGCCGAGGCGCTCACCGGCGGCGGCGGGCGGCCGACGCCGCGCACCGCGGCTAGCCGGCCGGCCGTCGCCGGGGCGCGCCCCCGGCTCATGCGCGTCTACCTCGATCACAACGCCACGGCGCCCCTGCGCCCCGAGGCGCGGGAGGCGATGCTCGCCCTCCTGGGCACGCCGGCGAACCCGTCCAGCGCCCACCGCGAGGGCGCGCGGGCGCGCGCGGCGCTCGAGACGGCGCGCGCCGAGGTGGCGGCGCTGCTCGGTGCGCGCCCGGCGGAGATCGTCTTCACGAGCGGCGCGACCGAGGCCAACAACCTGGCGCTCCGGGGCGCGGCGCGCGGCGCCGTCGTCACCACCGCGGTCGAGCACGCTTCGGTGCTGGCGGCGGCGCGCGCGGTGGGCGCGCCGCTCACCATCGTGCCCGTCGACGGGGAGGGACGGGTGGACGCGGACGCCGTCGTCGCGGCGTGCGGGCCCGGGCCGACGCTTTCGAGCGTCGGCCTCGCCAACGGCGAGGTCGGTACGCTGGCGCCGGTCGCCGAGATCGCAGCGGGCCTCGCCGGGCGCGACGTCCTCCTCCACACCGACGCCGCGCAGGCGGTGGGCCGGCTGCCGGTCGACGTGCGCGCGCTCGGCGTGAATATGTTGTCGCTCTCGTCGCACAAGCTCGGCGGCCCGGCGGGGGCGGGGGCGCTCTGGGTCGGGCCGCGCGTTCGCCTGGCGCCGCAGCTCGCCGGCGGCCCGCAGGAGCGCGGGCGGCGCGCGGGCACGGAGAACGTCGTGGCGCTCGCCGGCTTCGGGGTCGCCGCGCGGTGTGCGCGCGCGGAGCTGGACGCCTTCGCGACGCGCGCGGCGGCGCTCCTCGAGAGGCTGTGGGACGGCATCCGTCGCGCGCTCCCCGACGCCGTCCAGAACGGCCCGGCCGACGGGCCGCGTCTCCCGAACACGCTGAACGTCGCCTTCCCGGGCTGCACGGGCGAGAGCCTGATGGTGCTCCTCGACCTGGCCGGGGTCGCGGTGTCGGTCGGCTCGGCGTGCGCCGCGGGCGCGGCCGAGCCGTCGCACGTGCTGCTCGCCATGGGCCGCGACGCAGAAGCCGCGCGCGGCGGGCTGCGGCTGAGCGTCGGCTGGTCGACGACGGACGACGACGTCGCGCGCGTGCTCGCCGTGCTCCCCGGGCTCGTCCGGCAGGTGCGGGGAGGCGCCGCCGCGTGAGCCGGGAGCGTGTCGTCGTCGCCATGAGCGGCGGGGTGGACAGCGCGGTCGCGGCCGCGCGCTGCGTGTCGGCGGGCTTCGACGTCGTCGGCCTCTCGCTCCGCCTGGCACCCGACGGTGGGGGGAGCTGCTGCTCGCTCGACGACTTCCACGACGCGCGCGCCGTCGCCGACCGCCTCGGCTTCCCGCACTACGTCTTCGACATGAGCGAGGCGTTCGCACGCCACGTGATCGAGCCGTTCGTGGCGGAGTATCTCGCCGGGCGGACGCCGAATCCCTGCGCGCGCTGCAACCAGCACGTCAAGTTCGGGCTCCTCTGGCAGCGGGCCCGCGAGCTCGGCGCGACGCGGCTCGCGACCGGTCACTACGCGCGCATCGGCCGCGACCCGGCGAGCGGCCGGCCGGCGCTCAGGACCGCGGTCGACACGGGGAAGGACCAGACGTACTTCCTGTTCATGCTCGACGAGCCGGCGCTGGCGCGCACCGTGTTCCCGGTCGGCGGTCTCACCAAGCGCGAGGTGCGGGCCGAGGCGGCGGCGCTCGGCCTGCCGGTCGCGGATAAGGCCGAGAGCATGGAGGTGTGCTTCGTGCCCGGCGGCGACGCGGCGGGTTTCGTCGAGCGGCGGGCGCCGGCGGCGGCGCTCCGGCCGGGGCCGATCGTCGACGACGCCGGGCGGGCGCTCGGCCGCCACGCCGGCGTGCACCGCTTCACGGTCGGGCAGCGGCGCGGGATCGGCGTCGCGGCGCCGGCGCCGCTCTACGTCCGCGCGCTCGACGCCGCCACGGGGAGGGTGACGGTGGCGCCCGCGGAGCGTCTGCGCGCGCGCGGGCTCGTGGCGCGCGAGACGTCCTGGGTGGCGGGGCGGGCGCCGGAGGCCGGCGCCGAGCTGGCGGTCCGCATCCGCCATCGCCATCCGCTGGTGCCGGCGCGGCTCGAGACCGCCGCGGACGGCACGGCCCGCGTCGCGTACGCCTGCGGCGACGGCCCCGCCGTCACGCCCGGGCAGGCGGCCGTCTTCTACCGCGGCGAGATGGTGCTCGGCGGCGGCTGGATCGCGGAGGGGCTCGGGTGAGCGGGGCGGGGCAGGGGCCGCGCGTCGCGATCGCGACCCTCGGCTGCAAGGTGAACGCGTACGACAGCGCCGCCATCGCCGAGCGGCTGCGCGCCGCCGGCTGCACGCTGGTCGCGCCCGACGAGCCCGCCGACGTGATCGTCGTCAACTCGTGCACCGTGACGGACGCCGCCGACGCCGAGAGCCGCCGCCTCGCCCGCCGCGCGCGGCGGACGCAGCCCGCGGCGCGCGTCGTGCTGACCGGGTGCTACGCGCAGACGAAGCCCGCCGAGGCCGCGGCGCTCGACGCCGTCGACCACGTGATCGGCGTCAACCGGCTGGACGCGCTGGTCGCGGCCGTGACGCGCTCCGCGCCCGTGGCGCGCGTCGTGGTCGGCAACAGCCGGCGCGAGCGCACGGTCGAGGTCTTCGGGGCGCGCCGCTTCGAGGGGCAGACGCGCGCCTTCCTGAAGGTGCAGGAGGGCTGCGACCTCTTCTGCACCTTCTGCGTGATCCCGCTGGCGCGCGGCGCCAGCCGGAGTCTTCCGCCGCGCACCGTCCTGGAAGAGGTCCACGCGCTCGCCGGCGAGGGCTTCGAGGAGATCGTGCTGACCGGCGTCCACCTGGGCGGCTACGGCCACGACCTGACGCCGCGGACGGATCTCACCGCGCTCGTCGCCGCGATCGCCGAGCAGGACCTCGTGCCGCGCTTGCGGCTCTCCTCGATCGACCCGCACGAGGTGACGGAGCCGCTCGTCCGCCTCCTGGCCGCGGCGCCGGGCTGCTGCCCGCACCTCCACGTCCCGCTCCAGGCCGCCGACGACGGGGTCCTCGCCCGCATGCGGCGGCGCTACGACGCCGCGCTCGCCGCCGAGCGTCTGGCGATGATCCGCCACTGGCTGCCCGACGCCGCCGTCGGCACCGACCTGATCGCCGGCTTCCCGGGCGAGGACGAAGCCGCCTTCGAGCGCACCGCCGCCTTCCTCGACGCGAGCCCCGTCACCTACGCGCACGTCTTCCCGTACTCGGTCCGCAGCGGCACGACGGCGGCCAAGATGGACGGCCGCCTGCCGCGGGCGGAGGTCGCGGCGCGCGCCCGCCGCCTGCGCGCGCTCGGCGAGACGAAGCGCGCCGCCTTCGCGCGCCGCTTCGACGGCGCCACGGCCGAGGTGCTGGTCGAGAGGACGCGCGAGCCGGCGACCGGCGCGCTGCGCGGCTACACCCGCAACTACCTCCGCGCCCGCCTCGACGGCCCCGACGCGTGGGCGGGCCGGCGGCTCGCCGTGCGCCTCGCCGTCGGCGCCGGCGGCCGCGTGGCGGCGAGCCCACTCGCATGAGCCGCTTCGAGCTGGAGGACGGCCTCGGCCACCGCTTCGCGCGGCCGGAGCACCTGGCGGTGGCGCTCACGCACCGCTCCTTCAGCGCCGAGTCGCCCAACAACGAGACGCTCGAGTTCCTGGGCGACGCCGTGCTCTCGCTCGCCGTCTCGGATCTCCTGATGGCCCGCTTCCCCGCGGCGCGCGAGGGCGAGCTGTCGAAGATGCGCGCCGCGCTCGTGAACGCCGAGATCCTGGCGCGCAAGGCGCGGGCGCTCGACGTCGGCCGCTTCCTCCGGCTCGGGCGGGGGGAGGAGAAGAGCGGCGGGAGCGAGAAGGAGTCGATCCTCGCGTCCGCGTACGAAGCCTTGCTCGGCGCGATCTACCTCGACGCCGGCTACGAGGTCGCGCGCCAGGTGGTGGCGCGCCACTTCGCGACCGATGTCGGGGAGGTGACGGCGGGGCTGCACGACTACAAGACGCGGCTCCAGGAGCTGACGCAGCGTCTCTACCGCGAGACGCCGGTGTACACGCTGGTCGAGGAGAGCGGCCCCGATCACCAGAAGCGCTTCGTGTCCGAGATCGCGATCGGCGGCCGGACGTGGGGGCAGGGGGTCGGGCGGAGCAAGAAGACGGCGGAGCAGGCGGCCGCGATGACGGCGCTCGCGGCGCTCGAGCGCGAGCACCCGGAGGCGGGCGCATGAGGGCGCCCGCCGCCGTGCTACTCCTCCTGCTCGCGACGGCGACGGCGGCCGCGCCGGCGCGCCGGCTCGCGGGCGCCGTGCCGCACGGGCTCGCCCGCATGACGGCGGTCGGTCGCGCGCGCGACGACCTGCCGCTCGATCAGGTGACCGTCTTCCTGGGGCTCCGCGACCAAGCCGGTCTCGACGCGGTCCTCGCCGCGCAGCAGGATCCGCGCTCGCCCCGCTTCGACCGCTGGCTCGACCCCGACGAGATCGCCGACCGCTTCGGCCCCACGCGCGCCGAGTACGTGCGCGTGCGCGCGTGGCTCGCCGGGCATGGCTTCCTGATCGTCCGCGACTCGCCGTTCCGCGCCTTCGTCACGGTCGCGGGCACCGCGGCGCAGGCGGCACGGGCCCTGAAGGCGCCCATCGGCCTCTTCCGTCATCACGGCCGCACCTACCACGCGCCGCTCGCCGAGCCCGAGCTGCCGGCGGCCCTCGCGGCCTCGGTCCGGGGCGTCGTCGGGCTCGACGACCTGCCGCACTTCCGGCCGCTCCTCCAGCTCTCGAGCGGGACCGCCGGCTGTCTCCCGGGCCAGCCGTGCACCGCCCTCGGCCCCGCCGACTTCGCCGCGCAGTACAACGTCGCCTCGTTGCAGAGCGCGGGCCTGACCGGCGCCGGCCGCTCGATCGCGGTGGTGGCACGCAGCAACTATCCCGACGCCGACGTCGCCTTGTTCGACCAGCGCTTCCTGACCGTGCCGCGCGCGCTGCCGACCCGCGTCGTCGCCAGCCGGGATCCCGGCATCTCCAGCGACCAGGGCGAGCTGATAGAGGTGCTGATCGACGCGCAGTGGTCCGGCGCCGTCGCGCCCGGCGCCGCCGTCAACATGGTGATCGGCTCGCCGCGTGGCGATCTCTTCGAAGCGCTCGTGAAGGCCACCGACGACCGCCTGGGCGACGTGATCTCGCTCAGCTTCGGGCTCTGCGAGTCGGCGTCGCCGCTGCTCGCCGAGGTCTTCGACGCGGTGTACGCGATCGCCAACGCCCAGGGGCAGACCGTGCTGGTCGCCTCGGGCGACTTCGGCGCCAGCGACTGCCTGGCGAGCGACCCGCCCACCGCGGGGCTAGCGGTGAACGGGCTCGCCTCGTCGCCGCACGCGGTCGCCGTCGGCGGCTCGGCCTTCGCGCTCGCGAGCGACGGCTCGCTCGTCCCGGGCGCGCCCGAGCGGACGTGGAACGACGGCTTCTTCGCCGGCGGCGGCGGCGAGAGCGTGCTCTTCGCGCGCCCGCAGTTCCAGTTCGGCCCCGGCGTCCCGGCGCGGCGCGGCCGCTTGCTGCCCGACCTCGCCGTCGCGGGCGACCCGGCGCTTCCCGGCTACGTCATCGTCTCGGCGACCACGAACCACGTCGTCGGCGGGACGAGCGTGGGCGCCCCGGCGCTCGCCGGCGCGCTCGCGCTGGTGAACGAAGCGCAGGGCCGCCGCGGCCTCGGCCAGCTCACGCCGTCGCTCTACCGCTTGGGCGGCGAGCAGGCGCTCGGGCTGCGGGCGCCGGTCTTCCGCGACCTCGTCGCGGGCACCATCCAGGTGGAGTCGAGCGGCGGCTACACGGCGGGCCCCGGCTTCGACCTGGCGACCGGGTGGGGCGCGCCGCAGGTGGACGCGCTCGCGACGACGGTCGGCGGGACCGCTCGCTGCGAGCCGGAGATCGCCTGCCTGGTGCCGGCCGGGGGCGCGGCGCGCGCGTGCGCCGGCGAGTGGCTCGTCGAGCGCGACCACTTGGCGGTCCGCAAGAACGGCATCCCGCGCACCACGCAGACGTGCCGCGACGGCGACCCGGAGTGCGACGCCGACGGCGCGGTCGACGGCCGCTGCACCGTGAACGTGGCCCTCTGCCTCAACGTGTTCGACTTCCGGCGGCTCAACAAGCGCGGGCTCCCCGTGTGCGCGCGCGGGACGATCCGGCGCTTGCGCCTCCTCAGCGCGCGCGGCACGCGGAACGACCCGGTGGTCGCCGACAACCAGCGCACGCTGGCCGCGGCGCTGCGGGCGCTGCCCTCGCTGCCGAGCGCGCTCCGCGCCGCGTGCACCGCGGCGGTGCCGGTCGTCGTGCCGGTCGCGGCGCGCCACGGCACGACGCTCCGGGCGCGGGTGCAGGGCGCGCGCGGCGCGACCGTACCGCGCATCACGCTCCGCTGCACGGCCGGCTGATGCTCCACGCCGGGTACGTCGCCATCGTCGGCCGCCCGAACGTCGGCAAATCGACGCTGCTGAACGCGCTCGTCGGCGCCAAGGTCGCGATCGTGACGCCGAAGCCGCAGACGACCCGCAACCGCGTCGTCGGCATCCGCACGCTCCCCGACGCGCAGCTCGTCTTCTTCGACACCCCCGGGCTCCACGAGCCACGCACGCGGCTCGGGCGGCGGATGGTCGAGGTGGCGGAGCAGGCGCTGGGCGAGGCCGACGTCGTGCTCTGGGTGCTCGACGCGTCGGTCGGGCTCACCCCGCCGGAGCGCGAGCTGGGGGCCGCGCTGGGGCGGCTCGGCGCCACGACCATCGTCGTGCTGAACAAGCGCGACCGCGTGCGGCCGCCGAAGCTGCTGCCGCTCATGCAGGCGGTCGGCGAGCTGCTGCCGGGACGCGAGGTGATCCCCGCCAGCGCGCGCGCGGGCGAGAACGTCGAGACGGTGCTCGCCGCCGCGGCCGCGGCGCTGCCCGCGGGCGACCGCTTCTATCCGGCGGAGCAGTACACCGCCGAGACGGAGCGCTCCCTCGCGCAGGAGTTGGTGCGCGAGCAGCTCTTCCTCCAGACCGACGAGGAGGTGCCGTACGGCACCGCGGTCGAGGTGGAGGAGTTCCGCGAGAACGACCGCGTCCTCTTCATCCACGCCACCATCCTGGTCGAGCGCGAGAGCCACAAGGGGATCGTGATCGGCGCGGGCGGCCAGCGCCTGCGCGAGATCGGCCAGCGCGCGCGCGAGCGGCTCGAAGCGCTCTTCGGCGTCAAGGTGTTCCTCGAGCTGTTCGTGCGCGTCGAGCCGGGCTGGGCGGAGAACCCGCGCCGACTCCGGGAGCTGGGGCTGTGACGCCCTCCGAGCCCGTTGCCGGCAGCGCGGCGCGCCCGCCGGTGGTGGCGATCGTCGGCCGGCCGAACGTCGGCAAGTCGACGCTCTTCAACGTGCTCGTCCGCGCCCGCCGCGCGATCGTCGACGACACGCCGGGGGTGACGCGCGACCGCGTCGTCGCGCCGGCGACGCACGCCGGGCGGGCCTTCCTCTGCGTCGACACGGGCGGCCTCAGCAGCGAGCCGGCGCGGCGAGCGGGCGAGATCGCCGCCGGCGTGCGCGCGCAAGCGCTGCGCGCGGTGGCGGAGGCGGACTGCGTCGTCTGCGTGGTCGACGGGCCGGCGGGGCTCTCGCCCGAGGACCGCGAGACGCTGCGGCTCCTCCGCCGGAGCGGGAAGCCGCTCGTGGTCGCCGTCAACAAGCTCGACACGCCCGCGCGCGACGCGCTGGTCGCCGACTTCTACGCCGCGGGGGTGGAGCGGCCGATCGGCGTGTCGGCGGCGCACGGGCGCGGGCTCGACGTCCTGCGCGATGCCATCGTGGCGACGCTCCCCGCCGGCCCGGGGGAAGCACCCGCCGCCGAGGCGACGCGCATAGCGCTCGTCGGGCGGCCGAACGTCGGCAAGTCGTCGCTCCTGAACCGCCTGCTCGGCGACGAGCGCACGCTGGTCACGGCGCGGCCGGGCACGACGCGCGACGCGATCGACACGCCGATCGCGGCCGGCGGTCGAAGCTACGTGCTGATCGACACGGCCGGCATCCGGCGGCGCACGCACGTGAAGGACCCGCTCGAGGGCCACGGCGCCGTGCGCGCCCTCGGCACGCTCACGCGGACCGACCTGGTGCTCGTGGTGCTCGACGCCACCGAGGGCATGACCGAGCAGGACGCGCGCCTCGTCGGGCGGACGAGAGCTGCGGGCCGCGGGTGCATCCTGCTCGCCAACAAGTGGGACCTCGTGCCGCCGGCGCGGCGCGACCCCGACGCCTTCCGCGAGCGGCTGGTGGCGGCGCACGGCGCGTTCGCGTCGCTGCCGCTCCTCTGCGTGTCGGCGGTGACGGGGGAGGGGCTGGGCGCGCTCTGGCCGCTGGTGGCGCGGGTCGAGCAGGCGTACGAAGTACGGCTCGGCACGCCGGAGCTCAACCGCGCGCTCGCGGACGCGGTTTCGTCGCGACCGCCGCCCAGCCCCGGCGGCCGCGCGCTGCGCTTCTACTACGCGACCCAGACGGGCCGCCGCCCGCCCGCGATCACCGTGTTCGCGAACGTGCCCGACGCCGTGCCTGCCGCCTACACCCGCTACCTCGGCGCGCGGCTCGCCGAGCGCTTCCGCTTGATCGGGATCCCGCTCGACCTCCGCCTCCGTGCCCGGCGCGCGACCGAGCGCCGGCCGAGTCGGCCCCGTCCGCCTCGCGCCCGGAGGGCGCGTTGAGCAGCGGGCGTGACTTGCCCGATCCCGCACCGCCTGCTAAGGAACGTCATGGCACTCACGAAGGGGCCCATCCGCATCGCCGGGTGGGCCCCTTCGTGCATTTTCCGCCCCAGGAGGCACTCATGACGCCGGCTGCGCTGCGCGAGGGCCTCACCTTCGACGACGTTCTGCTCGTCCCCGCCGCTTCCGAGATCCTGCCGCGCGACACCGACGTCGCCACCCAGCTCACGCGCTCGATCCGCCTCAACACGCCGCTCCTCTCGGCCGCCATGGACACCGTCACGGAGGCGCGGACGGCGATCGCCATGGCGCAGGAGGGCGGGATCGGCGTCGTGCACCGCAACCTCGCCGTCGCCGAGCAGGCGCTCGAGGTCGAGAAGGTGAAGAAGTCCGAGAGCGGCATGATCGTCGACCCGGTGACGGTCCACCCCGAGCAGCCGATCGCCGAGGCGCTCGCCATCATGCAGCGCTTCCGCATCTCGGGGCTGCCCGTGACGCGGAACGGCGCGCTGGTCGGCATCCTGACCAACCGCGACCTGCGCTTCGAGAAGCGCTTCGACCGGACCGTCGGCGACGTCATGACCAAGGAGAAGCTCGTCACCGCCAAGCCGGGCATCACGCTCGAGGAGGCGAAGGAGATCCTGCACCGCTACCGGATCGAGAAGCTCCCCGTGGTGGACGAGCGCAACCAGCTCCGCGGCCTCATCACCGTCAAGGACATCGAGAAGGCGATCCGCTACCCCAACGCGGCCAAGGACGAGCTCGGCCGGCTGCGCGTCGGGGCGGCGATCGGCACGGGGCAGGACCGCGAGGAGCGCGCCGAGGCGCTGGTGCGGGCGGGGGCCGACGTGCTGGTCGTCGACACCGCGCATGGTCACTCCGGCGCGGTGGTCGACACCGTGGTGGCGATCAAGCGGGCGTTCCCGAAGGTCGAGCTGATCGCCGGCAACGTGGCGACGTCGGAAGGCGCCGTGGCGCTCATCAAGGCCGGCGCCGACGCCATCAAGGTGGGCATGGGGCCGGCGTCGATCTGCACGACGCGCGTCGTGTCGGGCGTCGGCGTGCCGCAGCTCACGGCGATCCTCGACGCGGTCGAGCCGGCCGCTCGCGCCGGCGTCCCGATCATCGCCGACGGCGGCATCAAGTTCTCGGGCGACATCACGAAGGCGCTCGCGGCGGGGGCGCAGACCGTCATGATCGGCGGGCTCTTCGCCGGCACCGAGGAGAGCCCCGGCGAGACGATCCTCTACCAGGGCCGCACCTACAAGCTCTACCGCGGCATGGGCTCGCTGGAGGCGATGCGCGAGCGCGAGGGCAGCCGCAACCGCTACTTCCAGGACGACGAGCTCGACGAGCTCGGCATCAAGCTCGTACCCGAGGGCATCGAGGGCCGGGTGCCGTACAAGGGCGCGCTCTCCTTCATCGTGCAGCAGCTCGTGGGCGGGCTGCGCGCCGGCATGGGATACCTCGGGACGCGGACGCTGGCGGAGCTGCGGGAGAAGGCGCGCTTCGTGCGGGTGTCGTCGGCGGGGTTGAAAGAGAGCCACGTGCACGACGTCTACATCACGAAGGAGGCGCCGAATTATCGCCTCGAGTAGGCTGCGCTCAGGGTCCTCACGATGATTCTGATCTTGGATTTCGGGTCGCAGTACACGCAGCTCATCGCGCGGCGGATCCGGGAGCTGCACGTCTACTGCGAGATTCACCCCTTCGACCTGCCGCTGGACGCAATCCGGCAGCTGGCGCCGGAGGGGATCGTCCTCTCGGGGGGGCCGGCGAGCGTCTACGACAAGGACTCGCCGCAGCTCGCGCCGGCGGTGCTGGAGTCGCTGAAGGGTGGCGAGCCGCCGGTGCTCGGCGTCTGCTACGGGATGAACCTGCTGAATCGGGCCTTCGGCGGCGAGGTGGTGCGCGCAGAGCGGAAGGAGTACGGGCCCGCCGACATCCGGATCACGAAGATGGATCCGTTGCTCGCGCTCGGTGGGCGCTCGACCCGCGTCTGGATGAGCCACGGCTACCAGGTGAAGACGCTCGCCGACGACCTCGAGACCCTCGCCGTGACCGACAACTCGCCCTACGCCGCCTTCCGCCACCGCGAGCGGCCGGTGTACGGCGTGCAGTTCCACCCCGAGGTCACGCACACCATCGAGGGGCGGGAGATCCTCCGCAACTTCGTGCTCCGCGTCTGCGGCGCCAGGGCCGACTGGACGATGGAGGGCTTCGTGGACGCCTGGGTGCCGCGCATCCGGGAGCGGGTCGGCCGAAAGCGCGTCGTGTGCGCCCTCTCGGGCGGCGTCGACTCGACGGTCGTGGCGGCGCTCGTCCACCAGGCGATCGGCGAGCGGCTCACCTGCATCTTCGTCGACAATGGCTTGCTCCGCGCCGGCGAAGCGGAGCAGGTCGTCGCCACCTTCCGCGACCGCATGGAGCTCGACGTCCGGCGCGTCGACGCGTCGGCGAAGTTCCTCCGGAACCTCCGTGACGTCGAGGACCCGGAGAAGAAGCGCCGCACGATCGGCGTTACCTTCATCGAGGTGTTCGAGGAGGAGGCGAAGAAGCTCCCCGACGCCGCCTTCCTCGCCCAGGGCACGCTCTACCCCGACGTCATCGAGTCGGTGTCGGTGCGCGGCCCGTCGGCCACCATCAAGAGCCATCACAACGTCGGCGGCCTGCCGGAGCGGATGCGCCTCGAGCTGCTCGAGCCGCTGCGCGAGCTGTTCAAGGACGAGGTGCGCGCGCTCGGGCGGGTGCTCCACGTGCCGGACGAGATCGTCGGCCGCCAGCCCTTCCCGGGGCCGGGGCTCGCCATCCGCGTCATCGGCGCGGTCGACGAGGAGGGGCTCCGCATCCTGCGCGACGCCGACACGATCGTCCAGCAGGAGATCCGCGGCGCCGACCTCTACGACACGCTCTGGCAGGCGTTCGCGGTGCTGCTCCCCGTGAAGACGGTCGGCGTCATGGGTGACGAGCGGACCTACGAGAACGTGGTCGCGCTGCGCGCCGTGCAATCGACCGACGGCATGACGGCCGACTGGGCGCGGCTCCCCTACGACGTGCTGGCGCGGCTCTCGTCCCGCATCAGCAACGAGGTGCGGGGTGTGAACCGCGTCGTGTACGACGTGTCGTCGAAGCCGCCCGCGACCATCGAGTGGGAGTAGGCGCGGGCCTCAGGGGATCACGTCGGCGAGCCTCTTCGCCGACGGGTCGATGGTCTTCGTCTTGACGTCGATGCGCGAGGCGATGACCTGGTCCAGGATGGCGATCTTCTGGTCGTACTCGGCGATCGCCGTCTGCAGGCGGGTTCTGATGGATTCATATTTGAAGAATTTGCCGAGCTCCGCGTCGGCTTCGGTGCGCTTCTTTCTCGCCTTCGTTCGGTCCCTTTCGTACGTGGCCGCCTGCCTCACGTAGTCGTCGTTCCCTGCCTTCTGTGCCTCGGTGAAGGTCTTGCCGGCGAAGAGGTTCTGCCAGAAGATCTCGACCGGGAGCTTGGACCCCAGCTCGGACGTGAGCAGGGTCCATCCCATCACCACCTCCACGCCGGCTCCGACGATCGCTTGCGTGATCTGAGCCGTGCCGCAGGCGGCGAGGAAGATGACGGAGGGCGGATTCGCGTCCTCCTTCACCTTGTTGACCAGGTCGGCGGTGAGGATCGGATTATTGTGGTCGTCGTGCACGCTGATGCCGATCTTCAGCCCGGTCTGTTTCGACGTGACGCCGTGTCCCTGGTAGTACCAGATGTCCTCCTTGTTGAGGGCCTTCACGTTGGCGAGCATCTCGTCGCGGGTCGCGTTGCCCTGATTCGGCCCGACCGCGTACCCTGCTGTCATCGCCGCGGTGGCGCTGCCCGACAGGTCGTAGGGTGCGACCTCGTTCCTGGTGGCCTGGTCGATCTCGAAGTCCTTGCCCGCCGTCGCGGTGGGGGCGGGCGGGGCGGGGAGCGCGCGGGCGCTCGGCGCCGGCGCCGTGTCGTCGAACACCTCGCACTCGGTGGTGGCGTCGAGGGTGGCCGTCTCGTCGTCGAGCGCCGCGTTCGCCTGGTCGAGCGACAGGCAGCTCTGGTTCGCTTGCCCGTCGTCGTAGAGGTCGCAGTCGACGCCGAGCCGGTTGCCGGCCGCGAGCGCGAGGCAGGCGCGGCAGCGGCCGGCGCGGCGGGCGCAGACCCCGAGCGCCGAGCGGTCGCTCGGCTGGCAGCCCGCGAAGACGGCGGTCACGTCGGCGCCGACGCACTGGGCGTCGATCGTCTTCGCGAGCTTGGTGTCGCAGTCGCGGGCGATCTTGCCCCGGGGGTCGGCGCCGACGCACGTCTCGAGCTGGCTCTCGGCGGCGATCGCGCCGCTCTTCAACCCCGTCTTGGCGCAGGCGTCGAACTCGATGAGCTGCGTCTCCAGGCACTTCGCGGCGGCCTTCGTCACCTGGCGCGCGCAAGCGAGCGTGGCGTGCGTCTGGCCCGCGAGCGCCGCGTCGAGGTCCACGTCGAAGAGGTCGTCGAGCAGGGAGAGCTGACCGAAGAACGCCTCGCCGCTCACGTCGTCCGGGTCGGCGGCCCCGAAGTCGGGCGGCGTGCCGCACGCGACGGCCGCGTCGGCGATGGCCTTCTGGTGGGCGGCCTCGATGCGCCCGCGCGTGTCGGCGCCCACGCAGGCCGCCGTGCTCCCGGTCGCGTGCCCGGCGGCCGTCTGCTGCAGGCAGGCGTCGATGTCCTTGCCGGCTTGCAGCGCGACCGTACGCAGGTCCTTGTCGAGCGCGACCACGCAGCGCTGCTGCGCGCTCGTCTGCGGCTGCGCACGCACGAGCGCGGGGACGGTCAGCAGCGGGACGGCGAGGAAGAAGAGGCGGCAGGTCGGGTGGAGCCGCATGAGGACCCCCCTTATTGGAGGCCGCCGTCTAGAGCAGTCGGTCCGGGAAGGCAAGGGACGGACGGGTGGCGCGGCTCGACCCTGCTTGCTCTCGCCGGGGGGCTGACGTAGGGACCTGAAGCCACGCCGCTCCGCGGCGTGGCCGAGGCATGGGAGCCGCCGCCGCAGTCTCGAGCGTGGAATGGGGCGAGTGCCTGGTGCCGCCCGCCGCGGTGCCGCGCGAGATGGAGGCCGAGGTGCGGCGCGTGGTCGGCGGTGTCCCCGGCTGGCTGCCGCGTCTGGCGCCGTGCCCGTGGCTGGTGAATGCGGCGACGGCGTTCATCCGGCGTCCCATCGCGTTCGCGCCGCTCGACCTCTGCGACCTCGTCTCGCTCGCCGTGAGCCAGGACAACTCGTGCCGCTACTGCTACGGTGCGCAGCGGGCGATCCTGCGCATCCACGGATTCGGTGACGAGTACATCGACCGGCTCGTCCGGGACTTCCACGTCGCCGATCTCTCGCCCGCCGAACGGGCCGCGCTCGACTTCGCCCGCCGCATGACGCGCGCGGATCCCCGCCCGGGCCGCGCGGAGTTCGAGGCGGTCGTGCGGGCCGGCATGCCGCGGGAGGCGGTGCTCGAGGTGGCGGCGGTCGTGGCGGCGAGCAACTTCGCGAATCGTTGGGCGACGCTCCTGGCGCTCCCGTCCGAGCCGCTCGAGCAGATGGTCACGCACCCGCTCTTCCGCTTCGTGCGCCCCCTCGTGTCGTGGCGCATGCGGCGGCGTCACCAGGAGCCCGCGACGGCCCCGGTCTCGAGCGACGGGCCGTGCGCGCGGGTGGTGGGCGCGCTCGGCCGCTCGCCCAGCGCCCGCGTCTTCCGCGACATCATCGACGCCGCCTGGGGCTCGGGGGTGCTGCCGCCGCGGACCAAGACGCTCATGCTCGGCGTCGTCGGCAAGGTGCTGGGCTGCCGGCACACGGAGGACGAGACGCGCTCGCTCCTCGCGCGCGAGGGATTCTCGCCGGGCGAGCTGGACGACGTCTTCACCACCCTCGGCTCGTCGCGCCTCGACGCGCGCGAGACGCGACTCGTGCCGTTCGCGCGCGAGACCGTGCGCTACCAGCCCATCGTCATCCAGCGGCGCCTGCGGGAGGTCGCGCAGGGCTTCAGCGCGGAGGAGATCCTCGAGACGGTCGGCGTCGTCGCGCTCGCCAACGCCATGTGCCGCCTGAGCGTCGTCCTCGACGCCTGCTGATGCTCTGGATCGCCCTGGGCGTCGCGCTCGCGCCGCTCGTCTTCCTGCTCGTCCGCACGCGGCGGACCGTGACGGCGCTGGAGGAACGTCTGACGACCGCCGCCAACGGCCTCGAGACGCTCCAGCACGCCTTCTCCCGCTTCGCGCCGCCGGCGGTGGTGGAGGACATCATCGCGCGGGGCGAGTCGCAGCGCTCCGAGAAGAAGGAGGTCACGGTCCTCTTCGCCGACCTGAAGGGCTTCACGGCGCTCTCCGAGCAGCTCGACCCGGAGATCCTGGTCCGCATCCTGAACGGCTACTTCCAGCGCATGAGCCAGGCGATCCGCCGCCATCAGGGGCACGTGGCGGAATTCATCGGCGACGGCATCCTCGCCCTGTTCGGCGCGCTGGAGACGAACCCGTGGCAGACGAACGACGCCGTGCACGCGGCGCTCGCCATGCGCGCGGCGCTCGGCGAGTACAACGCGGCGCTTGGCGCGGAGCGGCTGCCCGCCCTGGCCATGGGCGTCGGGGTCCATCGCGGGACGGTGGTGGCGGGCGTCTTCGGGAACGCGGAGCTGATGAAGTACGGCGTCATCGGCAGCACCGTGAACCTGGCGTCGCGCGTCCAGGGCCTCACCCGCGTCCACGGCGTGGACATCCTCGTCACCGAGGCCACCGAGGCCGCCCTGGACCGGCGCTTTCGCCTGCGCGGCATGCCGCCCACCGAGGTGAAGGGCTTCTCCGGCGCGCTCCGGACGTTCGCCGTCGAGGGGTTCGAGGCCGAGACCGCGGTTTCAAGTTGACGGCCCGCGGGGCCCGCGCTACCGTGCGGCCCCGCACCAGGCGGACGGAACGGGAGGAGGGGGGTCTCGCGGCGATGTCCTTCGTCCACCTGCATCTCCACACGCAGTACTCGCTGCTCGACGGCGCCAACAAGATCCGGGAGCTGATCGCGCACGTCGCCAAGACCGGCATGCCGGCGTGCGCCATCACCGACCACGGCAACATGTTCGGCGCCGTCCAGTTCTCCCAGGAGGCGGCGCGGCACGGGGTGCAGCCGATCCTCGGCTGCGAGATGTACGTCGCGCCGCAGAGCCGCTTCGAGAAGGGCGGGCGCGCCGACGACTACGAGACGGGCGGCAACTTCCACCTGATCCTGCTGGCGACCAACCGCCAGGGCTACCGGAACCTCTGCAAGCTGGTGAGCGCCGGCTACCAGGACGGCCTCCACTACGGGAAGCCGCGCGTCGACAAGGACCTGCTGCGCGAGCTGAACGGTGGGCTGATCGCCACCTCGGGTTGCCTGTCGGGCGAGGTGGCGCGCAACATCCTCGCCGAGCGCCCCGACCGCGCGCGCGCCGCCGCCGAGGAGCTGGCGGCGATCTTCGACGGCCGCTTCTACTTCGAGATCCAGGACAACCACCTCCCCGCGCAGGAGAAGGTGAACCGCGAGCTGCGGGGCCTCGCCCGCGAGCTCGGCGTTCCCCTCGTCGCGACGAACGACTGCCACTACCTCCACCGCGAGCACGCCGCGGCGCACGAGGCGCTGCTCTGCGTGCAAACCGGGAAGACGCTCTCCGACGACCGCCGCTGGCGCTTCGACACCGACCAGCTCTACGTGAAGACGCCCGAGGAGATGACGGCCGCGTTCGCGGACGTCCCCGAGGCGGTCGCCAACACGCTCGACATCGCGCGGCGCTGCGACTTCGCCTTCAAGCAGGAGTTCCAGTTCCCGCTCTACGCGGTGCCCGAGGGCGAAACGCTCGAGGCCGTGCTCGAGCGCGACGTGCGGCGCGGCCTCGACGAGCGCTTGAACCACCTCCGGACGCTCGACTGGCCGGCCGAGCGCGAGCGCGCCTACGAGCAGCGCCTGGCGCGCGAGCTCGACGTCATCCGCTCGATGGGCTTCGCGGGCTACTTCCTGATCGTCGCCGACTTCATCAACTGGGCGAAGGGGCAGGGCATCCCGGTCGGACCGGGGCGCGGCTCGGCGGCCGGCAGCCTGGTGGCGTACGCGCTCCGCATCACCGACCTCGACCCGATCGAGCACGGCCTCCTCTTCGAGCGCTTTCTCAACCCCGAGCGCCAGTCGATGCCCGACATCGACGTCGACTTCTGCTTCGTGCGGCGCGACGAGGTCATCCGCTACGTGAAGGACAAGTACGGCGCCGACCGCGTGGCGCAGATCATCACCTTCGGGACGCTCAAGGGGAAGCAGGCCATCAAGGACGTCGGCCGCGTCCTCGACTTCACCTTCGCCGAGACCGACCGCATGGCGAAGCTCTACCCCGAGCCCAAGCAGGGGAAGGACTTCCCTCTCGAGCAAGCGCTCGTGATGGAGCCGCGGCTCCAGGAGCTGCGCAACTCCGGCGAGCGCGAGGGCCGCCTCTTCGAGCTGGCGCTGCGCCTCGAAGGGCTCATGCGCCACGCCTCCAAGCACGCCGCCGGGATCGTGATCTCGAACCGTCCGCTCACCGAGGACGTGCCGCTCTTCGTCGACAAGGACGGGGCGGTGATGACGCAGTACCCGTACGCCGACGTCGAGGCGATCGGCCTCATCAAGTTCGACTTCCTCGGCTTGAAGACGCTCACGCTGATCGACGGTATCGTGCGCCGCATCCGCGACGGGCGCGGCGTGGAGGTGGACGTCGGGACGCTGCCGCTCGACGACCCCGCGACCTACAAGCTCCTCCAGGCCGCCGACACGGTCGGCGTCTTCCAGATGGAGTCGGGCGGCATGCGCCGGCTGCTGGTGCAGTTGAAGCCCTCGTGCTTCGCGGACATCGTCGCCGTGCTGGCGCTCTTCCGTCCCGGGCCGCTCGACAGCGGCATGGCGGAGTCGTTCATCAAGCGCAAGCACGGCAAGGAGACCCTCCGCTACCTCCACCCCGCGCTCGAGACGATCCTCGGTGACACCCACGGGGTCATCGTGTACCAGGAGCAGGTGATGCAGATCGCGCAGGCGCTCGCGGGCTACTCGCTCGGCGACGCCGACAACCTCCGCCGTGCCATGGGCAAGAAGAAGAGGGAGGTGATGGCGATCGAGCGCGAGCGGTTCATGCTCGGCGTCCGCAGGCAAGCGACGGCGGAGGCGCGGCTCGCGGGCGAGATCTTCGACCAGATGGAGACCTTCGCCGCCTACGGCTTCAACAAGAGCCACTCGGCGGCCTACGCGCTCATCACCTTCCAGACGGCGTACCTGAAGGCGCACTACCCGACGGAGTTCATGGCGGGCCTCCTCTCGCTCGAAGCCGGCGACACCGACAGCACCTACAAGAACATCGCCGCGTGCCGCGACCGCGGCATCCCGATCCTGCCACCCGACGTCAACGAGAGCCGCGAGGACTTCACCGCGGCGGGCGAGAAGATCCGCTTCGGCCTCGGCGCCGTGAAGGGCGTGGGGTCGAAGGCCATCGAGTCGGTCATCGCCGCCCGCCAGGACGAGCCGTTCACCAGCCTGCACGACTTCTGCCTCCGCGTCCGCGGGCAGCTCGTGAACCGGCGCGTGATCGAGAGCCTGGTCAAGTGCGGCGCCTTCGACTCCGTCGAGCGCAACCGGGCGCGCCTCATGGCCGCGCTCGACGGCGTCATGCAGTGGGCGGCGAGCCGCGCCGAGGAGCGCAGCACGAACCAGATCGGCCTCTTCGCGGCCGCGGGCGGGATCGACGCGCCGCCGCCGCTCGCGCCCACGCCGCCCTGGTCCGCGGAGGAGGAGCTGCACGCCGAGCGCGAAGCGATCGGCTTCTTCATCACCGGCCACCCGCTCGACCGCTACGAGCAGGACCTCCGGAAGTTCACCAACGCCACTACGGGCACGCTGCGGACGCGGGGTGCCGAGCTGCCGTCGAGCGGCGGCGAGCGGAACGGTCGTCCCGACAACCGGCCGCGCGTGCGGCTCGGGGGCGTCATCCACACCTTGAAGCTCAAGAACAGCAAGAAGGGGGACCGGTACGCCACCTTCGTCCTCGAGGACAGGGAAGGCGTGGTCGAGGTCATCGCCTGGCCGGACACCTACCGGACGCACGAAGCCGTCATCCACGGCGGGGACCCGGTGGTCGTCGCGGGGGCGCTCGAGATCTCCGAGGAGCGCTGCCAGGTGATCGCCGACGACTTCACGCCGCTCGCCCGCGCCCGCGCGCAGGCGATCCGCCAGGTGCACGTGCGCGTGCCGCTGCAGCGCGCCGGGCGCGACGGCCTGACACTGCTCCGCGAGATCCTGGCCGCCCACCCGGGGCCGTACGACGCCTTCCTGCACCTCATCCGGGGCGACGAGAGCGAGACCGTGCTGGCGCTCCCGAACGAGCTGCGGGTTGCGGCAAGCGACCAGATCGTCAATGCTGTCGAGGGGGTCCTCGGGGCGGGCGTGATGTACTTCCGGTGAGCGCACGCACACATACGACCGCGATTGAGCCCGAGCGCGTCGTCCTCGTCGGCGCCGAGCGGCCGAAGACGCTCATCCCCGCGCGCGAGTCGCTCGCCGAGCTGGCAAGCCTGGCCGAGACCGCCGGGCTGGTGGTGGTGGGCGAGACGATGCAGGTGCTCAAGCGCATCCACCCCGCGACCTTCGTCGGTGTCGGCAAGGTCGAGGAGGTGAAGGCGCTCGTCGAGCGGGCGCCCGCCGACGCCGTCGTCTTCGACGACCCGCTCAGCCCCGCGCAGCAGCGGAACCTCGAGAAGGCGATCGGCAAGAAGGTGATCGACCGCAGCGCGCTCATCCTCGACATCTTCGCGCAGCGCGCGCGGAGCCTCGAGGGCAAGATGCAGGTCGAGCTGGCGCAGCTCCAGTACCTCCTGCCGCGACTCACGCGCGCGTGGACGCACCTCTCGCGTCTCGGCGGCGGCGTCGGCACGCGCGGACCCGGCGAGACGCAGCTCGAGGTCGACCGCCGGCGCGTCCGCGAGCGCATCGCGCAGCTCGGGCGGCGGCTCGCCGACGTCGAGCGGACGCGCGGGCTCCACCGGAACAAGCGCGCCGCGGTGCCGTACCCGACGGTCACCCTCGTCGGCTACACCAACGCCGGCAAGTCGACGCTCATGAACGAGCTGACGCGCGCCGGCGTGCTGGTCGAGAACCGGCTCTTCGCCACGCTCGACCCGACGGTCCGCCAGCTCCGGCTGCCGCGCGGCCTCACCGTGCTGCTCGCCGACACGGTCGGCTTCATCCACAAGCTCCCCCACCAGCTCGTCGAGGCGTTCAAGTCGACGCTCGAGGAGGTGCGCACCGCCGACCTCCTCATCCACGTGATCGACGTCGCGCACGCGAGCTGGGCCGAGCAGGGGCAGGTGGTCGAGTCGGTGCTGAACGAGATCGGCGCGGGCGAGCGCCCGGTCGTGCGGGCGCTCAACAAGGTCGACCTGCTGCCCGCCGGCCTCCTGCCAGGCACCGACCCCGGGGCGGTCGCGATCTCGGCGCGCACCGGCCGCGGCGTCGCGGAGCTGCTGGCGCGCATCGAGGCGCACCTCACCGCGGGCCTCGAGCGCGTCCACTGCGAGCTGCCGACGGGACGGGGCGACCTCCTCGCCTGGCTCCGGCGCACGGGCACGGTGCTCGAGGAGTACTACCGCGACGGCGTGGTGAGCGTCACGGCGCTGGTGCCGCCGAAGGTCGCCGGCCAGCTCCGCCGCCGCCTGCCCGAGGGCGCGGAGCCGGCGTGCTGATCGGCCTCAACCTCCCGAACCTGCTCACCCTGTCGCGCATCGTCGCGATCCCGATCTTCCTCATCCTGCTCGAGGACCTCCGCTACCCGCAGGCGTTCGCCGTCTTCATCGCGGCGGGCGTCACCGACGCGCTCGACGGCGCGATCGCGCGGCTCATGCACACCAAGACGACGCTCGGCGCCTACCTCGACCCGGCCGCCGACAAGGCGCTCCTCGTCTCCTCGTTCATCGCGCTCGGCTTCATGCACCAGGTGCCGCGTTGGCTGGTCGTCATCGCGATCTCACGCGACGTCGTCATCGTGCTCGGCTACTTCCTGCTCTTCATGCTCACCCAGCAGACGATGGCGATCCGCCCGAGCGTCAGCGGCAAGCTGTCCACCTTCCTCCAGCTCGCTTCGGTGTCGCTCGTGCTGGGGTCGCTCTCGTGGCCGGGGGTGACGAGCCCGCAGGTGGCGCCGGTGGTGTTCATGGTGACGGGGGCGGTGACGGCGTTCGCGGGCCTCCAGTACATGGCGCGCGGGCTGGTGTGGTTCCAGCGCGCCGAGGAGCAGCCGGCGACGGAAGGCGCGGCGAAGCGCCCCAGCGAGCGCCGGCAGGCGTGACCCCGGGTTTTGCTTTCGTTTCGCTCCTTGGTATGAGATCCGCCATGTCGCGTCGGCCACTGACGATCCTGCTGCTGTTCCTGGGGCTCGCGCCCGCCGTGCCTGCGGCGGAGACGGCGCGCCAGATCCTCGACCGCCGCAAGGCGCTCGACGACGGCGCCCAGCACTGGGACGACCGCCACCAGCGGATGAAGCTGACCATCACCGACAAGCGGGGCGGGCTCCGCGTGCGCGAGCTCGAGGTCTACGATCGCCGCTACCCGGCGGACGAGTCCAAGACCATGGTCTTCTTCCTCTCGCCGGCCGAGGTGAAGGGCACGGGCTTCCTCTCCTTCACACACAAGGGGCGGCCCGCCGACCAGTGGCTCTACCTGCCGGAGCTCCAGCGCGTCCGCCAGATCACGGCGAACACGCGGAACGAGAGCTTCATGGGCACGGACCTGAGCTACCATGACCTCGACCTGCTGGGTGAGATGATCTCCTGGACGGAGGCCGACGCCGCTTCGAGCCTCCGCGGCGAGGAGACCGTCGACGGCACCGCGGCGCACGTGGTCGAGTTCAAGCCCAAGCGCGAGGACGTGGGCTACCAGAAGGTCGTCCTCTGGATCGGCAAGGAGGATCTGGTGCCCCGCAAGGTCGAGTTCTGGGAGGCCGACAAGGATCCGAAGAAGCGCCTCTGGGAGAGCGACGTCCACTCCGTCGGCGCCATCCCCATCGCGGGACACCTGAAGGTCGAGACTCCGGTGACGGGCACGCACACGGAGATCGAGGTCGCGGACGTGCAGTTCAACCAGAAGCTCGACGACGACCTCTTCACGCAGCGGTACCTGGAACGCGGCAGCCAGTGAGCTAGGCTTCACCCCATGCCGCTGCCCGCGCGCTCCGAGCTCGAAGCGCTCGTCACGCGCGCCGGCGCGATCGCGCTGGGTCACTTCCGGCACGCGGCCGCGGAGCGGAAGGCCGACCGCACGCTGGTGACCGCGGCCGACCGGGACGTCGAGGCGTACCTGGTGGGCGAGCTCGGGCGGCTCTTCCCGGAGGCCGGGATCGTGGGCGAGGAAGGCGCGGCGCGGGCAGGGGAGGGGCGGTGGCGGGTGGCGATCGACCCGGTGGACGGCACGGCGGCGTTCGTCGCCGGGCTGCCAACCTGGTGCGTCTGCCTCGGCGTGCTCGACGGCGGGGTGCCCGTGGCGGGCGCGGTGCACGTGCCGTGCAGCGCCGAGACGTACGTCGCGGCCGACGGCGCCGCGTGGTGGAACGGGATGCGGCTCCCGCCCCTCGACGACCGGCCGGCGGCGGGCGACCGCTTCGTCCTGGCGCACGCCAAGGCCCATCGCCGGCACCGCTTCACCTATGCCGGCAAGGTGCGGTCGCTCGGCTCGACGGCGTACCACGTGGCGCTGGTGGCGCGCGGGGCGGCGGAGGGGGCGCTGCTCGGGCACGCGCGCATCTGGGACCTCGCCGCGCCCGGCGCGGTGCTGTACGCGGTCGGCGGGCGCTACGAGTACCTGGGCGGCGGCGCCGTCGACCTCGCGACGCTCGCCGACGGGCGGCCCGCGCCGGACTTCGTGCTCGCCGCGCCGGCCGGGACGCTCGCGACGCTGCGCCCGCAGCTCGGCGGCGCGTAGCGCAGCCGCGGTCATTTCGCTATCCTCGCGCCGCCATGAGGCTCCGCGACCGCTGGGCGCTCGTCACCGGGTCGGCGAAGCGCGTCGGTCGCTCGATCGCGCTCGAGCTGGCGGCGCGCGGCGCCAACGTCGTCGTCCACCACCACACCTCGGCCGACGAAGCCGCGGCGACGGTGCGCGACCTCGAAGTGCTGGGGGTGCGCGCCTTCACGCTGCGCGCCGAGCTGTCGAAGCCGGCCGAGGTCGAGGCGCTGGCGCGCGACGCCGAGGCGCGCACCGGCGGGCTCGCGGTGCTCGTCAACAGCGCTTCCAACTACCTCCGCGCGCCCTTCGACACGCTCACCGGCGCCCTCTGGGACGCGAGCCTCGACACCAACCTGAAGGCCCCGTTCCTGCTCTCCTGGCGCATCGGCCTCGCCATGCGGTCGCGCGGCGAGGGGCGCATCGTCAACCTCGTCGACTGGGCGGGCGAGCGGCCCTACCGCGACTACCTGCCGTACTGCGTCTCGAAAGCGGGGTTGATCGGCCTCACCAGGGCGCTGGCCAAGGAGCTGGCGCCGGAGGTGACGGTGAACGGCGTCGCGCCCGGGCCGGTGCTCGCCCCCGCCGACATGACGGAGGCCGAGCGGGAGGGCGTGAAGCGCGCCATCCCGCTCAAGCGCTTCGGCACCCCGGAGGACGTCGCGCGCTGCGTCCGCTTCCTGGTGGAGGAAGCGGACTTCACCACCGGCTCCGTCTACTACGTCGATGGTGGACGGCTCATCGCCTGAGGCACACCGTAGCGGTCGGCCTGGCGCCAGACGGTCTCCGACTGGGGTGCCCGCCTGACGGCGTACCTCGTCCGGCGCGTGCTGCGCGCCGTCTCGACCTTGCTCGGGACGACGCTCGTGCTCTTCGTGCTCGTGCGGGTCGTGCCCGCCGACCCGGCCGTGTCGATCGCGGGCCCCAAGGCGGATCCGGACACTCTCGCCGCCATCCGCAAGGACCTGGGGCTGAACGATCCTGTCGCCGTGCAGTACGGCCGCTACCTCTGGCGGCTCGGGCACGGCGACCTCGGCCGCTCGTACCTGACCGGCCGGCCGGTGGCGACGGTGATCGGCGAGCGGCTGGGGGCGACGGCGCTCCTCGGCCTCACGAGCCTCGCCGTCGGCTTCTTCTTCGGCCTCGGCACCGGCATGGTGACGGCGGCGCGCCGCGGCTCGGGGATCGACGTCGCGGTGCTGCTCGCGACGCTGGTGGGGATCTCGATCCCGGCCTTCTGGCTGGCGAACGTGCTGATCTACGTCTTCGGCCGCCAGCTCCGCTGGTTCCCGCTCGGCGGGTACGGCACGCTCGGCCACCTCGTCCTGCCGGCGGCGACGCTCGGCATCGGCGAGTTCTTCTTCTACGCGCGCTTCGTCCACACCAACGTCGCCGGCACGCTGGCGAGCGACTACATCCGCACCGCGCGCGCGAAGGGCGTGTCGCCCGTCCGCGTCTACGTCGTGCACGCGCTTCGTAACGCGCTCATCCCCGTGGTCACGCTCCTCGGCCTCGACGTGGCGGCGGTCATGAGCGGCGTCGTGCTCACGGAGACGGTCTTCAACTGGCCGGGCCTCGGCCGGCTCGCGGTCCAGGCGGTTTTCCAGCTCGACATTCCGCTCGTCGCCGGGACGGTCCTGTTCTCGTCCGCGCTCGTGCTGCTGGCGAACCTCGTCGTCGACCTGCTCTACGGCGTGATCGACCCACGCGTGCAGTATGGCTGAGCTCAAGCCGACGGGGCTGGGTTCGCGGCGGCGCAGCCGGCGGTTCTTCGTGGCCGGGCTGGCGGTCGTCACGGTCTGGGTGGCGGTCGCCGTGGCGGCGCCGTGGCTCACGTCGTACGACCCTTCGGCGATCGTCGTCGAGCGCTACACCGGCCCGCTGCCGCCCGGCGGCGCCCATCCGCTGGGTACGGACACGCTGGGGCGCGACGTCTGGGCCCGGCTCGCCTACGGGGCGCGGACGTCGCTCTTCGTGGGCGCGCTCGCCATGGCCATCAGCCTCGTGATCGGGGTCGCGGTCGGGCTGGTGAGCGGCTACTTCGGCGGGGCGGTGGACGCGGCGCTCATGTGGATCGTCGACCTCGTGCTCACGATGCCGACGCTGCTCCTGCTGATCGTCCTCGCCACCGTGCTGCCGCCGTCGATCCTCACCATCCCGCTGGTGATCGGCATGGTGAGCTGGACGACCTTCGCGCGCACGGTGCGCGGCGAGGTGCTGTCGCTCCGCGAGCGGGACTACCTGCTCGCGGCGCGGGCGCTGGGGGCGTCCCACGCGCGGATCATCCTCCGCCACCTGCTCCCCGGGGTCTTGCCGGGCGTGATCGTGCTCGCCGCGCTTGGCATGTCGGGCTCGATCGGTATCGACGCGGGTCTCTCCTACCTCGGCCTCGGCGTGCCGCTGCCGACGCCGTCGTGTGGGCGGATGGTGAGCGACGTGCAGACGTACTTCGCGGTCGCGCCCTGGCTGGTCCTCCTGCCCGGCGTCGCGCTCTCCACCGCCGTGGTCGGCTTCAACCTGATCGGCTATGGGTTGATCGACCTGCTCGGAGAGCAGCGGACGTGAGAGCGGCGCTCCTCGCCGCGTGCCTGCTGGTGGTGGCGGCGTGCGGCGTCCCGCTCGACCCACCGCCCGCCGGCCGCGCCACCGACGACGCGCCCCCGCGCGCGGGCGGCACCCTCCGCCTCGCCGCCGCCGAGGACGTGCACACGCTCGACCCGGCGGTCGGCTACGACACCGGCTCGTGGGCCTTCGAGCAGATGCTCTTCAACATGCTCGTCAACTACGACGACGGCACCACCATCGTCCCCGAGCTGGCGCGCGCGTGGACCGTCGACCCCGACGGCAAGCACGTCCGTTTCACGCTCCGCACCGACGTCCACTTCAGCAGCGGGAAGGCCTTCACCGCGGACGACGTGCGCTACTCGCTCGAGCGCGTGCTCACGGCGTCGCTACACTCGCCGGGGGTGGAGTTCTTCGCCGGCATCGAGGGCGCCGAGGACTACACCGCCGGGCACGCGCCGCACGTCCGCGGTATCGCCACGCCCGCGCCCGACCGCGTCGAGTTCACGCTGACGGCCGTCGACCCGCTCTTCCTTCACAAGCTCGCCATGCCGTTCGCCGGCGTCGTCGACCGCGAGGCCGTCGAGCGGGTGGGGGACCTGGGCTTCCGCCGCGCCCCGGTCGGCACCGGGCCCTTCGTGCTCGCCGAGTGGGTCGAGGGCCGGCGCATGCGGCTGGAGCGGAACCCGCACTACTTTCGCACCGGCCTCCCGTACCTCGACGCCGTCGAGGTGACGGTCGGGCTCTCGGACCAGCTCGGCTGGTTCAAGTATCAGAGCGGCGAGATCGACATCGCCGGTGTCCCCTCGGCCGAGTTCGCGCGCGTGACGGCCGACACGCGCTACCGCCCGCTCCTCCTCGAGCGGACGACGCTCCGCACCCAGTACCTCGGGCTCAACTGCGAGGTGCCGCCCTTCGACCGCGTCGAGGTCCGCCAGGCCGTCAACGCGGCGATCGACAAGGAGCGGCTCCTCCAGCTCATCGACGGCCGGGGCGTGGTGGCCCGCACCATCCTGCCGCCCGACATGCCGGGGGCCGACCCCTCCACGCCCGGCTATCCGCGCGACCCCGCGGCGGCGCGCGCGCGGCTCGCCGAGGCGGGCCTCGGCGCCGGTGTCGACACGACGCTCTGGGCGGCGCGCGACGAGGGCTCGATGCGGCTCGCGCAGTCGATCCAGCAGGACCTGAAGGCGATCGGCATCCGGCTGGCGCTCAAGCCCGTCGACTTCCCGGCGCTCATCGAGGCGGTGCGCCATCCGAAGATGGTGCCCGTCTTCCTCCTCGGCTGGGAGGCGGACTTCCCGGACCCGTCGAACTTCCTGATCGTGCTGCTGCACAGCCGGAGTCGCGGCACGAACAACAACGCCTTCTACGCGAGCCCCGCCGTCGACGCGGTGCTCGACGAAGCCGAGCCCGTCCTCGACCTCGCGCGCCGCTTCCGCCTCTTCCACGAAGCCGAGGTGATGATCATGCGGGACGCCCCCTGGGTGCCGCTCTTCCATCCCGTCGGCTTCGCGGTGCGCCACCCGCGCGTGCGGAACTACCAGCTCCACCCGCTGCGGCCCTCGCGCGTGGAGCAGGTGTGGGTGGCGTGGTGACCCGCGCCGGGCGATCAGGACGGGTAGAAGAGCCCGAGACCGAGCCCCATCGCGAGGAGCGGCAGGCCGGCGGCCAGCTCGAGCCGGGGCGGAAAGAATGGCTCCCGGCCGATGCGCGTCCCCACCCAGCGCAGCAGATGCGCGGCGGCGTGCAGGAAGAAGAGAAAGATCCCAGCCTGGACGATTGCCACGTTGCGCGCCGGATCGAGGGCGGCGAGGCCGAACGCCGCCGCCATGCCGAGGTTGTACACGCCGGCGTCCTGCACCACGGCGTGGTAGACGCGGTGGTCGGGCCAGCCGTTGGCGGCGATGAAGCGACGGGCCGCGAGCAGGGGAGGGAGCCCGTTCCCGAGCTCGAACGCCGCGACGAGTAAAAGGGCGCCGCGGAGAACGAGCAGCGGGCGCTCGACCCGGACGAGCGCCACGAAGGCGACGGTCAGCATCACCGACGCCGCGATGGAGAGCCGGAGCAGTCGAAGCTCGCGCGGGTTCGTGTTCTCGACGGCGGTCAGGGCTCCGGTCTGCGTCATGTCGACCTCCCGGGTCGGGCCGCCCCTGAGCAAGCCACCCGGCGGTGGGCGAGTCAAACGGTGCCACGCATGCAGAGGCACGCGCTGGTCTAGAAGGGGAGGCCGACCTCGACGAGGGCGGCACGGCACGGTGGCCCGTCGGCGTAGAAGGAGCGCGCGCCCCAGCCCTCGGAGGCGACCAGAAGGACGGTGGAGCAACGCGTGCCGAAACCATCGACGTGCACGCAGAGGCCTCCCGGGCCGCGCGGGTCGAGCGCGGTCTCGTGGTCGGCGAGCACGGTCCGCAGGCGCGCCACGAAGGCGGTCTCGTCCGCGTCGCGCGCGAACGCGTCACCGGCGTCGCGGAACTTGCCGTGCGAAGCGGCGATGCGCGGGCACGTCGGGTCGTTCACCTCGAGGTTGGTGAGGAGGTGAAGGCCGGGCGGGAGGCGCGTCACCGCGGGCGCGTCGCCGACGCCCTGGACGGCGACGAAGGCGTCGCGCCCATCCGCCACCAGCAGGTTGAACGGGTTGTAGCGCCCCGCGGGCTCCGCCGCGACGCGCGCCGCGGCTTCCTCGGCCGTGCGGCAGGCGAGGACGTCGAGGCAGAGGAGCCCGCGCGAGCGGCACGCGGGGTCGGGCGGCGTGCCGCTGCGGCGGTTCAGCAGTCCCGCGACGAGTCCCGTCTCCCCGAAGCCGAGCCAGGTGCCGCCGGCGACGAGGTCACGGCCGCCGACGGCGCGCGGCGTCGCCGTGCGCAGCAGCGTCGGCGGCGCGGCGGCACGGTCCAGGTACTCGTCCCGGTTCGCGGCCACCACCAGCGGGCGCGCCGCAAAGACGCGGTGATAGACGGCAAGCGTGCACACTCGTCGAATGCTAGCCCTTTGATTGTCTTTGCAAAACCCCTGTGTTAGCGTCCCCGAGAGTCAGGGCCGTGTTCGCTTCCACCGACGACGTCATCGCGCGCTTCGCGCAACAGAAGTACATCACCAGCCGGACGATCGGCACGGTGGTCTACCTCGCCGCCGAGATGAAGAAGCCCATCCTGGTGGAGGGACCGGCGGGCGTCGGCAAGACCGAGCTCGCCAAGGTCCTCGCCGGCGCGCTCGGGCACGAGCTGATCCGCTTGCAGTGCTACGAGGGCCTGGACGAGGCGAAGGCCCTCTACGAGTGGGAGTACGCTAAGCAGCTCCTCTACACGCAGATCCTGAAGGACAAGATCAGCGAGGTGATCGGCAGCTCGCGCTCGCTGGTCGAAGCCGTCGACCGGATCGCGAAGGAGGACGACGTCTTCTTCAGCGACCGCTTCATCCTGCCCCGGCCGCTGCTGCGTGCGATCCTGTCGGAGAAGCCCGTCGTCCTGCTGATCGACGAGATCGACAAGTCCGACACCGAGTTCGAGGCCTTCCTCCTCGAGGTGCTGTCCGACTTCCAGGTGAGCGTACCCGAGCTCGGTACGCTCCGCGCGAAGCAGATCCCGCTCGTCGTCCTCACCAGCAACAACGCGCGTGAGATGTCCGACGCGCTCAAGCGCCGCTGCCTGCACCTCTACATCGACTTTCCCGACCGCGCGCGCGAGCTCGAGATCCTCCAGCTCAAGGTGCCCGGCATCTCGGAGCGGCTCGCGTCGGAGGTGGTGACCGTCGTCCAACGCATCCGCAAGCTCGACTTGAAGAAGGCGCCGAGCATCAGCGAGACGCTCGACTGGGCCAAGGCCCTCATGCTCCTCAACCTGAAGACGCTCGACGAGCAGCTCGTGAACGAGACGCTCTCCACCATCCTCAAGTACGAGGGCGACATCCGGAAGGCGCAGCAGGAGCTGAAGGACTACGTCGAGAAGCAACGCGCGAAGCACGCGGCCGCGCCGCTGGAGAGCGACAAGGACGTGCTGCACTAGCGGTCCGCGCACGCCGCTCGACCATGGACGACAAGCTCGTCGAGTTCTCAGGCTTGCTCCGCCAGAACGGGCTCCGCGTGTCGCTGTCGGAGAGCGTCGACGGGGTCCGCGCGCTGGAGCGCCTCGGGCTCGGCGACCGCGACACCGTGCGCGCCGTCCTGCGCGCGACGCTGGTGAAGCGCGGCCTCGACCTTCCCACCTACGAGCGTCTCTTCGACCTCTACTTCTCGGGCCTCGCAGACGCCATCAAGGAGGTGACGGCCGGCAGCGCGCAAGCGCTCGGTCTCGACGACCCCGGGTTCCAGAAGCTCCTGGAAGACCTCCAGAAGATGCTCGAGGAAGCCGGCGTCGATCTCTCCCCGCTCGCGCGCGCGCTCCTCTCCGGCGACAGCGGACGGCTCGAGCGCATGCTCCGCGAAGCGGCGCAGCGCGCCCGCCTGGGCGAGATCCAGCACGGCTTCCAGGAGGGTCGCTTCGCGCACGGGGTGGCGTCCGAGCTACGGCTCGGGGACCTGGCGCGGGAGATCGCGCTGCTCAAGGAGCAGTTGAAGGGCGGGGGAGGGCGGCGGATGGAGGAGTTCCTCGACCGCCGCCTCCAGGACCTGGCCGACATGGTGAAGGCCATGGTGCGCGGCGAGCTGGCGCGCCAGGACGTGACGCGCCAGGACCAGCGCCTCCAGTCGCTCTCGGAAAAGAGCTTCTACTACCTGACGGAGGACGAGATCCGCCGCATGCAGGAGGCCGTGACGCGCCTCGCGCAGCGGCTCCGCAACGTCATCTCGATCCGCCGCCGCCGCTCCAAGCGGGGGAAGTTCGACTCCAGCGCGACCCTCCGCAAGAACCTCCAGTACGGCGGCGTCCCCTTCCGGATCGTCTTCGAGCGCAAGAAGAAGGACAAGCCGCAGGTCATGGTCCTCTGCGACGTGTCCGACTCCGTCCGCAACGTCTCCCGCTTCATGCTCCAGTTCGTCTACTCGCTCCAGGATCTCTACTCGAGGGTCCGGAGCTTCATCTTCGTCTCCGACGTGGGCGAGGTCACCCGGCTCTTCGAGGAGCGCGAGATCCACGACGCCATCGAGACCGCGCTCCAGGGCGAGGTGATCAACGTCTACGCGCACTCGGACTTCGGGCGCGCCTTCAAGAGCTTCCACCGGGAGTTCCTGCCCGCGGTGAACAAGCGCACGACGGTCATCATCCTCGGCGACGCGCGCAACAACTACAACCTGCCCCACGACTGGGTGCTGCGCGACGTCCGCGAGCGCGCCAAGCAGGTCATCTGGTTGAACCCCGAGAACAAGATGACGTGGGGCTTCGGCGACAGCGAGATGGACCGCTACGCGCCGTACTGCACCATGGTCGAGGAGTGCCGGAATCTGAACCAGCTCTACCGCGTCATCGACCGCTTGGTGACGCTCTGAGCGCCGCGCGCCATTGACGCCGCGCGGGTGCTTCTTCACAATGGACCGACGATGGCTGGAGGCGCACAGGGGGACGCGATGAACCGGGAGAACTTCATCCTGATGACGGTCGGCGGCCTCACGCTCGACCCCGTCACCAAGACGCCGATCGTCATCCTGCGCGACCCCGACAACAAGCTGAACCTCCCGATCTGGGTCGGACTCCTCGAAGCGACCGCCATGGCGACCGAGCTCGAAGGCATCAAGATGGCGCGCCCGATGACGCACGACCTCCTGCGCAGTGTGATCGGCGAGGTCGGCGCCGTGGTCGAGTGGGTCGAGGTGACGGACCTGAAGGACAACACGTATTACGCGCTCATCTACCTCCGCGTCGACGGCAAGCAGGTCACGATCGACGCGCGCCCCTCCGACGCCATCAGCCTCGCGCTGCGCACCAAGAGCCCGATCTACGTCGCCAAGAAGGTGCTCGAGGCCTCCAGCGTCCTCCAGCAGATGGAGGAGGGCCAGGAGCAAAACCTCTCCAACGTCTCGCGCGACAAGTGGGCCGAGATCCTCGAGAAGATGTCGCCCGACGACTTCAAGTACAAGATGTAGGGGCCGCCGGCCCTTCGCATGCCACGCCCCGCCGACCGCATCAAGATCCGCCGCAAGGACCTCCGCGGCCCGGACGAGCTCACGACGCTCACCTCGCAGGCGACCGAGTGGCTCGGGGGCCACCAGGGGCTCCTCATCGCCGTCGCCGTCACGGTCGTCGTCGTGGCGCTCGGCGGCGTGGTCTTCGCCCGCTACCGGGTGTCGCAGCGCGAGGCGGCCGCCGCCGCGTTCCAGAGCGCGCACCAGACCTTCGAGTCGGGCAAGTTCGCCGAGGCCGCCGCGAGCTTCGCGGCGCTCGCCGACGAGTATCCGGGGACGCCGTTCGGCAACCTGGCGCGCCTCTACCGCGCCCACGCGCTCGCTCGCCAGCCCGACCCGGCCGCGGCCGCGACGGCGTACGACGAGTACCTCTCGCACGGGCCGGCGTCGCCGTACCTGCGTCAGGAAGCGCTCGTCGGTCTCGGTCACGTCAAGGAAGCGGCCGACGACCAGGGCGACGCGCTCGAGGCCTACGTGCACGCGACCGAGCTCGACGGCCCGTACAAGACCGAAGCCCTGCTCGGCGCCGCGCGGCTCGACGAAGCAGCCGGGCATCCCGAGGAGGCGCGCGCCATCTACGCCCAGGCCGCGAAGACGACCGCGGACACCGAGCTAAAGGCGCTGCTCGAGGCGAAGGCCGCGGGCGCCGGGGCCGGCGGCGGCGAGGCGGACGGTGGGGCAGGGGGACCCCCACAGGCCGAGGCTCCCGCTCCCGCCGACGCCGAGCCGTGACCGCCGCCGCGTCGCGCTAGGGCCGGGCGGTGGACTGGCCCGCCTGGCACGAGCGCTACGCCACCTCCCCCGCGCTCGCCGCCCGGCTGTCCCTCGTCCGGGCGCGGATCGCCGCCTGCCTCGATGCGTGCCGTCCCGGGCCGCTCCGGCTCCTGAGCGTCTGCGCCGGCGACGGGCGCGACGTGCTCGGCGTCCTCGCGGGGCACGCGCGTGCGCCCGACGTGACGGCGACGCTGATCGAGTGCGACGCCGATCTCGTCGCGCGCGGTCGTGTCGCCGCGGAGGCCCTCGGGCTCGGCGGCCGCGTGGCGCTCGTCGCCGGGGACGCCACGCGGGCGGCGTCGTACGCCGGCGCGGTGCCGGCCGACGTCGTGGTGTTCGCGGGCGTGCTCGGCAACGTGTGGGAGGCGGACGTGCCCCGGGCCGTCGCCTGCCTTGGCTTCCTGTGTGCGATGGGTGGCCACGTCGTCTGGACGCGCCACCAGCGGCTCGCCGCCGGCGTGCGCCAGACGGCGTGCATCCGCACGCTGCTGCGCCGCCATGCCTTCGCGGAGGCCTCCTTCGACATCTGGAAGCCGCTCATCGCCGCCGTCAGCGGCGTGGCGCTCGGCGGTGGGCTCGAGATCGCCCTCGCCTGCGACAACATCATCGCGGCGGAGCTCGCGCGGTTCGGGCTCCCGGAGCCGCGCGTCGGGCTCATGGCGGCCGCGGGCGGCGTCCATCGCCTGCCGCGGTCGATCCCCCTCCACGTCGCGCTCGGCATGATGCTCACCGGGCGGCACGTGCCGGCCGCGGAGGCGGCGCGCTGGGGGCTCGCGAACGAGGTCGTGCCGGCCGCCGCGGTCCTTCCGGCGGCGGAGCGCTGGGCGCGGGAGATCCTCGAATGCTCGCCGACCGCCGTGCAGGCGACGAAGCAGGCGGCGCTCCAGGGGGTCGGCCGGCCGGCCGCCGAGGCGATGTCGGCGCCGTACCCGCTCGTGCAGAAGCTGTTCGCGAGCGACGATGTGCGGGAGGGTCCGCTCGCGTTCGCAGAGAAGCGGAAGCCGCGCTGGCAGAGTCCGTGACGCGCAAGCGTGCGGGAAGCGTCGCGTTGAGGACCGAGCGGGCCTGCGGCCCGCGCAGAGCGCACGCGGAGTCGGGAGGCGAATCGGTACCTAGGTGCCGCATACGTGTAGCAATGTAGGCGTGCGCCCGTTGACGGCCGCGCCGTCGAAGCCCGATGGTCGCGCGGGACAACGGACGGAGGATCCGCGTGCGCCGACCTCTCACTCGCCTCTTCGCCCTCTTCGCCTTCGCCCTGGCCGGTCCAACGCATGCCTGCGATCCCAAGGCTGTCATGTGCGCGCACGTGCTGAGCGCGCGCTCGTCGGGTGTCCAGCGCTCCTTCTGTGAGCACGGCGGACTGGGGAAGCCGTGCCGATGGGCGTCGAACATCACGTGCACGGACGACACCTACGACGCCGACTATCACGGCACTACTGGCACGTTCCCCTGGTACCAGGCGGCGATCTACTGGGCGCAGCAGCACGGCTTTCGGTACGTCTATTTCGACTGGGGCGCGATCACCATCACCGCCACCTCGAAGATCCCGGCGTGGACGCCGGGAGGAATTCCATGGGCAGGGATCCACGTTCCCTCGCACATGCAGGTCCGGGGCTACGATGCCTATCTCGTCTTGCCCACCGTCATTACGACGAGCCAAGCGAAGGGCTCCTTGCTGCTCGGCGAGGTCATCGTGGTCGCGGATACGGCGCAGCGCGTCCGAGACCAGCCCGTCGTCGACGCCAGCGTGTCGAACTTCGTCATCACGGGCAACGGCGGCAACGGCGCCGACTGCCCGAGCGACGGACTCACGATGAGTTCGATCAACGACATGGACACGCACACGCCGACCTGGACCGACGTGAATCTCAACACGATTGCGGCCGGCGCGGGCGTCGCGGTCGACGGCGCAGACGGGACGCAGGGTGTCGTCAACCTCGATCACCTGAAGATTGCCCACGTGGGGAGCGGGATCGCGCTCGGATGGCGGGCGCCATTCACGCCGGCGAATCCTGCGTGCGTGTCGAACAGCTGTCTCAGGCTCCAGCTTTCGCCCGCGACGTGCACGGGCCAGGTGGTCTCGAGCTCGCAGGCGAGCGGGTGCACGACGAACTATTGCCTCATCAAGAGCTACCCGTTCCTGGGTGCACCCACCTACAACGCCGACGTGTCCAACGACTCGATCTGCGACGTGGCGAACGGCCTCGCGCTGGTCGGGGGCTACGTGAACATCCACCACAACATGATGCTCGGCGGGCAGATCTTGAACACCAACACCGCCGGCGTGATTCCGGACGGCACCTCGATCAACTTCTACGAGAATTACCTCCGCGGCTTCGGCCTCGGCGTCGAGACGGACGGCTCGCCCTACAGCATCGTCGACGACGCCATGTTCCAGGCGGTCACCGGTGTCGACCCCGCGACCTGTCCGACGTGGCAGGACCGACTCAACAAGGCGCAGTACATCTTCGACGACGCCTCTCGCTTCTTCCTCGGCACCGATCCGTATCTCGGCTTCGGCCAGTACCTCACCGTGCGCGACAACCGCATCTACAACTCGTCGGTCGGCGGCGTGAACCTCTACCGCCAGAATTGGGACTGGGTCGGCTGGAACGTGATCCGCAACGCGCCCTTCGCGGTCGGCCTCGTGAACGCCATCAACAGCTGGGTGTTCGGCAACAGCATCCAGAGCATGACGAATTACGGCGTCGAGATCGCCGGCTCGCCGGGCGTGCAGTCGCAGCTCGGCTCCTGCTACGACGGCATCGACGTCTATTGCGACACCTACGGCTGTCCGGGCGGTTTCGTCTCTCCGAACGCGTACACGAGCGTGTCGTGCCCCGTACACCGGGAGGCCGGGTACTGCTCGGACCCGCAGACGCCGCCGAGCGGCTGCGCGAGCCAGTAGCGGGACGGCGGACCGCGTCGTGGAAACGGGAGAACGGGCCTACGCGGGACCGAAGAGCCGCGCGGCGTTCCCGGAGAGCCACTGCTCGAGCACGGCGGGCGGTGGGCGTCCACCGTCACGACGGCCCGCCGTCCGCGGCGCCGCGCGGCCGGCTCTTCACGTTCCACGGGCTACGACCGCATGGTGACGTAGCCCGCGGGGGCCGGCGGCCGCCCTGGGGTCGTATCGCGGTGGCCGACTTCGGGAGTTACGTCACTTCGCAGGTTTGTGCCGACTACCCGCCGGAGGGGACGGCTGACCCGTGTGGTTCGGGGAACCGTGCCCACGCTGTGACCCCCTCCATTGACACAAACTCGCCAGCGTCATAATAAATGACTGACTGGTCAGTTATGTATCGAGGAGCCTGCCATGTGCCCCCGTCCGGACGTGAGTGAAGAGCGCAGGGCCCAGATTCTCGACGCTGCAACCACCGTCTTCGCCCGCGCGGGCTTCTCCAGCGCCCGCATGGACGACATCGCCGAGCGGGCGAGCCTCAGCAAGGGGACCTTGTATCTCTACTTCAAGAGCAAGGACGCCCTGATCGTCTCGCTGATGGAGCGTCTGTACGCGCTCCAGCTCGAGGACCTGCGGCATCTGGAGGCGTCCGCGGAGCCCTTCGCCGAACGGCTGCTCGCCTTCGCCCGCCACGCGGTCTCCCAGTACGAGGCGATGGAGCCGGCGATGCCGATCGTGCGGGAGTTCTACGCACTCGCCGCCCGCCGCAAGGACGTGCGGGCCGCGATCCGCCGCTCGCTCGAGACGTTCCGCACCCTGCTGACGGCTCTCGTCGAGCAGGGGATCGCGCGGGGCGAGGTCCGGAAGGTCGATGCAGACGCGGCGGCCCTCACCATCCTCGCCATCTACGAGGGGTTGGGCGTGTTGTGGACGATCGCGCCGCGCGTCGTGCGGCTACGGGAGCAGACGGAGTCGGCGATCCATCTCCTGCTCTCCGGATTGTTGAGGAACGATGCCGCGCAGCCGTGAACTCTCGGCAAGGAGGAACCAAACGATGCCATCGGCGAGTGTTGCAGCGAACGGCATGGTGCGGGCGGAGTGGGGTCGGAGGCCGCCCGGTCCTCCCGCATACCGTCTCTTCAGGACGCTTCGCGAGATGCGACGCGATCCTCTCCGCCTCCTCGGCTCCATGAGCGAGCGGTATGGCGACGTGGTCTACATCCGCTTCCTGACCATTCCCGTCTATCTGATCCGCCATCCCGATCACGTACGGCACGTGCTGCAGGAGCGGCACACCATCTACGACAAGGACACCTTCGACTACCACATGCTCAAGCCGCTGGTGGGTGAAGGGCTTCTCACCAGCAACGGGGCTCCGTGGCTGCGGGCACGCCGTCTGATCCAGCCTGCGTTTCACCGCGAACGGCTCGCAGCCCTCGGCACGCTCATGAGCGAGCGGATCCTCGCCATGCTCGAACGCTGGCGGCCGATGGTCGCCAGCAATCAGCCTTTCGACGTCGCAGAGGAGATGACCCGTCTCACGCTCGACGTGGTGACGCGGGCGCTGTTCGGCGCCGATCTCAGCCATGAGACAGACGCCATCACCCGGGGGCTCGTCACCTTCATGCAGCACGTCCTCGAGCGGATCAGCTCTCCGCTCGCGCTCCTGCCGCCGCTGCCCACGCCGGGCAACTTGCGTGCGCGGGCGGCCGTCAGGGGGCTCGACCGCGTGGTCGCCGGCATCATCGCGACGCGGCGCCGGCGTGCCGCCGACACCGGTGACCTCCTGTCGATGCTGCTGCTCGCCCGCGACGAGGAGACCGGTGAGGGCATGACGGACCGGCAGCTCCGCGACGAGGTGATGACCCTGCTCCTCGCGGGCCACGAGACCACGGCCAACGCCCTCAACTGGACCTGGTGTCTGCTGGCGCAGCACCCGGAGGCCACGAGCAAGCTCGCGGCCGAGCTGACCCACGTCCTCGGCGGACGTACGCCCACCATGGCCGACCTCCCGCAGCTCACCTACACACGCATGGTGGTGGAGGAGGCGATGCGGCTTTACCCGCCTGCGTGGATCGTGCCCCGGGGGGCCCGGGAGGACGACGAGATCGCCGGCTTCGGCGTCCGCGCCGGATCGGTCGTATTGCTAAGCCCGTACCTGACTCACCGACATCCGGGCATCTGGGAGAACCCCGAGCGCTTCGACCCCGAGCGCTTCACCCCGGAGCGTGCGGCGGCGCGCCCACGGTTCGCCTACTTCCCGTTCGGCGGTGGGCCGCGTCTGTGCATCGGCAATGCGTTCGCCATGACGGAGGCCCAGCTCGCGGTGGCGACGGTGGCGCAACGCTACCGGCTGGATCTCCTGCCGGGGCAGCGCGTGCGCCCGGAGCCCCTTGTCACACTGCGCCCGAGCGGCGGGCTTCCGATGACCGTTCGCCCGCGATGACGGAGGAAGCGACGATGGCTAAGCACACGCAGATGGGCAGTCAGGAGCTCGTCGGAGGCAGTGTCCTCGCACTGGCAGGCGTCGTGGCCTGGGTTGCGCATGGTGGTGCAGTGCTCCTCTGGCCGGCCGCGTTCGGCATGGCCTGGCTCGGGGGCTATCTGGCCGTGCGCAAGCGCGACGCGGTCAGCGGAGGCGAGTACTGCCTCGGCCCCCGCGATCGCGCGGCACGTCGGCGCCTGGGGTTCGTTCTGGTGGCTGGCACCGTCCTGCTGGCCGCGCTGTCCGCCATCTTCTGGCAGCCGCTGTGGCCGCTCGTCGTCGTGGCGGCGTGGTTCGGCGTCTCGTTCCTGGTAGCCGCATCGACGGGCTATCCGGGCTGCCCCGAGATCGGGGCGATTCCGAGCCTCATCCTGGGCCGCCGCCTCGCGACGCGCTGCTCGCTGCCCAGGGCCGACTGAGCACATACCGGCCCGCACCTTCACCCCCACCGAGGCGAAGGCCTTCTACGATCGCTTCGGTGCGCGGCAGGACACCCAGGCCTTCTACGAGGACCGCGCGCTCGAGGCGCTAGTGCGGCACGGAGCGTTCGTGTCCCGGCTAGCGGCTGCCGCACTCCAGCAGGATGTCCTTGTCCGTGATCGCTCGGTCGACGCAGAAACCACCCTGCATCACGCCCGCGCGGCCGATCTTGAGGAGCGCCTGGGGCGCTGCGACGATCGCGTGCACCACCGTGTGCGAGCCGATCCGGAAGCTGTTGCCGGCAATCTCGAGCGACGGTGGCAACACACCCGTGTCGGGGCCGAGGAAGCAGCCGTTCCCCAGGCGGATGGTGCCCAGGACCTGGATCGTGCTCGCGGTTCCTCCGGTGGTGATGACCCGCACGTTGCGCCCCGCGATGATCGAGCAGAACTGGAAGGTGCCGGGCGCGAGGGTGAGCTGGCTCGAGGCGAGCGCCGTCCCTTGCAGGATGACGTTGCCGTAGGAGCCCGGAGCGAGCGGGCCCGCGGTGGTCCCGGCCGGCACGAGCACGTCCGGCCCGCCGCAGCCGATCGCCGGGATCGGGCAGAACGGGCTGGTGAGCGGCAGGACGACGGCGCCGGTCGCGTTCCGAATGACGGCGCCGCTGCCGAGGTGTCGTGCGTTGGCGAACACGTCCCAGACGCTGGTGCCGTTGCCGAGGCTCACGAGGTCGCCGCTCGCCGACGTCAGGTCCGGCATGAAGACGCGACGGCCGAGGTGAACCCGGCCCCCGGTGTCGTTCGCGCCGAGGTCGGCCTCGATGTCCGCGCCGTTGTTGAACCGGCCGTCGCGCCGGACGAGGAAGATCGGTGCCGTGGGCGACGTGCCCGGCTGGCAGCCGTTGGTGAGGTTGCAGGTCTCGACGCCGTTGCAGGGGTCGCCGTCGTCGCAATTGGCGTCCGTCATACAGGTGGCGAACACGAACGCGCCGCGCCCGTGGGTGAAGGCGACGAGCCGGTCCGTGGCCTGGTTCACCTGCAGGTCGAACACCGCGACGTTCGGCATGCCCTGCACCGGCCCGTGGTGCGTCCACGAGCCGCCGCCGTTCGCGCTCCGCCACACGCCGAGATCCGTGCCGACCCAGACGATCGACACGTCGGACGGGTCGACCACGATCGCGTTGTGCGGGAGGTCGACGGGCGGGCTGACATCGGTCCACGACGGCATCGCGGCGAGGGCGTCGGTCGTCTTGAAGACGTGCCCCGGGGCGCCCGGCGTGGCCGCGTCGAAGCCGGAGAGGGTCACGTAGAGCACGTTGGCATCGGTCGGATCGAAGGCGAGGTCGGTGACGTAGCGGCCCGGTACGTCACCCGCGGGATCGAGATCGGTCCAGTTCGTCCCGCCGTCCATCGTGATGCGGAGCGCCCCGGTCGAGGTGCCGAAGGCGTACGTGGCGCAGGTGGCATCCGAGGCGGCGAAGGCGAGCCCGGTGAGCGCGTTTCCCATCTCCGGTCCGTTGCTCGACCACGTCGGGCTGGCGGCGGTGAAGAAGTTGGTCGAGCGCCACAGGTTGTCGGTCCCGGCGATCATGACGTCGTCGTTCGATGGGCACTTCTCGAGGCGCCCGATGAACGGCACCCCCGTCTTGTTGATCCCGCCGTCGGCGACGGTGAAGCTGCCGCCCGCGTTCGTCGTCCGTCTGATGGCCAGGTTCTGCCGCACGACGGCCCACTTGTTGCCGGGGTCGCCGGTGGCGATCGCGTTCGCCGCACCGTCGCCGAAGTCGATCCACTGCCACGCGTCGGTGCCGGTCCACTTCTCGTTGCCGTTGTCCTGCGTCGCGCCGAGGGCGAAGTTGGCGTCGGTGGGGTGGAGCGACCCGCCGTAGAACTGGAGGATCGAGAGGCCCGTGTTGTGGTCGGACCACGTCGTCCCGCCGTCGGTCGTGCTCCAGACTCCGCCGTCGTTGCCGGCGATCAGGCGGCCGCCCGCGAAGGCGAGCGCATGCTGGTCGACGTGAATGCCGTTCGCGGTGTTCATCACGGTGTTGCTGATCTCGGTCCACGTCGTCCCGTCGAGCTTCCAGAGCGGGATGCCGCCGGCATAGAGCACGTTGGCGTCCGTCGGGTCCGCGAGCAGCTCGTGGTTGTACCAGCAGCTGTCGGTGGCGCTCATGAACGAGGCATCCCACCCGCAGTAGCCGTGGGTGCCGGTTCCGTCGTCCGTCGCCGTCACGTCGATCTGCGTCCAGGTGGGCGTCGCGGCCCACGCGTCGTCCGTCCGGAAGAGGCCGAGGAGGCCGCCGTCGGTCCCTGCCATGTCGAGCGCGTCCTGGATGCTCACCCAGACCCGGCTCGGATTCGAGGGCGCGATCGCGATCTCGACCCGCCCGACGCCGCCCGCCATGCCAACCCACGGCCCCATGATCGCCGTCCACGTGTCGCCGCCGTCCGTCGAGCGGTAGACCCCGTTCTGGACGCTCCCGTTCGCGTCGCCGATGCCGCCGTACTGGTTCAGGAAGTTGGTCGGGTCTACGTCGAGGCTGGTCGCCTCGCCGCCCTGCCGGAGCATCCACGTGTGCCCGCCGTCGGTCGACTTGTAGATGCCCACGGGCGGCGGCGCCGGCAGGTTCTCGTTGCCGCGGCCGGCGAAGCTCCGGGCGACGGCCGCGAGGACCGTGTCGCGGTCCGCCGGATCGACGCGGATGTCCGTGAAGGCGTTCTTGGCGAAGGTCGCGGTGGCGAGGAGCTGCCAGGTCGCACCGCCGTCGATCGACTTGAGGAGACCCGCGCCGGCGTACGAGTCGGACGAGAAGGCGACCTCGCCCGTACCGGCGTAGATGGTGCGCGGGTCGCTCGGCGCGAACGCGATCGCGCCCGAGGAGAGCGACGCCTGGGCATCGGTCTTCGGGGTCCAGGTCGAGCCCGAGTCCCGCGTCTCCCACACGCCGCCCTGGGCGGCGCCCGCGAGCCAGTGGGCCGCGTCGCCGGGGTCGACGGCGAGCGCCTCCACGCGCCCGCCGACCGCCCGGGCGTTCGGCGTGGCGCCGATCTGCCCGCCGAGGATCGGCGCCGGGCCGATGTTGAACCAGCGGTCGCCCACGGCCGGGATCGCGCGCGGGCCCGGATGCGCCTCGAGCGCCTCGATCGCGGCGAGCGCGGGCACCTGCGGCGCCGCGGGGACGTCGTCGAGGGGATAGGCGCGTTGCTGGAACGCCCACCACCAGCGCTGGTACTGGACGCTGCTGGCAAGCGCCGGCGCCGTTTGCGCCGCGACGGAACGCGCCGCGAGGCACGCGACGAACGCAGCGAGCGAAGCCAAGTGCACGGCGTGGGGACGACTGGACATATGACGGGTCCTCCTCTGTAGAGCCGTGAAGGTCCAGCCATCCTCCCGCGACGCCCCGCACGTCAATACCCGGTGGGAGGACGGTAGGCCTTCCGCGTCTCGGCCGACAAGTGGGCCGGTCCTCGCCGCCTAGAAGGCCATCGTCGAGGAAAATCCCAGCCGCGTCGGGCTGCGCACCCGAGCTGAGGACCGCGTGTGGGAGCAGTCACGTGCACCGCCCGCACCACGAGCCCGCTCGGCGATAGCGTCGCGATCGATGCACCCTCCGCGAAGTAGATGGAGGCGCCAACCAGGTTCACCTGCAACGTCCGACCGCGCAGCGCGTGGTCCGGGGTGAGCGACACACCACGGCAGCTTGGGGACCCGCGGAGGGCTAGTGTCTGATAAGGAAGGTTATGTTAACCAGGCGGGTAGTGACTCAGTTTGCTGCTCCAGGCTGCCGTCCCGCCCGTCTCGGTCTCCCGACCCGGTAGCGCGCCCTCTGCAGCCAGCGCTCGAATCGTTCAGGACGGGCGCGGCGAGGCTGCGTCCGAGCGCGCCTGCCCGCCCCGGGCAAGCCAGCGCAACGCGAGCGCCACGACGAGCAGCGCGGCACCGAAGGCGAGCGGCCACAGGTGATGGAACAGGAGCGCGAGCTGCGCAAAGTCGCGCGCGAACCAGAACGCGCCCAGCGCCCAGAAGCCGACCCAGACCACCGCGCCGAGCAGGTTCCAAATGAAGAACGTCGCGGCAGTCATGCCGAGCGAGCCGGCGACGATGGCGCCGAGCTGGCGCGTGCCGTCGACGAAGCGCCCAAAGGCAACGATGAGTCCGCCGTGTCGCTGGAAGAGCCCCTCCATCTTCGCGAGCCGAGGGCCCGCCGCGATGCGGCCGAGGATCCGGCGTCCGGCCCAGCGCCCGATGTAGAAACCGGCGAGGTTGCCTGCCGCCGAGGCGACCGTCGCCGTCGGGAGCAGGAGCCCCAGCGACATCTGCCCGTGGCCCGCGAGCAGAGCCGCGGCGATCAGGAGCGTCTGTCCGGGAGCCGGCACGCCCATGCCCTCGGCAAGGATGGCGAGGAAGACCGCGCCGTAGCCGTAGCGCTCGAGGAGCGGTTGGACCCAAGCGAGATGGTGCCCGAGACCGTGCACGCACGTCTACTACCACTTCGTCTTGACGATCGCCGCCCGGCTCTCGTATCGCTTGCCCATGAATCGTTCGCTGCTGCTCCTGGGATGCGTGCTGGCGCTGGCGGCGACCGCGTCGGCTGCGCCCCTCGAGGTCCTCGTCACCAACGACACCTCGCCGTCACGGTCATCGCGCCCGCGGGCAACTCGAGCGGCACGGGAGATCAACGGACGCTCACGCAGATCACTTCCATGCCCTCCTCGACGGCGAGCGCCTTTCCCGCCACGGCCGTGGGCGGCTCCCCGGCCGACACGGTCCTCTTCGGCGTCCTCCAGGCGCTTCCGTCGCGGCCCGACCTGGTCGTGTCCGGCGTAAACAACGGTCAGAACCTCGCCGACCTCTCCGGCATCTCCGGCACCGTGGGCGCGGCGCTCTGGGCGGCGCGGCTGGGCATTCCCGCCTTTGCGGTGAGCGCCGGCCTCGGCGCCTCCCCGAACTACGCGCAAGCGGCGGACTACACGGCCGCGCTGGTCGAGCGGTTCCGCCAGCACGTGGACTTCCGCACCCACATGGTCGGGCGGAAGGCCCCCCGCCGGGGCGTCGTCCTCAACATCAACTTCCCCACCTGCACCGCGGGCAGCGTGCGCGGCGTGCGCGTCGTGCCGCTCGGACGGCTCTCGACCGTGACGGGCTACACGCTCCTCGCCGACGTGTCCGGCGTCAAGACGTGGAAAGTGAACGTGGCGAGCGCGAGCCTGGCCAGCAACTGCGCCTCGACGGCGGTGAATCCCCAGACCGACGTCGAAGCGTTCGCCGAGGGCTTCGCCACCGTGACGCCACTCGACGCCGACGCGACCGTCTCGGGCGCCCGTCTCGCGAACTTCCGCTTCGCGGAACGGGTCCCCTTCTAGCCGGCGCCGAGCACGCGCTTGCGGACGAGGCGCGCCGTCACGCGCAGCGTGGCCAGCCGGGCCGGCCAGGCGAGTCGCGCGATCTCGGGCTCGAGGTCACCTCGGGCGAAGAGATCTTCGAGCGTCGCGCGGAGCCCCCGGCTCACCTGACGCCAGTTGGCGACCACGTCGGCCTGCCGCTGGGCGTCGCCGGGAAGGAGGCGGCGGCACACCTGGTAGAGGCTTCGCGTCTCGGTCACGAAGGCGGGCCGGGCCCGGACGGCGGCGTGAAAGGCGTCGTTCCCCTCCCCGCGCGCGCCGCTCCGGAAGTGCGCCATCGCGGCGCGGACGTACGCGTCCTGGAGCGCACGCGCCTTCAGCGCCGGTGCCAGCGCCGGGTCGGCGAAGAGACGCTCCAGGATCTCGAGCTGCGCCGCGAGACGCCGCGCCGTGTCGCGGTGCTTCTGCCCGGCGTGCAGGCGGTACTCGACGAGCGGCGCGTCGACGCACGCCCAGCGCGCGCCGCGCGCCGAGAGCCGGAGCCACAGGTCCCAGTCCTCCGAGCGGCGGAGCCGCTCGTCGAAGCCGCCGACGGCGTCGACCAGGGCGCGGCGGACGGCGATCGCGGGCATGAAGATGGGGCTGTCGAGGCGCAGGAGATCCGGCAGGAGGTCGCCCTCGCTCCGCGTCCAGCCGGTCGCGGGCAGCCGGTGCCCCTGCTCGTCGATGAACCACCAGCCGGTGTAGACGACACCGACCTCCGGGTGCGCGTCGAGGACCGCGGCCTGGCGCGCGAGCTTCTCCGGCAAGAGGCGGTCGTCGTGGTCGAGGAAGGAGACGTAGACGCCGCGCGCGGCGCCGAGCCCCGCGTTCCTTGCCGCCGACACGCCGCGGTTCTCCTGGCGGAGGAAGCGGATGCGGTCGCCGTAGCGCGCGGCGACCGCCGGCGTGTCGTCGGCAGAGCCGTCGTCCACCACGATCACCTCGACCGCGGGGTGCGTCTGCGCGAGCGCGCTGTCGATCGCCTCGCCGAGGTGGCGGGCACCGTTGTGGGTCGGGATGATGACGCTCGTCAGCGAGGCGGGCACCCTGCCCGCTCATAACCCAGGCGCTCCCACCTGGAAAGCGCGCGGCTGGATTCGTCGGCGCGCGTGCGCGTCGCCGTCTCTGGCCCGGCTACGTCGCGACAGGAGCTTCTTGCCGGCGCCGTTGAGGGTGAGCGTCGGGCTAGCCCTGCCCTTCCGACACAACCTGGCGGGGTTAAAACGCGGCCTCCTACCAACTCTCCGGGCCGCAAAGTCGTGAATCGACGTGATCGACTGTGCGGCAGCGTCGCGCTCTACAGGAGGGCACTACGGCGCGGGCTCCCCCTCCGGCTACCCTGCTTGCAAAGCAGCAAAGTAAACAGGAGGGAGACTACTATGCGTTCCAGTCACCTCGCGTCGGTGGTCGCCGTCGGCTTACTGGCCATCGCCCTGCCGATGCCGGCCGCCGCCCAGTTCGCCCCGAACTTCAACAACCTGAAGTGCTACAAGATCAGCGGTCCCTCGCTCGCGGTGAACCTGCAGCTCGACAACCAGTTCGGGCGAGAGCGTGTGTTCAAGCTGGTGCCGCAGTTCCTCTGCGTGCCGACCCAGAAGTCGTGCTGCAGTCCGCCGCCGGTGCAGTGCAGCCCGGCTCTGTGCAACCCCGAGCCGAGCCCGAACCAGCCCGCTCCGGTGGATCACTTCAAGTGCTACAAGATCCAGGAGAAGCAGTGCACGCCGACGATCGCGGGGGGCTTCGACTGCAACAAGCTCACCGGCCATTTCCCGCCCGCCCCTCCGGACATCGTGGTCACCTTGCGCGATCAGTTCCATGACGAGACCGTGAAGGTGCAGCCCCCAAAGATGCTCTGCGTGCCCGTGCTGAAGATCCGCCAAACCACCACGACGACCACGACGAGCACCACGACCACGACCAGGCCGTGCAGGCTCGCGGGCCCAGCGGGCATGGGCGTGTGCGGGGGAGACTGCCCGCCGGGGTTTGCCTGCCTTCTCTCGAGCCCGACATCGACCATCTGCGAGTGCATCCCGAACGCACAAGCCTGCGACGGCCCGTTCCCCAACTGTGGCGGCGGCTGTCCAGGCCAGGCCGATCTGTGCCACCCGCCACCTGGAGTCTCGATCTGCGAGTGCTGCACGCAGCCCGGAGGAGCGTGTAGCGCCGCTACGGTGTGCTGCTCCGGGAATCCCTGCGGCTCGACGGGAACGTGCCCGTAGACGACTAGACGCGGAAGCGAGGGCAGGGCTTCGGCCCTGCCCCGCTCACCCCACCGGCGGCTGGATTCGTCGGCGCGATCCATCTATGGGGTGACGCGCGTGCGCATCGCCGTCTTCTGTCCCGGCTACGGCGCGATCGGGGGGATCGAGCGCAAGGCCGAGAGCCTGGTGAGGGAGTTTCAGCGCCGCGGGCATGAGGTCGTCATCCTGGCGCGCGGCCCCGACGCCGCTTCGCGCCCCGACGCCGACCCGCCCGTCGTGCGCCGCCGCTTCCACGGCGTGCCGCGGCGCTGGTGGCCGCCCGGGCGGCAGCTCCGCTTCGCGCTCGGGCTCCCGTCCGCGAGGGCGCGTCTCGGCCAGGCGGTCGCGGCGCACCGGCCGGACGTGGTGCTGACGCTCACCGTCTCCACCTTCGCGCCGTACGCCATCGGGCTGGCGCGGACGGCGCCGCTCGTGCTGTCGCTCGAGGGTCGCGAGCAGGGCGGCGTCTTCACCGCCACGCCGCGCGTACTCCGCGCGGCGCTGCGGCGCGCGACGCGGGTCGTCGCGTGCAGCACGTCGCTCGCGGCGAGCGCGCGGGCCCTCGCGCCCGACGTCGCGTCGCGTCTCACGGTGATCGTGAACGGCGTCGACCTCGAGCGCTTCGGCGACGGCGCGGTGTTCGCCCACCCGCGGCCGTACGTGCTGGCCGTCGGGCGGCTTGCCCGCCAGAAGGGCTTCGACGTCCTGCTGGAGGCCGTCGCGCGCCTGCCGCCCGGCGTCGATTTGCTGGTGGCCGGTGACGGGCCCGAGCGGGCTCTGCTGGAAGCGGAGCGCGCCCGGCTCGGGCTCACGGATCGCGTACACTTCCTCGGGCCCGTCGACCAGAACACGGTGGCGACGCTCTACCGCGGCGCCCTCCTCGTGGCCTGTCCGTCGCGCTGGGAGGGCATGCCGCTCGTCTGCCTGGAGGCGATGGCGAGCGGATGCGCCGTGGTCGCGGCGGCGGTCGACGGCGTGCCCGACGCGGTCGCGGACGGCGAGACGGGGGTGCTCGTACCGCCCGAGGATCCGGCCGCGCTCGCCGCCGTCCTCGGCGCGCTCCTCGCCGACTCGCCGCGCCGCCGCCGGCTCGGCGAGGAGGGCCGGGCGCGTGCCGGCGCGCGCTTCGCCTGGCCGGAGATCGCGGCCCGCTACCTCGACGTGCTGGCCGCCGCGGCGCGCTGAGCTTCAATTGCCAGCCCCGGGGTCGGCCGCTATACGTGCGGGGCGACGGCGCCTCTCCGCCGTCCCCTCCCCGTGAGACTGCTCTTCCTGAGCCCGCACTACGCGACCATGGGCGGCACCCGGCTAATCATCGACGCCCTCGCGCGCGAGGCGCGCGCCGCGGGGCACGCGGTCGGCGCGGTGGTGGACGGCGACGCGCCCGGCGTCGGCGGGCCGACGACGGTCGTGCAGCCCTACCCCTTCCCGGCGCGCGCGAGCGAGTTGAAGCGCTTGCGCCGCTTCGGGCGGCGCTTCCCGCTGACGGCGGTGCGCCTGGTGCGCGCCGTGCGGCGCTTTGCGCCGGACGTCGTGAGCGTCCACTGCGTGCGTCGCTTCGCGCCCTACGCGGCGATCGTCCGGCGCGTGACCGGCGTGCCCCAGGTGCTGAGCCTCCAGGAGGCCGCGCTCCCGAGCGACGTGCCGGAGAACGTGCGTCTCTTCCGCATGCTCGTCCGCGCCGCCGACGCCGTGGCCGCGTGCTCCGCCGAGGCCGCCGCCTACGCGACCCGCGTGGGGCAGGCGCGGCTCGTCCGCGTGGTGCCGAACGGCTACGACCCGGCCGAGCTGGCCGCCGGACAGCCGTTCCCGCACCCGCGGCCCTACGTCCTCGGCGTCGGCCGACTGGAGCGGCAGAAAGGCTTCGACCTGCTGATCGAGGCGCTGGCGCGTCTCGCGCGCCGCGACGTCGACCTGCTGCTCGCCGGCGAGGGCACCGCCGAGCGCGCGCTCCGCGAGCTGGCGGGGGCGCGCGGCGTCGGCACGCGCGTCCGCTTCCTCGGCACGACCGATCGCCCGACCACCGTCGCCCTGCTGCGCGGCGCGGCGGTGGTGGCCTGCCCGTCGCGCTTCGAGGGCCTGCCGCTCGTCTGCGTCGAGGCGCTCGCCGCGGGCCGGCCGCTCGTCGGCACGACGGTGAACGGCATCCCCGAGATCGTGGTGCACGAGGAGACGGGGCTCACGGTCCCGCCCGACGACCCGGCGGCGCTCGCCGCGGCGCTCGAGCGGCTGCTGGCGACGCCGGCGCTCGCGGCGACCCTCGCGGCGCGCGGCCGCGCGCGGGTCGAGCGAGAGCTCCAGTGGCCGGTGGTGGCGCGCGCGTACCTCGCCCTCTGCGCGGAGGTGAAGCGTCCGGCTGTGGCGATGGCCGCAGGATGAGCGCCGTCCCGCGCCGCGTGCTCGTCATCGGCCTCGACGGGGCGAGCTTCCGCCTGCTCGCGCCGTGGGCGGCGGCCGGCGAGCTGCCCGAGCTGGCGAAGCTCATGGCCGCAGGCTGCCACGGCGAGCTGCGCTCGACGTTCCCCGCGCTCACACCGCCCGCCTGGTCGACGTTCGTCACCGGCAAGAACCCCGGCAAGCACGGTGTCTTCAGCTTCCGCGCGCTCGCTGCGCGCGGCTACGCGAGCGGCGACCTCGTCACCGCGCGCGACCTCCGCGCGCGCACGCTCTGGGAGATCGTCGGCGACGCCGGGCGTCGCGTGGGCGCCGTCAACGTGCCGCCGGCGTACCCGGTGCGGCCGGTGAACGGCTTCATGGTGTCCTGCCTCCTCGCCCCGCCCGGCGCGACCGACATCGTGTACCCGCCCGAGCTGCGCGCCCTCCTCGGCGACGACTACGAGATCGCCACCGAGCCGCCGCGCGCGCTCCGCCGCGACGCCCCCGACTACCGCGCGCGCTGTCTGGAGTACCTGGCGCATCTCCGCCAGCTTGCCGAGCGCCGCCTGGCGGTGACCGAGCGCCTCTGCACCGAGCAGGCGTGGGACCTCCTCGCCGTCGTCTTCTACGAGCCCGACCGCAT
>JBGQET010000022.1:0-53792 GCA_041496545.1 Binatia bacterium | reverse complement strand
TCCCGACACGGGCGCGGCGGCGAGCCCCGGGCTCTGGCAGTTCGGCTACGACCTGGGGGGGAACCTGATCTACCAGGACGACCCCAAAGCGAATCAGCACGTCCAGTACTGCTACGACGTCCTCAACCGCCGCACCCGCCGCTGCGCGCTGGCGGGCGACGGCGAAGTGTCGCCGGGCTCGGTGTGCAACCCTGCGGTCGCGTGCAGCAGCGACCAGGCCGACTTCACCTACGACGACTCCACCGTCGCCTACGGGCTCGGCAAACTCACGAAGGTGGTGGAAGGAAGCGCCAGCGACCCGGCGGTCGTGACGCTCCTCGGCCCGTACGACGTCCGCGGGCGGCTCGGGCAGATCACCAAGCGCATCCACCTCTCCGGCATCGACGGGGCCCATCAGTACACCGAGGGCACCACGTCGTTCACGTACGACGGGGGCGACCACATCTACTCCATCAGCTATCCCGGAGGCCAGTTCCTGCAGTACGGGCACGACGCCGCCGGCCACCAGATCGCGGCCAGCTTCCTCTTTGGGACGGGGCCCGCGGTCACGAATGTCACGTACGACATGTTCGGTCGCATTCGGACCCTCGTGCACGGCAACGGCGTCGTGGACACCCGCACGTACTGGGACGCGGGTCGCCGCAACGCGCTCGAGGAGCTGAGCGTGGTCGGCCCGGGGGGAACGTATCTGGATCTGAAGTATCCGAGCTATTCCGCGACCGGGTTACTCCAGGACATCGACGACCTCGTCATCGGCGACAACCTGGGAGACCATGGGACCTTCGGCTACGACGCGCTCGGGCGCCTGACGTCGGTCACCGGGAACCCCGACATCACCGAGAGCTTCAGCTACGACAAGCTCGGCAACATCACGGCGAAGGGTGGGGGGACGATCCAATACGCGACGCCCGCGAAACCCCATCAGATGACGGGGATCACGGGCGCCTTCGGGTCGCCAACCATCACCCACGACTCCAACGGCAACCGGAACTTCAAGTGTGGGGTCAGTTGTCAGACGTACACCTACGACCCCTGGGGGCAGCTGACGAGCGTCGACGTGAGCGACCTCGGCAAGACGGTCAGCTTCCTCTACGACTACACGGGCTCGAAAGTCGCCCAGATCGTGACCCCGGGCAACGTCGTCACCCGCTACTACGGCCGGTTCACGGAGAAGACGGACGGTGTCCCTCTCCTCGAGAACGTCTTCGTCGCCGGCCTGCTGGTCGGTGAGGAGCGGCCGGGGACGGGATGCAACCCGGGCACCATCGATCACCTCCACGACAACCACCTCGGCTCGATGGAGATCATCACCGGTACCCACGGCAGCGTCCTCAGCCGTGTGCAGTATGGGAACTACGGAGAGATCCGCAACGGCTTCAACAACCCCAATTTCACGCACGACTTCACCGACTACGAGACCGAGTTCACGTCGGGCCTCGAGTACGCGGGCGCGCGCTTCTACGATCCCCAGCTCGCGACCTTCCTGACGCACGACCCCGTACGCCAGTTCGCGAACCCATACAGCTACGTCGGGTGGAACCCCATCAACTCCACCGACCCGACGGGCAGGTGTGAGCAGACCCTTGGCGGCGCCTGGGTTGGGCGCGATTGCAACGAATTGCTCAACGACAATGATGGTCCGGATGGCGACAACGACGCGGACGACCAGCCACAAACGCCCAAGACGCCACCCCCCACGATCCCTCCGCCACCGGGATGCCAGAACGGCGCGTTCTGCCTCTCCAACCCGGACGGGAGCTGGGGCCACCATCACCCCCATCCGCCCAAGCCCGAGCCCACACCAACACGGCCGGTCACTGGGGCCGACCCCAACGGTACTCCGGAAAACAGCCGCTGGTTCGACGTTGATGCCGCCGCGGCGCAATGGGAAGAATTCCCTGAAGAATACCCTGACTTCAATCCCAACAAGCAACTACGCGAACCTAGCAACAGGCAGTTGGGTATCGATCCGGCGGAGCACGGCCCCGAAGGCCCAGAGGACCCGGCGAAGGCAATCGCGGATCTAATAAAGGACGCGTTAGGCCTAGGAAAACCGGACGAGCTGTCGCATGGCAATCCGAACAACCCCGTGGTCGACGGCAAGCTACCGCATGACGGTGTGGACGGTATCCCAACCGCGACAGTGGGAGTGGAGGACTACAGAACCCCCCTCCGCCTCATGTTCCCCACACCCGCCCCGCCGTCGCTGACCGGCGACTGGCCGCATTCAGTGATCCAGGCACGCCCCTAGCCAAGCCCGTACAGCTTCGCGAACGGGTCCTCCCCCGCGTCCCGCGCCCAACGATACTCCATGCCCTGCGCGACGCGCTCGGCGACTTCGACGCTGACGAGCCGCGCGATGAGCGCGAGCGACATGTCGATGCCCGCCGACACGCCGGAGGAGGTGACGACGTTGCCGTTGTCGACCCAGCGCGCGACCGGGACCCAGGTCACCTTCGGGCCCTGCTCGACCACCCACTGGAACGAGCGCTTGTTGGTCGTCGCGCGCCGGCCGTCGAGCACGCCGGCGCGCGCCAGCAACGCGGCGCCGGTGCAGACCGAGGTCGTCACCTCGGCCTCCCGGGCGCGGCTCGCGAGCCAGTCGAGGAGGGCGTGGTTGGCGACCTCCGTGCGCGTGCCGAGACCGCCCGGCACGAGAAGGACGTCGAGACGGGGGCAGTCGGCGAAGCCGCGCTCGGCGACCGCCTGGGGGCCCTGCGCGCTGGCCACCGGCCCGGGCCGCTCGGCGACCATCACGATGCCGAAGTCCTGCTTGAGGTGACCGAAGGCCTCGAGCGGACCGAAGACGTCCAGCAGCTCGAAGCCCGGGAAGAGGACCACGCCGAGCGTCCGCATCGCACCTCCCTCGGGGTCAGTGGTAGTAGTGCCAGCTCTCCCCGGGTTCTAGCACGACGACGCGGTCGTTCCCGATGCCGCGCTTTTTACACTCGTCCACGAAGCGCTCGACGGGGTTGCGCGCGAACCAGCGCACGGGGAACCCCCCCGTCTCGCCGTAGCCGATGGGGATCACGCGCCGCGGGTTCAGGATCGCCGCCGCGCGCGCGGCCTCCTCGGGGCCCATCTCGCGCCGGAAGCCGAAGAGTCGCTTGCCGCCGACCGGGAGGAGGACGACGTCGAGGTGCGGGAAGCGGGTCGCCACGTCGACGACCTCCGGGAACCACGCCGTATCGCCCGCGACGTACGCACCGACGCCGCCCATCTCGAGCACGTAGCCGTTCTCCGGTACCCCGTGGCGCGCCGGGACCGCGGTCACGAGGAGGTCGCCGACGTGAGCCTTGTCCCACCAGCCGAGGTCGGTCACCTTGCGGAAGCCGAGCCCCTCCAGGCGGGAGTGCATCTTGGGGGGGCCGATCGCCTCGGGCACGCGCGCGGCCAGCAGCTTGAGCGCTTGCGGGTCGAAGTGCTCGGGGTGCTCGTGCGTCAGCAGCACGGCGGCGGCGTCGGGCACGGTTTCCGGCAACAAGCCGAGCGGCTCGTTCTGGCGGCGGAAGAGGCCCGAGTGGAACCACGGGTCGACGACGACGCGCGTGCCGCGGAGGTCGAGGATCAGCGAGCCGTGGACGATGCGCGTGACGCTGAGGTCCGCGTCGGCGGGGTGGAAGGGCGACGCGCGCGGCACGGGGATCCGGCCGCAGGCCAGGGCTGCGGCCGCGACCGCGAGGAGAAGGGCGCGGCGCACGTCGCTACACCGTGCCCTGCTGGCGGAGCGCTTCGTAGAGCACGATCGCGACCGCGTTGGCGAGGTTCAGGCTCCGGACCTGCTCGCTCGCGATGGGGATTCGGAGGAGCGCGTCGGCGTCGTCTTCGCGGATCGACGCCGGCAGCCCGCGGCTCTCGCCGCCGAAGACGAGGAGGTCGTCGTTGCGGTAGCGGGCGCGGGTGTAGGAGCGGCTGGCGCGCGCCGTGAAGCAGAGGAGCCGGCCGGCGGGGCGCGCGGCGAGGAAGTGCGGCCAGCTCCGGTGCCGGACGACGTCGACGTGCTCCCAGTAGTCGAGGCCGGCGCGGCGGAGGTGGCGGTCGTCGATCGTGAAGCCGAGCGGCTCGATCAGGTGGAGCGTCGCGCCCGTGGCGAGGCAGAGCCGCCCGATCGAGCCGGTGTTCTGGGGGATCTCGGGCGCGACCAGGACGACGTGCATCAACGGGAGCGGATGGCGACGCGCTGGGCGCCGACGGGGAGGACGAACTCGCCGGCCGGCCCGGTTTCGACGTGACGCACGAGCTGGTAGTACGCGGGACGGAGGAAGCGCGCTTCGTGCCGGCCGCCCTTCACGCGCGCGTAGAGCACCTGCCCGGCGCCGACCCGCAGCGAGCCGGCGTCGAGCGGCTCGCGCGACTCGTCGTTCAGCACGAGCGTGAAGCCCTGCCGCGGATCCCCGTCCACCCCGGTCACCACCCACGGCGTGTCCTCGACGATGACGTCGGCCTTGTCCTCGCCCAGCTCGAGACGGGCGCGCCCGTCGGGCCCCACGATCAGCGTGCGGCTGAAGAGGCGGCGGATCGCCTTGTTGGGGATGACCTCGTCGTCGTTGTACCAGAGGCCATCCTTCCCGAACTTGATCTTGCCGGAGCCGATCGCGGTGAAGCCGGCGCGCGCCATCTACGACGCCTCCGCGGTGTCGAGCACGAGCGTCACCGGTCCGTCGTTCACGAGCGCGAGCGCCATCCTGGCGCGGAAGCGGCCGGTCGCCACGGGCACGCGCTCGTCGCGCGCGCGGGCGACGAAGCGGGCGTAGAGCGCCTCGGCGCGCTCGGGCGGGGCGGCGTCGGTGAAGGAGGGGCGGCGGCCCTTCCGGGTGTCGGCCAGGAGCGTGAACTGCGAGACCACGAGGAGCCCGCCGCCGACGTCCTCCAGCGAGCGCGCGAAGCGGCCGGTCTCGTCCTCGAAGACGCGGAGCCCGACGATCTTCCGGCAGAGCGCGTCGGCGTCGGCTTCGGTGTCGTGGTGGGCGACGCCGAGCAGCACGCAGAGGCCGTGCCCGATCTCGCCCACCACCTCGCCCGCCACCGCGACGCGCGCTTCGCTGACGCGCTGGATCACCGCTCGCACGACCGGCGTTAAAGCACGATTGGCGCGGAATTGGGAGGAAGCGTGCCGCTCGACGCTCAGGGCGAGAGCTTGATCGTCGGCACGCAGAGCAGCGCCAGCGGGCGCACGGTCAACGGCTGTGTGCCGAACTGGTTGCTCACCGAGGCGTCGAAGCGGTGGAACGGCAAGAGGCCCGAGGTATCCTCCAGGCGGTAGCAGGTGAGGTGCGACTTGGCGTCCTTGATCGCTTCGCCGTTCTTGGAGACGGGGTAGCAGAACTCGAAGAACGACACCGTCCGCGCCGTCCGCGTTTCGAACTGGTCGGCCAGGGTGACGTCCTGGGGGTCGGGCCCGCTCGACTTGGGTGGGACGCGCGCCTTGTAGCAGCGGAAGTGGTCGATGTTGAGGGCCGACGCGACGCCGTTCAACTCCGACGGCACGCACAGGTCCCCCGGTCGGGTCACCTCGACGGCTTGCTCGCCGAACTGGTTGCGGATCAGGACGCTCCGCGGGGTGATCCGGCGGCGCGGGTTGTCCTTTGCCGGGAAGCAGGTGAGGTGCGCGGTCGCGTCGAGGATGCCCGAGCCGCTCTTGTCGACCGGGTTGCAGAGGGTGGTGGGCTTCGAGACCCGGGCGGAGGTGGTCCCGAAGAAGTCGACCAGCGACACCGTTGGCGCTGCGAACGCCGCCCCGTGGCGCAGCGGCGCCTCGTAGCACTTGTAGTGGTCGAGGTTGAAGCCGCAGAAGGGGTCCGCGACCATGCAGGTGGAGTCGCAGCAGTCGCCGTTGTCGCGGTTGCCGTCGTCGCAGACCTCGTTGGGATCGAGCATGCCGTTGCCGCAGGTGTCGCGACGGGCCGTGATCGTGCCCCCGAAGTTGAGCGTCAGGTTGGTGTCGAGCTGGTTCACCATCAGGATCGGCAGCACCAGCGTCTCGATGGTGCCGACGGTCGTGAGGCTCGCCGCCGAGGCGGTGGTGTTGGGCGCGGCGAGGCCGCCGCCGACCACGCCGCCGTCGCCCTCGACGTCGATCGCACCGCCGGTGAGGAACACGATCATGCCCGAGGGGACGCCGCCGTTGGTGACGGTGCCCGCCGCCAGGTCGAAGGCGATGTTGCCGAGCGCGATCGGGATGCCCGGGCCCACCAGCACGCCGTAGTTGTCGTTGGTGCGGAAGACTGCCGCGGGGGCGAAGGTGCCGACCGGCTGGGAGGCGGCGACCATGCTGCTGCCGCCGAAGAAGGTGAGGAGGCCGGCGTCCAGGTCGGCGCTCAGGGTGCCGCTGTAGGACGCCGTCAGGCTCCCGCTGGCCTGCTCCGTGTGGGCCGTGGAGTCCAGCAGCCCCGACACCGTGAGGGAGCTCGCCGAGGGGTCGATCACGTAGGTGACCGGGAGGGCGTGCGCGGTGGCCAGGCCGGCGAACACCAAGGCGGCGATCAGGACGGTCTTCATCTGTGGGTCCTCCAAGGGGCAGTTGCCGACATGCCTATACCCCAAGGGGGTCCGGACGCACCAGGGGCTTTTGCGGCCCCGGTTCACGCCCCGGGCTTGCGGAGCTCCACCACCACGAAGTAGCTCCAGGGCCGCAGCCGCGGGATGCGCCACAGCCGCTCGTCGAGCCACTTGGCCAGCGCCATGATGCGGGGCCGCCGCAGCGGCTCGACGTACGCGGGGAGCATGCGGAGGAAGAGCAGGTCCGGGTAGTGCAGTCGGACGCCGCCGGGGAAGATCTGCGCCAGCGCCCGCTCGGCGGCGCGACCGAGTGGCGCCTCGTCGGGGCTGCTCGCACGGGTAATCCCGAAGCGGCCGACCAGGTACGTGCGACCCGCCATGAGCAGCGGGTTGCGGGCCGACGTCTCGATGAAGGCCGCCCGGGCACCGGGGGCGAGCACGCGGTGGATCTCCCGCCCGGCCCGCGCGAGGTCGACGTGGTGGAGGACGAACGAGCCCACCACGGCCGCGAACGCGCCGCTCGGGAAGTCGAGCACCTCGGACGCCATCTCGCGGAACTCGACCCGGTCCTCGACGCCGCTGACGCGCGCGCGCGCGCGTGCCGTCGCGAGCTGCTCCTCGGACACGTCGACGGCGATCACCCGCGCGCCCCGCAGCGCGAGCAGCACGGCGAGAAAGCCCGTCCCCGTGCCGAGGTCCAGCACCGGCTTGTCGCGCAGATCGCCCAGCGCGTCGAGCATCACGTCGACCAGCGCCGGGACACCGAGATACGGCAGCCAGGGGACCGCGGGGTCGTATCGATCCGTGGGCCGCACGCGGTAGGTCTCGACGTCCGGGTCCGCGGCGCTCTCGCGCGCGTGCTCGTTCCAGAAGCGCCGCTCGCGCTCGCTCGTCTCCGTGCCGCTCATGGCCGCCGCCCCGCGTACACCCCCGTCCGCGTGCGGGTCAACGACGAAGTTGGACACGCGAGGCTCACGGTCGGCCGAGCAGCGCGGCGGACGTGGAGGCGACGCCGCGCGCCGCCAGCCAGAGCCGGGCGTCCGCGCCGACGATGCGCCGCCGCGCGTTGTCCGCGCGCAAGCAGCGGACCACGGTGCGCGCCAGCGCGGCGTAGGTCGTGTAGAGGGCCGACGCGGGCTCGGCGAGCGATCGTCGCTCGACGAGGCGTCCGGGATAGAGCACGCAGAGGCGCGCGCGGGGATGGCTCGCGAGCAGTGCGCTGAGCGCACCCTCGACGGTGCACTTCCAGCCGGCGTAGTAGGCCTGGGCACGGCCCGGCGCGAGCGCCAGCACCGAGGAGACGAGGACCACGCGGATCTCCGCCGCGCGCTGCGTTTGCAGCAACGCCTCGAGCACGCCGAGATCGCGTCGCGCCGCGCGCGCGTGCGCGTCCGCGTCGGGCGCGGCCGGGTGGATGAGCCCGAGCGCGCAGCACACGACGGCGACGACGTCGCGCGGCCCGGGCGCGCGCGGGGCGTCCTCCCAGGCGCGGTAGACCGCCGCCGCCGGGTACACAGCCCCGAGCCGTGTCGCCTCGGCCGCGTCCCGCGCCACGAGGAGCAGCTCGGAGCCTCGCACGCCCTCGGAGGCGAGCAGCGCGGTCGCGAGCCGAGTTCGCGGCCCGAGGACGACGGTCAGCACGACGCTCGGCGCCCCCGGCCCGCGAGCAGGCGACGGACGCGACGGCGGAGCGCCGCCTGGTGGTCGATCGCGGGCGACAGCGCGACGCGCAGGTCGAAGGCGTCGGTGGCGCCGTTGAGCGTCACCCGCCCGACGTGGAACGGATCGGACCAGGGGCCGTCGTACTCGGCGAGCACGGCGCCGTCGAAGCCCAGGTCGCGGGCGATCGCGGCCACGCGAGCGTCCGCGTCGCCGTACGGGTAGCAGAAGAGACGCGGCGCCACGCCCAGCTCGCGCTCGAGCGCGGCGCGCGAGCGGGCGAGGTCGGCCGTGACGGCGTCGGAGGGGAGGCGGGTGAGGAAGCGGTGCTCGGCGCCGTGGCTCTGCACGTCGAAGCCGCGCGCCACCAGCTCGCGCGCCTGGGCCCAGTCGAGGAGCCGCGTGGCCGCGATCTCGGGCGCGGCCGTGGCCCACCGCCGGCGCTCCGCGGTGGTGAACGGGACGTCGCCGATCAGGCGGTCGATCGCCTCCCGGTCGCGCTCGAACCAGCGCGGTTTCTCCCCCATGGAATCCGTGACGACGAACACGGTGGCGGGGAAGCCGAGGTCGGCGAGGATCGGGGCGGCGTCGGTCAGGAAGTTCTCGTAGCCGTCGTCGAAGGTGATGAGCACCTCGCGGGACGCGGCCGGGGGGCCGTGCAGCCGGGCCGTGAATTCCGCCGCCGTGAGCCCGCGCCATCCGCCCCGCTTGAGCACGAGGAGGTGGCGCCGGAGCTGGTCCGGGCGGACCGAGAGGAGCGAGCCGCTCGGGTCGACCGAGTGATAGGCGAGCACGCGCAACCCCCCGGCGGGGCCGGCCGTGGCCCACAGCACCGCTTTCACGCCGCGGCCGACCCGGCGCCGCAGCCACGGCGCGAGCCCGCCCATCACGCGGGCTCCGGGCGGGGGCGCAGCACGTAGCCGTGCTTCCAGAAGTAGCGACAGAGACTCTGCACGTGCCACATGCGGTGTCGCCCGAGCGCGGCGCCCGCGCTCGCGCGCTTCCAGAGGTGTCGCACCTGGACGTCGGGCCAGTAGTAGGTCGCGAGGCCGCGCTGGCGCAGGCGGTAGCAGAGGTCGACGTCCTCGTAATAGAGGTGAAAGCCCTCGTCCATGGCGCCGATCGCGAACAGGTCGGCGCTTCGCATCAGCATGAAGGCGCCGAGCACCCAGTCGACGGGCGTCGGGGTGTCGAGGCGCTCGCCCTCCATCAGCCCCCGCCGATAGAACCGCGGGCGGTAGGGCCAGCGGTCGGCGGCGAGCCCGCGCGCGAGCGCGAAGGGGACGGTCGGGAAGCGGCGGTAGCTCTGCTGCACGCTGCCGTCGAGGTTCAGCAGCCGGCACCCGAGCAGACCCGCGGCAGGGTTGGACTCGAGGAACCGAATCGCCTGCGCGAGGCTCCCCGAGAGGAACTCCGTGTCCGGGTTCAGAAGGAGCAGGTAGCGACCGGCGGCGGTGCGTGCGGCCTGGTTCGTGTTGCGCGCCAGGCCCTGCGGGCGAGGGTTCGCCTGTGCGCGGACCGGACAGGGTGGGCTCGAGAGGGCCGCCTCGGGGGTCCCGCCGAGGTTGTCGACCAGCAGCACCTCCGCCGCGAGGCCGTCTAGGCCGCGGGCGAGGGACCCGATGCAGTCCTTCAGGAACTCCCCGTGACCGTGGCTCACGACGATGACCGAGAGGTCCGTTGCGCGCGCGCTCACGGCCGCGCGCTCCGGCCGTCCTCGCAGAGCGCGCGGTAGACGCCCAGCGTGTCCGCCGCGCACCGTTCCCAGCTGAAGGTGGCCGCGCGTGCGATGCCCCGCGCCGACAGGTCGCGCGCGACGGTGTCGTCGGAGAGCAGCCGCGCGATCGCGTCCGCCAGCGCCGCGACGTCGGTCGGCTCGACCAGGAGGGCGGCCTCGCCCGCGACCTCGGGCATGGAGGACGCGGTCGTGGTGACCACCGGGGTGCCGCACTGCATGGCCTCGAGGATGGGGAGCCCGAAGCCTTCGTAGCGCGACGGGTACACGAACGCGCGGGCTCCGTTGTAGAGGGCGACCAGATCGTCCTGGGGCACGTGGCCGAGGAAGCGGACGCGATCGCTCAACCCGTGCTCGGTGACCCTGCGGAAGATGTCTTCGTACTCCCAGCCGTTCCTGCCCACGATGGCGAGCGAGACGCCGGGGAAAGCGCCCGCGATCCGCGCGTACGCGTCGATCAGCGTCGGCACGTTCTTGCGCGGCTCGAGCACGCCGACGTAGCAGAGGTACTGCCCCGGGACGAGGCCGCGGCGCTGGCACACCGCCGCCACCTCGGCGGCGGGCAGCACGCGGAACGCCGGGCTGCCGGCGAGGGGGATGGCGACGATCCGATCGGCGGCGACGCCGAGCAGCCGGATCACGTCGCGCCGCGTGCTCTCCGAGATGGCGATCAGCCGGTCCGCGTGGTGCGCGCTCCACCGCATCATCGCCGGGAAGAAGCGGCGGTGCCACCGGCGATGCAGCTCGGGCATGAGCTGGTACGTCATGTCGCAGAACGTCACCACCGACCGGCAGGGCTTGGCGACCGGCATCGTGTAGTGGGGCGAGTGCAGGACGTCGATGCCGAGGCGGCGGACGAGCCACGGAAGCCGCGTCTGTTCCCAGAACAAGCGCGCCGGACGCGTTCGGCAGCGCGCGAGCAGGGGGGTGAAGTTGGGCGCGTCGACCCCCAGCAGATGGGCGTTGCGCGGCGTCACGAAGACGAAATAGCGATTCACGGGATCGATCCGCGCGAGCGCGCGGATCAGGTTCAGCGTGTAGTTCGCCGCGCCGGTCGGCTGCTCGACGACGGCGGTGGCGTCGACGGCGATGCGGAGCGCGCCGGAGCTCACGAGAGGGAGGGTGCCGCCGATCGCGCGACCGGGGACGGCTCGGCGGCGATGAGGTCGGCGTAGATGTTTTCGAGCGCTCGGATCATGGAGTCGGCCGAGAACCGCTCGGCGACGACGGCGCGCCCCCGCGCGCCGACGGCGCCGCGCAGCGCGGCGTCGGGGATCAGACGCTCGAGGGTCTCGGTGAGGGCGGTGACGTCCGCCGGCGGGACGAGGAACCCCGACACGCCGTCGGTGATGACGCGCGGCAGATCGCCGACCGCGGAGACGACGACGGGTCTACGCAGCGCCATCGCCTCGAGCACCGTGAGCGGCAGGCTCTCCTTGAGCGACGGGGCGACGAACACGTCCATGGCGGCGACGTAGGGTATCGGGTCCGTGCAGAAGCCGGTCAAGGTGATGTCGCGCGCGACGCCGAGATCCCGGGCGAGCCGGCGGAGCGGGTCGAGGTCGGGACCCTCGCCGACGACGAGCCCGTGCACCGGACGGCCGCGGCGTCTGAGCTCGGCGATGGCGCGCACGAGGAACGTCTGGCCCTTTCCGGCGTGCAGGCGGCCGGTCGTGCCGATCACCACCGTTGCGTCGCTTGCGCCGAGCTCCGCCCGCACGCGCGCCGCCTGCATCGCGCAGGCGCCGTCGGGCGGGATGTGCACGGCGTTGGCGACGATTCGCGCCCGCCGCACGCCGCACGCCTCCACCTCGCCGAGCGCCGCCGCGGAGCCCACGAGCACGAGGTCGGCGTGGCGGACCAGACGTCGCTCGATGCGCTCGTACACCCGCCACCGTGCGCGGTGCGTCGCCCCGAGCCATCCGTGGACGTGCGCGATCCACGGCACGCGCGCGCGCCGCGTGAAGAGGTAGGCGGCGAGGTTCGAGCGCATGTCGTGGGTATGGATCAGGCGTGCCTGTGTTTCTCGCACCAGCCGACCGAGCGCCCGCGCCACCGCGGGCGCGGTCACGAGGCCCCGCCAGGGCAGCTCCCGGCGCGAGTCGGTGGGCACGCCCGCGCCGAGCGCCGCCGGTTGGGGCTCTCCCGGGCGCGTGAGCATCACGAGCGTGGGGCGGAAACGGGCGCGGTCGAGCCCGGCGAGGAGCGACGCGAGCAGCGTCTCCGGCCCGCCCGTGCGGCCGTAGTTCCCCTTGGCGAGGAGGACGCCAAGCGGGTCGCCACTACCTTCGGTCGTAGAAGTGCCAGTTCCGCACCACCCCGTGCCGGAAGAGCTTCCGCACGCCGTTGCGCAGGATGCCGTCCGCCCGGAGCAGCACGTCGCGGACCCGCTGTCCGGGGCGGCCTCGGAACGAGGTCACGTGGAAGTGATCGCCGACCGTCGACGAGTAGAAGTAGTTTGAGACGCAGCATCGGCGCCCGTCGTGGATCACCGGGCTCACAGAATGCCAGGCGTGGCGGTCGGTGCCCATGATGACCAGACGATTGAACGTGCTCGGGATGGTCCGGCAGGCACCGCCCGGACCCTGATCCCACAGCTCGAGGTGCCCGCCGTACTCCAGCGGCCAGACCGGGGTGACGTAGTAGAGCAAGTTGAGGACGCGGCCGAGCCGGCGGTCGTTGCTGTGCGAGTTGTCGAGGTGCGGGTTCAGGAAGTCGCCGCGCTCCATCAGGCTGAGGCCGCTGCGGTGCAGTGCCGTGTCGGCGATCAGGTCCGACGTGCCCGTGATCTTCGAGAGGCAGACGAGCACCCGAGAATCCTGGAACGCGAACAGGCACTCCTCGAGGAGCGGATGATGCCGGTCCACCTGCGCGCTCACGGACTTCGACTCGCGCAGACTCCGGCGGTGGTCCATCTCGGACGGGCTGGGAAAGCGGCGATAGATCTCGAGCGCCGTCACCTCGTCGAGCAGGTCGTCGACGACTGCGGCGTGCACGCGGCCCGGCTGCGCGTACTCGGCCGCGAGCTCCTCCGCGCGGGACGTGAGACGGTGGACGATCCGATCGGCCAACTCGCGCCGTGCTTCTCTGCGGGGCCCGGGCCCATGTGCATGACCTACGTCGTGCATGACCCGCCGGGAGTACGCACCGAGTTGTCCAGGGCTGTCAAGGCGACGGCGCCGAGGCCGCCGGCGGCAGAATCGGCCAGGGTGACTCCGCATACCCTATGGCGTGCTCGAGATCCTTCTTCCCCGCCCGATTCGCGAGGTACCACATGCGCACCGTCTGGTTTTCCAGGGTGACGAAGGGCGCGAGCACGCCGGCGGCGTCGAAGGTGCCGGGCGTGGGCGCGACGATCGGGCGCGGGTGGACGTCCCAGGGCCCGAACGGCCCCGCGCCGCGGGCGACGCCGAGAACGCGCGCTTCGTCCTCGAGACCCGTGAAGAAGAGGTAGAAGGCGCCGTCGGGCCCGCGCAGCAGCCCCGGCTCTCCCACGCCGTCTTTCATCCAGGCGAGGTCCGGCGACGGGACGAGCACCGGCGCTTCGCGCTTCGTCCACGTGAGCCCGTCGGCGGACGTCGCCCCGAGCAGGAACACGCCCCCGGGCCGGTCGCACTTCGTGTAGCAGTGGCCGGCGTAGACCATGATGTACTGGTTCTCGTGCTGGAGAATGGTGGGGCTGTAGAGGGCGTCGTTGTCGTACCAGCCGGGCGTGGGACGGAGGATGGGCTCCGCGGACGTCGGCTCGAAGCGCCCGCCGTCGCGCGCGCGCGCCAAGCCGAGGGAAGCGGGGAATCCCTGCCGCGGCTTGCCCTTGTCGCGATAGCCTCCGTAGAAGAGCAGCTCCTCGGTGGTGCACCCGTCGGCGGCGGCGCAGGGCCTCCGCACGACGAAGCACGACTCGAGGTTCTCGTCCCACTGGCCGTCGCGCCCGCGCAGCACCATGCCGCGGGCCAGCGTGCCGGACACGCGCTTCGGGGCGTAGTCCCACACGAGCCCGTCCGGGGACGTCGCCTCGCAGATCGCCGCCCGCAGGTGCTCGGGGTCGGGGCAGGTGTAGAACATGTGGTGGGTCGACCCCTGGTGCACGAGGCTCGGATCGCCCGCGAGCGAGAACTGTCCGCCGAACACCGCGGTGGTGCGCTTCTTCCAGCCGGACTCGGGCGCGGCCGCGACCAACGGGGGACGCTCCTCGCCCGACGGGCCCTCGGCCCGCAGCGGCCAGTGCGCCTCGGCGTAGCCGATCGCGGCGTGCTCCTTGCGGTTCTCGCCGAAGAACCACAAGCGCACGCGGTCGCCCTCGATCCGCACCTGCGGATCCATCACGCGGCGCTCGGCGAACGTCTTCGGGACGGGGCTGACGACGGGGAAGGGGTCGACCTCCCACGGCCCGAAGGGCGAGGAGCCGCGTGCCACCCCGATGACACGCTCCTCCTCCACGAGACCGGTGAAGAAGAGATAGAAGGCGCCGTCGGGGCCGCGCCCCAGGCTCGGATCCGACACCCCTTCCCGCATCCAGGACGGCCCCTGATCGGGTCGCAGCACGGGCGTCTTCCGCTTCGTCCACGTGCGACCGTCGGGGGAGGTCGCCGCGAGCAGGAAGACGCCGGCGTCCTCGTCGCACTTCGTGTAGCAATGACCGGCGTAGAACATCACGAGCCCGCCCTCGTGGGCGACGACGGTGCCCCCGTACACCGCGTCGTTGTCGTACCAGCCGGGCGTGGGCTCGAGGACGGCAGCGGAAGCGGGGGTGAAGTGGACGCCGTCGGTCGAGCGCGCGAGCCCGAGCGACGCCGGGAAGCCGCGCATGGGCTTTCCCCGGTCACGGAAGCCCGCGTAGAAGAGGAGCCACTCGTCACCCTGCTTGGTCACGACGCTGGTGCCGAGGTTCTCGTCCCACTGGCCGCTCTCCCCGCGCAGCACGAGGCCTCGTGGTGGACCCGCCTCGCTCGGCACCGGCTCCCAGGCGAGACCGTCGGGCGACGTCGCCTCGCAGATCGCCGTGCGGGTGGGCTTGGGGTCCAGGCAACTGAAGAACATGCGATACGAGGTTCCGTCCTGCACGATGCTCGGATTGGTGGCGAGATCCGACTCGCCGGTGAAGACGGCTTCGGGGCGGACGGTCCACGACGACCAGGGTGACGCCGCGCGCTCGGCCGCGTCGCTCGCCGTCGGGCGAGCGGTGTCGACGGACTGGCACGCGCCGAGCAGCAGGAGCGCTGTGAGTGGGGCCAGCGAGGAGCGCGCCCTCCGGGCGTCGGGCCGCGGGCGCACGGGTGCTGTGGGTGCGGGGACGAGCCCCGTCGGCCGGAGCGGCGTCCCGGCGTGCTCGAGGACGACGCGACGCAGCCCGGCGGCGAGGCCCGCCAGCACCCAGAGCACCTTCATCAGGACGTTGTTCCCGAACAGCCCGCAGACGAAGAACGCGATCAACCCCGCGCGCAGCGCGACGGCGAGGTCGGCGTCGCTCGCGGTCCCCGCCCGCTCGGCGGTCCCGAGATCTCGCATGACGCACCACAGGAAGGCGAGGAAGGGCAGGAGGCCGAGGAGACCGAACTCCACGCCGATCTCGACGTACGTGTTGTGCGCGCGGATGTCGTTCAGCGGCTCGCCGCCTTCCTCCGCTTGCTGGCGCTCCGCGTCGGCGTACTCGCTGTTCGAGCGCTGCACGAACTCGGGGCCGAACGAGCCATAGCCGCGGCCGAGCACCCAGCGCTCGGAGATCATGTGGAGGCCCTCCACCACCATCTCCCGCCGCAGCGGCGTCGTTCCTTCCCGAAGGTACTGGACGGAGAACATACGCTCGAGAAAGCCCGCGGGCAGCCACACCGGCGCGGACACGACGATCACCCCCGCCAGCGCGAGCATCGGGCCGAGCGGCAGGCGCCGCCGGATCACGAGGTAGATCGTCGCCGCCGCGGCTCCGATGAACCCGCTGCGGGTGAACGTGAACGCCATCGCGAGCAGGTGCACGGCGCCGAGCACGAGCAGGAGCGCCCGCATCGCGACCCGACGGGTGAGTCGCCACCAGAAGAGGTTGAGCGGCAGCGCCGTCGCGAGCGCGTAGGCGAGGTAGTTGTACTCGCCGGTACCCCCGGAGGCCCGGTCGAGCACCTCGGTCCCGCCGACGTCGGCGTCGAGCTCGTCGACGGAGACGCCGGCCTCGGCCCGCACGTCGTCGGTGGTGGGGGTGTGGAAGCCCGGCACGTAGTGTTCGAGGACGCCGAGCGACGCGCTGATGCTCACGGCGAGCGTCAGCGCGGCGGCGATCCCGAGCAGCGCGCGCCGGTCGGTGCCGAGGTTGGCGACCAGGAAGTAGAAGAGGAGCGAGCGGGACAGCCGGGCGAGTCCCAGCAGCGACTGCTCGCGGTCGGGCATGACGGCGGCGGACAGCAAGAGCACGCCGAGAAAGACGAGGAGCGGGATCATGTGCGGGGCGAAGGTCGGACGGACCCGGTGCCGCACGGCCCACACGAACCACCCCGCGATGGTGAGCACGCCCGCCATCTGCGTGAGGCTCACCGGCATTCCCGCCTCGGGCCGGGCGGCCGCGTAGACCGGGATGCCGACGCCGAGCACGACCCCGACCGCGAGCCCGAGGTGTGGCCACAGCAAGAGGAGCGGCGCGAGCACGAGCCCGGCGAGCGCGGCGAGGGCGAGACCCGGGCCGAGCGCCACGCAGCACACGGCGAGGGCGACGCCCGCGCCCACGAAGGACGCGACCCGGCGCATCAGGTGATCGCCTCGATGCGCTCGGCTTCGTCGCCGGCGGACGGCTCGAACGCCGCGACGGCGTGGGCCCCAGGCGCGACCACGCGCCGCGCGAAGCCGATGACCAGGACGGTCAGCACGAGGCGCATGGCGAGGGAGACCACCGCCGCGCCCATGAACCCGTACGCCGGGATCACGAGCGCCCCGGCGGTGAGCTTGCCGACCAGCGCCCCGGTGCAGAGCAGCAGGTTCCAGCGCGGCCGCTCGAGCGCGACCAGCGCCGTCGGCAGGGGACCGAGGGCGAGCCAGGCGAAGGAGCCGACGACGAGAATCCGGAAGGCCGGCAGGGCCGCGACCTTGTCCGCGCCGAGGAGCCGGATGAGCGGCCCGCCCAGCGCGAGCGCGGCGGTGAGCCCGAGGAGCGTCAGGGGGACGGAGTACGCGAGGTAGCGCCGGAACACAGCCATGAACTCGCCCCGGCGGTACCAGTCGACCACCCGCGGGTGGAGCACCGTGACCAGGCAGCCCTCGATGAAGTCGGGGACGCGCGCGAGCGCGAGCGCGGCCGCCAGGATGCCGACCTCGGACTGCGGCCTGAAGGAGCCGAGGAGCAGGACGTCGAGGTTGTCGTACAGCACGCCTGCGCCGAGCGCGACGATCATCCACTTGCCGTAGTGGAGCACGTCGATCAGGTCGGCGGCCGCGGGGAACGAGATCCGCACCACGTCGCGCGGGAGGAGGGCCAGCCCGACCGCGAAGGCGACGAACTGGGCCGCGACCAGGATGACGAGCGTGGCCCCGACGCTGAGCAAGCCGAGTGCCGCGAGCGTCGCCACCGCTACGAAGCGGCCCACCTGCATCACCGCCTCGACGGCGAGGTAGCGCGAGAAGACCCCGGCGGCCTGGAAGTAGCCGAGCGCCGAGCGCACGAGGAGATCCCCGAGCACGCCCGTGGCCGCGAGCACGACGAGTCCCGCGTTCTCGGCGCCGCCCGCGTAGGTGCGGGCCAGGACGGGGGCGGCGAGCGCCCCGAGCACGCCGAGGGCGGTGCCGGCGCCGACCCGGATCCAGAAGGCGGCACGGATCACGTCGAGGCCACGCGGCCGGTCGTCGACCAGGTACGTCGGCGCCTTGCGCAGGACGGCGAGGTCGAGCGTGTCGCCGAGGAAGCCGGACAGCACCCGGATGAAGGCGACGCAGAGCGCGTAGATGCCCACCTCCGCCGCCGGCAGCGTCCGGATGATGAGGAGCTGCCCCAGGAACCAGAGCCCGAGCAGCCCCATGCGTGACGCCGGGACGACCACCCACGCGGCGCGGCTTCGTGGCATGGGGGTGCTCACGCCGCCCCGGACGGCACCGGGCCGAGCACGGCGGCTCCCGGCGTCCCCCGCGCCGCGCGTCGGCGCTTCCACCGCTGCAATCCACGGATCGCCGGGCGCGGCAGCAGCCCGAAGGCGAAGCGGGCCCAGGTGGTCGGCAGCGCGGCCAGCAGCGGTGCCGCGCGGACGACTCGCACGAAGGTCGGGAGGTACTGCCGCCGGGTGCCTTCGAGCGTGACGAGGTGAAGCATCTTCAAGGCCTCGGCCGCCGTGTAGCGCAGCGCGCGGCGCTTGTGTCGGGTGAGCCCCATGACGCGCGCCCGGGGCCACTCGAAGGCCTGGGACACCAGCGCGAGGTGCTGGCGGAAGAGCGTGCCGTCCCGCGCCGAGCATGTGACCAGGCTGTCGCGGCGGATCCGGAAGCGCACCAGGGGCTCGGGGAGGTAGCCGACGTCGCCCTCGAGGGAGAGGTTCAGGAACCACCACACGTCGAGCATGTCGCCCCACGCGGGGTCGGACTCGCCGAGGCGCTCCAGGCGCGCCCGCGGCATGAGCATCCCGGAGAGGCAGAAGCCGAGCCGGAACACCTCGACGAACGCTTCGCGGCCGGGCGTCACCTCGCTCCACGGCGCCGTGAGCCGCCCGAAGGGCGTGCCGTCCTCGTCGATCTGGGTGGTGGCGGTGTGCATGAAGCCGAGGCCGGGCCGGGCGTCCCAGAAGGCGAGCGCCCGGCGCGCCATGTCGGGCTCCCAGAGATCGTCGCAGCCGATGAACGCGACCAGCTCGCCGCGGGCGAGACGACGCCCGAGCTCGACGTTGCCGCGGAAGCCGAGGTTGGTCGCGTTGCGGTGGTAGCGCAGCGCCGGATCCCGGAACTCGCGCACCAGCGCCGGGGTGTCGTCGGTCGAGGCGTTGTCCAGGACGAGGAGCTCGAGGTCGCGCGCGGACTGGGCGAGCACGCTGGCGATCGCGCCGCGCAGGTAGCGTGCGCCGTTGTAGGTCGGGATGACGACGCTGAGACGTGGAGAGGCTGCCATATCCGAGGGACGGTGCGTGCTGCGGGCGGTCAGCTTCCGGCGGCGGTCCCGGGGCCGGCGGCCCAGGCGATGCCCCGTGCCGCGGCCGCGTCCGTGTACTGTCGAATCTGCTCCGTCGTGAAGCCGTCCATGTCGGAATCGGCGAACCGCCGGTACCAGGCGACGACCGCGTCGAGGACGTCGGCCGCGGTCCACGCGGCCCACCACCCGAGCAGGTGGTTCGCCTTGCTGCAGTCGACGCGGAGCGCGAGCTTCTCGGCCAGCGGCGGTCCGGGTCGCACCACCACCGCCGTGCGCGACGCCGGCCACCGCTCGATGATGCCCTCCGCGAGCTGACGCACGGTGAGCATCGGCTCGTCGCGAGGGCCGAAGTTCCACGGGCCGGCGTGCCCCTCCGGCCGCTCGACGAGCTTCCTCCCCAACCAGAGGTAGCCGCTCAAGGCGTCGAGCACGTGCTGCCAGGGACGCGTCGCGTCCGGGTAGCGCAGGACGAGGTCGGTGCCGCCGGTGATGGCCCGCACGATGTCGGGAACGATCCGGTCCCGCGCCCAGTCGCCGCCGCCCACCACGTTGGCCGCGCGGACGGACGCGATGGGAAGCTCGCGCGGGTGCTGCGCGTTGGCCTGGAAGCTCGGCGCCTGGTACGAGGCCGTCACCAGCTCCGCGCACGCCTTGCTCGCGCTGTAGGCCTCGTCGCCCCCCAGCACGTCGTTCTCGCGGTACGCGAACTCCCAGCCGACGTTGCGGTAGCACTTGTCGCTGGTCACCACGATCACGCCCCGGACGCCGGGCGTGCGCCGCGCTGCCTCGAGGACGTTCACCGTGCCCATGACGTTGGTCTCGAAGGTGCCGCGCGGGTCCTCGTAGGCGGTGCGCACGATCGGCTGCGCGGCGAGGTGGAAGACGAGATCCGGCCGCTCGGCGCCGAGCGTCGCCGCCAGCTTCTCGTAGTCGCGCACGTCGGCGCGCACGTCGGTGATCCGCCGCGCATGGCCGCACGCCTCGAAGAGGCTCGGGCGCGTCGGCGGGTCGAGCGAGTAGCCGATCACGTGGGCGCCCAGGTGGCGGAGCCAGGCGGTCAGCCACGAGCCTTTGAAGCCCGTGTGTCCCGTCACCAGGATGCGTTTCCCCTGATAGAAGCCGTCGAACGGTTGCTGCATGGTCATCTGCTCCGCGCCCCGGCGACGCGCTCGGGTGCGCGCCCGCCCGCCAGGCGCTCTCGTTCCGCGTGGATGGTCGCTGCGAGCCCCGCTTCGAGGTCGAGTTGCGGCTCCCAGCCGAGCGCCCGCAGGGCCGCCGTGTCGGCCTGCGAGTGCATGAACTCCTCGTCCCGGTACGGCAAGGCGCCGAAGTTGAGTCGTGTGGTGGCGCCCGTGAGTCGTTGGATCGTCTGCGCGCAGTCGCGGATCGACCTCGTGGTGCCCGTTCCGACCTCGAACTCCGCGAAGCGCGCTCGGGGAGGCGGCACGGTGCGCAGCAGCGTCAGGTAGGCGGTCACGACGTCGTCGACGTGGACGAAGTCTCGCCGCTGCTCACCCGGCGTGAGGTCGATCTCGGGGACGTTGGCGAGGCACTGGCGGATCATCGAGGTGACGAACTTGGCGTCGCCGTCGTCGGGACCGTAGGGATGCTCGAGCCGCAGGTGGAGGAAGTCGACCCCGCCGGCCTCTGCGGCGAGCTTCGCCCAGTCGCGGAACTGCCGCTTCGACGCCGTGTAGCCTCGCCCGTGGCCGTAGCGATCCGAGTGCTTGCTGAAGCTGGTGTCGGTGTTGACGAAGGTGCCCCCGCCGGCTCGGGCGAGCTCCTCGAGGAGCCGGAGCGGGAAGAGCACGTTCGTCTCCACGACCTCGCTCGCTCGCTGGTCGCGCCCGTACGTGGTGGCGACGTGGACGACGCCCCGCGCCTCGGGGTGTGCCCGGAACACCGTGCGCACGTCGGTGCGGTCGACGTCGTGGGTGGTGACGCGATCGACGAGGTCGGCGATGCGGGCGAGCGAGGAGGTGCTGCGCTTCAGCACGACGACGGCGTGACCCTCGGCGAGCAGCGCGCGCAGGAGATGGCTCCCGAGGAAGCCGGTGGCACCCGTCAAAAGGAGCTTCACGGGTGTACCCCCTCGAAGTCGGACCCGAGCAGCGGAAAGGCGCGGTCCTTGTCGGACAGGATGGCCTGGGGCGGCGCGATCGGCCAGGCGATGCCGATCCGCGGGTCGTCGTAGCGGCAACCGCGCTCGTGCTCGGGGGCGTAGTGGGTCGTCGTCGAGTACATGGTTTCGACGTCGTCCTCGAGCGCCTGCATGGCGTGGGCGACGCCGCGCGGGACGTACACCATGCGGCCGCCGTCGCCCGTGAGCACCTCGGCGTGCCAGCGGAGAAACGACCTGGAGCCGCGTCGCATGTCCACCATGACGTGGAGCAGGCTGCCGCGCAGGCACCGGAAGAGCTTCGCCTCGGTCGCCGGGGGGATCTGGTAGTGCAAGCCGCGAACCGTCCCCCGCCGGAACGTGCGGCTGCGATTCACCTGGACGAACGTGGACTCGAGGCCGTGCTCCGCGAACTCCCGCGCGCAGAAGATGCGACTCAGGTCGCCGCGCGCGTCGCGGCGCGATTCCTCCTCGATCAGGTACGCGCCGGGCAGCTCCAGGGCGGTGAACTCCATGGCTAGTGGAACGGATTGTTCCGCGGGTCGCCCTGCGTGTAGTAGAAGCCCGCGCTCAGGGTGACCGGAAGCATCTTGACGACGTACTGATCGACGTACTGGTTGAGCTTCGCGATCCGCGACTTGGGGACGAAGATGACGTCGTAGGGTTGCAGGAGCGGGTCGTCGCCCCCGGCGAGCGCGCTGTCGAGGCTCAAGACGGCGGAGAGCGGACCGCCTCCCCGCGCACCCGGATCGCGCAGCAGCACCACGCTGCCGGCCTCGGCCGTGGCCTTCGGTCCCCCGGCCTGGAGGATCGCCCGCGACACCGTCATCCAGCCCTCGTGCGGGATCATCCCCGGGTTGTTGACCTCTCCGCCCACGAAGACGCGGAGCCCGGCCGACTTGCGCACCACGACGGCCACCTCGGGCTGCTCGATCTTGAGCGTCGCGTACTGCTCGCGGAGCTGGCGGGCCAGCTCGGTGGGCGTGAGACCCCGCGCCGTCACGTCGCCCACGAGGTGGGCCCAGATCCGGCCGTCGGGCCGGATCAGGACGTCTTTGTCGCTCAGGTCCGGGTGGTAGTAGAGCTTCAGGTCGACCACGTCGCCGACGTCGAGCTTGTACTCGACGGGCAAGGGCTCGCGGAGCCAGACGGGTGACGGGCCGACGCCGGGCGTCGGCGTGACGCCGGAAGCCGAGGCGCACGCCCCGGCGAGGGCTGCGCACGCGCCGAGGCCGGCGGCCATCCGCGCGGCGCGGGCGAGGAGCGGGCGCTTCGTCACCGTTCTCATCGTCGTCCTCGGCATCGTCGTCACCTCGAGTTCGGGAGCCTCGCGTCGAGGTTGGAGGCCTCCTCGACTTGCGCGTCCTCCGGCTCCGCGTTGTGCTCCCAGCGGGCGAACTCGGCCGTCGCGCGCTCGAGGTCCCGGATGTTCCCGACGTCGAGCCAGAACGCCTTGAAGCGGTAGCACGCCACGCGGCGCTCGCGCGCCAGCGCCGCCATGAGCTGGGGGGTGTCGTACGCCGCGTCGGCGGGGATGCGCGACAGCACCTCCGGGTCGAGGACGTAGATTCCCGCGTTGATCAGGTGCGAGCTGAGCGGCTTCTCGTGCACCGCGAGCACGTGGCCGTTCTCGACCTCCACCACCCCGTAGGGGATGCGCCAGCGCAGCTCCCGCACGGCGACCGTCAGCTCGGCCTTCTGCTCCACGTGGAAGCGGTAGAGGTCCGCGAAGTCGAGCCGCGTCAGGATGTCGCCGTTCACGAGCAGGAACGGCTGGGTCAGCTTTCCGCGCAGCGCGGCGAGCGGTCCGGCCGTGCCGCGCGGCTCGGTCTCGCGCTGGTAGCTGATGCGGAGCCCGACCCGCGCGCCGTCGCGAAAGTAGGCTTCGATCATCTCCGACTGGTAGCCGGTCGCGAGCACGACCTCCTGCACCCCGTGCCCGCGCAGGCCCTCGAGCAGCAGCTCGAGGATGGGCTTGTTGCCGACCGGAAGCAGCGGCTTCGGGATGGCGTAGGTGAGGGGTCGGAGGCGCGAGCCCTGGCCGCCGGCGAGGACGACCGCGGTGCGGAGCGGGGGCGTCGTCATGGCTCAGATCTCGTACGTCCCCGTTCGGTAGAGCGCGCGGAACTCCCCGATCCACTGGACGGTGCGGCGCAGCCCCTCCTCGACCGTGACCGAGGGCGCCCAGCCGAAGCGTCGCGCCTTGGTCGCGTCGGCCACCAGCCGCATCACCTCGCTCTTCTGGGGGCGAATCCGGGTGGCGTCGAAGATGATGGCCAGCTCCTTGCCGACCAGGCGGCCGACCGTGTGCACCAGCTCCTCCACGGTGGTCTCCTGTCCGGTCCCGACGTTGACCACCTCGCCCACCGCCTCGGGCGCCTGCGCGAGGCGGATGAACGCGTCCACGGTGTCCTCGACGTACACCAGGTCGCGGCTGGGGTTGGCGTCGCCGAGGAGGATGCGGTCGCCGGCCAGCGCCTGCGTGATGATGGTGGGGATCACCGCGCGAGCCGACTGTCGGGGGCCGTAGGTGTTGAAGGGACGGACGGTGGTGACCGGCAGGTCGTAGCTGCGCACGAAGCTCTCCGCGAGCATGTCCGCGCCGATCTTGCTGGCGGAGTAGGGCGACTGCCCCTGCATGGGGTGCTTCTCGTCGATCGGCGTGTAGAGGGCGGTGCCGTACACCTCGCTCGAGGAGGTGTGGAGCACGCGCCCGACGCGGAGGTCGCGGCAGGCGGTGAGGACGTTCAGGGTCCCCAGCACGTTGGCCTCAACTACCTCGCGGGGGTGCACGTACGAGTACGGGATCGAGATGAGGGCGCCGAGGTGGAAGACGACCTCGACGTCGGTGACCGCGCGCCGGACGGATTCCGGGCTGCGCAGATCGCCGGGGAAGATCTCGATGCGGTCGGAGAGGGCGGGTGAGAGGAGGTCGAGGAGCCCGACGGAGCTCTTGGAGTTGTAACGGACGAAGGCCCGCACCCGGGCGCCGCGCGCCGCGAGCCCGCCGGTCAAGTGGCTGCCGATGAATCCCCCGGCCCCCGTGACCAGGACTCGCTTATTCTTCCAGGGCATGACGCTCCTTCGGTTCGTCGGACGGTGCGACGCGGCGACGGCAGTCGTCTAGGAGATCCCGGAGCGTCGTGTCGAGCGGCACCGCCGGGGCCCACCCCGTGTGCGCCCGCAGGCGTCCGGGGTCGCCGATCTGGAGCGGGACGTCGGCTTCCTCCCCGGGGGCGGAGTCCGAGGACACGGCGACCGGGACTCGACCGAGACCGACGAGCGCTTCGACCAGCGCGCGCACCTCCACCGCCCGTCCCGAGCACACGTTGTAGATCGACCCCGGGCGGCCGCGGCGCGCGAGCAGCTCGTAGGCGCGCACGACGTCGCGGACGTCGGAGACGTCGCGCCGGCCCGAGAGGCGGCCGACGCGCACGGTCGGGGCGGCCGCGCCCACTTCGATGGCGGCGACCTGCCGCGCCACCGCCCCCGCCACCGTGTCGGCGCCCTCGCCCGGGCCGATCACGTTGAAGGTGCGCGTCGCGATCACCCGCAGGCCCTTGGCGACGTGGTAGCGGAGCGCCGCCGTCTCCTGGGCCGCCTTGCTGACGCCGTAGAGCGTCGCGGGCCGGGGCGGCAGCTCCTCGGCGAGGGGCACGTCACCCGTCTGCGCGCCGTAGACGGCGCTCGAGCCGGCCACCAGCACCGTCGCCCCCGGCGCTTCTGCGAGCACCGCTTCGAGCAAGCGGACCGTCCCCCAGACGTTCACGTCGAGCGCTTCGCGCAGCTCCGCCACTCCCCGCGGCCGGCGCCCCGCCAGGTGAAACACGACCTCCGGGCGCGCCACGCGCAGCGCCGCCCGGACCGCCGCTTCGTCGCGGACGTCCGCTTCCAGCATGTCGACGCCGTCGCGGGCGGTGCGAGAGAGCCCGAAGACGCGCGCCCCGGCGGCGCGGAGGTGCGTCGCGAGCTGGCGTCCGGTGAACCCCGAGATGCCGGAGATGAGGACCCGCATCACACCCCGGCCGCGCTCTCCGCGCCGGACGCGAGGGTGTCCGCTTCGCGCTCCGGGACGGCGATCGGGCGGGCGCGCGGCGCCGCGTCGTAGGGCGCGAGGTCGCCGGAGTACCGGCGCATGAGCGCCATCACCTCCGAGACCGTGAAGGAAGGCCGCAGGTCGAGCGCGACGAGCACCGTGTACCAGAGGATGAGCAGGTCGAGGCGCGCCGAGTAGGACCGCCGGCAGGCTTCGCAGTAGGCGATCTCCAGCATCAGCCGCTGGCCGTCGGCCAGCTCCTCGCGGCCGACGAGCTGCGTCGGACCGGTGAGCCCGCACGGCACGCGGAAGCGGTCCTCGGCGCTCGGATAGAGCTCGCGGAGCGCGGCCACCACGTTCTCGGGCAGCGGGCGGTTGCCCACCACGCTCATCTCGCCGCGCAGCACGTGCGCCAGCTGGGGAAGCTCGGTGAAGTGGAAGCGCTCGATGAAGCGCCCGATCTTCGTGTAGAGCGACGAGTCGAGCGGGATGTTGAGGAAGCGCGTGCCGTCGATCGGGACGGTCGCGCGGTTGGCAATGCGCTCCGCGTTGCGGACCATGGTCCGCATCTTGAACAAGCGGATGGTGCGGCGTCCGAAGACGCGACGCGGCGAGGCGTAGAAGATCGGCCGGCCCTCGAGCAGCCAGATGCCGGCGCAGCAGAGGAGCAGCACCGGGATCCAGGCCACCGCCGTCAGGAGCGCGATCAAGATGTCGAACACCGTCTTCTTCATTGTGAGGACCCACTGCGATTCATGACCGCGCCGACGACGAACGCCTTGACGCGAATGAGCTGGTCGCGGGTGAGGCTCAAGCTGTGCGCCGAGGTCCGGTAGGGTTCGACGACCACGAGGACGCCGTCCACGAGCGTCGCCAGCTCGAGGGCGTCCGGGTCGAGGGTGACGGCCGGCGCGTCCCACACCACGAAGGCGAACTCGCCGCGCAAGCGCTCGACGAGCGCGGCGAGAAATCCCAGCGGGCGGATGCGGGGGTCGTCCGCGTGCTCGCCGGCCGTCAGCACGAAGAGGTTGGCGCCGAGCGCGGTGGGCTGCCACGGGGTGTCGCCGTTCCCGTTCCAGCCGGCGAGGCCTCCCGCGAGGGGGACGTCGAAGCGGCGGTGCAGCGTCGGCGCGCGCAGGTTGGCGTCGACCACGAGCACGCGTCCCGGCTGCTGGGCGGCGAGCGCCCGCGCCAGATTGACGGCGACGGTCGTGGTGCCCTCGCCCGCGCGCGCCGCCGTCACCAGCAGACTGCGCACGGACGGATAGGCGAGCCGGAGCTCGTGAGCGAGGCGGTGAAACTCCTCCGCCAGCGCGGCCGGAGCGTCGGTCTTCGCGCGAGCCATCAGGCGCGGCGGCCGTCGGGAAGCGCGGCGAGGACCGGGGAATCGAGGATTTCCACGATCTCCTCCCGAGTGCGGACCGTGGGACGCAGAGCCTCGCGCGCGAACACGAGGGCGATGGGCGCTCCGGCGCCGAGCATCAAGCTGCCGACCAACCAGATCGCCAGGCGCGGTCGCACGGGGACCATGGTGGACGACGGTGGCGCGACGAGCGCGACGTTGGCGATCTCGGCCTGGTCCATCGCCTTCGAGATGCGCGCTTCTTCGAGGTGCTTCGAGTACAGGAGGTAGTTCTGCTCGAGAAGGGCGATCTCGCGGTCGAGGCGGTGCAGCTCCGCGTTCATCCCGTCGAGCTTTCGCAGCTCGGCGGCGACGGACCCGAGCTGGCGCCCTTGCGTCGCGACGCGCGCGCGCAGCCCCTCGAGCTTGGACTCCTGCTCGAGGGAGACGCGCAGGTCTCGCGGCAGGTTGGCGAGCTTCTTGCGCGTCTCGCCGATCTCGGTCTCGAGGCGCGCGATGTCGGCGACCGTGGCGTCGCGGGTGCCCGCCAGCTCACGCTGCTGGGCGAGGAGGAGGCGGCGCTGCTCCCCCAGGTCCCAGGCGGCGTTCGAGAGCTGGAAGCGCGCGCGGGTCTGCTCCGTCTCCTCGAGCCGGCGCCGGAAGTCGTCGGCCTGCTGCTCGAAGAACTCCCGCGCCCGGGGCGTCGTGAAGGCGGCGATGTGCCGCGCCAGGTAGAGGTCGATGAGCGTGCTCACGACCTGCACCCCCGCCTCCGGGTCCGAGGTGCGCAGCGTGATCTGCACGATGTCGGAGCGACGAACCGGCTCGACGACGAGGGCCTGCTGGAGCGCCACCACCACCTGCTCCGTCGGGGTGAGCCGCCGCCGCAGCCCGAGCGCGATCAACGCCTCGCGCCCCGTGGCTTTGACCCGCTTGACGCCGGCGCGCAGCACCGCCTTCACGCGCTGGAACGCGGTGCGCGGCACGGGCTCGGCGAGGAAGAAGTCCTCGCCGAAGTGCGCCACGACCCCGGCGAGGAGGTCCGGGCTCTGCATGATCGCCGTCTCGGAGGCGATGTCCTCCGGGCGCTTGGTCTGCACCGCCAGGGCGTCGTTCGACACCGTGGTGGGCGGTGCCATCTCGCGCCCGAGCTTCACCAGGAGACTGGCGGAGACCTCGTACGTCGGACCCGCCCAGACCAGCGCGCCCAGCACGGCCGTGAAGGTGACCGCGGTGCACGCCACGATCAGCCCGACGTGGCGCCGGAGCACCGCGACGACGAAGTCGATGCTCGGAGGGCTGAGCGTGACCCGAGGCATTTCGTTCGCTCTGCCCATGTCGCTGATGACCCCGAAAACTGTGCTCGCGTTTACCGCCGCCGCGGAGCCCGGCGTGAAGCGAACAGGGCGCGAAGCTAGTCCCGTCGGTCGCGGCCTGTCAAGGTGGAACGCGCGAGATCGAGCGCTGGCAGGCGTCGATCGTGCGACTCTGCACTGATCGCGGGCAGCGGTTGCTCGGAGAAACGGCATCTCGCGAAGCGAAGCCGCCTCGCGCTTCCGCGAGGCGACCGGCGAGTCGCTGAAAACGCGGGATCTACCTTGACACCGGCCGCGGTGTGCGACTACTTTTCGCGTCCGAACGCGGAAAGGCAGATTGGGGTCATGCGGTGAAAGTCGCGATATTGTGCGGTGGGCGGGGGACTCGGTCGTATCCCTTCACCGAGTATTTTCCGAAGCCCATGATGCCGATCGGCGGCACTCCGATCCTGGTCCACCTGATGCGGCTGTACGCCTCGCAGGGCTTCACGGAGTTCGTCCTGGCCGCCGGCTACCGCCAGGAGATCCTGCGCGACTACTTCGAGGGTCGGTTCACCGACTGGGACATCCGCATCGTCGACACCGGCCTGGAGAGCGACACGGGGGAGAGGATTCGCCGCTGCCGGCGCCACGTCGGCGACACCTTCTTCGCGACCTACTCCGACGGCATCGGCGACGTCGACCTGCACGGCCTGCTCGCCGCGCATCGCAGCTCCGGGGGCCTGGCGACGGTGACCGCGGTGCCGCTGCGCTCGCAGTACGGCGCCCTCGTCTTCGACGAGTCCGGGAGAGTCCGCGAGTTCCAGGAGAAGCCCGTGATCCGCGAGCACTGGATCAACGCCGGCTTCTTCGTCTTCGATCAGGGCGTCTTCGACCTCTGGCAGGGCCAGAATCTCGAGCGTGACGCCTTGCCGGCCCTCGCCCGGGCGGGCCAGCTTTTCACCTACCAGCACACCGGGTTCTGGAAGTCGATGGACACGAGCAAGGACCAGGAGGAGCTGGAGCGGCTCTACATGAGTCGCGAAGGATGCTGGGCCACCGACTTCGACGGTGGCCGGCAGCGCGTCGCCCGATAGCCAAAGGAGTGCCGTGACCCCTTCGGTGTACCTGGCGGACCTGCGTCACAACTATTCCGGCGTGCTCGCCAACGACTGCATGCCGCTCGGCGTCGGCTACATGAAGGCGGTCATGGATAAGGAGCTACCGGAGGTGCGCTCCCGGTTGTTCGCCTATCCCGATCGCCTCTGGGACGCGATCGAGGCCGCGCCGCCGGACGTGCTCATGGTCAGCAACTACATGTGGAGCGAGGCGCTCAGCCTGCAATTCGCCCGCCTCGCCAAGCGGCTCCGCCCCCAGACGCTGACCGTGATGGGCGGGCCCAACATCTGCCTCGAAGAGGAGCGCCAGGTCGAGTTCCTCCGTCGTCACCCCGAGATCGACGTGTACGTGCTCGGCGAAGGAGACTTCCTGGCCGCCGAGGTCGTGCGCCAGTTCCTCGACGCCGGACTGTCGCTCGAGAGCTTGTCGCGGCGCGCGCTGCCGTCCTGCCTCTACCGCGGCCCCGACGGCGAGGTCATCCGCACGTCGATGTGGGACCGGCGGCTGTCGATCGACGAGATCCCGTCGCCCTGGCTCACCGGGGTCTTCGACGAGTTCTTCGACGGCAAGCTCGCCCCCATGATCGAGACGAACCGCGGCTGCCCCTTCGCGTGCACCTTCTGCGTCCAGGGCGTTCGCTGGTACACGAAGGTCAACTACTTCACCAAGGAGCGCTTGCGGGAGGAGATCGACTACATCGGCGCGCGCATCAAGGCGCTCTGTCCGACCATGGGGACGCTGCGGATCGCGGACTCGAACTACGGCATGTTCGAGCGCGACGCCGAGCTGTCGGGCTACATCGGCGAAGCCCAGAAGAAGTACGCGTGGCCCACCTTCATCGATGCCACCACGGGCAAGAACCGGCCGGAACGGATCATCGAGGCCCTGGAGAAGGTGGACGGCGCCCTCGTCCTCTATCAAGCGGTCCAGTCGCTCGACGACGACGCGCTCCGCAACGTGAAGCGTGCGAACATCAAGAAGGAAGCCTACGAGCAGATCATGATCCACGTCCGCGGGCGGGGCCTGCGGTCGCTCTCCGACCTGATCCTCGGCCTTCCGGGCGAGACCCTGGCGACGCACCTCGACGGCATTCGCACCCTGGTCGACTCCGGCACCCACGAGATGCACAACTTCCAGGCCATGATGCTCAAGGGCTCCGAGATGGAGACCCTGCAGTCGCGGCAGACCTTCAAGTTCGACACGCGCTTCCGGGTGCTGCCGAAGAACTTCGGCTTGTACGGCGGTGAGCGCGTGTTCGACATGGACGAGATCGTCGTCGGGACGGACACCTTGCCGTTCGCCGACTACCTCACGGCGCGCAAGCACCACCTGGCGTGCAGCATCTTCTGGAACAACTCGTGGTTCGAGGACGCCGTGCGTCTGGCGCGGAAGTTCGGCGTGAAGGCGTCGGAGTGGCTCGACGGTGTGGTCGAGGCCATGGACGACGACGACGGGCCCGTCCGCGCGCTGGTCGACAGCTTCGTCAAGGAGACGACCAACGAGCTCTTCCCCACCGCCGAGGCGTGCATCGAGTTCTACAGTCGCGACGAGAACTTCGAGCGGCTCTCGCAGGGCGAGATCGGCGACAACCTGATGTACAAGTACCGCGCGCTCGCCTCGTTCGTCGTCTGGCCCGACGTCTGCCGCGCCGCCGTCGAGGCGACGCGCCGGTTGATCGTCGCCCGGGGCGCCGATCGCGCGATCGGCGATTTCGACGCCTTCTGGGCCGACTTCGGCCGCTACGTCGAGCTGAAGCACGCGCACGGCACGACGACCGAATCGATCCTTGCCCCCGTGCGCGCCGGCTTTCGCCACCACGTGCCGGTGTGGCTGGAGGCCGGGATGCCGACGGACGTGACGCCGTTCCGGTTCCCGTGCGAAGAGGAGTGCGAGTTCCGGCTGACGCCGGCCGGGGCGCGCGAGCTGGAGGCGGCGCTGAAGGTCTGGACGACGAGCCTGAAGGGGCTCACCAAGGGCGTCACGCGCATCCGCTCCGTCGCCCAGGTCCGGGACTGCCTCGCGCCGGAGCTGCCCGCGTCCCTCGCCGCCCAGGCGGTCTGACGCGCGCGGCGGCTCAGGGCCCCGTCAGCTGAAGGGGCGGCGTGAGGCCGAGAGCGGAGAGCGGGAAGCTCCCGACCGTCCCGCTCCGGATGCTGCCGGCGCCGGCGGACCCGCAGGTGGTCCCGCCGTCCGGGCTGATCGACGTGATGTCACGATCCTCGAGTGGCTGGTCGGCGAAGTACACGGTGCCGCCGTTCACCACCGCCGTGCGCACGAAGAGACCCGCGCCCAGGTGGCGGAGGAACCGATCGCCCGTGCAGTCTGCGGTCGTGTAGAGGAACTCGAGCGACTGCTCGATGAACCCCTCGGGCGTGACGAAGAAGAGCAGCGGCCCGGCCGCGCTCTCGACCAGGGCGCCGATGCCGGTGTCGGTGCCGGCCAGGATGGGCAGGAACACCGGACCGACCTTGGCCCCGTTGGCGTCGACGATGCGGAACCCCCCGGGGCTCCCCGGGTCGCCCGTCGCGCCGGGGTCGCCCGTCGTGCCCGGGTCGCCCTTCGGTCCCGGGGCGGCCAGCCCCTCGAGGGAGAGCTGGAGCTCACGCTTCGCATTGCACTTCGCGCGCGAGGACACGCGCCCACCCTTCTTGGCGGCGCAGAGCACGGCCGCGGCGGGTGAAGCGCTCACCCCGAGCACGGCCGCGGCGACGAGAACGGGAAGCAGTCGACGCATGGCCGGCGGTCTCTACCCGTCGGCTCCGGCCGACGTCAAGGGTGGAGCGCCAAATCAGTGGATTCGCGCCACCCACGGGAGCGGCCAGCGCGCCGTCGCGTAGCCGATCGCATAGCGAAGCCCGCGGCGCGCCGGGCGCGTGCCGAGGTACCACATGCGCACTGTGCCGCCGTCGAGCAGCACGGAGGGCGCCAGCACCCCGCTGCGCTCGAAGAAGAACGTCGGCACCACGAACGGCAGCGGGCTCACGTCCCAGGGACCGAAGGGCGACGGCCCGCGCGCGGCCCCGATCACGCGCTCGTCGTCGTGCAGGCCGGTGAAGAAGAGGTAGTAGGCCCCGTCGTCGCCGCGCAGCAGCGCCGGCTCCGCGACGCCGTCGTGCATCCACGGGTAGCCCGGCAGCGGCGCCAGCACCGGTGCGGGGAGCTTCTGCCAGGAGAGTCCGTCGGCCGACGTCGCGCCCAGCAGGAAGACGCCGGTGCCCGCCGGACAATCGCTGTAGCAGTGCCCGGCGTAGACCATGCTCCACGTCCCCTGGTCGCGCACCACCGTGGGGCTGAAGAGGGCGTCGTGGTCGTACCAGCCCGGGGTGGGCTCGAGGACGGGCGCGGCCCCGACGGGCACGAACGTGCCGTTGCCCGCGGCCCGCGCGACGCCGAGCGCGGCCGAGAGCCCCATGCCGTCGGCGTTCTGCTGCTGGTAGCCCGCATAGTAGAGGAGATCCCCGTCGGCGTCGCGCACCAGGTCGCACGTCTCGACGTTCTCGTTCCAGGTGCCGTCCGCCCCGCGCAGCACGAGTCCCTTGGCGCGCGTGTCGCCGAAGCCCGTGGCCGCGCGCCAGATCGTGCCCGTGCGCGACGTCGCCAGGCAGATGGCCGCCCGCTTCCGCTCCGGATCGGGGCACGTGTAGCACATGCGGAAGCTCGCGGCGTCCTTGACGACGCTCGGATCGCCCGCGAGGCCGAACTGGCCGCGGAAGACGGCTTGCGAGCGCTTGCTGAAGGGCGCTCCGGGCGCGGAACGCGCCGCGGCGAGCGCCGACGCGGTCGCGAGCATGCAGAGCGCGAGGGCGGGAATCGTCCGGGTCATGGTCTGACGTCCGGGACGCAGCATGCCGGAAAGCAACGCTCGTGCCCAGGACCGGTGACGCCGTGCGCTGAGCGTCTCGACGGCTCTTCGTCGAGAACATGGCACGCCTGCACAAGGCGGTGCAGCAAGTGGCGGTGCCCGTCGCCCTCCGCTATCATCGCCGCGCTCGATGATCCCGGACGTGCTGCACGTCGGTCCGATCCCGATCCACATCTTCGGCATCTTCCTGGCACTCGGCTTCCTCGCCGCGGGCTGGGTCGTGGGCGAGGAGTTCGCGCGCAAGGGCCACGACCGCGCGCTCGGCTCCTCGATGGTGACGTGGGCGGCGGTCGGCGGCATCGTCGGCGCGCGGCTCTGGATAGTGCTCGACGCGTGGCCCGAGTTCATCCAGGCGCCGGCGAGCTTTCTGCTGACCAGCGGCGGCTTCGTCTGGTACGGCGGGCTCCTCGGCGGCGCGCTCGCCGTGACGCTCTTCTACCGGCGCGCCGGCGTGCCGTGGCTGCGCGGCGCCGACGTGGCCGCGCCGGGGCTGGCGCTCGGGCAGGCGATCGGTCGCATCGGCTGCCAGCTCGCCGGCGACGGCGACTGGGGCAAGGACACGACGCTGCCCTGGGGCATGACGTACCCGTACGCCGTCGTCGGCTGGCCGAAGGCCCCCGGGGTGCGCGTTCATCCGACGCCCGTCTACGAGTGTCTCGCGTATCTGGCGGTGTTCGCGTTTCTCTGGCGGCTCCGCCGCGAGCCCGCGCCCGACGGCACGGTCTTCGCCTGGTACCTCTTGCTCGCGCCCGGGGCGCGCTTCCTGGTCGAGTTCGTGCGCGAGAACCCGCGCATCGCCCTCGGCCTCACGGAGGCGCAGCTCACGAGCCTCGCGCTGGTCGCCGTCGGCGCGGGCATCCTGCTGTGGAGGAGAGCGTGGCGGACCGCCGCGGCCTGAGGATCGCGCTCGCCACGGGGGTGCTGGCGCTCGTCGCCGCCGTCGTTCTCCTCTCGCGGTCTCGAGGGCCGATGCTCGCGCCGGACTTCGCCGTGCCCGACCTCGACGGGCACACCGTGCGGCTCTCGGCGCTCCGCGGCAAGGTCGTCCTCGTGAACCTGTGGGCGACGTGGTGTCCCCCCTGTCGCGAGGAGATGCCGTCGATGCAGCAGCTCTGGTCGCGCCTCCACGAGCGTGACTTCGAGCTACTCGCCGTCAGCCAGGACGAGGACGGCGCGGACCGGGTCGCCGAGTTCGTGCACGAGATGAAGCTGTCCTTCCCCGTCCTCGTCGACCCGCAGCGCGAAGTGGGCGACCGCTACGGCGTCTGGGGCTATCCGGAGACGTTCGTCATCGACCGCAACGGCTACGTCGTCGAGCGCGTGATCGGCCCGCGGGACTGGACGGCGCCCGGGGAGGTCGCGAAGCTCGAAGCGCTGCTCGCCGGCGCGACCGCGGGGGCGCCGTCGCGCCCCGTCGGCCTTGCCCCGAAAGCCTCGGAAGGCTAGACCTGGAGCGTTTTTCACTCGGGCCGTCAACGATTACGATGCAGCGCATGAGGTACCACGGATGAGCGGGAACCGACGTCGGGCGTGGGTGGGGTTGGTGGGGCTGGCCGTGCTCCTGGCCGTCCTCTTCTCGGGCCGGGGTGGGGTGGAAAAGGTCGGGGCGGTGCCCAAGGAGTCCTACGAAGGACTCGAGACCTTCACCAACATCCTCGCCATCGTCCAGAAGAACTACGTCGACGAGGTGCAGACCAAGCAGCTCATCGACGGCGCGATCAACGGCATGCTCGCGTCGCTCGACCCGCACAGCGCGTACCTGACGCCCGATCTCTACAAAGAGTTGCAGGTCGACACCAAGGGCAGCTTCGGCGGCCTCGGCATCGAGATCACCAACAAGAACGGCATGCTGACCGTTGTCTCGCCCATCGAGGACACGCCCGCCTATCGCGCCGGCATCAAGTCGGGCGACCAGATCATGAAGATCGACGGCGAGTTCACCAAGGACATGAGCCTGGTGGACGCCGTCAAGAAGATGCGCGGGCCGAAGGAGACCAAGGTCACGCTCACGCTCAAGCGCGAGAGCATGCCCGAGCTGTTCGACGTCACGCTGGTGCGCGAGATCATCAAGATCCAGAGCGTCAAGTCGAAGATGCTCGACAAGGGCTACGGCTACGTCCGCGTCACGCAGTTCCAGGAACGCACGGACGACGACCTCGAGCGCGCGTTGAAGGGCCTCGACAAGGAGGCCGGCGGCCTCCAGGGCCTCGTCCTCGACCTGCGGAACGACCCGGGCGGGCTCCTCACGCAGGCCGTCAAGGTCTCCGACATCTTCCTCGACTCCGGGCTCATCGTCTACACCGACGGCCGGCTCGAGAGTCAGAAACAGAAATACTTCGCGCACAAGCCGGGCACCTGGGCCGATTTCCCGATGGTCACGCTGGTGAACGGCGGCAGCGCGAGCGCCTCGGAGATCGTCGCCGGCGCGCTCCAGGACCACAAGCGCTCGCTCATCCTCGGCACGACGACCTTCGGTAAGGGGTCCGTCCAGACGATCCTGCCGCTCGACGACAACTCGGCGCTCCGCTTGACGACCGCGCGCTACTTCACGCCGAGCGGCCGGTCCATCCAGGCGACGGGTATCGTGCCCGACATCACGATGGAGCAGACGAGCCTGCTCGCCAAGGCCGACAAGCCCACCCCCGGGGGGCTCCGCGAGGCGAACCTGCCGCGGCATCTCGGCCATCCGAGGCCCGGCGAGCGCATCGAGCCCGCCAAGGACTCGGGCAAGGACGAGGAGCTGTCGCCGTCGGCTCCCGGCTCGGGCCAGACGCCGCCCGAGGGCGTCCCCAACATCAAGGAGGGCGAGCTCGGGAACGATCCCCAGCTCGACCACGCGCTCGAGCTCTTGAAGAGCTGGCAGGTCTTCAAGACCTTCGTCGCGCGCCGCGAAGGATAGGAGAGCGTCGGCGGGGATGCTTCGCGCCGGCGCCGCGCCTCGCATCCTCACGGTGACCCAGGTCGCCGCGCTCGTGCAGGGCGCGCTCGAGGGCGGCGTCGGCACCGTCTGGGTGGCGGGCGAGATCTCGAACCTCCGCCCGCAGCCCACGGGCCACTGCTGGTTCACGCTCAAGGACAAGCAGAGCCAGCTCGCGGCCGTGATGTTCCGGAGCGTCGCGCAGGTGCTGCCCTTCCGGCCGGCCGACGGCATGGAGGTCGTCGTTCAAGCCCGTGTGGGTATCTACTCCGCGCGCGGCAACCTCCAGCTCTACGTCGACGCCATGGAGCCGCGCGGCCTGGGCGCCCTCCAGCTCGCCTTCGAGCAGTTGAAGCAGCGTCTGCAGACGGAGGGCCTGTTCGAGGAGGCGCGCAAGCGGCCGCTGCCGCGCTGGCCGCGGCGGATCGGTGTCGTCACGGCGGAGAAGGGCGCGGCCATCCACGACATCCGCACGACGCTGCGGCGGCGCTGGCCGGCGGCGAGCCTGGTGCTGAGGCCAGTCCGGGTGCAGGGCACGGGCGCGGCGCGCGAGATCGCGGCCGGGATCGAGGACCTGAACCGCCTCGGCGGCATCGACGTGGTGATCGTCGGCCGGGGCGGCGGCTCGCTCGAGGACCTGTGGGCGTTCAACGAAGAGGTCGTGGCGCGCGCCATCGTGGCGTCGGGTGTGCCGGTCGTCTCGGCCGTCGGGCACGAGGTGGACTTCACGATCGCGGACTTCGTCGCCGACGCGCGCGCCGCGACGCCGACCGCGGCCGCGGCGCTCGTCGTCCCCGACCGCACCGAGGTGGCGCGCGCGGTGGCGAAAGCGGAGGCGGCGCTGGCGGCCGGCCTCGTCCGCCGCGTGCGGGGGGCGCGCGAGCGCATCTCGGCGCTCCAGCGTGCGCTCGGCGACCCCCAGCGTCGGGTCACGGAGCTGACGATCCGCGTCGACGAGCTCGGCGCGCGCGCCCGGCACGCGCTCGTCCGCCGCGTCGCGTGGGACCGCCGCGAGCTGGGCGCGCTCGCAGGGCGCCTCGGCCGGACGGGCCCCGCGGCGCAGGTCCGGCGCGCGGCGGAGCGCATGGCGGCCGCGCGCGAGCGCCTCGGCTTCGCGCTCGGGGTCCGCGTGCGCCACGACCGCGCCGCGCTCGAGCAGGCAGCGGCGAAGCTCGACGCGCTCTCGCCGCTTGCCTGTCTGGCCCGCGGCTATTCGCTCGTGCGCCGCGGCGACGCGACCGGCCCGGTGGTGAGCGACGCCGCGACGCTCGCCCCCGGCGACCCCGTCGCGCTCGTCTTCGCGCGTGGCCGGGCGCGCGCACGCGTCGAGGACACGGAGGAAGGCTGAACATGGCGGAGTCGGGCAAGGCCGAGACGGGGAACCATCGTTTCGAGGAGGGGCTCAAAGAGCTCGAGGACATCGTGCAGCGGCTGGAGAAGGGCGAGCTGGCGCTCGAGGACTCGCTCGCCGCCTTCGAGCGCGGCATCGGCCTCGTGCGCCAGCTCTCGCAGCGGCTGGCGGACGTGGAGCAGCGCGTGGACGTGCTGCTCAAGTCGGACGCGGGGAAGCTCGTGCTCCGGCCGATGCGGGAAGAGGAGCAGTAGATGATCGGGGACAAAGCCCGCCCGGGGCGGAACCTTCGAGCGGTCGCGCCGTCGCGCAGCGAGCAGTGACCTCGATCGCCCTTTCGCGCTATCTCGCCGCCCGCGTGCGCCTCGTCGAGCGCGCGCTCGGCCGCCACCTCCCGCCCGCCCGTGTCCGGCTGCGCCAGGCGATGCGCTACAGCCTGCTGGCGGGGGGTAAGCGCATCCGCCCCATCCTGACCCTCGCCGCGGCGGAGGCGGTGGGCGCCTCCGCCGCGCGCGCGCTCCCCTTCGCGTGCGCGCTCGAGATGATCCACACCTACTCGCTGGTGCACGACGACCTGCCGGCGATGGACGACGACGACCTCCGCCGCGGCAAGCCGACCAGCCACAAGGTGTACGGGGAGGGGCTCGCCATCCTGGTCGGCGACGCGCTCCTGACCGAGGCATTCCGCGTCCTGGCGGCAGCCAACGGGAGCCCGGCCGTGCGCGCGCGCGTCATCGCCGAGGTGGCCGAGGCCGTCGGCGAGGCCGGCATGGTCGGCGGGCAGGCCCTCGACCTCGCGGCCGAAGGCGCGCCGACGAGCCTCCAGAAGCTCCAGGCGATCCATCGCCTGAAGACCGGCGCCCTCCTGCGCGTCGCGGTCCGGGTCGGCGCGCTGGTCGGCGGGGCGGGCCCGGCGGCGCTCCGGCGGCTCAGCGCGTACGGCGAGCACCTGGGGCTCGCCTTCCAGATCGCCGACGACATCCTGGATGCGGCGGGCGGGCCGGAGGCCGACGGCCGCACCGACCGCGAGCTCGGCAAGGCGACGTACCCCGGCGTGCTCGGCCTGGCCGGCGCCAGGCGACACGCGGCGCGCGAGCGTGACGCGGCGCTCGCCGCGCTCCGCCCGCTCGGGCGCCGCGCCGAGGCGCTGCGCGCGCTCGCCGTCCACGTCGTCGCGCGCCTCGCGCCGTAGTGGCCGGCGTCCGCCTCGACCGCCTGCTCGTCGACCGCGGCCTGGTCGCGAGCCGCGAGCGCGCGCAGCGGCTCGTCATGGCGGGCGACGTGCTCGTCGGGGACCATCCGGTGACGAAGCCCGGGCAGCTCGTCGCAGCCGACGCCGACCTCCGCCTCCGCGTCGCCGACACGGCGTTCGCAAGCCGGGGCGGCGAGAAGCTCGCCGGCGCGCTCGACGCCTTCGGCCTCGACGTCCGTGGTGCCGTCGCGCTCGACGTCGGCGCCTCCACCGGCGGCTTCACCGACTGCCTCCTCCAGCGCGGCGCGGCGCGCGTGATCGCGGTGGACGTCGGCTACGGGCAGCTCGCCTGGGCCCTGCGGCAGGATCCGCGCGTCGTCGTCCTCGACCGCACCAACGCGCGCGGTCTCGCGCCGGCAATGCTGCCCGCGACGCCGACGCTCGCCACCGTCGACGTGTCGTTCATCTCCCTCACGCTCGTCCTGCCCGCGATCGTCGCCGTGCTGGCGCCGGGCGGCGACGTCGTGCCCCTGGTGAAGCCGCAGTTCGAGGTCGGGCGCGGGCGGGTGGGCAAGGGCGGCGTGGTGCGCGACCCCGTACTGCGGGCGGGGGCGGTGGCGAAAATCCGCGCGGCCGCCGAGGCGCTCGGCTTCGAGCTGCACGGCGAGGCCGAGTCGGTCCTCCCCGGCCCCAAGGGGAACCGCGAGGTCTTCCTCTGGCTGCGACGCCCCGTCAGTCGAGCGACTGGGGGTCGCTGCGCATGACGAGCCCCTCGTAGACCGGGCGCTCGGCCGCGTCCTCCAGCTCGATGCGGCGCAGCAGCTCGACGGCGTCCGGCTCGTCGGGATCCCAGTGCCCGATCTGCTCGATCAGCCGCTGGCGCTTGCGGCTCGCAGCCTCGAGCGCCGCGACCACACGCGCCCACTGGTTCTGGCCGGGGAGCGGCGTGAGGTCGACGGCCGGGACCGCGGCGTCCATCGCGACCAGGCGGTCGCGGAGCCAGCCGGCGTGGCGCTCCTCGATCTCGGCCAGGCGACGCAGCGCCGCCGCCGCCTGCGGGTACTTCGCCAGCTCGGCGTGGCGGCGGAGGTGGGCGGCCTGCGCGGCCTCGGCGCGGTAGTCCTCGGCCAGGTCCGCGGCGAGATCCCGCGCGGTCCCGGTGCCGAGCAGGCGCGAGAGGAACCCCATGGCGCGCGAGGCTCGTAACGGGCGGGTCCGGTGAAGTCAAGCGTGCGGCGGCGCTGTCCCCCGCAACTAGGTCCGTGCCGCCGCCGCCACTTCAGTGACGGAACGTGCGGCCGAGCGCCTCGTGCACCAGCACCTCCTGCTCGAGGGCGTCGAGGACGTCGTGCAGCGCCAGGGTCATCAGCGCCGCATGCCGGGTGGCGCGCAGGCTGCGGCCGCACGCTGTCGCCACGGCCTCGACCTCCTCGCCGGGTTGGGGCCGCTCGCCGTGGCGCAGCGTCAGGTCGATCCCGAGGACGCCCGGGTGCCACTTCCGGCAGCGCTCGAGCCATTCATCGATCATCCGGTGCCACTCGGGCAGCATGACGACGTGCTCGGTCTGGATGTCGACGTTCATGGTCCTCCTCCTGGGACGAGCAGGCCGCGTGCCAGGCCGAGGTCAGCCGCAGGGCGGCGTTCGTTCCGGCGGATGACAAGGCCGGCCCGGCGTGTTGCCAGCCGTGAGAAGCCTCGCCCCGCCTCCGGGGCCGCGCGGCTGGATCGGAACCTGCTTCGTCATTGAGCGCAGCATGGGACGCGTCGGCGACGAGACGTCGCGGGGCTGAGGCTGAGCGGGCGCGCGATGGCCTGCGGCTGCCCTCGCCGTGTCGCCGTGGGTGGTGCCGCCCTCGGCTTCGCGCTCGCCGGCCTCGGCGCCTGCGCTGCGCCGGACGACGATCTCGTCCTCGTCGGCACCGTCGAGCGCACGCTCATCGAGCTCGTCGCGCCCGTCTCCGAGACGGTCCTCGAGGTGGCGGTCCAGCGGGGCCAGAGCGTGCGGGCCGGCGACGTGCTCGCCCGGCTCGATCCGACGCTCGCCGAGGCGGACGTCGCCCATGCGGAGGCGGGTCTCGCCGGGGCCCGCTCCGCGATCGCCACCTCCCAGCACGACTTCGAGCGAGCCGCCCGGCTCCATCGCTCGGGCGTCGTGTCGGTCCAGGACCTGGAGCGCGCCCAGCTCGCGCGGGACGAGGCGTCCGCCCACCTGCGCGAGGCCGAGGCGCTGCTCGCCGCGGCCCGTCACCGGCTGAACGACCTCGTCCTCGTGTCGCCGGTCGCGGGAGTGATCGACCAGATCCCCTTCGACCGGGGCGAGCGCGTGCCCGCGGGCGGCGTCGTGGTGGTCGTGCTCGACGCCGGGGCGCCGTGGGTGCGCGTCTGGGTGCCGGAGCGCAGCGTGGTGGCCGTGTGGCCCGGCATGCCCGCCGAGGTTCGCATCGACGGCGCCGGCGCGCCGCTCCACGGCCGGGTCCTCGACGTGGCGCGCGAGCCCGAGTTCACCCCGCACTTCGCGCTCACCGAGCGCGACCGGGTGCACCTCGTCTACGAGACGCGCGTCCGGCTCGAGGACGCGCCGCCGGCGCTGCGCCCGGGCGCGCCGGCCGAGGTGAGGCTCCGGCCGCGCGCCGCGGAGCATCGTGCGTGAGCGCGCCACCGGTGATCGAGACGCACGGGCTCACGCGGCGCTTCGGTGACCGCGTCGCCGTCGACCGCGTCGACCTCGCCGTCCATCGCGGCGAGATCTTCGGCTGCCTGGGGCCGAACGGCTCGGGCAAGTCGACGCTCATGCGCGTGCTGCTCGGGCTGCTGGCGCCGTCGGCGGGGTCGGCGACGGTGCTCGGCTTGGCCGTGCCGGCCGACGCCGAGCGGCTCCGGCCCGAGGTCGGATACATGACCCAGCGGTTCTCCCTCTACGAGGATCTCTCGGTGCGCGAGAATCTGGACTTCGCCGCCGCCGTGTTCGGCCTTCCCGGGCGCCGGCGCCGCGCGCGCGTGGAGTCCGTGCTTGCCGACTCCGGGCTCGGCATCTACGCCGGCACCCGGGCGAGCGCCCTCTCGGGCGGCTGGAAGCAGCGCCTCGCGCTCGCCGCCGCGACCGTGCATCAACCGCAGCTGCTCGTGCTCGACGAGCCGACGGCGGGCGTCGATCCGCAGAGCCGCCGGACGTTCTGGGAGAAGCTGTTCGAGCTGGCGGGGCACGGGACCACGATTTTCGTGTCGACGCACTACATGGACGAGGCCGTCCGCTGTCACCGGCTCGCCATGCTGCACGACGGCCGGCGCGTCGCGCTCGGGCGGCCCGCCGAGCTGGCCCGCCCGCTCGCCGCCCGCGTCCTGGACGTCGAGGTGGCCGATCCGGGGCGTGCGGTCGCCGCGCTCCGCGCCTCGCCGCTGGTGGCGAGCACGACGCAGCTCGGCGAGACGGTACACGTCCTGCTCTCGCGCGGTGCGCCGGCGGCGGGGGAGGCCGGGCCGCGCATCGTTCGCTTCCTCGCAGACGCCGGCCTTTTGGGGGCGCGTGCCGTGGCGGCCGCCGCGAATTTGGAGGACGTGTTCGTGGCGTTGTTCCTCGGCGAGCGGTTCGAGGAGGCGGCCTGATGCAGTCCCTGCGCCGCGTGCTCGCGATGGCGCGGAAGGAATTTCGCCAGCTCGTGCGCGACCGGCTGACGCTTGGGATGATCGTCGGCATTCCGTCGCTCCAGCTCATGCTCTTCGGCTACGCGATCAACCTCGACGTGCGGCACATCTCGACGGCGCTGCTCGACCGGGCGGCGAGCGGCCTCTCGCGCCGGCTCGTCGGCGAGCTCGAGGCGACGCAGACGTTCCGCATCCGCCGGGTGGTCGGGAGCGAGGCCGAGGCGTTCCGTCTCCTCGAGCGAAGCGAGGTGGGGGCCGTGGTCGTGGTCCCGCCCGACCTCGACCGCCGCCTCTACCGGGGTCGCGGGGTCGAGCTCTTGATCCTGGTGGATGCGAGCGATCCCACGGTCGCCAGCGCGGTCGCCCTCTCGGGCGAGGGCTTCGGGCGGACGCTGGCGAGCCGCCTCCAGCCCTTCCGCACGGGCGAGCCCACCGCCGCCCTGCGCCTCACCCGCCAGGGCCGCGACCGCTTCGAAGTCGCGCCGGAGCTCGTGCGCGCGGCGCCGGTTCGTGTCGAGGTGCTGCCCTTCTACAACCCCGAGCGGCGGACGGCGGTTTTCATCGTGCCGGGCCTCATCGGCGTCATCCTCACCATGACGATGATGCTCATGACTGCGCTCGCCATCGTGCGCGAGCGGGAGCGCGGGACCTTCGAGTTCCTGATCGCCACCCCGATTCGCCGGGGCGAGGTCATGCTCGGCAAGATCATCCCGTACCTCGTCGTCGGCCACGTGCAGGTCGCGCTCGTGCTGGTCCTCGGGTGGACGATCTTCGATGTCCCGATCCGCGGCAGGCTCTTCGACCTCGGGCTCGGCGCACTGCCGTTCCTCGCCGCCATGCTCGCGCTCGGGCTCGTCGTCTCCTCCCTGGCACGCACCCAGTTCCAGGCGGCACAGCTCTCGTTCTTCTTCTTCCTGCCCTCGATGCTGCTCTCGGGCTTCATGTTCCCCTTCGAGGCGATGCCGATGCCCGCGCAGTGGATCGGACTGGGCCTCCCGCTCACCCACTTCCTGCGCATCGCTCGCGGCGTGCTGCTCAAGGGGGCGTCGGTCGACGCGCTCGCGGGCGAGATGGCGGCGACCGCGGCGTTCGCCGTCGTCGCCCTGGGGGTGGCGATCGCGACCTTCCAGAAGCGGCTCGGGTGACGGCGGCCCGGTTTTCCGTCGGTTACGCCGGTCCGGGAGGAGGGGACCGTGCGTGAGGCGGGCGCGCGGCGCGGGGTTCCCATCGTCCGCGATCTCGGCTACATAGTCTGGATGGCACGCATCACCGTCGAAGATTGTCTGGAGCGGGTCCCCAACCGTTTCGAGCTCGTCCTGCTCGCCGCCCGGCGGGCGAAGCAGCTCTTGAAGGGCGCCCGGCCGCTGGTCGACTCGGACAACAAGGAGATCGTCTCGGCGCTGCGCGAGATCGCAGCCAACAAGGTCCGACTCCAGTACGGCGAGGTGTGATGCCTCGTCCCGAGGGCGATGGCGAACCAGAAGGACCTGTACGCGGCGCTCGGCGTCGCGAAGACCGCCACCACGGACGAGATCAAGAAGGCCTACCGTAAGCTCGCCCGCAAGCACCACCCCGACGTCAACCCCGGCAACAAGCAAGCGGAGGAGCGCTTCAAGGAGATCTCCACCGCCCACGACGTCCTGAGCGACGCCGACAAGCGGAAGCTCTACGACGAGTTCGGACACGATGGTCTGGCGCCCGGCTTCGACCCTGCACGCGTGCGCGAGTACCGCCGCTGGTCGGAGAGCGGGCACGGCTTCTCGTTCCGTCCCGGGGCCGAAGGGACGGGCTTCGAGGGCTTCGGCATGGGCCGTGGTCGCGGCGGCCGGCGCCGCCAGGCGGAGGAGGAGCGCGGCTTCGCCGACATCCTGAGCGAGATGTTCGGCGGCGCGGCCGGTGCCGCCGCGCCGGAGCCAGAGCGCGGCGGCGACGTCGAGTACCCGATCGAGGTCGACTTCCTCGACGCCCTCCGCGGCACGAAGACGGAGGTGAGCGTGCGCCGGCCGACGCCCTGCCCGCAGTGCAACGGCACCGGGCGGCAGGGCATGCGCGGCTGCCCGAAGTGCGGCGGCAGCGGCACGATCGAGCAGCGCGAGCGGCTCACCGTCAAGATCCCGCCCGGCGTCGGCGACGGCGCGCGCGTCCGTGTGCGCGGCAAGGGCGGCGCCGGGCGCGGCGGCGCGGGCGACCTGTACTTCGTCGTGAAGCTGAGGCCGCATCCGTTGATGACGCGCGAGGGACAGGACCTCACCATCGAGGTGCCGGTCACCGTTGGCGAGGCGATGCTCGGCGCGACCATCGAGGTGCCGACCCCCGACGGGCGCGTGCAACTGAAGATCCCCAAGGGTAGCCAGAGCGGGCAGCGCTTGCGGCTCCGCGGTCGGGGGGTGCGCGATCCGAAGGGCGGCGCACCCGGCGATCTTTACGTTCGTCTGATGGTCCAGGTCCCGAAGGACGGCGCGACGGAAGGCGTGAAGGAGGCGGTGGCGGCGCTCGAGGGCGCCTACGAGGAGAACCCGCGCGCGCACCTGACGCTGTAGGGGCGCCGACGATGCCGGTAGAGCCCCCGCCGGAGGTCGAGGCGCCAGAGGAGGAGACGTCGGGCGAGCCGTCGGTGCCGCCCGCCGAGTTCACCGCGCCCGCCGGCCAGCCGGGCGCCGCGACGCTCGTCCCCGCCGACAGCCTCCAGCGCTACCTGGCCGAGATCCGCCGCATCCCCGTCCTCTCGCGCGAGGAGGAGCACGTGCTCGCCGTGCGCTGGCACGAAAAGGGGGACCGCGAAGCGGGCTTGCGGCTCGTCACCGCCAACCTCCGCCTCGTGGTCATGATCGCGCGCAAGTACCAGCGCGCGTTCCACAACCTGCTCGACCTGGTCCAGGAGGGCAACGTCGGCCTCCTCGAGGCGATCAAGAACTTCGACCCGTACCGCGGCGTGCGCTTCCCCTCGTACGCCGTGTGGTGGATCCGCGCCTACATCATCCGCTACGTCATGAACAACTGGCGGCTGGTGAAGCTGGGGACCACGCAAGCGCAGCGGAAGCTCTTCTTCAACCTCCAGAAGGAACGCGATCGCCTCGAGCGCGAGGGGTTCAGCGCGGCGGAGCCGAAGCTCATCGCGCAGCGCCTCGACGTGAAGGAGAGGGAGGTCGTCGAGATGCAGCAGCGGCTCGGCGCGCGCGACGTCTCGGTCGACGCGCCGGTGGCCGACGGTGAGGAGGCGACACTTCTCGATTTTCTGCCGGCACGCAACCAGACTGCCGAGGCCGTCGCCGACGAGGAGTACCACCGCCTCATCCGCCAGACGGCGAGCGAGTTCCGGCGTATGCTCTCGGGTAAGGATCTGGTCGTCTACGAGCGACGCCTCGAGCCGCTCATGCGCGACGAGGAACCGGTGACGCTGCAAGAGATCGGCGACGAGTTCGGGGTCACGCGGGAGCGCGTGCGACAGATCGAGTCGCGCGTGAAGAAGCGCTTCGGCGAGTACCTGCGCCAGCGCATTCCGGACATCGAGGACATCGAGTTCGGCGCCTGACCCCGCGCTTCCCAGATGACCGCGCCGCCCGACGACGGGGGCGCCCGAATGACCATGCACCGCTCGCGATTCGCGAAGGACCAGGGAATCCTTGCCGGATGAGCCTACCCTGCGGTAGGAATCCGCTGCGGTCGGTCGAGGGGCGGCTGAAAGAATCGGTGACTGCGGCGTTGGCGCTACGTTGCAGGGAGGGGACGACGAGCATGTACGTTGGCCTGGGAACACGACCGAAAACCTCGAGTCAGCGATGATGATGCACGGAGGCCGAGTGGTCGCGCAGGCGCTTCGCCGCGAGGGCGTGTCGTACGTCTTCACGCTCTGCGGCGGGCACGTGATGTCCATCTACGACGGCTGCCTCGACGAAGGCATCGGCGTCATCGACGTGCGCCATGAGCAATCCGCGGCCCACGCCGCCGACGGCTGGGCGCGCGTCACCGGCCAGCCCGGGGTCGCGATCGTGACCGCGGGCCCTGGGCTCACGGATGCGGTGACCGGCGTCGCCACCGCGTGGCGCGCCAACATCCCGATGATCATCATCGGCGGGCAGGCCCCCCGGCTCTTCCAGGACATGGGCGGCCTCCAGGACATGAACCACGTCGACCTGATGCGGCCGATCACCAAGTGGGCCGTCTCGGTGCCCTCGTCCAGGCGGCTGGGCGAGTACGTCTCGAGCGCCTTCCGGGTCGCGACCACGAACGTCCCCGGCCCCGTCTTCCTCGAGATGCCGCTCGACCTGCTCTTCGACACGCTCGAGGAGTCGGACGTGGTGGTGCCCGAGAAGTCCCGCACCGACGCCGCCGTCGGACCCGACCCGCGCGCCGTCGAGCGCGCCTTCCAGCTCCTCCAGGGCGCCGAGCGGCCCGTGGCGCTCGTCGGCAGCCAGCTCTTCTGGTCGAAGCGGCGCGAAGCCTACCCGGAGTTCATCCGCACCTTCGGCATGCCCGTCTACGTGAACGGCCAGGCCCGCGGCAGCCTCGACCCGGACGACCCGCACTGGTTCCTCCAGACCCGCAAGGACGCCCTCAAGAAGGCCGACGTGGTGATGATCTTCGGCACCCCGCTCGACTTCCGCCTGGGCTACGGCCGCCAGCTGAGCAAGGAAGCGAAGCTCATCCACGTCGACCTCGACGGCAAGGAGCTCGGCAAGAACCGCGGCGCCGACGTCGGCATCATCGGCGACACGGGCCTCGTCATGGAGGCGCTCACCGGCTGCGCCCGCGCCGCGCGCTGGAAGCCCGAGCTGTCGAGCGGCTGGCTCTCCGAGCTGCGCGTCCTCGAGCGCCAGAAGTGGGAAGCCATGAAGCCGCAGCTCACGAGCGACGAGGCGCCGCTCAACCCGCTCCGTGTCTGCGCCGAGGTCGACAAGTTCGTCAACGAGCAAACCATCGTCATCGGCGACGGCGGCGACTTCGTCGGCTCGGCGGCCAACGTGCTCCGCCCGCGCGGCTTCGGCCACTGGCTCGACGCGGGCCCGCTCGGCACCCTCGGCGCGGGCCCGGGCTACGCCATGGCCGCCAAGCTCGCGTCGCCCAAGAGCGACGTCATCATCATGTACGGCGACGGCGCCTTCGGCTTGCACATGATGGAGTTCGAGGCCTGCATCCGGCAGAAGATCAACATCGTGGGCGTGATCGGCAACGACGCCGCGTGGACCCAGATCCTCCGCGGTCAGTTGCAGATGTACGGCCCCGACCGCACGCCGGCCTGCCGGCTGGCCCCGAGCCGCTACGACCTCATGATCGAAGCGCTGGGCGGACACGGCGAGTGGGTCGAGCGGCCCGACCAGCTCCGGCCCGCGCTCGAGCGCGCGCTCGGCGCCGGCAAGCCGGCGGTGGTGAACGTCCGCATCGGCGCCAGTGACTTCCGCAAGGACGCCATCTCGGTGTAGGACGAGGCGTGGACCGCACCGCGGGCATCCTCGTCATCGGCAACGAGATCCTCTCCGGCAAGGTGGTCGATACCAACTCGCCCTTCCTCGCCCGCGAGCTCCGCGCCCTCGGCGTCACCGTCCGGCGGATGCTCACCATCCCCGACGAGGTCGAGCTGATCGCCGAGGCCGTCGCCGAGTTCCACAAGAGCTACGACGTCGTCTTCACCTCGGGCGGGGTCGGCCCCACCCACGACGACGTGACCATCGAGGGCGTCGCCCGCGGCCTCGGCCGCGAGGTCATCCGCCACCCCGCGATCGAGGAGCGCATCCGCGCCTACTTCAGCGACAAGACGAACGAAGCGCGCTTGAAGATGGCCGAGGTGCCGGAGGGCACGGAGCTGATCGTCGACGGCCGCCTCGGCTTCCCGACCCTCAAGTGCGAGAACGTCTACATCCTGCCCGGCATCCCCGAGATCCTGGAGCAGAAGTTCCAGGCCCTCCGCGAGCGCTTCACCGCGTCGCCGTACTTCCTCCGCGTCGTCTACACGAGCGAGGGGGAGGGCACGATCGCCGAGCACCTGAACGCCACGCTCGCCGCCTTCCCCGACCTCCTGCTCGGCTCCTACCCGAAGATCGGGGACCCCGAGTACGCCGTCAAGCTGACGCTCGAGTCGAAGGACCGGGACTACGTCGAGCGCGCGCTCGCCCACCTGCTGAAGGTCCTGCCCGCGGACGCGGTCGTCCGCACCGAGTAGCGCGCCGCCCACGGATGGGGTAGAAGAGCGCCCGGACCGCAGGTCCGGAGGAGGCTGTGATGAAGGGGTGGAGGAGAGGGCTCGCGGCGCTCGCCCTGGTCGCCGGCATGGTCGTCGCGCGACCGGCCCGGGCAAGCTTCATCGAGGACGCAGGGTGGGGCGCGTTGACGATCGCCACCAACGTCTTCTACATGCCCGCCAAGTTCGTCTACGCGACGATCGGCGGCGTGACTGGCGGCTTCGCCTTCGCGCTCACCGGCGGCGACATGCAGACGGCGGAGGCGATCTGGGTGCCGACGATGTCGGGCACCTACGTCGTGACGCCGCGCATGCTCCAGGGTCAGGACGCGATCTACTTCGCGGGCGGCGGCCCGTCGGGGACGGACACGAACACCTCGTCGAGCGGGGGCATCCAGGAGCAGCCGCTCGGCGGGAGCTGAGGGGTGCGTTGACCGGCGCGCGCGCCGTGGCGTAGATCCGGTCGTCTGACTCTCCGCGCACCCGTGATCACCGGCTGTGGCGTCGTGTCCCCGCTCGGCGCCGGCGTCCCCGCGTTCTGGGAGGCGCTCGTCGCGGGTCGCTCGGCGGTGGCACCCATCTGTGGCTTCGACGCCGGTGATCTGACGCCGCGTTCGGCGGCGGAGGTGCGCGCGAGCCTGCCCGCGGATCCCGACCGCGCCGGGATGTTCGCGCTGCGCGCGGCGTCGGAGGCGATGGAAGACGCCGGGCTCGCCGGCGCTCCCGGCGCGCGGCTCGGGGTGGTGCTCGGGACGACGCTCGGGGGGATGGCGATCTTCGAGCGCTGGGAGGCGGTGCGGGAGCCGGTCTCCGGGATCGAGCGGGTGCCGTACTACGCGCCGGCGGTACGGCTGGCACGAACGGTCGGGGCGCGGGGGCCCGTCGCGACCACGCAGCTCGCGTGTGCGTCGAGCACGCACGCCATAGCACTGGCCGCGGACTGGGTGCGCTTCGGGCGGGCGGACGTCGTGCTGGCGGGCGGGACGGACCTCCTGTGTCGCTTCGTGGTGGCGGGGTTCAACTGCCTGCGGGCGACGGCGGAGGTGGCGCGCCCCTTCGACCGCGACCGGCGCGGGCTCGTCCTCGGCGAGGGCGCGGCCGTGGTCGTGGTCGAGGATGCGGCGCACGCGGCGCGGCGAGGCGCGCGTGTGCGCGCGCGCCTCGCCGGCGCGGGGGCGGCGGCGGACGCCGTGCACATGACGGCGCCCGACCGCGACGGCGCCGGCGCCGCCCGCGCCATGGCGGCGGCGCTCGCCGAAGCGGGTCTCGCGCCGCGCGACGTCGACTACGTCTCCGCGCACGGCACGGGGACGGTCTACAACGACGCCATGGAGGCGGCGGCGCTGGGCCGGCTCTTCGGGACGCGGCGCGCGCCGGTCAACTCCATCAAGGGCGCGATCGGGCACACGCTGGGGGCGGCCGGGGCGTTCGAGGTCGTGGCCTGCGTGCAGAGCCTCGCGACCGGGCTGGTGCCGCCGACGGCGGGGCTTCAGGTCCCGGATGCCGGGTTTGCCCACCTCGACCTGGTGCAGGGTACGGCGCGGCGGCACGAGGTCCGCGTCGCGCTCTCCACTTCCTCCGGATTCGCGGGTACCAACGCGGCGCTCGTCATGGTGCGCCCGTGAGCGAGCGCCCGGTGATCACCGGCGTCGGCGTCGCCGGGCCAGAACCCGACGCCGCGCACCCGCTGCCCGGGGTCGTGCGCGCGCGTCTCGCGCGCACCGAGCGCGTCACGCAGCTCGTGCTCGCCGCCGCGGGCGCGGCGCTCGCCGACGCCGGCCTCGCCGACACGACGGGCCCGCCGAGGCCGCGCTGCGGCGTCGTCCTCGGCACGGCCTTCGGCTGCTTCCTCACCAACGCCGCCTACCAGCGGGGGCTCGTGGAGCGCGGGCCCGCGGGCGCGAGCCCGCGCCTCTTCGCCGCCACCGTCTCCAACGCCGCCGCGGGCGAGCTGGCGATCGCGTACCGTCTCGGGGGGCCCTCGGTCACCCTCAGCGCCGGCGCCGCGTCGGGTCTCCTCGCGCTGGGGCACGCCGCCGACCTACTCGCCGCCGGGCGCGCCGACGCGCTGGTGGCGGGTGGCGCCGACGCTGTGGGCGAGGACCTGGCGGCGTGGGCGGCGGACGGCGGGTTCGGGGGCGGCGCGGTGCCGGCCGAGGCGGCCGCCGTCGTCGTGCTGGAGGACGCGCAGGCGGCGCGCGCGCGGGGAGCGCGCGTCCTGGCGACGGTCGAGGGGTACGCCGCCGGGTTCGAGCCGGCGCTCGGAGCGGCGCGCGCCGACGGCGTCGTGGCGACCGTCGCCGCGGCGCTGGCGGAGGCCGGCGTGCGCGCGGCGGACCTGGCGGCCGTCGCCGCGTGGGGGCGCCCGCGCCTGGCGGCGCTCGTGCGCGCGGCGCTCGACGAAGCGCTGGGAGACGCGCGCGCGACGCTCGGGGCGGACGGCGCGGGCGATCTCCTGGCGGCCGCGGCTCCGCTCGGGCTTCTCTCCGCGCTGCGCGCCGTCCCGCCGGGCGCGGCCGTGCTGGCGCTGGACGTCTGCCCGAGCGGCCAGCTCGCCGCCGTCGTCGCGCGGCGCGGGAAGGAGGACGCGTGACCTTCGCCGGCCGGCGCGTGCTCGTCACGGGCGGCTCGCGCGGCATCGGCCGGGCCACCGCGCTCGCCTTCGCGCGCGAGGGCGCGGCCGTCGCCGTGAGCTACGCGCGCTCGGACGACGAGGGTGCGGAGACGCTCGCCGCGCTCCGCGCCGCCGGCGCGGCCGCCTGCGCCGTGCGCGCCGACGTCGCCGACGCGGACGCGGTCGCGCGGCTCTTCGAGGAAGCGCGCGGCGCGCTGGGCGGGGCGGTCGAGGTCCTGGTCAACAACGCCGCCGTGACGCACGACGCGCTCCTCATGATGCTGCCGGAGGAGGCGTGGGATCGCGTCGTGGACACGGATCTGAAGGGGGTCTATCTCACCTGCCGCGCCGCGCTGCGCGGCATGATCGCCGCGCGCGGCGGGCGGATCGTGAACCTGGTGTCGCCGGCCGCCTTTCTGGGCAAGGCCGGCGCCGGGAGTTACGCTGCCGCCAAGGGGGGCGTCGTCGCGTTGACCAAGACCCTGGCGCGCGAAGTCGCGCGCTACGGGATCACGGTGAACGCGGTCTCCCCCGGCCTGGTCGACACGCGGCTCATCGCCGGCATGAGCGAGGAAGCGCGACGGGACGCGGAGCGCCAGATCCCGCTCGGCCGCTTCGCCACGCCGGAGGAGATCGCGGCCGCCATCCTCTTCCTCGCCTCCCCGGGCGCGTCGTACGTGACCGGCACCACCCTTCATGTGGACGGCGGCCTCACCATGCTCTAAACATGACCCCGGCATGGACCGCGACGCCCTCCGGGCCGAGGTGAAGGCGCTGCTCGTCTCGGGTCTCCGGCTCGATCGCGCCCCCACCGACATCCTCGACGACTCCCCGATCTTCGGCACCGGCGCGAACGGCGAGGGGCTCGGCCTCGACTCGATCGACGCGCTCGAGCTGGTGGTGCTGGTCGAGGAGCGGTTCCACGTAGCGATCCCCGACGAGGACGTCGGCAAGCGCGCCTTCGGCTCGGTGAGCGCGCTCGTCGACTTCATCCTGAGCGAGCGCGGCGCGCGGCCCTGAGATCGTGACCGGGGTCGTCGTCACGGGGCTCGGCGCGGTCACCGCCTGCGGGGGCGACGCGGCCGCGCTCACCGCGGCACTCGCCGATGGGCGCTGCGGCATCGGCCCGCTGACCCTCTTCGCATACCAGGGGCGCTGCCGGATCGCGGCGCAGATCCCGGAGGTGCCGCTCTCCAAGCTCGGCGCGGCGCTCCCGCCCGCGACCGTGCGCCGCCTCTCGCGCCCCGACCGCTTCGCGCTCGCCGCGGCGGTCGAGGCGTGCCGCAGCGCCGGCCTCGAGGAGCCGCTCCGCCGCGACGCCGCGCTCTTCGTCGGCGCCACCACCGGCGGCATGTTCCAGACCGAGGAGGAGTACCGCCGGCGGCAGAGCGGCGCCGACCGTCGCTACCGCGTCTCGCGCCTGCTCGGCACGCCGCTCGCGACGAGCGGCGTCGCCATCGCGCAAGGGCTCGGCGTCCTCGGCCCGCAGGCGACGGTGTCGACCGCTTGCTCGTCGAGCGCGCTCGCCGTCGCCATGGCGGCCGACGCGATCCGCCACGGCGAAGCGCGCGTGGCGCTGGCCGTCGGGACCGACGGGCTCTGCCGGCTCACGTACGCCGGCTTCGACGCCCTCCAGGCCCTGGACCCGGAGCCCTGCCGGCCCTTCGACCGCGCGCGCCGCGGTCTGTCGCTCGGCGAGGGCGCCGCTGCCCTCGTGCTCGAGGACGCGGAGCACGCGCGCGCGCGCGGCGCGCGGGCGCGTGCCGTCCTCCTCGGCCACGCCAGCACCAGCGACGCCCACCACGTCACGGCGCCCCATCCCGAGGGCGCGGGCGCGCTGGCGGCGCTGCGTGCCGCGCTCGCGCGCGCAGGCGTGGGGCCCGACGCCGTCGACTACGTGAACGCCCACGGCAGCGGGACGCGGCAGAACGACGCGGTCGAGGTGGGCGTCCTGCGCGCGGTCTTCGGGCGGCGGCTCCCCGACGTCCCCGTCAGCTCCAGCAAGTCGCAGCTCGGTCACTGCCTGGGCGCGGCGGGCGCGCTCGAAGCGGTAGTGACCGTCCTCGCCCTCGACGAGGGCATCGTGCCGCCGACCGTCACCCTCGCAGAACCCGACCCGGCGTGGGCGGACCTCGACTTCGTGCCGGCGCCGGGGCGGCGCCGCCCGCTCGGCGTCGCGGTCAGCTCGTCGTACGGCTTCGGCGGCCACAACGTGACCCTCGTGCTGGCGCGGCCGGAGGCCCGGTGAGCGGCGCCGTCGCGGTCACCGGCCTCGGCGTGGTGAGTCCCTTCGGTCACGGCGTGGACGCCTTCTGGCGCGGGCTCGGCTCCGGTGACTGCGCGCTCGGACCCATCCGCCGCTTCGACGCCGGCGGCGCGCTCGGCGGCGAGGTGCCGCCCATCGTGTCGCGCGAGGTGGCGCACACGGCGCTCGGCCGGCGGATCGACTGGGTGTCCTTGATGACGCTCGCCGCTTGCCGCCTCGCGCTCGCCGACGCCGGGCTCGACCGCGTCGAGCCGTCGCGCACCGGGCTCGCGTTCGGCTCGGCGTGGGGCAACTTGAGCGAGACCGCCGCCTTCCTCGACCGCCTGCACGCGCGCGGCGCCGCCAACCCGCTCGTCTTCCCGAACCTCGTCTTCAACGCGCCTTTGAGCTACGCCTCGATCGAGCTCGGCGTCACGGGACCGGCGGCCATGTTCTCGGCCGGGGAGGCCTCGGGCGAGGCGGCGATCGGGTGGGGCGCGACCGCGGTCGCGCGCGGCGAGGTCGACGTCTGCCTCGCCGGCGGCGCGGACGAGCTCGACGCGGTCCTCCGCCAGGTGCTGGCGGAGGGCGCGGCGTTAGCTGCCGGTCGCCCGCGTCCGCTCGACCCGGCGGCCGACGGTCCGGTGCCGGGCGAGGGCGCCGCGGTGCTGGTGCTCGAGTCGATGGCGCGGGCGCGCGCGCGGGGCGCGCGCGTCTACGCCCGCCTCGTGCCCACGCCGTCGTTCAGCGTGCCGGCGCCCGTGCACGGCTGGCCGCGCGACCCCGCGCCGCTCGCGGCCCGCCTCGCACCCGTCGTCGCCGACGCCGACGTCGTGGTGGCGGCGGCGAGCGGGAGCCCCGCGCTGGACGCGCTGGAGGCCGCGGCGCTCGCCGCGGCGACGG
>JBGQET010000021.1:0-53970 GCA_041496545.1 Binatia bacterium | reverse complement strand
GAGGCGTACGGCGCCGCCTACACCCTGCAGGAGATGCTGACGGTGAAGTCGGACGACGTCGCCGGCCGCACCCGCATGTACGAGGCCATCGTCAAGGGCGAGAACGTCCTCGAGCCGGGACTGCCCGAGTCCTTCAACGTCATGGTGAAGGAGCTGCAGAGCCTGGCGCTCGACATCGACCTGACCGAGGACCGTCCGGAGTGAGGAGCTAATCACCCATGATGGAAGACCTGTTCAGTCTGTTCGAGAAGCCCAAGAATCCGCTCAACTTCAACGCCATTCGCATCTCGCTCGCCTCACCGGACAAGATCCGGTCGTGGTCGCACGGCGAGGTGAAGAAGCCGGAGACCATCAACTACCGGACCTTCAAGCCCGAGCGTGACGGGCTCTTCTGCGCCAAGATCTTCGGGCCCACCAAGGACTACGAGTGCAACTGCGGCAAGTACAAGCGCATGCGGCACCGCGGCGTGGTGTGCGAGAAGTGCGGTGTCGAGGTGATCCAGTCGAAGGTGCGCCGCGAGCGCATGGGCCACATCGACCTCGCCACGCCCGTCGCGCACATCTGGTTCCTGAAGAGCCTGCCGTCGCGCATCGGCACGATCCTCGACATGACGCTCAAGGAGCTCGAGAAGATCCTCTACTTCGAGTCCTACGTCGTCGTCGACCCGGGCACGACGCCGCTCCAGGAGCGCGAGCTCCTGTCCGAGACGCGCTTCCGCAAGCTGATGGAGGAGCACGGCCCCGACACCTTCCGGGCCGCGATGGGCGCGGAAGCGATCCGTGAGCTCCTCGTGAAGCTCGACATCGACAAACTGTTCGTCGACCTCCGGGTCGAGATGAAGGAGGCGACCAGCGAGGCGCGGCGGAAGAAGATCTCGAAGCGCTTGAAGGTCGTGTCGGCGTTCAAGAACTCCGGCAACCACCCCGAGTGGATGATCCTCGAGGTGATCCCGGTGATCCCGCCCGACCTCCGGCCCCTCGTCCCCCTCGACGGCGGCCGCTTCGCCACCTCCGACCTGAACGACCTCTACCGGCGCGTCATCAACCGGAACAACCGCTTGAAGCGCCTGATGGAGCTGAACGCCCCCGACATCATCATCCGCAACGAGAAGCGGATGCTGCAGGAGGCGGTCGACGCGCTGTTCGACAACGGCCGGCGCGGCCGCGCCATCACCGGGCCGAACAAGCGCCCGCTCAAGTCGCTCTCCGATATGCTGAAGGGCAAGTCGGGCCGCTTCCGGCAGAACCTCCTCGGCAAGCGCGTCGACTACTCGGGCCGCTCGGTGATCGTCGTCGGGCCGGAGCTCCGCCTCCACCAGTGCGGGCTGCCGAAGAAGATGGCGCTCGAGCTGTTCAAGCCCTTCATCTACAACAAACTCGAGGAGCGGGGCTTCGTCACCACCATCAAGAGCGCCAAGAAGATGGTGGAGAAGGAGCGTCCCGAGGTGTGGGACATCCTCGACGAGGTGATCCGCGAGCACCCCGTGCTGCTGAACCGCGCCCCGACCCTCCACCGTCTCGGCATCCAGGCGTTCGAGCCGATCCTCATCGAGGGCAAGGCCATCCAGCTCCACCCGCTCGTCTGCGCCGCCTACAACGCCGACTTCGACGGCGACCAGATGGCCGTGCACGTCCCGCTCTCGGTCGAGGCGCAGGTCGAGGCGCGGGCGCTCATGATGTCCACCAACAACATCCTCTCGCCCGCCAACGGCAAGCCGATCATCGTCCCCACGCAGGACATCGTCCTCGGCCTCTACTTCATGACCCGCGACAAGGTGGGTGCGAAGGGCGAGGGTCGGACGTTCGCCAACTTGGACGAGGTCCGCATCGCCGCCGACCAGCGCGAGGTCGACCTGCAGGCCAACATCAAGGTCCGCATGGCGGCCGCCGACGGCGAGGGCACGCAGATCGTCGAGTCCACCGTCGGCCGGGTCCTCCTCTACGAGATCGTGCCCAAGGAGATCCCCTTCGCCGACGTCAACAAGGTCATGAAGAAGAAGGAGCTGGGGACCCTCATCGACCTCTCCTACCGGCACGCGGGCAACAAGGCGACGGTGATCTTCGCCGACCGTCTGAAGGACCTCGGCTACGAGATGGCCACCCAAGCCGGCATCTCGATCGGCATCAAGGACATGGTCATCCCCGCCGGGAAGCAGAAGCTCCTCGACGAAGCCAACTCCGCGGTCCGTGAGATCGAGGACCAGTACAACAAGGGCCTCATCACCGACGGCGAGCGCTACAACAAGGTGGTCGACATCTGGGCCGAGGTGACGGACCGGATCGCGGACGAGATGCTGAAGGAGCTCGGCACCGAGGAGGTGCGGGACGCCGACGGCAAGATCCACCGCATCCCCTCCTTCAACCCCATCTTCATGATGGCCGACTCCGGCGCCCGCGGCTCGGCGCAGCAGATCCGTCAGCTCGCCGGCATGCGCGGCCTGATGGCCAAGCCGTCGGGCGAGATCATCGAGACCCCCATCACCGCCAACTTCCGCGAAGGCCTGACGGTCCTCCAGTACTTCATCTCGACCCACGGCGCCCGCAAGGGCCTCGCCGACACCGCGCTCAAGACCGCCAACTCCGGGTACCTCACGCGCCGGCTCGTCGACGTCGCCCAGGACTCCATCATCACCGAGCAGGACTGCGGCACGCTCGACGGCATCGAGATGGCGCCGCTGGTCGAGGGCGGCGAGGTCATCGAAGGGCTCGGCGATCGCGTTCTCGGCCGCGTCGCGCTCGAGGACATCCGCGACCCGTTCTCGGGCACGGTCATCGTCCAAGCGAACGAGAGCATCGACGAGGCGAAGGTCACGGCGATCGAGGAGGCGGGCCTCGAGCGCGTGAAGATCCGCTCCGTGCTCACCTGCCAGTCGCGTCAGGGCGTGTGCAGCCGCTGCTACGGGCGCGACCTCGCCCGTGGGCACATGGTGAACCTCGGCGAGGCGATCGGCGTCATCGCCGCCCAGTCGATCGGCGAGCCGGGCACGCAGTTGACGATGCGCACCTTCCACATCGGCGGCACCGCCAGCCGCCGCGCCGAGCAGACGACGCTCGAGGCGCGCAACGAGGGCTTCCTCAAGTTCATCAATCTGGCCTCGGTCGAGGGCAAGGAGGGCGACCTCGTGGTCATGAGCCGTAACGCCGAGGTGGCGATTGTCGACTACCCGGAGCCGAACCGCGAGCGCGAGCGCGAGCGGTACCCCGTGGTCTACGGCGCAAAGTTGAAGAAGCGCGACGGCGGCAAGGTGAAGTCCGGCGAGATGATCGCCGAGTGGGACCCGTACACCATTCCGATCATCACCGAGGCGGGCGGCGTGGTGAAGTTCGGCGACATCCTCGAAGGCGTCACCATGGAGGAGAAGGTCGACGAGCGGACCGGCCTCTCGACCAAGGTCATCGTCGACACCCGCGACCTCGACCGCCGCCCGCGCGTCTCCATCAAGAACCAGGCGGGCAGCACGGCCCGCATCAGCACGGGCGAGGCTCGCTATCTGCTGCCCGTCGGCGCGCACCTGAACGTCCTCGAGGGCACGCCCGTCTCCGCCGGCGACATCATCGCCAAGATGCCCCGCGAGACCACCAAGACCAAGGACATCACGGGAGGTCTGCCGCGCGTCGCCGAGCTGTTCGAGGCCCGCAAGCCCAAGGAGTTCGCGGTCGTCAGCGAGATCGACGGCGTCGTCTCCTTCGGCAAGGACACCAAGGGCAAGCGCAAGGTCGTGGTCACGCCGGAGGTGGGCGAGGCCCGCGAGTACCTCATCCCCAAGGGCAAGCACATCAGCGTGCACGAGGGCGACTACGTGAAGGCGGGCGAGCCGCTCATGGACGGCAGCTCCAACCCGCACGACATCCTGACCATCCTCGGCGAGAAGGCGCTCGCCAAGTACCTCGTCGACGAGGTGCAGGAGATCTACCGGCTCCAGGGCGTGCGCATCAACGACAAGCACATCGAGGTCATCGTCCGCCAGATGCTCCGCCGCGTCCGCATCAAGGAGGTCGGCGACACCGATTTCCTGATCGGCGACCAGGTGGAGAAGTGGCGCTTCGAGGAGGAGAACCAGCGCGTCCTCGCCCATAGCGGGCAGGCGGCCGTCGCCGAGCCGCTGCTCCTCGGCATCACCAAGGCGAGCCTCTCGACCGAGAGCTTCATCTCCGCCGCCTCCTTCCAGGAGACCACCAAGGTCCTCACCGAGGCCGCCATCAACGGCAAGGTCGACCGTCTCGTGGGCCTCAAGGAGAACGTCATCATGGGCCGGCTAATTCCGGCTGGCACGGGCGTGCAGAAGTACAACAAGATGGAAGCGCTCACGGACGAGCCGGAGGGCGGGGGCGACCTCACCTCGCCCGAGGTGACACCCGGGGCGGTCGCGTGAGTAACCCAACGTTTGACACCAGAGACAGGGCTGCGTAAAAAGCCCGTTTTCACCGCATGCCGACGATCAACCAACTCGTGAAGCACGGACGCGCCAAGCAGCGCGGCAAGCAAGCCGCGCCCGCGCTGCGTGGCTCGCCGCAGAAGCGCGGCGTGTGCACGCGTGTCTACACGCAGACGCCGAAGAAACCGAACTCGGCGCTCCGCAAGGTCGCGCGCGTGCGGCTCACCAACGGGATGGAGGTCACGGTCTACATCCCGGGCGTCGGGCACAACCTCCAAGAGCACTCCGTCGTCCTGATCCGCGGTGGTCGCGTGAAGGACCTGCCCGGAGTGCGCTACCACATCATCCGCGGCACCCTCGACTCGATCGGCGTTCAAGAACGACGACGGGGCCGCTCGAAGTACGGAGCCAAAAGACCCAAGTGAATCGTCCCGGGGCGGGGTGGCGCGGCGAAGCGGCCGGCGTCCCTCCGCGAGGCCCGGGAACCGTGAGGGCCAGGCGGACGGAGCGGCATGCCACGTAAAGGCGAAGTCAAGCGCAGGGACATCCTCCCGGATCCGAAGTACCACGATCGGGTGGTGACCAAGTTCATCAACAGCATGATGCACGACGGCAAGAAGAGCCTGACGGAGCGCATCCTCTACGACGCCCTCGACCTGGTCACGGAGCGGGCGAAGGAGGAGGCGCTCGGCGTCTTCAAGCGAGCGCTCGAGGCGGTGAAGCCGATGGTCGAGGTGCGCTCGCGCCGGGTCGGCGGCGCCACCTACCAGGTCCCGGTCGAGGTCCGGCCCCAGCGCCGGATCGCGCTCGGCATGCGCTGGCTGGTGCAGCACGCCCGCGCCCGTCCCGAGAAGTCCATGGTGGAGCGCCTCGCGGGCGAGATTCTCGACGCCGCCAACAACCGCGGAGGCGCGATCAAGAAGAAGGAGGATACCCACCGGATGGCGGAGGCCAACAAGGCCTTCGCCCACTACCGCTGGTAGTGCGCCCGCGCGGTCCGTTGACCGTCCCATGCCACGCTCCGTCCCTCTCGAGAGAACGCGCAACATCGGCATCATGGCCCACATCGATGCCGGCAAGACGACGACGACCGAGCGCGTCCTCTACTACACCGGCATCTCGTACAAGATCGGCGAGGTCCACGAGGGCACCGCGGTCATGGACTGGATGGTGCAGGAGCAGGAGCGCGGCATCACCATCACCTCGGCTGCGACCACCACCTTCTGGCGTGACCACCGCGTCAACATCATCGACACGCCCGGCCACGTGGACTTCACCATCGAGGTCGAGCGGAGCCTCCGCGTGCTCGACGGCGCGGTCGCCGTCTTCTGCGGCGTGGGTGGCGTCGAGCCCCAGTCGGAGACCGTCTGGCGCCAGGCCGACCGCTACCGTGTGCCCCGCATCGCCTTCGTCAACAAGATGGACCGCACGGGGGCCGACTTCCCCCGCGTCGTGCGCGAGATCCGCGAACGCCTCCAGGCCCACCCGGTCCTCCTCCAGCTTCCGCTCGGCAACGAGGAGAACTTCCGCGGCGTCATCGACCTGGTCACCATGAAGGCGGTCGTGTGGGAGGACGAGAGCCTCGGCGCCCGCTACCGCCAGGAGGAGATCCCGGCCGACCTCCAGGGCGAGGCCGAAGCCGCGCGCGAGAAACTCATCGAGTCGCTCGCCGACTGCGACGAGAAGGTGATGCAGAAGTACCTCGACGGCGGCGCCATCACCGAAGCCGAGGTCCGCGCCGCCATCCGCGCGGGCACGGTGCAGATGAAGATCGTCCCCGTCGTCTGCGGCAGCGCCTTCAAGAACAAGGGCGTGCAGCCGCTGCTCGACGCCGTCGTCGACTACCTGCCCTCGCCGCTCGACGTCCCGCCCATGCACGGCGTCAATCCGAACACCGGAAACGACGAGGAGCGGCTGCCGAGCGACACCGACCCGTTCACCGCGCTCGCCTTCAAGATCATGACCGACCCGTACGTCGGGACGCTCACCTTCCTCCGCGTGTACTCGGGGGTGATGAACTCGGGCTCGTACGTCTACAACTCGGTCAAGGGCAAGAAGGAGCGGATCGGCCGGCTCCTGAAGATGCACGCCAACAAGCGCGAGGAGATCAAGGACGTCTACGCCGGCGACATCGCCGCCGCCGTCGGGCTCCGCGACACCACGACGGGCGACACGCTCTGCGACGAGTCGAAGCCCATCGTCCTCGAGCGCATGGATTTCCCGGACCCGGTGATCTCGATCGCCATCGAGCCGAAGACCAAGACCGACCAGGAGCGTCTCGGCGGCTCGCTCCAGAAGCTCGCGGCCGAGGATCCGTCCTTTCGCATCGCCACCAACCACGAGACGGGACAGACCCTCATCTCGGGCATGGGCGAGCTGCACTTGGAGATCATCGTCGACCGCCTGCTGCGCGAGTTCAAGGTCGATGCCAACGTCGGCAAGCCGCAGGTGGCCTACAAGGAGACCATCCGCAAGGCGGCCGAGCACGAGGAGAAGTACATCCGCCAGACCGGCGGCCGCGGGCAGTACGGTCACGTGCAGCTGCGCGTCGAGCCGCTCCAGGCCGGCGGCGGCTACGAGTTCGTGGACGGCACCAAGGGCGGCGTCATCCCGCGCGAGTACATCCCCGCGATCGAGAAGGGCGTGAAGGAGGCGATGACGTCGGGCGTCCTCGCCGGCTACCCCGTCGTCGACGTCAAGGCGACCGTCGTCTACGGTTCGTACCACGAGGTCGACTCATCGGAGATCGCCTTCAAGATCGCCGGCTCCAAGGCCTTCAAGGAGGCGGCGGCGAAGGCGAGCCCCGTGATCCTCGAGCCCATCATGTCGCTCGAGGTGGTGACGCCCGAGGACTTCATCGGCGACGTCATCGGCGACATCACACGCCGGCGCGGCCGTATCACCGCCCAGGAGCCGCGCGGCAACACGCAGGTCGTGTCGGCGACGGTACCGCTGGCCGAGATGTTCGGCTATGCCACGGATCTCCGGTCGCGCACCCAGGGGCGCGCGACCTTCACCATGCAATTCGCGCACTACGAGCCGGTGCCCAAGGGCGTCGGCCCGGACACCACGCGTCCTGGTGGGCCGCGTGAAGCGCACGCGGCGCCGGCTTGAGAGGGCGACGGAGGGAACAGCGCCATGGGTAAGGCAAAGTTCGAGCGCAAGAAGCCGCACGTCAACGTGGGCACCATCGGTCACATCGACCACGGCAAGACCACGCTCACCGCGGCCATCACCAAGGTGCAGGCCGCGAAGGGCTTCGGGCAGTTCGTGGCCTTCGACCAGATCGACAAGGCGCCCGAGGAACGCGAGCGTGGCATCACGATCGCGACCGCCCACGTCGAGTACGAGTCGGCGAAGCGCCACTACGCGCACGTCGACTGCCCCGGCCACGCCGACTACATCAAGAACATGATCACCGGCGCGGCGCAGATGGACGGCGCGATCCTCGTCGTCGCCGCCACCGACGGCCCCATGCCGCAGACGCGCGAGCACATTCTCCTCGCCCGCCAGGTCGGCGTGCCCGCCATCGTCGTCTTCATGAACAAGGTCGACGCGGTGGAGGACAAGGAGCTCCTCGACCTGGTCGAGCTCGAGGTCCGCGAGCTCCTCTCCAAGTACGAGTTCCCCGGCGACGACATCCCGGTCATCCGCGGCAGCGCGCTGAAGGCCCTCGAGGGTGACACCGGCGAGCTCGGAGCGCTCGCCATCCAGAAGCTCATAGACGCCGTCGACTCCTACATCCCGGAGCCGAAGCGCGAGATCGAGAAGCCCTTCCTGATGCCGGTCGAGGACGTGTTCTCGATCAGCGGCCGCGGCACGGTGGCCACCGGGCGCATCGAGCGCGGCAAGATCAAGGTCGGCGAGGAGGTCGAGGTCGTCGGCATCAAGGCGACGCAGAAGACGGTCGTGACCGGGGTCGAGATGTTCCGGAAGCTGCTCGACGAGGGCCTCGCCGGCGACAACGTCGGCTGCCTGCTGCGAGGCTTGAAGCGCGAGGACATCGAGCGCGGACAGGTGCTCGCCAAGCCCGGGTCGATCACGCCGCACACCAAGTTCCAGGCCGAAGCCTACGTCCTCACCAAGGAGGAGGGGGGCCGGCACACGCCCTTCTTCAACGGCTACCGGCCGCAGTTCTACTTCCGCACCACCGACGTCACCGGCGTCTGCACCCTGCCCGAGGGCACCGAGATGGTGATGCCCGGCGACAACGTGCAGGTGAAGGTCGACTTGATCACTCCGATCGCGATGGACGAGGGGCTCCGCTTCGCGATCCGCGAGGGCGGCCGCACCGTCGGCGCGGGAGTGGTGACGAAGATCTTCGAGTAACCGCGGGATGAACGACAAGATCCGCATCCGCCTGAAGGCGTACGACCACCGGCTGCTCGATCAGTCGGTGCGCGAGATCGTCGAGACGGTCCGCCGGACGGGCGGGCGGGTCGCCGGTCCCATCCCGCTGCCGACGCACATCGAACGCTTCACCGTGAACCGCTCGCCGCACGTCGACAAGAAGTCGCGCGAGCAGTTCGAGATCCGCACCCACAAGCGTCTGCTCGACATCCTCGAGCCGACGCAGCAGACCATCGACGCCCTCGGCAAGCTCGACCTCGCCGCCGGGGTCGACGTCGAGATCAAGCTCCAGTAGGGACGATGCCGCTCGAAGGGATCATCGGACGGAAGCTCGGCATGACGCAGGTCTACACCCCGGCCGGCGCGCTGGTGCCGGTCACCGTCATCCAGGCGGGTCCCTGCACCGTCGTCGCGACGCGCCAGCCCGGGCGGGACCGTTACACCGCGGCGCAGCTCGGCTTCGGGACCGTCAAGGCCGACCGGCTGCCCAAGCCGATGCAAGGTCAGTTCAAGAAGGCCGGCACCGCGGCTTTCGGCGTGCTCCGCGAGTTCCGTCTCGCCGACGGGGAAACCCCCGCGGTCGGCACCGAGGTCGGCGTCGGCGACGTCTTCGTCGTGGGCGAGCGTGTGCAAGTGAGTGGCGTGTCGAAGGGGCGGGGCACCGCCGGCGTGATGAAGCGCCATCACTTCTCCGGGTTCCCCGGCAGCCACGGCACGCACGAGTACTTCCGGCACGGCGGCTCGATCGGCAACCGCTCCTTCCCCGGCCGCGTCTTCAAGGGCAAGCGCATGTCGGGCCGCATGGGCGCGGAGCGTGTCACGACGCGCAACCTCGAGGTGATCGGCATCCGGCCCGAGGAGCACCTCCTCCTCGTGCGGGGCGCGGTCCCGGGCGCGCGGAACGGGACGGTCGTCGTCAAGAAGGCTCTGAAGAAGGTGGCTCAATGAGCGCCGTCGAGGGCACCGTGAAGGTTCCCGTCGTGTCGCAGACGCGGGCGCCCGTCGGCGAGATCGAGATGCCGGCCGCCGTGCTCGCCGGTCCGCCGCGCGAGCACCTCCTCTACGAGATGGTCCGCAGCCAGCGCGCCGGACGTCGCGCGGGGACGGCCGCCACCAAGACGAAGGGTTTCGTCAGCGGCGGCGGGAAGAAGCCGTGGCGCCAGAAGGGCACGGGGCGCGCCCGGGCGGGCAGCATCCGCTCGCCGCTGTGGGCCGGCGGCGGCACGATCTTCGGACCCCAGCCGCGCGACTACTCGTACCGGCTGCCGAAGAGCGCGCGCAAGGCGGCGCTGCGCGCGGCACTCGCCGCCCGTCATGGCGAGGGCAAGCTGCTGGTGGTGGACGCGCTCCAGCTCCCCGAGGCGAAGACCAAGCGCATGGTGGAATGCTTGAGCGGCCTCGGCGTCGCGGCGGACAGCGTGCTCGTCGTGCTCGCCGCCGCCGACGTGGCGATCGCCCGCGCGGCGCGCAACCTCCCCAAGGTGAAGGTCCTCCTCGCGGCGGGGCTCAACGTCTACGACGTGCTCGGCCACGTGCACCTGGTCATCACGCGCGACGCGCTCCTCCAGGTCGCGCGCCGTCTCGGCGACGGAGAAACGGCATGAACGCCGCCGAGGTCGTGCAGGGCCCCATCATCACCGAGAAGGGCACGCTGGTGAACGAGCTCGGGAACCAGGTCGTGTTCCGCGTCCACCCGAACGCCAACAAGGTCGAGATCCGCCAGGCGATCGAGAAGCTGTTTCCCGTCAAGGTCGTGAAGGTCCGGACCAGCCGGCAGCTCGGGAAGCTCCGACGCGTCGGCCGTCACCAGGGCCGGCGCCCGAACTGGAAGAAGGCCTACGTGACCCTCGCCGAGGGCAGCCGCATCGACTTCTTCGAGGGAGTCTGAGCCGCATGCCGACCATTCCCTATCGCCCGACGTCGCCCGGCCGCCGCTTCCAGAGCGGCTTCGACTTCGCGGAGATCACCAAGTCGCGGCCCGAGCCGTCGCTCCTCGAACCGCTGCGCAAGTCCGGCGGCCGGAACAACCTCGGCCGGCTGACCATCCGGCACCGCGGCGGCGGCCACAAGCGCCTCTACCGGGTGCTCGACTTCAAGCGCGACAAGGTCGGCGTGCCGGCCGTCGTCGCCGCCATCGAGTACGATCCCAACCGCTCGGCGCGCATCGCCCTCCTGCACTACGCCGACGGGGAGAAGCGCTACATCATCGCACCGCTCGGCGTCACCGTCGCCGACCGCATCGAGGCCGGTCCCAAGGCCGACATCAAGCCGGGCAACAGCCTGCCGCTCGCCAACATCCCCCTCGGCACGATGATCCACAACGTGGAGCTGCGCGAGGGACGCGGCGGGCAGCTCGGGCGGAGCGCCGGCGCCGCCATCCAGTTGATGGCGAAGGAAGGCGACTACGCCCTGATCAAGCTGCCATCGGGGGAGCTGCGAAAAGTCCGACTGGCCTGTCGCGCGACCATCGGCCAGGTCGGCAACATCGAGAGCGAGAACATCTCCTACGGCAAGGCCGGCCGCATCCGCTGGCTCGGTCGGCGCCCGAAGGTGCGCGGCATCGCCATGAACCCCGTCGACCACCCGCACGGCGGCGGCGAGGGCCGCTCGAAGGGCAACCACCCGCAGAGCCCGTGGGGCCAGCCCGCCAAGGGCTACAAGACCCGCCACAACAAGCGTACCGAGCGCTGGATCGTCGCTCGGCGGAAGAAGTAGAGGACATGGCACGCTCCGTCAGGAAGGGACCGTACGTCGAGGCCCACATCGTGAAGAAGGTGCGGGCGATGCTCGACGCCGGCGAGAAGAAGGTGGTGAAGACCTGGTCGCGCCGCTCCACGATCACGCCCGACATGGTGGGCTTCACCTTCGCCGTGCACAACGGCCGGAAGTTCATCCCGGTGTTCATCACGGAGAACGCCGTCGGGCACAAGCTCGGGGAGTTCTCGCCGACGCGCACCTTCCACGGTCATTCCGGCGACCGCAAGGGCAAGATCGAAGGCGCGCTGCCGGGCGCCGCTCCGGCGCCGGGAGCCGCGGCCCCCGCGGGCGCGCCGCGGCCGGCCGCCGCTCCGGCGGGCGGGCCGGCGCGGAAGGCGGGAGCCTGAGATGGAGACGCGCGCCTCGAGCCGCTTCGTCCGCCTGACCGCGCAGAAGGCGCGGCTGGTGGTCGACTTGATCCGCGGCAAGCCCGTCGAGACCGCGATCGGCATCCTCGAGTACACGCCCAAGCGCGGCGCCAAGCTCGTGCTGAAGACGCTCCGCTCCGCGGTGGCGAACGCGTCGGCCACCAAGGACCTCGACGTCGACACGCTCTTCGTGAAACGCGCCTGGGTGGACGAGGGCCCCACGGGGAAGCGGTTCCTGCCGCGCGCGCACGGCCGGGCCACTCCCGTCTTCAAGCGTACCAGCCACATCACCGTCGTCGTCGACGCGCGCGGCGGGGAGGCATAGCCGTGGGACAGAAGGTCCACCCGAAGGGCTTCCGGCTCGGCGTCATCGAGAGCTGGGACTCGCGCTGGTTCTCGCGGCGCGACTACGCCGACCTGCTGCACGAGGACACCAAGATCCGCACCTTCCTGAAGAAGCGGCTCTACCACGCCGGCGTTTCCAAGATCGAGATCGAGCGCGCCGCCAACAAGGCCAAGATCAACATTCACACCGCGCGGCCCGGCATCGTGATCGGTAAGAAGGGCGCCGAGATCGAAAAGCTGAAGCAGGACCTCGCCAAGCTCACCGCCAAGGAGACCTTCATCAACATCCACGAGGTGCGGCGTCCGGACCTCGACGCGCAGCTCGTGGCAGAGAACGTCGCGCTCCAGCTCGAGCGGCGCGTCGCCTTCCGGCGCGCCATGAAAGAGGCGGTGGCGCGCGCCATGCGCATGGGCGCGCAAGGCATCCGTATCCAGTCGGCGGGACGGCTCGGCGGCTCGGAGATCGCGCGCACCGAGTGGTACCGCGAGGGCCGCGTGCCGCTCCACACGCTGCGCGCCGACGTCAACTACGGCTTCGCCGAGGCGAAGACCACCTTCGGCGTGATCGGCGTCAAGGTGTGGATCTTCCGCGGCGAGGTGCTCACCAGGCAGGAGGAGGAGCAGCGCGCCGCGCTCGGCGTGTAGCTCGCACGGTCGATGCAGGCCCCGAAGAAGGTCAAGTGGCGCAAGATGCAGAAGGGCCGGCGCAAGGGGCTCGCCTGGGCCGGGTCGAGCCTCGCCTTCGGCGACTTCGGGCTCCAGGCGACGGAGCGCGGCTGGATGACGGCGCGCGAGATCGAGGCGGCGCGCGTCGCCCTCACGCGCTACATCAAGCGGGGTGGCCGCGTCTGGACGCGCATCTTCCCCGACAAGCCGCTCACCAAGAAGCCCGCCGAGACCCGCATGGGCAAGGGCAAGGGCTCGCCCGAGGTGTGGGTGGCGGTCGTCAAACCCGGTCGTATGCTCTTCGAGATGGAGGGCGTCGAGCCCACCGCGGCGCGCGAGGCGCTGCGGCTCGCGGCGGCGAAGCTGTCGCTCGCCACCCAGCCACGCGAGCGCCATCGCCAGGCGAGGACCGGATGAAGCCGAGCGAGCTGCGCGACATGACCGACGCCGAGCTCGAGGCCAAGCACACCGAGCTGGCCGACGCGCTCTTCCATCTCCGGCTCCGCCGCGCCACCTCCCAGCTTCCGAGCCCGGCCAAGGTGCGGCAGACCCGTCGCGACCTGGCGCGCGTCAAGACGCTGCTCGGCGAGCGCGCGCGCGGAAAGACCCAGGGGGCGCGCGCATGACGACCGGACGACGCAAGCGACGCGAGGGGATCGTCGTGTCGGACAAGATGCAGAAGACGGTCATCGTGGTCGTCGAGCGTCTCGTCAAACACGCGAAGTACCACAAGTACCTGCGCCAGAGGGCACGCTACAAGGCGCACGACGAGAAGAACCAGTGCCGCGTCGGCGACCGGGTACGCATCGTCGAGAGCCGCCCGCTGTCGCACGACAAGCGCTGGACGGTGCAGGCGATCATCGGGCGCACCGAGGGGGCGGGCGAGGCGACGGTGGGCGCCTACGATCCGGAGCAGAGCGCGACATGATCCAGGCCGAGACCGTCCTCGACGTCGCCGACAACAGCGGGGCCCGAAAGGTCCTCTGTATCAAGGTGCTGGGCGGCACGCGGCGGAAGTACGCCTCGATCGGCGACGTCATCGTCGTGTCCGTGAAGGAAGCCATCCCCAACGCCAAGGTGAAGAAGGGCGACGTCATGAAGGCGGTGGTCGTTCGTACCGCCAAGGAAATCGGTCGCACCGACGGGTCCTACATCCGCTTCGACACCAACTCGGCGGTCCTCATCGACAACGCCCGCGAGCCGATCGGCACCCGCATCTTCGGTCCGGTGGCGCGCGAGCTGCGCGCCAAGAAGTTCATGAAGATCATCTCGCTGGCCCCGGAGGTGCTGTAGGATGTCGCTCCGCCGGCTTCGCAAGGACGACACCGTGATGGTCATCGCCGGTCGCGAGCGCGGTAAGACCGGGAAGGTGCTCCGCGTGCTCGGCGAGCGCGACCGCGTGCTGGTCGAGCGCGTCAACATGGTGAAGCGTCATCAGAAGGCGCGGAGCGTGCAGCAACCGGGCGGGATCGTCGAGAAGGAAGCGTCCATCCACCTGTCCAACGTCGTGCCCATCTGCGGGCGCTGCAACAAGCCGACGCGCGTCGGCCATCGCCGGCTCGAGAACGGAGAGAAGGTCCGTATCTGCCGGCGCTGCAACGAACAGCTCGACCACGCCTGACCATGCCGGCTCGACTGCGCGAACGCTACAAGACGGACATCGCCCCCGCGCTCATGCGCGACCTGGGCGTGAAGAACCTCCTCGCGCTCCCGCGCCTCGAGAAGATCGTCATCAACATGGGGCTCGGCGAGGCGACGCAGAACCCCAAGATCATCGACTCCGCCGTCGAGGAGCTGACGGCGATCAGCGGTCAGAAGCCGATCGTCACCAAGGCGAAGAAGGCCATCGCGAACTTCAAGCTGCGCGAGGGCGTGCCGATCGGCGCCAAGGTGACGCTCCGGGGCGACCGCATGTACGAGTTCTTCGACCGCCTCGTGAACGTCGCGCTCCCCCGCGTGCGCGACTTCAAGGGCGTGCCTGACCGCTCCTTCGACGGCCGCGGCAACTACTCGCTCGGGCTCCGCGAGCAGGTCATCTTCCCGGAGATCAGCGTCGACAAGACGGACAAGATCAAGGGCCTCTCGATCGTCATCTGCACGACCGCCCGCAGCGACGCCGCCGGCAAGGCGCTGCTGCGCGCGCTCGGGATGCCGTTCCGGGCCTGAAGGACGAGACGGATGGCGAAGACGTGTCTGATGGTGAAAGCGGCCCGGCCCCCGAAGTTCAAGGTCCGAGGCTACAACCGCTGCCCGCTCTGCGGCCGGCCCCGCGCGTTCTTCCGTCGCTTCCGGATGTGCCGGCTCTGTCTGCGGGACCTGGCGCGCCAGGGAAAGATCCCCGGGCTCACGAAGGCAAGCTGGTGATCCCCACATGATGACCGATCCCATCGCCGATCTCCTGACCCGCATCCGCAACGCCGCCGGGGCACGCAAGGCGAGCGTCGACATGCCGTGGTCGCGGTCCAAGGAGGAGGTCGCGCGCGTGCTCGTCGCCGAGGGATACCTCGGTGGCGTCGAGATCGTGGCGGCGAAGCCGCGCAACGTCCTCCGCGTCGGGTTGCGCTACGACCCTCAGCGCCGCCCGGTGATCACCGGCATCCGGCGCGTGAGCCGCCCGAGCCTCCGCGTCTACGTGGGGGCGAAGGACATCCCGCCGGTGCGGCGCGGGCTCGGCGTGAACGTCCTGTCCACGCCCAAGGGCGTTCTCGTCGACCGCGACGCGCGGCGCGAGAACGTCGGCGGCGAGATCATCTGCACGGTCTGGTAGGGCAAGGAGCCATGTCGCGAATCGGAAGACTACCGGTGGTGCTCCCGCAGGGCGTACGCCTCCACGTCGCCGACGGACAGGTGCGCGTCGAGGGGCCGAAGGGGAAGCTCGAGCGCCGGCTCGACCCCGAGGTCGACGTGACGGTCGAAGGCAACACCGTGCGCATCACCCGGCAGGACGACTCGCGCCGCGCGCGCAGCGTGCACGGCCTCACGCGCAAGCTCCTCGCCAACATGGTGCAGGGCGCGGGCAAGGGCTTCGCGCGCGTGCTCGAGATCAACGGCGTCGGTTACCGCGCCGAGGCCCGCGGCAAGATCCTCTTCCTCACGCTCGGGTACTCGCACCCCATCGCGTTCCAGCTCCCCGAGGGCGTGACGGCGAAGGTCGAGCGCCAGGTCGTGGTGACGCTCGAGGCCGCCGACCGCGAGCTCCTCGGGCAGGTGACGGCGGCGATCCGCGAGCTGCGACCGCCCGAGCCCTACAAGGGGAAGGGCGTGAAGTACGCGGAGGAGCACATCCGCCGCAAGGCCGGCAAGTCGGCCGCGGGAGCGACACGCTGATGCGCACCAATCCGAAGGCGGCTGCGCGCGACGCACGCCGCGCCCGGGTGCGGAAGCGCGTGCGCGGCACCGAGGAGCGACCGCGGCTCTCCGTCTACCGGAGCGACAAGCACATCTACGTCCAGGTCGTGTCCGACGCGGGCCAGAAGACGCTCCTCTCGGTGTCCACCCTCTCGCCCGAGCTGCGCGGGCAGCTCAAGAAGACGACGGACGTCGCGGCGGCCAAGCAGGTCGGTCTCCTCGCCGCGCGCCGCTGTCAGGAGAAGGGCATCAGCCAGATCGTGTTCGATCGCAACGGCTTCCTCTATCACGGCCGCATCCGCGCCGTCGCCGAAGGCGCGCGCGAGGGCGGGTTGAAGTTCTAGGAAGGGACCCATGGCGGACCATCGTTCCGGCGGCGGACCTCGCCGGGTGATCCTCGACGCGCAAGGCAGCGAGCTGAAGGAGAAGGTCGTCCACATCAACCGCGTCGCCAAGGTGGTGAAGGGCGGGCGGCGGTTCAGCTTCAGCGCCCTCGTGGTGGTGGGCGACAACGCCGGGCGCGTCGGCTTCGGGCTCGGCAAGGCGAAGGAGGTGCCCGAGGCGATTCGCAAGGGCATCGACGAGGCGAAGAAGCAGATGATCAGGGTGCCCATCATCGACGGTACGATCCCCTACGAGGTGACGGGTGTGTTCGGAGCGGGCGCGGTGCTGCTCAAGCCCGCCTCCGACGGCACTGGCGTGATCGCCGGCGGCGGCGTGCGCGCGGTGGTCGAGCTCGCGGGCATCGCCAACATCCTCACCAAGTGCATCGGCTCGAACAACCCGCACAACATGGTGCGCGCGACGATGGCAGGGCTCCGCATGCTGAAGAAGCCCGAGGCGGTGGCCGAGCTGCGCGGCAAGACGCTGGCGGAGATCAGGGGATGAAGGGTCGCATGGTCAAGGCGACGATGACCCGGAGCGCGATCGCGACGAGCCCGCGCCAGCGCGCGACGCTCCGCGGGCTCGGCCTCAAGCGCCGCGGCAGGTCGGTCATCCTGAAGGACTCGCCGGCGGTGCGCGGCATGCTCGCCAAGGTCGCGCACCTGGTGACGGTGGAGGAGTAGCCGATGGACCTGGGCCATCTCCATCCCGCCCCCGGATCGACGCGCAATCCGAAGCGCGTCGGCCGCGGCCCCGGCTCGGGGCAAGGCAAGACCGCCGGCCGCGGCCACAAGGGGCGGCTCTCGCGCTCGGGCGGCAACACCCCGCCGGGCTACGAAGGCGGCCAGATGCCGCTCCAGCGCCGGGTGCCGAAGCGCGGCTTCCGCCCCGTGCGGCGGGTCGAGTACGCGATCGTGAACCTGAAGCAGCTCGCCGTCTTCCCGGCCGGGAGCACGGTCGGGCCGCCGGAGCTCGTCCGCGAGGGGCTCCTGCACCCGCGCCGGCGCGTCAAGTGCCTGGGCGACGGCACGCTGCCCCACGCGCTCACCGTCCGCGCGCACGCCTTCAGCACCAAGGCGAAGGAGCAGATCGCGGCGGCCGGCGGCACCGCGGAGGTCCTCGATGCTTGAAGGGTTCTCCAACGCCGGGCGTGTGCCCGAGCTGCGCAAGCGGCTCCTCTTCACGGCCGCCGCGCTGGCCGTCTACCGGCTCGGCGTCAACATCCCCACCCCGGGCATCGACGGCGCGGCGCTCTCCGCCTTCGTCAAGACGCAGCGCCAGCTCCTCGGTATGGTCTTCATGTTCACGGGCGGCGCGCTCGAGCGCTTCTCGATCTTCGCGCTCGGCATCATGCCGTACATCAGCGCCAGCATCATCCTCCAGCTCTTGACCGTCGTCATTCCCTACCTGGAGAAGCTCTCCAAGGAGGGCGAGCTGGGGCGGCGGAAGATCACACAGTACACGCGCTACGGCACGGTCGTCCTCTCCCTCGTGCAGAGCCTCTTCATCTCGATGGGGCTCGAGACGATCACTTCGCCGGGCGGCGGCGCCGTCGTGCTCTATCCGGGCTGGTACTTCCGCTTGATGAGCATGATCACGCTCACCACGGGGACGGCCTTCATCATGTGGCTCGGCGAGCAGATCACCGAGCGCGGCATCGGCAACGGGATCTCGCTCATCATCTTCGCCGGCATCGTGGCGGCCCTGCCGTCGGCCTTGGCCCAGGTCTTCCAGTACGTGCAGAACGGCGAGTGGCCGATCATCGGCGTGGTGGCCCTCGGGGTGCTCGTCGCCGGCGTCGTCGCCTTCATCATCTACATGGAGCGCGCCCAGCGGCGCATCCCCGTGCAGTACGCCAAACGGGTGGTCGGCCGGCGGATGTACAGCGGCCAGAGCTCGCACCTGCCGCTCAAGATCAATACCTCGGGCGTGATCCCGCCCATCTTCGCCTCCTCCCTCCTCCTCTTCCCGGGGACCATCACGGGCTTCATCGACCACCCGCTGGCGCACTGGGTCCAGGACGTGATCCGGCCGGGCGGCTGGGTCTACACCATCGTCGACATCGCCCTCATCATCTTCTTCTGCTACTTCTACACCGCGGTCACCTTCAACCCGGTCGACGTCGCCGACAACATGAAGAAGTTCGGCGGCTACATCCCCGGCATCCGGCCCGGGCCGCGGACCGCGGACTACATTGACCGCATCCTGATGCGCATCACGCTGCCGGGCGCGCTCTACGTGTCGGCGGTGTGCGTGCTGCCCACCGTCCTGATCGGCCGGTTCGGCGTGCCGTTCTACTTCGGCGGGACGGCGCTCCTCATCGTCGTCGGCGTGGCGCTCGACACCGTCGCTGCGATGGAGACGCACATGATCACCCGCAGCTACGAGGGGTTCATGAAGCGGGGCCGGCTGCGAGGGCGCCGGTAGAGGCGCGTGGTGCGCGTCGTCATGATGGGACCGCCGGGCGCGGGCAAGGGGACGCAGGCGAAGATGCTGAGCGAGCGCTTCGGCGTGCCGCACATCTCGACGGGCGACATCCTGCGCGAAGCCGTCGCCGCCGGCACCCCGCTCGGCACGCAGGCGCGCGCCTACATGGACGACGGCCGGCTCGTGCCCGACGCCGTGGTGATCGGCATCGTCGACGAGCGGCTCGGCGTGGCCGACTGCACGCGCGGCTTCATCCTCGACGGCTTCCCGCGCACGGTGACCCAGGCCCAGGCGCTGGACGGCGTCCTCGCCCGCCGGAGCCTCGGCCTCACGAGCGTGGTGCAGATCGACGTGCCGCGCGAGCAGCTCGTCGCGCGCCTCTCGGCGCGCCGCGTTTGCCGGAAGTGCGGCACGCTCTTCAACGCCGCGGACCGGGCCGCGGCGACGCAATGCGTGCGCTGCGGCGGCGATCTCTACCAGCGGGCCGACGACCAGGAGGACACGATCCGCCAGCGCATGGACGTCTACGCGCGCGAGACGGCGCCCGTGACCGAGCACTACCGCCGCGCCGGCCTGCTGCACGAGGTCGACGGCACCGGGAGCCGCGAGCAAGTCGCCGACCGCGTGCAGGCGAGCGTCCGATGATCATGCTGAAGTCGCGCGACGAGATCGAGCACATGCGCGCCGCGAGCGCGATCGTGGCCGAGATCCTGCAGGAGATCTGCGCCCGCGTGCGTCCCGGCGTGACGACCGGCGAGCTCGACGCGCTAGCCGAGGAGCTGACCCGTACGAAGGGCGCGCGCCCGGCGTTCAAGGGCTACGTCGTCGGTGGGCGGACCTTCCCCGCCTCCATCTGCATCTCGATCAACGACGAGGTGGTGCACGGCATCCCGTCGGCGAAGCGCGTGCTCCAGCAGGGCGAGATCGTCGGGCTCGACTTCGGTGTCTGCTACCAGGGCTACTTCGGCGACGCGGCGATGACCGTGCCGGTGGGCAAGGTCGCCCCGGAGGCGGAGCGGCTGATGGATGTCACGCGTGCGGCGCTCGCCGCGGGCATCGAGTCGATCGCGCCCGGCAAGCACGTGAGCGACATCTCCGCCGCGATCCAGGACACGGCCGAGGCGGCGGGCTACTCGCTGGTGCGCGAGTTCGTGGGACACGGGATCGGGCGCAGCCTGCACGAGGACCCGCAGGTGCCGAACTATCGGACCGGGTCGCGGGGCGTGCGGCTGCAGGAAGGGCTCGTGCTCGCCATCGAGCCGATGGTGAACGCGGGGGGGCCGGAGGTGTACTTGAAGGAGGATGGGTGGACGGCGGCGACGCGGGATGGGCGCCTCTCGGCGCACTTCGAGCACTCCGTTGCGGTGACGGCGGATGGCCCCTATATTTTGAGTTTACCCTGAACGGGGAGGGGACAATGCAGAAGGAAGCCATCGCTGCCAAGGGAACCGTCTCCCGGTCGATGCCGGACGCGACGCTGCGCATTCACCTGGACAACGGTCACGACGTGCGCGCCGCCGCGCCGCGGAACGTCCGGATCGTGCCGGGCGACCGCGTCACGGTCGAGCTGTCGTCGGGTGACCTCTCGCAGGGCAAGATCACCACCTGGGCCAGATGAGGACTCGAGCGAGGAATCGATGAAGGTCCGCGCATCCGTGAAGCCGATCTGCAAGAAGTGCAAGGTCATCCGCCGGGCCGGCGTGGTGCGCATCCTCTGCACCAACCCCCGGCACAAGCAGCGACAGGGATAGGGGTCGAGCATGGCACGCATATCGGGTGTCGATCTGCCGCGAAACAAGCGGATGGAGATCGCGCTCACCTACGTCTACGGCATCGGGCGGAGCGCCGCGCTCCAGATCTGCAGCGAGGCCCAGGTCGAGCCGGGTCGCAAGAGCGATGACCTGAACGACGACGAGATCACGCGGCTCCGCCGCGCGATCGACGCCACCTGGAAGGTCGAGGGCGACCTCCGGCGCGACGTCGCGGCGAACATCAAGCGGCTGGTCGACCTCGGATGCTACCGCGGCCTCCGTCACCGCAGGAACCTGCCCGTGCGTGGCCAGCGCACGCACACCAACGCGCGGACGCGGAAGGGGCCCCGGCGGGCAATCGCCGGCAAGAAGCCGCCGCCGTCCAAGGGATGATCGGGAGCGACTGAGAGATGGCGAAGGAAAAAGAGCCCGCGGCCGAGAAAGCCGAGAAGCCCGAGAAGGCCGAGAAGCACGAGAAAGCGGCCGCGGCGGGAGCCGAAGCCGCGCCGGCACGGCGCAAGAAGGCCAAGCGGATGGTGGCCGAGGGAGTGGTCCACATCCACTCCACCTTCAACAACACGATCATCACGATCACCGACCCGCAGGGCAACGTCGTCACCTGGTCCAGCGCGGGCGCCGTCGGCTTCAAGGGCTCGCGCAAGGGGACGCCGTTCGCGGCCCAGGTGGCGGCGGAGGCGGCGGCGCGGAAGGCGGCCGAGCTCGGCATGCGGCAGGTGCAGGTGTTCGTGAAGGGCCCGGGCGCCGGGCGCGAGTCGGCGCTCCGCAGCCTCCAGGCGGCGGGCTTCGCCGTCAACATCATCAAGGACGTGACTCCCATCCCGCACAACGGCTGCCGTCCGCCGAAGCGACGGCGTGTATGAGGGCCTGACGCGTGGCACGCTACACCGGACCGGTCTGCCGGCAATGCCGGCGCGAAGGATTGAAGCTCTTCTTGAAGGGCGAGCGGTGCTACACCGACAAGTGCGCCATCGAGCGCCGGAACTACCCGCCGGGCGAGCACGGGCAGGCGCGGCCGAAGTTCTCCGAGTACTCGATCCAGCTGCGCGAGAAGCAGAAGCTGAAGCGCATCTACGGCGTCTTCGAGCGCCAGTTCCGGCGCTACTTCCAGATGGCCGACCGGGCGCGCGGCGTCACGGGCGAGACGCTGCTCCAGATCCTGGAGCGACGGCTCGACAACATCGTCTACCGGCTCGGGTTCTCCACCTCGCGCGCGGAGGCGCGGCAGCTCGTCCGCCACGGTCACTTCCGCGTCAACGGGAGGAAGGTCAACATCCCCTCGTACCTGATCAAGCCGGGCGACGTGGTCACCGTGCGCGAGCGGAGCCGGCAGGTGGCGCGGATCCAGGAGGCGCTCGAGCTGGCGCAGCGGCGCGGCGTGCCGGACTGGCTCGAGGTGGTGGCGGAATCCTTCACGGGGACGGTGAAGGCGCTGCCCGCGCGCGCCGACCTCACGATGCCGATCAACGAGAAGCTGGTCGTCGAGCTCTACTCCAAGTAGCCCGAGCGATCAGAGGAAGGTGTCAATGCAATTTCAGGATCTCGACACGCAGAGTCCGGACACCGTCGTCCAGAACAACTGGCGTGAACTGATCAAGCCGAAGCGGTTGGAGGTGGACGAGAAGAGTCTGACGCCCACCTACGGCAAGTTCTCGGCCGAGCCGTTCGAGCGCGGCTACGGCATCACGATCGGCAACACGCTCCGCCGCGTGCTCCTCTCCTCCTTGCAGGGCGCGGCGATCGTCGCGGTGCGCCTGAAGGGGGTGCTGCACGAGTTCTCCACCGTGCCGGGCGTGCGCGAGGACGTGACCGACATCGTGCTCAACCTGAAGGAGGTGCGCGTCAAGCTGCACGACGGCGCCACCGAGGAGACCGCGCGTGTCCAGCTGCGGGGTCCGCGCGAAGTCACCGCGGCCGACATCCAGGCTGGCCCGCGGGTCGAGATACTCAATCCCAACCACCACATCGCGACGCTCGCCAAGGACGCCGAGCTCGACATGGAGCTGGTACTCCGCCTGGGACGCGGGTACGTCCCCGCCGAGCGCAACAAGCGCGACGAAGATCCCGCCGGGACCATCCCGATCGACGCCATCTTCTCGCCCGTCGTCAAGGTCAACTTCACGGTGACGAACGCGCGCGTCGGGCAGCGCACCGACTACGATCGCCTCGCGCTCGAGGTCCACACCGACGGCAGCGTGCGCGCCGAGGACGCGGTGGCCTACGCGGCGCGCATCCTCCAGGAGCAGCTCCGCATCTTCGTCAACTTCGAGGAGGAGCCGGCGCGTGCCGCGGGCGAGGAGCGGCGCGACCTGCCGCAGAACGAAAACCTCTACCGCCCCGTCGACGACCTGGAGCTCTCCGTGCGCTCGGCCAACTGCCTCCAGAACGCCGACTTGAAGTACATCGGCGAGCTGGTGCAGAAGACCGAGCAGGAGATGCTCAAGACGAAGAACTTCGGCCGCAAGTCGCTGAACGAGATCAAGGAGTTCCTCCAGGAGATGGGGCTCTCGCTCGGCATGCGCCTGGAGAATTTCCCCGCGCGCGAGGAGCTCGACCGCCGCCGTGTCCAGCGCGAGAAGGAGACCACGTAGCGATGCGCCACCGCGTCGCAGGCGTGAAGCTCAACCGCTCGCCGGCGCACCGCCGGGCGCTGTTCCGCAACCTCGTCACCGCGCTCCTCCAGCACGAAGCCGTGAAGACGACGGACGCCAAGGCGAAGGAGCTGCGCCGCTGGGGCGACCGCATGATCACGCTCGGCAAGCAGGGCACGCTCCACGCGCGCCGCCGGGCGGGCGCGATCATTCAGCAGCGCGCGGTGCTGAGGAAGCTCTTCGAGGAGATCGCCCCCCGCTACGTGAGCCGCAATGGCGGTTACACGCGTGTGGTGAAGCTGGGCATTCGCGTCGGTGACGCCGCGCCGATCTCTCTCGTCGAGCTGGTCGAGCGTGCGGGTGCCGAGCCCGAGAAGGCGAAGAAGAAGCCGCAGAAGCGGCGCGACCGGGGGCACAAGCACGGCGCCGGCGAGCCGAAGCGGCGTCGCGCGGCGGCGGGGTGAGCCCCGCCGCTTCGCCGATCGTCGACGGCGGCTTGACGGCCGCATCCCCCGCCGATACAAGCGGCGTCATGTCCGACGCCCGCGCCGCGCTCGCAGCCCAAGGCGGCTGTCTTTGGCGCCGCGGGGGCCGGGATGAGACGGCACCTCGAGCGGCTGCTTAGGGCGGCGCTCGAGCGGGCCATCCGAGCAGGCGCGCTCGCCGTCGCCGATGTCCCCCCGCTCGTCCTCGAGGTGCCGAGCGACCCGAAGTTCGGCGACCTCGCCTCCAACGTCGCGCTGATGCTCGCCCGCCCCGCGGGCCGCCCGCCACGCGCGCTGGCCGACGCGATCGTCGCGCATCTCGAAGACCCCGAGGGGTGGCTCGCCGGCACCGAGATCGCGGGTCCGGGCTTCATCAACTTCCGCTTCACGCCGGCGTTCTGGCAGATGCTGCTGCGCGCCGCGCTCGCGGCCGGCGAGGCCTACGGCCGCTCGACCGTCGGCGCCGGGAAGCGAGTCCACGTCGAGTTCGTGAGCGCCAACCCGACCGGCCCCCTCCACATCGGGCACGGCCGCGGCGCGGTCATCGGCGACGTGACGGCCCGGCTCCTGGAAGCCGTCGGCCACGACGTGGTGCGCGAGTACTACGTCAACGACGCCGGTCGGCAGATCGACGTGCTCGGCCGCTCGACGCTCGTCCGCTACCGCCAGCTCTGCGGCCAGGAGGCCGAGCTGCCCGAAGGCGCGTACCCCGGCGAGTACCTGATCGACGTCGCGCGCCTGCTCCGCGACGAGGTGGGCGACGCGCTCCTCGCCGCGCCCGAGCCGGAGGCGGTCACGCGCGCGGGCGCGTTTGCAGCCCGTGTCCTGCTCGAAGAGATCCGCGGCGACCTCGAACGCTTCGGCGTCCGCTTCGACCACTTCGTGAGCGAGCGCTCGCTCCACGACGACGGCACGTTCCGCCGCGCCCTCGCCGCCGTGCCTCCGGACCTGCTCTACCGCGACGAGGGCGCGCTCTTCTATCGCACCACCCGCTTCGGCGACGAGAAGGACCGCGCGGTGCTGCGCGGCACCGGCGAGCCGACCTACTTCGGCAGCGACCTCGCGCACTACCAGCGCACCCTCGCCGGCGGCTTCGCGCTGCTCGTCAACGTGCTCGGCGCCGACCACCACGGCTACGTCGCGCGGCTCCGCGCGCTGGCCGCCGGCTTCGGCTTCCCGCCCGAGCTGGTCCACGTGCTGCTCGTGCAGCTCGTGAACCTGACGCGCGGCGGGGAGCCGGTCCGCATGGGAAAGCGCACGGGCGAGTTCGTCACGCTCCGGGAGGTCCTGGACGAGGTCGGCCCGGACGCGGCGCGCTTCTTCTTCCTGCTCCGCAAGCCCGACAGCCAGCTCGAGTTCGACCTCGAGCTCGCCAAGCGCCAGAGCACCGACAACCCGGTTTTCTACGTGCAGTACGCCCACGCCCGGATCGCGAGCGTGCTGCGCCAGGCCGAGGAGAGCGGCGTCGCGGTCGACCCGGCGCCCGACCTCGGGCCGCTCGGCGAGGGAGAGGTGGAGACGCTCAAGGCGATCGGTACGTGGCCCGACGTCGTCGAGGCGGCGGCGCACGACCTCGAGCCCCACCGCGTCGTCTTCCACGCGCTCGAGGTGGCCGGCGCGTTCCATCGCTACTATAATCGCCACCGCATCCTGACCGAGGACGCGGCGCTCACCCAGGCACGGCTCGCGCTTGTCCGCTGCGTGCAGCAGGTTCTGCGCGGCGCCCTCGGCCTCGCCGGCGTCGCGGCGCCCGAGCGGATGTGAGGGGGGAGGGCATGGCGAAGGAAGGGCGTACGGGGCTCGGCTTCTTGGACCGTGTGGTCCTCTTGCTCGCCTGGGTGACGACGTGCGGCGTCGTCTACGCGCTCGGCGTCTACGTCGGCAAGGGCATGCAGGAGCATCACCCGGGGATCGACGAGCGCATGGTGCGCCTGCCCGTCATCTCGAAGCCGCCGCCCGAGGGCCAGCGGCCGAAGACCGACAGCGACCTCACCTTCTGGGACACGCTCGGGGCAGGGGAGCATCCCCCCGAGCGTCCCGAGCGCGCCGCTCCGCCCGCCGCGAAGCCGACGTCGGCGCCGGCGCCGCCGCCCGCCCCGGCGCCCGCCGCAAGCGCGACGGCGACCGCGAAGCCCGCCGCCCCGCCCGTGTCACCCCCCGCCGCCGCGCCGCCGCCGCCGGCCGCCCGGCCCCCGTCGTCGCCGACGGCCGCGGTCACGCCGCCGCTCGCCGCAGCGCCCGCGCCTGCCGCGCCGCCGCTCGCGCACCCCGCGCCCGCGTTGCCGCCCGCCGCGCCGCCGGCCGCGGGTGGCTGGACGGTGCAGGCGAGCCCGACCCGCTCGCGGGAGGAGGCCGAAGCGCTCGAGCAGAAGCTCAAGGCGCGCGGCTACGACGCCGTCGTCGTCCGGCTCTCGCGCGACGGCGACATCTGGTACCGCGTGCGCATCGGCCGCTACGCGACCTCCGCGCAGGCGACCGACGTCATGCAGCGCCTGCGGGAGCACGAGGGCGTGTCGCACGCTTTCGTGGCGTCGGAATGAGCGTCGCGCGCCGCCCGGCCGCCACGCGCACGCTGCGCGCCGGCGACGTGCAGCCGGCGCGGGGCGACCTCGCCGCGCTCGCCCGCGCCGGCAACGTGGTCCCCGTGTATCGCGAGATCCTCGCCGACCTCGAGACGCCGGTGTCCGCCTTCCTGAAGGTGCACCGTGGCCCCTACGGCTTCCTCCTCGAGAGCGTCGAGGGCGGCGAGAAGTGGGCCCGCTACAGCTTCCTCGGCACCGAGCCGGCGCGCGTGATCCGCACGCGCGGCCACACCCTCGAGCTGGAGACGCCCGGCGCCGGCGTCCAGCGCCGCGAGGTCGACGATCCGCTCGGCGCCATCCGCGAGCTCGTCACCGCGTATCGGCCGGTCGCCGTGCCGGGTCTCCCGCGTTTCAGCGGCGGGGCCGTCGGCGCCATCGGCTACGACATGGTGCGCGCCTTCGAGCGCCTGCCCGCGCGCGCCCCCGACGACCTCGGCCTGCCCGACGCCACGCTCCTCCTCGCGGAGAGTCTCCTCGTGTTCGACGCGGTGGCGCAGAAGATCAAGGTCGTGTCGCACGCGCACGTGGACGGCGAGCAGTCGCTCGACGACGCCTACGACGCCGCGGTGGCACGCATCGACGACCTGGTGGCGCGGCTCGCGGCGCCGCCGGTCGAGCCGGGCGCGACCGGGCGGCGTCCCGGCGAGGTGCGCGCCAACCTGAGCGAAGCGGCGTACCGCGCCATGGTCGAGCGCGCGAAGGAGTACATCCGCGCCGGCGACTGCATCCAGGTCGTGCTCGCGCAGCGCTTCGAGCTGCCGCTCGCCGCCGCGTCCTTCAACGTCTATCGCTGTCTGCGCACCGTCAACCCGTCGCCGTACATGTTCTACCTGGCCCTCGGCGACCACGAGCTGGTCGGCGCGTCGCCGGAGGTCATGGTGCGCGTCGAAGGCCGCGAGGTGACGGTCCGCCCCATCGCCGGCACGCACGCGCGTGGCACCGTCGAGCAGGACGACCGCCGGCTCGAGCACGCGCTCTGCACCGACCCGAAGGAGCGCGCGGAGCACGTCATGCTGCTCGACCTCGGCCGGAACGACGTCGGGCGCGTGGCGGAGGTCGGCAGCGTGGAGGTCACCGAGCGGTTCGTCGTCGAGCGCTACTCCCACGTCATGCACCTGGTGTCGAACGTGCGCGGACGGCTCGCCCCGGGGCGCGACTGCTTCGACGCGCTGCGCGCCGCCTTCCCCGCCGGCACGCTCTCGGGCGCGCCGAAGATCCGCGCCATGGAGATCATCGAGGAGCTCGAGCCCGTGCGCCGCGGTATCTACGGCGGCGCCGTCGGCTACTTCGACTTCTCGGGCGCGATGGACACCGCGATCGTCATCCGCACGGCGATCGTGAAGGACGGCCGCATCTACGTGCAAGCCGGCGCCGGCATCGTCGCCGACTCCGACCCGGAGTACGAGCAGCGCGAGTGCGTGAACAAGTCGCGCGCCATGATCCAGGCCGTCCGTCTGGCGGAGGCGCTCTGATGGCGCGGCCGCGGCTCCTCATGATCGACAACTACGACTCCTTCACCTACAACCTCGTCCAGTACCTCGGCGAGCTCGGCGCCGACGTCGACGTGCGGCGGAACGACGCCGTGACGCTGGACGAGATCGCCGCGCTCCACCCCGACGGCATCGTCATCTCGCCCGGCCCCTGCACGCCGCGCGAAGCCGGCGTTTCGGTGCCGCTCATCCAGCGCTTCACCGGCGCGATCCCGATCCTCGGCGTCTGCCTCGGGCACCAGGCGATCGGCGCCGCCTTCGGAGGCGCCATCGTCCGCGCTTCGCGCATCATGCACGGCAAGACGTCGCCGATTCACCACGACGGCCGCGGCGTGTTCGCGGAGCTGTCCGATCCCTTCGAGGCGACGCGCTACCACTCGCTGGTGATCGAGGCCGCGACGCTTCCCGCCGTCCTCGAGCGGAGCGCGTGGACCGTCGAGGGCGAGATCATGGGCGTCCGCCATCGCTCGGCGTTCCTCGAAGGCGTGCAGTTCCATCCCGAGTCGATCCTCACCGTCGAGGGCAAGCGGCTGCTCGGCAACTTCCTCGCCCGGCTGCCGGCGGGGGGCGGGTGACGCTCCGCGAGGCCATCGCTCGGGTCGTCGACGGGCGCGATCTCGCGGGGGAGGAGATGGCGTCCGTGGTCGAGTCGATCCTCGCCGGCGGCGCCGACCCGGCACAGGTCGCGGGGCTCCTCGTGGCGCTGCGCGTGAAGGGCGAGACGGTGGGCGAGCTCACCGCCGCGGCGCGCGTCATGCGCGCGCACGCGGTCGCGATCCCCGACGTGCCGCCGGGCGCGATCGACACCTGCGGCACGGGAGGGGACGGCGCTTCGACGGTGAACGTCTCGACCGCCGCGGGGCTCGTGGTCGCCGCGTGCGGGGTGCCGGTCGCCAAGCACGGGAACCGCGCCGTCTCGGGCACGGTCGGCGGCGCCGACGTGCTGGAAGCGCTCGGCGTGACGCTCGTCCTGCCGCCCGCGGCGCTCGCCGCCTGCCTGCGTCGCGTCGGCTTCGCGTTCCTCTTCGCGCCGGCGCTCCAGCCGGCACTCGGGCACGCCGCGCCGGTGCGGCGCGCGCTCGGCATCCGGACGCTCTTCAACCTCCTCGGTCCGCTCACCAACCCGGCCGGCGTCCGCCGCCAGGTGGTCGGCGTGTTCGACCGTCGCTGGCTCCGGCCGCTCGCCGAGGTGCTGCTCGGGCTCGGCGCCGAGCGCGCCTGGGTGGTGTGCGGCGCGGGCGGTCTCGACGAGATCGGTCTCGAGGGCGACACCGAGGTCGCGGAGGTCGAGGGCGGCGCGGTCCGCACCCGGACGGTGCGCGCCGCCGACGTGGGCCTCGGACCGGCGCCGGTGTCCGCGCTGCGCGTCGGGTCGCCCGCCGACGCGGCCGCGCGCGTGCGCGCCGTCCTCGCCGGCGAGCCCGGCCCCGCGCGCGACGTCGTCTGCCTCAACGCCGCGGCCGCGCTCGTGGTCGCGGGGGCGGTCCCCGACCTCGGCGCGGGCGTCGTCCGCGCGGCGGCGGCGCTCGACTCGGGCGCGGCGGCGCGCGTCCTCGAGGGGCTCGTCGCCTTCACCGGCGCGCAGCAGGCCGTCGGATGATCCTCGACGACATCCTCGCCCACAAGCGCGACGAGGTGGCCGCCCGGCGGCGCGCGCTCTCCACGGCGGCGCTCCGCGAGCGCCCGCTCTGGGCGGCGCCGCGGCGCGACTTCCGCGCCGCGCTGGCGCGCGGCCCGGCGCCCGCCGTGATCGCCGAGATGAAGCGCGCGTCGCCGTCGCGCGGCCCGATCCGCGCCGACTACGACCCGGCCGCGTTCGCACGCGGCTACGCGGCGGCCGGTGCCGCCGCCCTCTCGGTGCTGACCGACGAGCGCTTCTTCGGCGGCGCGCTCGACCACCTGGCCGCGGCCCGGGAGGCCTGCCATCTGCCCTGCCTGCGCAAGGACTTCCTGGTCGACCCCTGGCAGGTGGACGAAGCGCGCGCCTTCGGCGCCGACGCCGTGCTGCTCATCGTGGCCGCGGCGCCGGCCGCGCTGGCCCGCGAGCTGCTCGCCGCGGCGGCGGAGGCGGGGCTCGCCGTGCTGGTCGAGGTGCACACCGAAGCGGAGCTGGCGCGCGCGGCGGAGCTGGGCGCCGGGATCGTCGGCGTCAACAACCGGGACCTAGCCACCTTCATCGTCTCGCTCGAAACGACGGAGCGACTGGCGCCGCGCGCGCCCGCGGGCGCTCTGCTGGTCGCGGAGAGCGGCATCCGCTCCGCCGCCGACCTCCGCCGCATGACCGCGGCGGGTGCCACGGCCGTCCTGGTCGGCGAGGCGTTCATGGAACGGCCCGACCCCGGGGCCGCGCTCGCGGAGTGGCTGGCGTGCCGGTGAAGGTGAAGATCTGCGGCGTGTGCTCGCCGGAGGACGCGCGCGCCGCGGTGGCGGCGGGCGCCGACTTCCTGGGCCTCAACTTCCACCCCGCGAGCCCGCGCTGCGTGACGGTCGCGCAGGCGCGCGCGCTGGCGGACGCCGCCGGCGGCGCCACGCTGGTCGGCGTCTTCGTGGACGCGCCGCGCGCTAAGGTCGAGGACACCGCCGCCGCCGTCGGGCTCTCCGCGCTCCAGTTCCACGGCGACGAGGACCCCGACTACTGTGCCGGGTGGGCGTGGCGGACCATCAAGGCGCTCCGCGTGCGGCCGGAGACGGACCCGGCCGCGCTCGCCGCCCGCTACCCGACGGACTGGATCATGCTCGACGGCTACAGGCCCGGCGTGCCGGGCGGGACGGGCGTCGGCTTCGACCCCGCGCGCGCGGCGGGCGTGCCGGCGGCGCGGCTCTTCGTCGCGGGCGGGCTCGGACCCGACAGCGTCGCCGGCGTGGTGCGCGCGCTCCGCCCCTTCGCCGTCGACGTCGCTTCCGGGGTGGAGGACCGCCCCGGCCGGAAGGACCATGCCAAGCTCGAAGCGTTCATCCGCGCTGCGAAAGAAGCCTGAGCGGCTGCCCGACGACGCCGGCCACTTCGGCGTCTACGGCGGCCGCTACGTCTCCGAGACGCTGATGCCGGCGCTGCTCGTGCTCGAGCGCGCGTACGCGCGCCTCGCGCGCGACCGCGGCTTCCAGCGCGAGCTGCGCGGCTGGCTCGCGCGCTACGCGGGGCGGCCTACGCTGCTCTACTTCGCGGACCACTTGAGCCGCCGGCTCGGCGGCGCGCGCGTCTACCTGAAGCGCGAGGACCTGCTGCACACCGGCGCGCACAAGATCAACAACACGATCGGCCAGGCGCTGGTCGCCCGCCGACTCGGCAAGACCCGTCTCATCGCCGAGACCGGCGCCGGGCAGCACGGCGTGGCGACCGCGACGGTGGCGGCGCTGTTCGGCTTGCGGTGCGAGATCTTCATGGGAGCCGAGGACGTGCGGCGCCAGAGCCTCAACGTCTTCCGCATGAAGCTCCTCGGCGCCGAGGTGCACGTCGTCGAGTCGGGGAGCAAGACGCTCAAGGACGCCATGAACGAAGCCTTGCGCGACTGGATCGCGACCGTCGAGGACACCTTCTACGTGATCGGCTCGGTCGCGGGCCCGCACCCGTATCCACTGATGGTGCGCGACTTCCAGGCGGTGATCGGCCACGAGGCGCGGCGGCAGATGCTGAAGGCGTGCGGCCGGCTGCCCGACGCCTGCATCGCCTGCGTGGGCGGCGGCAGCAACGCCATGGGGCTCTTCCACGCCTTCCGCGACGACCGGCGCGTCGAGCTGATCGGCGTGGAGGCCGCGGGGCACGGCATCGAGAGCGGCGCGCACGCGGCGTCGCTCGGGGCGGGGCAGGTGGGCGTCCTCCACGGCAACAAGACCTACCTCCTCCAGGACGAGACCGGGCAGATCCGGAACGCCCACTCGATCTCCGCCGGCCTCGACTACCCGGGCGTCGGGCCCGAGCACGCGTGGCTCCGCGACACGGGGCGCGCGACCTACGTGAGCGTCACCGACGACGAAGCCGTCGAAGCGCTGCGCATGCTGACGGCGACCGAGGGCATCATCCCCGCGCTCGAGAGCGCGCACGCGGTCGCGCACGCCATCCGTCTCGCCCCCCGCCTCGACCGGCGGAAGCTCCTGCTCGTGAACCTCTCGGGCCGCGGCGACAAGGACATGGGAACGGTCGCCGACTACCTCGGGGTGAAGCTCACGTGAGCCGCATCGGCGGGCTGTTCGAGGCGCTGCGCGCGCGCGGCGAGGTCGCGCTGGTGCCGTACTTCACGGCCGGCGACCCCGACCTGGCGACGACCCGCGAGCTGGTGCGGGCGGCGTTCGCCGAGGGCGCCGACGCGATCGAGCTGGGGGTGCCGTTCTCCGACCCGATGGCCGACGGCCCCGTCCTCCAGCGCTCGGCCGCCCGTGCCCTCGCCGCCGGGACGACGCTGCCGCGCTTGCTCGAGCTGGTGGGCGACATCCGGGCGGAGTTCCCCCAGCCCCCCCTCGTGCTCTTCGGCTACTACAACCCGTACTTCCGCTACGGCGGCGAACCGCTCGCGCGCGACGCCGCGGCCGCGGGGGCCGACGGCGTGCTCTGCGTCGACCTCCCGCCGGAGGAGGCGAGTGAGCTGCGCGCCGCGACGCGCGCCCAGGACCTCGACCTGATCGCCCTCCTCGCGCCCACCACACCGCCGGCGCGCATCCGGACCATCGCACGGACCGCGAGCGGCTTCCTCTACTTCGTCTCCGTGCTGGGCGTGACCGGTGCGCGCCGGGCACTGCCGGCGGAGCTGCCGGAATGGGTCCGGCGCGTGCGCGCCGCGACCTCCATGCCGGTCGGCGTCGGCTTCGGCGTGAGCCAGCCCGAGCAGGCGGGCTGGGTCGCCGGCTTCGCCGACGCGGTGATCGTGGGCAGCGCCCTCGCGCGGCTGCTCGAGGAGGGCGACGCCGCCGGCGCGCCGGCGCGCGTGGCCGCCTTCCTCGCCGGGCTCCGGCGGGCGATGTCGGCGGCCAGCGCGGTGCGCACGGGATAGCGCGGGGACGGCGGTCCGTCGTGGGCGCGTACGAGGAGACGCTCGCCTGGCTCTCCGGGCTCGAGGTCACGTCGGGCTGGGACCTCCGGCTCGAGCGCATGCGGGCCGCGCTCGCGCGCCGCGGACATCCCGAGGAGGAATGGCCCGCGCTCCACGTCGCCGGCACCAACGGCAAGGGCTCGACGGCCGCCATGCTGGACGCGATCCTCGGCGCCGCCGGCCACCGCACCGGCCTCTACACCTCGCCGCACCTCGTGGACTTCACGGAGCGGATGCGGGTGGGCGGCCGGACGATCCCGCGCGACGCCGTGGTGGCGCTGGTGGCCGAGCTGCGCGCCGCGCTCGAGCCTGCCGGCATTCACCTCACGCATTTCGAGTTCGCGACGTTGATCGCCTTCGAGTGGTTCTCCCGCGTCGGGATCGACGTCGGCGTGATCGAGGTGGGCCTGGGCGGCCGCCTCGACGCGACCAACGTCGTCCGCCCGGCCGTCACCGCGATCACCTCCATCGCGCGCGACCACGAGGAGTACCTGGGGCACGAGATCGCGTCGATTGCGGGCGAGAAAGCGGGCATCCTGAAGCCCGGAGTGCCGGTCGTCGTGGGGCCGCTGCCGACGGAGGCGGAGGACGTGGTGGCGGCGCGCGCCAGGGAGGTCGGTGCGGTGCTGCACCACGCCGGGCGGCTCGGTGACGGCGGCGACGGGCTCGTGTTCGAGGGCGCCGGCGCGCGATGGGACGGGCTGCGGGTCGGGCTCGCCGGCGGCTTCCAGCGGGACAACGCGGCGGTCGCGCTCACCGCCCTGGCGCTCGTCCGCGATCGCTTCCCGTGCGCCGAGACGGCGGTGCGGGCGGGGCTCGCGGGCGTCCGCTGGCCGGGCCGCCTCGCGGTGGTGGCCGAGCGGCCCCGGGTCGTGCTCGACGGCGCCCACAACCCCGCCGGCACAGCGACGCTCGCCGCCGAGCTGCCCGCGCTGGTCGGCGACCGCCCGCTCGTGCTCGTGTTCGCGGTGATGGCCGACAAGGCGTGGGCCGCCATGCTCGAGCCGCTCGTGGCGCGCGCGTCGCGCGCGCTCGTCACCCGGGTCGGCCGTCGCGGCCTCGACCCCGAGCGTGTCGCGGCGACGCTCGCGGGGCGGTTCCCGGTGGAGACCGTCGCGCAGCCGCGGGCGGCGCTCGCGCGGGCGCGCGAGGTGGCGGGGCCGGACGGCGCGGTGCTCGTCACCGGCTCGCTCTTCCTGGTGGGCGAGGCGTACGCCGCGCTCGGGGCGCGGCTCTTCGAGCCCTGGCAGGGTCCCGACACGGGTGGTACAGGAGCGCCGGTATGAGGGCCGGGCGGCTGCGTGGGTGGACAGGCGGCGCGGCGCTCGTCCTCGCGCTCGCGCGACCGCTCGTGGCGGCGGAGGAGCTGGAGGTGCGCGTCCTCTCCGGGGCCGGGCCGCAGCCGGTCAGCACGGTGACGCTCCGCGCCCGGCCCGACGTCGCGATCGAGGATCGCACCACGGGCGCCAAGCCCGCGGCGGAGCGCCGCGGGCCGGCCAGCACGGGCGAGACCTTCACCGGCGAGCTGACCCTCTTCCTGCCCGGCTTCGCCGTCTCGCGCCCGGCCGCGATCGAGGTGGGCGACCCGGTGGTGAGCGCCGTGCGCCTCTTCCCGGAGGCGGGGGGCACGACCGTCACGCTGTTCGTGCGCCAGCCGGTCACGTACTCCGTGTCCCGGCCCTCGGCCATCGGCGAGATACGGATCGAGCTGCGCGGCAAGACCCGGGCGGTGATCGTCCGGCCGAGCCTGCGTCGCAGCGGGCGCCCGAGCATTGCGCGGCCCAAGGTCACCGGCGAGCCGCAGGTGGCGGTCGACGCCGAGTTCCTCTCGTACGACAAGCCGACGAACACGCTCACCGCGCGCGGCGGCGTGACGCTCACGCGCGCCGACACGGTGCTCACCGCGGACGAGGTCGTGTACGACCGCACCAACAGCATCGCCGAGGCGAAGGGCCACGTCGTGGTCACGGATCCTCAGGCCACGGTCACGGGGGACTTCGCGCACCTGAACCTCGAGGACGAGTCGGGCTGGATCGAGAACTCGACCGCGAGCCTCGAGCCGAGCAAGTACCGGCTCGAGGCCGGACGCATCGACAAGCTCGGCGGCCCGCTCTACAGCGTCCGCGACGGCGTGTTCACCACCTGTGAGTGCGGCGGCCTCGAGCGCCCGTCGTGGAGCATCCTCGGGGGCAAGACCGACGTGAAGCTGTCCGGCGCCGGGTACGTCCGGAACGCGTTCTTCCGGGTGAAGGACGTGCCGGTCCTCTGGTTCCCGTGGTTCGCGTTCCCGGCCAACAACAACCGCCAGAGCGGCTTCCTCATGCCGCGCGTCGGCTACAGCAGCACGCTGGGCTTCAAGTACGAGCAAGGCTTCTACTGGGCGATCAACAAGAGCAGTGACGCGACGGTCGCGGTCGACGTCGAGACCCTGGCGCGCGTCGGCGTCATCGGCGAGTACCGGTACGTGCTCTCGAAGGAGGCGCGGGGGGACTTCACCGCGGCCTACTACAACGAGGCGATCCGGACGAAGCCGACGGGCGTGCAGACGTCGGCGGCGACCGTCGAGGAGCCGCAGAACCGGTTCGCGTTCTTCGGCAATCACCACCAGTCGTTCTACGGCGGCAGCAAGCTCTACGGGGAGCTGTTCGCGGTGAGCGACAACACCTTCCTGCACGACATCAACTCCTTCAACTTCGGCGGCCAGCAGGCTTGGGTGCTGCGCAGCGCGCGCTACACCACCTCGCAGGCGGGCATCTATCGGCCCTGGCGCGACGGCCTTCTGTGGCTCGACAACACCTACCACCAGGACCTGATCGACCCGCAGTCGTTCGCGTTCCAGCGCCTGCCGCGCATCGAGGCCGAGCACTCGCAGGCCTTGCTCGGCGATCGCCTCGTCGGCCGCGTGGACGCCGAGGCGGTGAACTACCACCGCGACACGGGCTTCAAGGGCTTCCGCGGCGACGTCGCCCCGGAGCTCTTCCTTCCCTTCCAGCTCGGTCGCGTGGTGCACGGGTCGTTCACCGGACAGGTGCGCGAGACCGCCTATCATCTGACCGACCGCCAGCAGGTGGGGCTCGTCGTCCCCGATTTCCCGGGCACCAGCTCGTTCCAACGGGCCTCCGAGCTGCCGCAGCTCGCCGCCAATCGGACGCGCGAGCTCGCCGAGTTCAACGGCCGCACCGGCTCCGAGTTCGAGCGGGTGTACGACTTCCACCACCTCGGGCTCGAGAAGCTGAAGCACACGATCGAACCGGAGCTGCAGTACCTCTTCATCCCGCAGGTCGGCCGCCCGACGTTCACGACGCAGCTCCCGGCATGCAACCGCGTGCTGCGTCCGAGCCCCGGGGTCAACTGTCTTGCGACCGTCTTCACCGAGGGCTTCCTGTTCGACGAGCGGGACGCGATCAACCGGCGCAACTTCATCTCCGGCGGCGTCACGAGCCGTCTGCTCGGCCGCTGGCCGACGCCCGCCGAGGCGCAGGAAGAAGCGGTGGAAAAGGCGGCCGAGAAGGCACGCGAGGAGGGCGAGGAGGAGCCGCCGGCTCCCGGCGCGCCGCCGAGCGCGCCGCCGCGCGGCCCCGCCCGCGAGCTGCTGCGGGTGAGCTTGCTCCAGGGCTACGACGTCTCGCGCGCGCTGGTCGGCGCCAGCCACGCGAGCGACCTCGACGTGAACGTGCGCATGAACCCGCTCGCGTATCTCGCCCTCGGCTACGACGGCACGATCGGCGTCGAGGACCGGAGCGTGCGCGGGCTCGCCACGTACATGACGGTGCGCGAGCCGAGCTGGGTCGCGCGCCCGATCCGGGAGTACCAGGGTCCGTCGTCGCTCACGATCGGCTACCGCTTCATCGAGCCGAACGTGAACGCCGACATCGACCCGACCTCCCCGGAGTCGCGGCTCCTGCACACCGCCGGCGTCAACGAGATCGACACTTCCCTCTACCTGCGCCTCGGAGCGTACGCCGGCCTCGCGTTCATCTCGCGCTACGACCTCTCCACCACGCCGCAGCCGCCGAACCCGCCCCTCGGCCCCCACTTCCTCGAGCGCGACTACCTGATCCGGCTCATCTCGCGCTGCCAGTGCTGGATCTTCGAGGCCGGCGTCACGGAGCGGATCAACCCCGACCAGCCGCCGCTCTTCCGCGCCCAGCTCACGCTGGTCGGGCTCGGCTCCTTCGGGCAGGCGCCGCTGCAGCGCGCGGGGCTCGGCTTCGGGTCGCCCGCGTACCGCTCGGCGGCGCGCGCGGGCCTGGGGGGGATGTACTAGTGAAGGGTGTCGTGCTCGCGGGTGGACTGGGGACTCGGCTTCTTCCCCTCACCCGCATCACCAACAAGCATCTCTTGCCGGTCTTCGACCGCCCGATGATCCACTATCCGCTCGAGTGCCTGCTGCGGGCGGGGATCACGGAGATCCTGCTGGTCACCGGCGGACCGCACGCGGGCGACTTTCTCCGCATGCTCGCCGACGGTCGCGAGCTCGGCATCCGGCAGCTCAACTACACCTACCAGGAGGGGGAGGGCGGCATCGCCGCCGCGCTCTCGCTGGCCGAGGACTTCGCCGACGGCGACCCGCTCTGCGTGGTGCTGGGCGACAACATCATCGAGGGGACGATCGCACCCGCCGTCGAGCGCTTCCGCCGGCAGCGGCGCGGCGCCCGCATCCTCTTGAAGGACGTCCCCGACGCGCAGCGCTTCGGCGTCGTCGAGCTCAAGGACGGGCGGGTCGTGTCGATCGAGGAGAAGCCGGCGCGCCCGAAGAGCCGCTATGCGGTGACCGGGATTTACCTGTACGATGAGCGGGTGTTCGACGTGATCCGCACCCTCAAACCCTCGACCCGCCAGGAGCTCGAGATCACCGACGTGAACCGCTGGTATCTCCAGCGGGGCGAGCTCGAGTGCGAGGTCCTCGACGGCTGGTGGACCGACGCCGGGACGTTCGAGTCGCTGCACCGCGCCGGCAACCTCGTCGCCGAGCGTGGGGCGAATCGGACCGACGGCCCGAAGACCCGTGTCCTCTCCACCGAGGTGGCCGGGCGCCGTCCGACGAAGCCGCGGCCGCGCGCCGCACGGGGCAAGGGATGATCGACGGTGTCGTGCTGAAGGAGTGCGTCGTGCACGCGGACGACCGCGGCTGGTTGATGGAGATCGTGCGCGACGACGAGCCGGTGTTCCGCGACGTCAAGCAGACCACACTCACCGTGGCCTACCCGGGCGTCATCAAGGCCTTCCACTGGCACCGCCGCCAGTGGGACGTGTGGTGCTTCGTCGCCGGCATGGCGCAGACCGTCCTCCACGACCTCCGCGAGGGATCGCCGACGCAGGGTCGCACCGACGTCGTGTACATGGGCGAGCGCCACCCGCGCGTGGTCGCCATTCCGCCGGGCGTCGCGCACGGCTACCGCGTCCTCGGCGCCGGGTCCGCGAGCCTGCTCTACCACACGACCGAGCACTACGACCCGAAGGACCCCGACGAGTACCGCATCCCCTTCGACGACCCCGCCATCGGCTTCGACTGGCGGACCAAGAATCGCTAGACGCATGCGGCTCCTCGTCACCGGCGCGGCGGGGTTCATCGGCACGAGCTTCGTGCGCGCGGCGCTCGCGCGCGACGACGTCGCGCGGCTGGTGGCGGTCGACCTTCTCACCTACGCGGGCAACTGGGCCAACCTCGCCGACCTCGACGGCGACTCGCGCTTCCGCTTCGTTCGCGCCGACGTCGCGGACCGCGACGAGATGGCCGCGCTCGTCGGCGACGAGGGGGTGGACGTCCTGGTGAACTTCGCGGCCGAGTCTCACGTCGACCGGAGCATCGTCGACGCCGCGCCGTTCCTCCGCACCAACGTCCACGGAACCCTGGCACTCCTCGAGGCGGTCCGCGACCGACCGGGCTTCCGGCGCTTTCTCCAGGTCTCGACCGACGAGGTCTACGGCAGCCTCGCGAGCGGGCGCGCGAGCGAGACGGCGCCGCTCAAGCCGTCGAGCCCGTACGCCGCCAGCAAAGCGGCGGCGGACGCGTTCGTTCAGGCCCACGCCGTCACGTACGGCGTGCCGGCCGTCATCACCCGCTGCTCGAACAACTACGGACCGTGGCAGTTCCCGGAGAAGCTCATCCCGCTCTTCGTCACCAACGCGCTCGACGGCGCGCCGCTGCCGCTCTACGGCGACGGCTTGAACGTCCGCGACTGGATCCACGTCGAGGACCACTGCGAGGCGCTCTGGCATGTGCTCGGCCTCCCCGACGCCCGCGGCGACGTCTTCAACGTGAGCGCCGAGCACGAGCTGCCGAACCGCGCCGTCACCGACCGCATCCTGGCGCTCCTCGAGCGGCCCGCGAGCCTCGTGCGCTACGTCGCCGACCGTCCGGGCCACGACCGGCGCTACGCGCTCGACGCCGCGCGTCTCCGCGCCACCGGCTGGCGGCCGCGCCGCGCCTTCGAGGACGGGCTCGCCGCGACCGTCTCCTGGTATCGTGACCGCCGCGGGTGGTGGGAGGCGATCAAGTCGGGTGCGTACCGTGACTACTACGACCGCATGTACGGCGCGCGGCTGGCGGTGGGCACCGTCGCGCCGGGCGGAGCGCGCCGGTGAGCCGGCTGCCGCACGGGCCGACCCGGCCCCGGCATGTCCCCAAGCCCTGGGGGCACGAGACCATCTGGGCGCACTCGGAGCGCTACGTCGGGAAGATCCTCCACGTGCGCGCCGGCGAGTCGCTGAGCCTCCAGTACCATCGCACGAAGGAGGAGACGATCCGCGTCCTCTCCGGACTGCTCGTCCTCGAGGTCGGCGCCGGCGACGCCGAGCGGCAGTCGGTGCGGCTCGGGCCGGGCGATGGCTGGCACCTCGCGCCCGGCACCCGACACCGCATGACGGCGGTCGAGGACGTCGACATCCTCGAGGTCTCGACGCCGGAGCTGGACGACGTGGTGCGGCTCGAGGACCGCTACGGAAGGGTGAAGTGATGGCGACCGCACAGAAGACCGCGCTGATCACCGGCGTCACCGGTCAGGACGGGTCGTACCTCGCCGAGTTTCTGCTCGCGCAGGGCTACCGCGTCGTCGGCATGGTGCGCCGCGCGAGCACCGAGAACTTCGAGCGCATCGCCGCCGTCCGCGACCGCGTGGACCTCCGGCAAGCGGACCTCCTCGACCAGCTCTCGCTGATCGACCTCCTGCGCGACACGAAGCCCGACGAGATCTACAACCTCGCGGCGCAGTCCTTCGTCCCCACCTCGTGGCTCCAGCCGATGCTCACCGCCGAGTTCGACGCCGTCGGCGTCACGCGGCTCCTCGAGGCGATGCGCCTCGTGGTGCCCGGGGCGCGCTTCTACCAGGCCAGCTCGAGCGAGATGTTCGGCAAGGTGCGCGAGACGCCGCAGTGCGAGACGACGCCCTTCTACCCGCGGAGCCCGTACGGCGTGGCGAAGGTGTACGGCCACTTCATCACCGTCAACTACCGCGAGAGCTACGGGCTCTTCGCGTGCTCGGGAATACTCTTCAACCACGAGTCGCCGCGTCGAGGCCGCGAGTTCGTCACCCGCAAGGTCTCCGACGGCGCCGCGCGCGTGAAGCTCGGGCTCGCCAAGGAGCTTCGCCTCGGCAACCTCGGGGCGCGTCGCGACTGGGGCTTCGCGGGCGACTACGTCGAGGCCATGTGGCGCATGCTCCAGCAGCCGGCGCCCGACGACTACGTGGTCGCGACCGGCGAGTCGCACAGCGTGCAGGAGCTGGTGGAGACTGCCTTCCGCGTGGTCGACCTCGACTGGCGGCAGTACGTGCGCGAGGACCCCGCGCTGCTCCGCCCCGCGGAGGTGGAGCATCTCATCGGCGACGCCGCCAAGGCGCGGCGGGTGCTCGGCTGGACGCCGCGCGTCTCCTTCCCCCAGCTCGTCGAGACGATGGTGCGGGCCGACGTCGAGCGGCTCCGCCGCTGATGCGCGTCCTGGTCACCGGCATCGGCGGCTTCGCGGGCCCCGTCGTCGCGGCCGCGCTCCGCGCCGCGGGTCACGAGGTGCACGGCCTGGTCCACGGCGCGCCCGACCGGCCGCGCCTGGCGGCGCTCGGGCTCCCGGCGGGCGCGCTCCACCAGGGCGACCTCGACGACGCCCCGGCGGTCGAGCGCCTGGTCGCGACGCTCGCGCCCGACGGCCTCGTGCACCTCGCCGGCGTCTCGTCGGTCGCCGCCGCCGAGCGGGACGTCGCCGGGGCGTACCGCGCCAACCTCGGCTGGACGCTCGGCGTCCTCGGTGCCGCCCGCCGCCACGCGGCACGCGCGCGCGTGCTCGTCGTGACCTCGGGGCACGTCTACGGCGCGGTGCGCCCCGAGGAGACGCCCGTCGACGAGGACGCGCCGCTCAGACCCGTGTCGGTCTACGAGGCGAGCAAGGGCGCCGCCGACCTCGCCGCCGCGCAGTGGGGGCGCGCGTACGGCCTCGACGTCGTGCGCGTCCGCCCCTTCAACCATACGGGGCCCGGGCAGGACCCGATCTTCGTGTGCAGCGCGCTCGCCCGCCAGGTCGCGGCGATCGAGGCCGGCCTCGCGCCGCCCGTGCTCCGCGTCGGCAACGTCGATCCGGTGCGCGACTTCTCGGACGTTCGCGACATCGCCGCCGGCTACGTCGCGCTCCTCGAGCGCGGGCGGCGCGGCGAGGTCTACAACCTGTGCGCGGGCGAGGGCGTCAGCGTCGCCGAGGTGATCGCCGTCCTCCGCACGCTGACCCGCGTGCCCGTCGCGGTGCGGAGCGACCCTGAATTGCGCCGCCCGGTCGACGTCGAACGGCTGGTGGGAAGCCACGCCCGCGCCAGGCGCGACAGCGGCTGGACGCCGACGATCGCCCTCCCCGACACGCTCGCCGCGCTGCTCGACGACTGGCGGCAGCGCATCCTCCGCGGCGAACGTGCATAGGAATAGGCAGCGCGACGCGCCGAACCGGCTTGCTGGTGCAGAAGGGCGCGGGTAGACTGGTCCGTCGGCATGGAGCTGCAGCACGAGACCCTCGAGCAGCTTCTCCTGGAGCAGGGTCGCATCAGCGCCGACGACCTGCGCAAGGTGAAGCGGCTCCAGCAGGAGCGCGGCGAGCGCATCGAGCGCTTGCTGCTCGACCTCGGCTTCATCTCCGAGGAGGACCTGGTCCCGCTGCTCGCGCGGCACTACGGCGTCGAGATGGTGCAGCGGCGGGACTTCCCGTCCGAGCCGGTCAGTCTCGGGAACCTGAACCTGAAGTACCTGCGGCACGCGAAGGTGATGCCGCTCACTCAGACCAACGGCACGCTCACCGTCGCCATGGCCGACCCCGCCGACTACTACACGATCCAGGGGCTCCAGTTCGCGACCGGCCTCGCCATCGAGCCGCGCGTCGCGCGCGAGCGCGACATCCTCGAGGGCCTCGAGAGCGCGTACGGCAACGGCAAGCCCGCCCAGGCCAACGGCGGGGCCGAGGGTGACGCGGAACTGGAGTTCCTCGCCGACGACGAAGAGGACGTCAACCACCTCCGCGACCTCGCCTCCGAGGCGCCCGTCATCCGCCTCGTCAACCTGCTGATCAGCCGCGCCGTCGAGCAGCGCGCGTCGGACGTGCACATCGAGCCGTTCGAGAACGAGCTGAAGGTTCGCTACCGCATCGACGGCGTGCTGCACGAGGTCGAGACACCCGCACGTCGCCTGCAGGCCGCGATCGTGTCGCGCATCAAGATCATGGCGAAGCTCAACATCGCCGAGCGCCGGCTGCCGCAGGACGGCCGCATCAAGCTCCGTCTGCTCGGCAAGGAGATCGACCTCCGCGTCTCGACGCTGCCGACGCTCTACGGCGAGAGCGTCGTGCTCCGCATCCTCGACCGCTCGAGTATCGTCGTCCGCCTCGAGTCGCTCGGCTTCCCGCCCGACGTGCTGCGTCAGTTCGAGGTGCTGATCACCAAGCCGTACGGCATGATCCTGGTGACGGGCCCGACCGGCAGCGGCAAGACGACGACGCTCTACGGCGCGCTCGACAAGATCAACTCGCCCGACAAGAAGATCATCACGATCGAGGATCCGGTCGAGTACCAGCTCTTCGGCGTGAACCAGCTCCACGTCAAGCCGCAGATCGGGCTCACGTTCGCCAACGGGCTGCGCTCGATCGTCCGTCAGGACCCCGACGTCATCATGGTCGGCGAGATCCGCGACTACGAGACCGCGGAGATTGCCATCCAGGCCGCGCTCACCGGCCACCTCGTCTTCTCGACCCTCCACACGAACGACGCCGCCGGCGCCGTGTCGCGGCTCCTCGAGATGGGCGTCGAGGACTATCTCCTCGCGTCGTCGCTGCTCGGCGTGCTGGCGCAGCGGCTCGTCCGCCGCGTGTGCCAGAAGTGCAAGCGGTCCGCCGAGATGGCGGTCGAGGCGATGCGCGAGATCGCCGGGCCCGAGGGCGGGCAGGTCGAGGTCTTCGAGGGCGCGGGTTGCGAGGAGTGCGCGCACACCGGCTACCGGGGCCGCTGCGGCATCTACGAGTTCCTGCCCGTCAACGACACCATCCGCCAGCTCATCCTGAAGCGCTCGTCCGCGGACATCATCCGCGACGCCGCGGCGCTCCAGGGTATGCGCACGCTGCGCGACGACGGCTGGCGGAGCGTCCGCGAGGGCATCACGACGGTGGCCGAGGTCGTCCGCGTCACGCAGGAGGAGGTCTAGGCTGGGTCTCCTCGACCGGCTCCGGCGCGGCGACGGCGACGGGCCGGCGTCCCGGGTGGCGGTGATCGGGCTCGACGGCGTCGGGCTCCCGCTCGTCCAGGATCTGATCGCGCGCGGGCTCATGCCGAACCTCGGCCGGCTCGTCGGCACGGGGACGCTCGCGCCCATGCGCTCCTCGATCCCGACCATCTCGAGCGTCTCGTGGACCGGCTTCATGACCGGCCGCAACCCGGGCAAGCACGGCGTCTACGGCTTCACCGACGTGAAGCCCGGGACGATGTCGCTGTTCTTTCCGAACTTCGGCAACGTGCGTGCCGAGACGCTCTGGGACATCGCGGGGCGCGCGGGCAAGCGTTCGATCGTGATGAACATCCCGAACACCTACCCGGCGCGCGCGCTGAACGGGCTCCTGGTCTCCGGCTTCGTCGCGGTGAACCTCGAGCGTGCCGTCTATCCGGCGGAGCTCCTGCCGCGTCTCAAGGAGGACGGCTACAAGATCGACGTCGACTACCTGAACGCCGACCAGCGGCCCGCAGCGTTCTTCGACGACCTGGTGGCGACGCTCGAGGCGCGCCGCCGCGTCTACCTGCGCCTGCTGCGCGAGGAGCCGTGGGACCTCTTCGTGGGCGTCATCACCGAGTGCGACCGGCTCCACCACTACTTCTGGAGCCAGTACGTCGACCCGGCCGCGCCCCACCACGCGCGCTTCCTCGACTTCTACCGCCGTCTCGACGACGTGCTCGGCGCGCTGGTGGAGGCGATCCCCGCCGGCACGCCGCTCTTCGTCGTCGCCGACCACGGCCACACGCTGATCCACCGCGAGTTCTACCCCAACGCCTGGCTCCGCGCGGCGGGTCTCCTGCGCTTCGCGGCGGAGAAGCCGAAGGGCCTCGCCGACCTGGCACCCGACACCAAAGTCTTCGTGCTCGACCCGGGGCGGGTCTACGTTCACCGCCAGGGCCGCTTCCCGCAGGGGGGCGTGGGGCCCGCCGAGGCCCACGACCTCCTCGCCCGCGTGCGCGATGGGCTCATGGCACTCCACGACGACACGCCCGGCGCGCCCGCCGACGGCCGTCCCGTACCGCGCGTCTACGCGCGCGACGAGCTGTACCACGGGCCCCAGCTCGACATGGCACCCGACATGGTGGTCCACTTCAACGACGGCTACGACCCCAAGGGCGCGCTCATGCGCACGGACGTGTTCGGCCGCAGCGCGCTCACCGGCATGCACACCTACGCCGACTCGCTCTTCTTCCTGAACCGTCCGGGTGTGCCCACCGAGGGGCTCGACATCGTCGACCTCGCACCCACCATCCTCACCTTGCTCGGGGTCGAGCCGCCAGCCGACATGGACGGACGGGTGCGACTCGGCAACACGGCTTGAAGAGACGCCCGAGCTTCCGAGTCTAAGCTCCCGTCCGCAGCCGCCTTCCGCGGCCCGCGAAGTTGAAATGCCGGGGGTGCTCACGTATATGAATTCACCAGCTTTTCCGCACTTTAGCGTGCGAGTGGCGACGCGGTGGGCGGGCGGCGAGAGAGCTTCCGGTGGCGCAATTCCAGTACCGCGCGGTTGATCCGCAGGGGAAGGTCGTCGAGGGGACGATCGAGGCGGCCGAGGTCCCCTTCGTCGTCGCCCGGCTCCACGACCGCGGCTTGATCCCGCTCGACATCGGGGCCGCCGCCGCCGGCGCGGGGGCGCGCGCGTCGCGCATCGCGTTGCCGGCGTTGCCCGCATTCGGCCGCAAGCGCGTCAAGGGACGCGACCTGCTCATCCTGACGCAGGAGCTGTCGGCGCTGGTCGGCTCGGGCCTCCCGCTCGACCGCAGCCTCGCGACGCTTGCCGAGCTCGCCGACAACCCGGAGCTCAAGCGCATCGTCACCGAGGTGCTGCACGCCGTCCAGGGCGGCAAGTCTCTCGCCGAGGCGCTCGGCCAGCACAAGGCCTTCCCGCCGCTCTACGTGAACATGGTCCGCGCCGGCGAGGCCGGCGGCTTCCTCGAGCAGGTGCTCCAGCGCCTCGCCGAGTACCTCGAGCGTGGCCAGGCGCTGCGCGACGAGGTCCGCGCGGCGACGATGTATCCCATCCTCCTCACCTTCGCGCTCGGCAGCTCGGTCGGCTTTCTCCTCGTCTACGTGCTGCCCAAGTTCTCCGCGCTCTTCGCCGACATGGGCAAGGCCCTGCCCATCCAAGCACAGATCGTGATCGGGCTCTCGGATCTGATCCGGAGCCGGTGGGGCCTCCTCCTGCTCGGCGTGCTCATCATCGGCGCGTTGGTCTTCCGCTGGTGGAAGAACACGCCGCGCGGGCGGTTTGCGTGGGATCAGTACAAGCTGCGCATACCGTTCGTCGGCAACGTGCTGCGGAAGATGGAGGTCGCGAGCCTCGCCCGCACGCTCGGGACGCTCCTCAAGAGCGGCGTGCCGATGCTCCAGGCGCTCGGCACCGTGAAGGAGATCGCGGGCAACCAGGTCATCGCGCGCTCGCTCGGCGAGGTCGAGACGGGAGCGCGCGAGGGCGCCGGCGTGGCCGAGCCGCTGGCGCGCTCGGGCGTCTTCCCGACGCTCGCCATCCAGATGATCTCGGTCGGCGAGGAGACCGGACGCCTCGACGAGCTGCTCATCCGCGTCGCCGATCACTTCGACCGCGACGTGCGCGTGTCGATCAACAACTTCACCCGGTTGCTCGAGCCGGCGTTGATCCTCATCATGGGCCTCGGAATCGGATTCATCGTCATCTCGATGCTGTCGGCGATCTTCAGCGTGAACGATCTGCCGATGTGAGGAAGGACGGACATGACTGACACGACCACCCGACGATCGAACGCCCGAGGCTTCTCCCTGATCGAGATCATGGTCGTCATGAGCATCATCGGGCTCCTGATGGCGCTCGTCGCACCGCGCTTCATGGGCGCCCGGGCGAAAGCGGAACGGGGCAGCGCGCGCGCCCAGATCGAGCTGCTCGGGACGGCACTCGACACCTTCCGGCTGGACGTTGGTCGCTACCCGAGCTCGCAGGAGAGCCTCGCGGCGCTCAACCAGCGGCCCTTCGGCGTCGATCGCTGGGACGGGCCGTACCTGAAGAAGAGCATCCCCGTCGATCCCTGGGGGCACGCGTACAACTACCGGAGCCCGGGCGAGGGCGGCCGCCCCTACGACCTCTCCTCCTACGGTTCGGACGGCGGGCCCGGCGGCGAGGGCGACGCCAAGGACATCACGAGCTGGGACAACGACCGAGGCTGACATGCGTCGCTCCGCGCGCGGCTTCACGTTGATCGAGATGGTGGTGGTCATCTTCATCATCGGTCTCGGCACCGCGCTCGCCGTGCCCATGATCCAGGGCGGCCTGGACGCCCGGGAGGTCCGCCGCGCGGCGCGCCAGATCGCGTCGACGATGCACTTCTGCCGCGGCGAGGCGGTCGCGCTCGGCGAGCCGCAGGAGCTGGTGATCAACACCGCCAAGAACAGCATCCACACCACCAAGTGGGGCCGCTGGGCCGTGCTCACCGACCGCGCCGTGATCGACCGGGTGCGCGGCGGCATCACGGTCGAGGACGGCATCACGCAGATCCTCTTCTTCCCCAACGGCAGCACGAGCGGGGTGGAGGTCGTGGTGGCCAACCGGCGCGACCGGACGCGCAACCGGATCGGCGTGCGGCTCGACCCGCTCATCGGCACCGTGCATGTCGGGGACGCCGAGGGATGAAGCCGCGCGGCTTCACGCTGCTGGAGGTGGCGGTGGCGCTCGCCATCCTCGGCATGGGCGTCGTGACCTGTCTCCAGCTCTTCGGGAGCAGCCTCCGTATGCAGCAACGGGCGAGCCGCGAGGCGCGAGCCGTGCTCCACGGCCGCGCCGCCATGGACGCGCTCCTCTTCCAGCCCGACATCCGCGACCACACCGAGGAGCGCACGACAGCCGAGGGGTTCCGCACGCAGATCGTCGTCCGGCACGCGGGGTCGGACGAGGGGATCGACAAGAAAGAGCTCGACTTCGTGTCGGACATGGCGCTGCGCTACCTCGAGGTGACGGTCTGGCCGGAGGGCAACGCGCGGCCGATCGTCTTCAAGAGCATGCGGGTGGCGCCCGAAAATGAGTAGGCGCCCGCGCGGCTTCACGCTGCTCGAGGTCGTGCTCGCGATGAGCGTGCTCGCACTCGTCGCGGCGATCTGCTACGGCGCCTTCCACCTGGCCGTCCGGGCCATGGAGCGGGGGGAGATGGCGGTGGTGACTGCGCAGCGGCTGCGCGTCGCGAGCGACGTGCTGATCCGGCAGATCAAGTCGACCGTGCCGTATCCGGCGCGCAACAAGGACCTCGACGTGTACCCGTACTTCGTCGGCAGCGCGACCTCGATGACCTTCATCACGGCGGCCGGGATGCAGGGCGGGGGCGGGCTCGTCCGCATCGTCTACCAGGTGGTGGACAACCCGACGCGGCTGGTGCTCTCGGAGAGCCCGTTCTTCTCGCCCGATCAGCTCGGGCGCGAAGGGGTCGAGCAACCCGACAGCCAGTCGACGGTCCTGCTCCAGGACTTCCGCAGCGTCAAGTTCGAGTATCTCCTGAACGACGGCGCCGAGACCGAGTGGCGTCCCAAGTGGGACGGGCACGAGGAGGAGATGCTGCCGATGGCCGTGCGCGTCCTGGTCGACGGTCTGGCCGGCCTCGAGGTGGACACCTGGGGTCAGGAGATCCCGATCATGGCCACCAACTACGGTGACAATACCGGAGAGGTGGATGAGGAGGACCTGGCGGAGGCGGGCGACGAGGAAACGGGAGACGAGGAGCCGGACCCGGGAGGCGCGCAGTGAGCCGCACCGGCCGCCGGCGCGGCGAGCGCGGCGTCGCGCTCCTCGTGGTGCTCTGGGTGTTCATGATCCTCGGCGTGCTCGCCCTCGACTTCGCGCGCTACATGCGCGACGACGCGATGGCGACCGTCAACTTCGCCGAGGAGACGCGCGGCTACTACGTGGCGCTCGCCGGGATGAACCACGTGATCTTCGACGCCCAGCAGGCCCGCGACCGCTCGCTCGGCGTCCCGGCCAGCACCGACGACAACAAGCCGGGCCTCCACATGAAGGACGACGAGGACGAGGACGAGAACAACATCCCCGCCGACGGGCAATGGCACGACGGCACGTTCGCCGGCGGGAAGTACCAGGTGCGCTTGACCGACGAGGGCGGCCGCATCGCGCTCAACCGGGTCGACGACCTCATCCTGACGGAGGTGGTGACGAACCTTTTGCGCGGCGGCAACAAGACCAAGGGCATGAACGTGCACGAGACCCAGGCCGTCGCGGAGATCGTCGACGCGATCCTCGACTGGCGCGACGTCGACAACCTGAAACGGCTGCACGGCGCGGAGAACGAGTACTACCTGAGCCTCAAGCATCCGTATCATGCGAAGCAAGGCTGGTTCGACTCGCCCGAAGAGCTGCTGCTGGTCCGCGGCATCACGCCCGAGCTCTACTACGGCGGCGACGGCGTCCCCGGGCTCCGCGACGTCTTCTCCGTTTACAGCCGGAGCGGCACGGTGAACGTGAAGACCGCGCCGGCCGCGGTGCTCCAGGCGCTCCTCGGCATCGAAGCCGCCGACGTGAAGGAGCTGGTCGACCTGCGGGACGCCGACGGCGACGCGTTCGCCAGCTTCGTGCAGAGCCAGGCGACGTCGGGCGACCCCCGCATCGCCGGGCTCCTGGTCGCGCAGGAGCCGTCGATCGTCACCATCGAGGCGCGCGCCGACGTGAGCGACCCGCGCAACCAGTCGCGCGTGGAGGCCGTGGCGGATCTGTCCTCCGAGGTAGCCGAGGGCGCCAAGATCATCCGCTGGATCGACCGCGCGCCGTGGTCCGGACCGCTGCCGGCCCCGGAGACGGAGCAGGAGTCGTCGTGACGCTCGGCGAGTTCTCGCGCCGCCTGAGCCGCGTCGACTTCCTGGACGGGCTCGGGATCTACGTCGGCGCCCACGAGGTGGCGCTCGCGCACGTGGTGAAGAAGTTCTTCAACGTGGCGCTGCGCCACGCGCGCACCTTCCCGCTGCCCCCCACCAGCCGGCCGGCGGAGCGCCGGCAGGCGCTCACGCAGGCGGTGCTGACGTTCGCGCGCGAGTACGGCGTCGACACGCGGCGGGCCTACCTCTCCGTGCCGCGCGCCGAGGCCGCGTTCAACCGCGTCATCCTGCCGGCCGCGGCGCGCGAGAACCTCAGCCAGGTCCTGGAGTACGAGATCGAGCACCTCGTGCCGCTGCCCCGCGACCAGGTCTTCTTCGACTACTCCGCCCGCCCCCTGGGAGAGGATCGACTCGAAGTCCTGCTGGTCTGCATCCCGCGCGAGATCGTGCGCGGCTACCTGGACGCGCTGCAAGACGCCTTCATCCATCCGCGCGGCATCGTCCTCGCGTCCACCGCGATCGCCGACTACCTCGCGTTCTGCCGGGGCGAGGTGAACGGCCCGGTCGGACTGCTGCTCGGCGTCGGCGAGGCGGTCGAGTTCGCGCTCCTCGCCGGCGGCCGCCTGGTCGCGAGCCAGCTCCTCCCCGCGAGCCGCGTGGCCGCGCCCGCCGACCTCTCGCGTTCGCTCGCCCGCCAGCTCGCCGACGGCTCCTTCGACCCGGAGCAGGTGCAGCTCTACCGCTGGGAGCTGGCCAACGGCGGAGGGCCCCCGATGCCGGCCCTGGGCGACGGCGACCTGCTGAACCTCGCGGCCGGCCGCCTCCAGGCGCCGCCCGAGTTCTTCGAGACGCACGAGCCGGCGCTCCTGCCCGCGCTCGGTGCGGCGCTGGACGCGGTGCGCGAGGGCACGGTACCGGTCAACCTCCTCCCCGAGGAGGGCCGGGGCTACGACGAGGGGCCGTCCGTCGCGACGGTCGTGCTCACCGTGGTGACGCTCGTGCTCGTGCTGGTCTGGGGCGCCAGCGCGGTCATCAAGGACGAGCTCCTCCGCCGCGAGGTCCGTGAGCGGCTGGCGTGGATCGAGCCCGACGTCGCCAAGGCGCGCAAGATCCAGGACGAGATCGACCGCCTCCGCAAGCAGCTCGACATCGTCGTCGCGCAGGAGCAGGAGCGGAAGGTCACGGCGCTGCTGAAGGAGCTGACCGACCTGATCCCGGCCGACGCCTACCTGACCTCCATCAACCTGCGCAACGAGCGTCTCACCCTCGACGGCATGGCGCGCTCGGCCTCGGACATCATCACGGCGATGCAGAAGTCGAAGCACTTCCGCGACGTCGCCTTCACCTCGCCCATCACGAAGACGAACGACAAGGAGCGCTTCTCGCTGCAGGCGGAGGTGGAGAAGTGAGCTTCGACTGGCGCGCGGGGTGGGCCCGGATCGTGCGCTGGTATGCGAGCCACAAGCCGTGGGAGCGATACCTCATCCTGGGGGTGACGATCGCCGTGGGGCTCTACGCCCTCGACGTCATCCTGATCGAGCCGGTGCTCGGCTACCGTCAGCGGCTCGCCGACGAGATCACCGAGAAGCAGGAGCAGCTCGAGCGCGGCGCGCGCTTCATCAGGGCCGGTTCCTCGCTCGAAGCCGAGCGCAAGGAGATCAAGCACCACCTCGAGCAGGCGAAGGCGAAGCTGCTGCCGGCGGAAGACCCCACGCTCGCCGCGGCGTGGCTCCAGGAGCGGGTGAACGCGCTCGCCACCGAGAAGAGCATCACCGTCCAGAGCACGCAGGTGATGCGGGCCGAGAACGTGGACCCGTTTCGCAAGGTCGCCGTGCGGCTCACCGTCTCGGGAGAGCTGCGACCGCTGGTCGAGATGCTGGCCGCGCTGGAGTACGGGCCGCAGCTGCTCGGCGTGCCCTTCGTCGAGCTGAACCGGCGGGGGGCGATCCCGGGCGCCAAGGGCCCGCGCACCATCACCGGCACGGTCGAGGTGAGCGGCTACCTCCTGGCGAGCGCCAAGGACCATGCGCCCGAGGGTATCGAGGGCGCGCCCGAGGTCGAGCCGCCGCCCGCGCTCGACGGCGAGCCGTCGCCGCCGCTCGACGAAGCGGTCCCGCCGGCCGACAAGGCCGCGCCGCTGGTCGACCTCCCCGGGCCGCCCCTCGAGCCGTCGGGCCCGGTGCTGCGGCCGAACGAAGAGCCGGGCCCGCCCGCCGCGCCGCCGGCGCCGCCGCCGAGCGAAGCGCCGGGTCCGGGTACCGCGGCGCCGCCGCCGCCGAGCGAAGCGCCGAAGCCGGAAGCCGCGGCGCCGCCGCCGCTCCCCGACGGCGCCGCGCCGCGCGCCCCCGACGCCGAGAAGGCCGCGCCGCCCGAGTCCGAGTCCGAGCACTCCGCGCCGGCCGTGCCGGACGGCGAGAAGCCCTCACCGCCGGCGCCCGCGTTGCCGGAGGCCAGCTGATGCAGCGATGGACGATCATCAACATCGTCCTGGTCGTCCTCGCGGCGGTCCTCGTCTTCTCCATCTGGTCGACCTGGGCGCGCGCGCTGCCCGAGGTCGACACGACGCCGAGGCCAGTGGCGCCGCCCGCCGGCGCGGGGCCGCGCGAGCGCGGCGGCAAGCGCGGCGCCGCCGACAAGAACGCGGCGCACCAGCAGCAGACGCCCGCGGCGCTCGTGTCCGAGATCGCGGAGAAGGACCTCTTCGACCCGAGCCGGCGGCCGCAGCCGCCCGAGGAGGTGCGCGTCCCGGAGGTCGTGCCCGTCGTCGGCCCGCCGCCCGGCGTGGCGGTCGTCGGCGTCCGCATCTTCGGCCGCGACCGCGAGGTCTTCTTCACCGACGCCGCGCAGGGGAACCAGCAGCGCCGGCTGCGCTCCGGGGACCAGATCGGGGGCTACACGGTGAAGGAGGTCCGTCCGACCGAGGTCGTCCTGAACTCGCCGTCGGGGGACGAGGTCGTGATGCCGTTGCAACTGGAGAAGAAGGGCGGGGCCGGAGCGCGGCCGGCGGTGCGCGGCGGCCAGCCGGTAGCGTCGCCGGCCGCGGGCGTGGCCACGGCGTCGCCGGCGGCGGGCGTGGCGGTGAAGCCGCCCCCGCCGCCCGTGCCGCCACCGCCGGGGGTGCCGGGCGTGCCGGGTATGCCGGGGGGTATCGCGCAACCGGCGGTGCCCGTGGTGCCGCCGAATCCGCAGCTCCAGCAGTTGCCGGCCGACGTGCGCCAGAAGCTCGAACAACTCAAACAGAGGGAAGGGACCACCCGCCAGGGGCACAAGCAGCGTTGAGCGACGTGCGGCGGGCAGGAGGAGGTGTGCAGTGAGGGGGCGATGGAAGCTGGTGGTGGTATTCGCGGGGACGGTCGCGCTCGGGGCGCGGACCGCCGCTGGACAGGTGCCCCCGCCGGCGCCGCCGCCGGCCGACAGCGGGCTCGAGGGCGATCAGCCGCTCGGGGAAGAGGAAGCCATGGTCCTCAACTTCGAGCGCGCCGACATCCGCGAGGTGATCCACAGCCTCGCGACCGCGCTCGGCATCAGCTACTCGATCGATCCCCGCGTCGAGGGGCAAGTCACCATCCGCACGACCGGCAAGATCGCGCGCGAAGATCTCTTCCCGCTCTTCAACCAGATTCTCCGCAACAACGGCATCGCGGCCGTCAAGGTGGGCGACGTCTACCAGATCCTGCCGGTCGGCGAGGCGAAGACGCGCGCCATCATCCCGGCGGCGCCGGGCGACCGCCAGGGGGTCAAGGAGAAGGACGCCTTCGCGATCGAGATCATGTCGCTCCGCCACGTCTCCCCGGACGAGATGGTCAACATCCTCCAGGCGTTCCTCACGCCGGGCGGCGACGTCCTCTCCTATGCGCGCTCGAACCTGCTCGTCGTCACCGACCTGCAATCGAACATCAACCGCTTGCGCGAGCTCGTGCAGACCTTCGACACGAACGTCTTCCGCAACCTCCACACGCGGGTCTTCAAGGTGACGTACGGTGACCCGGAGGAGCTCGCGAACGAGGTGCTCGCCCTGCTGGCCCCCTACGGCGTCACGGCGACCGGCGAGGGCGAAGCCGGGACGTTCGTCGTCCCCCTCCAGCGTCTCAACGCGATCGTCGTCATCGCGGTGGACGCGGCGGTGTTCGACGAGTTCGAGCGCTGGCTGAAGATGCTCGACATTCCGCCCGAGGAGTCGGCGGGCCGGCAGACCTTCGTCTACAGCGTCGAGAACGCGAAGGCGGCCGACCTGGCGGCGGTGCTGAACGAGCTGTTCGGCGGCGGGGCGGGCGGCGGCGCGGGCGGCGCGGGTGGACGGGCGCCGGGCGCGCCGCCCGCGGGCGTCGGGCTCTTCGGCGCGGGCGGCGTGTCGGGCACCGGGGGCCGGCTCGGCGGCGCGGGCGGCGGCGCGCGCCGCGGCGGCTTCGGCGCCGGCGGGGGCGGTGGTGCCGGTGGCGGGGGGGTCGGGCAGCAGCTCG
>JBGQET010000020.1:0-57572 GCA_041496545.1 Binatia bacterium | reverse complement strand
GGACCGGGTTTCCCCATTCGGGCATCCTCGGATTGGCGTCTGTTTGCGACTACCCGAGGCTTATCGCAGCTTACCACGCCCTTCATCGCCTGCTGATGCCAAGGCATCCACCGTACACTCTTAGTAGCTTGACCCCAAATCACATTCACACTCGAGGTCTACATTACAATTGGTGGAGACCCGGATCGCCTATTCAATTGTCAAAGAACAGCGCGAGTCATGCTCGCGAAGTTGCCGAGATTAGAACACCTCAGCAAATCTTCTACTCTACCGTTCAGGATCCCAGGATCGCTGCTGGCCGATTGGTGGAGATGAGCGGAATCGAACCGCTGACCCCCTGCTTGCAAAGCAGGTGCTCTCCCATCTGAGCTACATCCCCTTCATTACGACGCCAGCTTTGCAACAGCATGGCCTTCCCTCTCCCATGATTTCAACGAGAGGGAACTGGTGGGCCTTCCTGGGATCGAACCAGGGACCTCACGCTTATCAAGCGTGCGCTCTGACCAGCTGAGCTAAAGGCCCCTTCGGATGATTCGCCGCCAGAAAGATACGGGAAAGGTCTTGAACCTCCCCCAGGGTCCTGGTTACTGGTCATTGCCATCAAGCTCGGCAGAAAGTGAGAAGATACCGTTGCTACCGACCTGGGGTAAATCGACCGTTGAGTTTACGAACACTCTTTAGAAAGGAGGTGATCCAGCCGCACGTTCCCGTACGGCTACCTTGTTACGACTTCACCCCAATCACCGACCATACCTTCGGCGCCTGCCCCCCTTGCGGGTTGGCTCAGCGACTTCGAGTACAGCCGACTTTCGTGGTGTGACGGGCGGTGTGTACAAGGCCCGGGAACGTATTCACCGCGCCGTGCTGATGCGCGATTACTAGCGATTCCTCCTTCATGCAGTCGAGTTGCAGACTGCAATCTGAACTTAGACCGGTTTTTTGGGATTAGCTCCACCTCGCGGTCTTGCATCCCTTTGTACCAGCCATTGTAGCACGTGTGTCGCCCAGGGCGTAAGGGGCATGATGACTTGACGTCATCCCCGCCTTCCTCCAGCTTGACGCTGGCAGTTCCCCTAGAGTGCTCGGCATGACCCGGTGGCAACAAGGGGTGAGGGTTGCGCTCGTTGCGGGACTTAACCCAACATCTCACGACACGAGCTGACGACAGCCATGCACCACCTGTCTCCACGCTCCCTTGCGGGCACCCAACCCTTTCGGGAAGGTTCGTGGGATGTCAAGCCCTGGTAAGGTTCTTCGCGTTGCGTCGAATTGAACCACATGCTCCACCGCTTGTGCGGGCCCCCGTCAATTCCTTTGAGTTTCAACCTTGCGGCCGTACTCCCCAGGCGGGGCACTTAATGCGTTAGCTGCGGCACAGAAGGGGTCGATACCTCCCACACCTAGTGCCCATCGTTTACGGCTAGGACTACCGGGGTATCTAATCCCGTTCGCTCCCCTAGCTTTCGCGCCTCAGCGTCAGTACTAGTCCAGAGAGCCGCCTTCGCCACCGGTGTTCCTCCCAATATCTACGCATTTCACCGCTACACTGGGAATTCCGCTCTCCTCTCCTAGACTCCAGCCTGGCAGTTTCGGATGCGGGACCTCGGTTAAGCCGAGGGCTTTCACAACCGACTTACCTGGCCGCCTACGCGCGCTTTACGCCCAGTAAATCCGAACAACGCTCGCCCCCTACGTATTACCGCGGCTGCTGGCACGTAGTTAGCCGGGGCTTCCTTCGGTGGTACCGTCAAACCCGGCGGTTATTTGCCACCGGATGATTCGTTCCACCCGACAGGGCTTTACGACCCGAAGGCCTTCATCACCCACGCGGCGTCGCTGCGTCAGGCTTTCGCCCATTGCGCAATATTCCCTACTGCTGCCTCCCGTAGGAGTCTGGGCCGTGTTTCAGTCCCAGTGTGGCTGGCCATCCTCTCAGACCAGCTAGCCATCATCGCCTTGGTGGGCCGTTACCCCGCCAACTAGCTAATGGCGCGCAGGCCCATCCTCGAGTGGTAGCTTGCAAGCAGAGGCCACCTTTCACCGCAGGAGCCGAGGCTCCCGTGGTCATATCCGGTATTAGCCCACCTTTCGGCGGGTTATCCTGGGCTCGGGGGTAGGTCACCTACGTGTTACTCACCCGTTCGCCGCTTTACTCAGGGAGTTGCCCCCCTTTTCTCGCGCGACTTGCATGTATTAGGCACGCCGCCAGCGTTCGTTCTGAGCCAGGATCAAACTCTCCAGTTTAACCTGGAGCCGTCCTCGTCAGATGGACGAAGACGACGAGAGCTGAAAGGCACTCGCCGAAACCTGGCCAGTACGACGCACTGATCGCACTGTCCGAATCACTTCGCTTGGGACCTTCTCCGCACTTTTGGTGTGGAAAAGGGGCGCTACTATTTAGTTTTCAAAGACCGGGGTACTTCGCAGGCAGACCGGGACTTATAGGTCAGACCCCTCGGGGTGTCAAGCAAATGGGCCACCCCGTCGGACCCCCCACCCGGGCTCACCCGGGCTTGCCGAAACGCACCTCGGCGAGCCGGCGCCTTCCCACCTCGAGCAGACGATGCTGTCCGCGGCGGAAGCGGAAGCCGAGGTCTACTCGCTGACCGTCGACCTTCACTGCCCCCTGAGCCACCAGCCGGCGCGCCTCGCTGGTCGAGGGGGCGAATCCGATCTCCTTGATCAGTTGAACGATCGCCATTTCCTCGGCGTCGGTGCGCACCTCGAGCGCGGCCGGCCTGTGCGCGGTACGCTTCTGAAAGCGCTCCTCGAAGAAGCGTTCCGCGCGTGCCGCCGCTTCCTCGCCATGGAAGCGACGCACGAGCTCACGGCCGAGCGCCTTCTTCGCCTCCATGGGATGTGTCTTCCCCTGAGTGAGAGCCGCCCGCTCGCCGGGCGCGAGCGGCGCCAGGAGATCGTAGTAGCGGACCATCAGCTCGTCGCTCAACGACATGAGCTTGCCGTAGATCTCCTCCGGGGGCTCGGCGATCCCGACGTAGTTGCCGAAGCTCTTCGACATCTTCTGCACGCCGTCGAGGCCCTCGAGGAGCGGGGTGACCATCACCACCTGCCCCGGCTGCCCGGCGTCGCGCTGGAGATCGCGGCCGACGAGGAGATTGAAGGTCTGGTCCGTGCCACCGAGCTCCACGTCGGCCCGGACCACCACGGAGTCGTAGCCCTGCATCATCGGGTACAGGAACTCGTGCAGCCCGATCGGTGTCCCCGCCCGGTACCGCTGCCGGAAATCCTCCCGCTCCAGCATGCGGGCGACGGTCATCTTCGACGCGAGGCGGATCACCTGGTTGAGCGACAGGCTCGAGAGCCACTCGGAGTTGCGGCGGACCTCGGCCGTCTTCCGGTCGACGATCTTGAACACCTGATCGAGATAGGTCTGGGCGTGCGCGTCGACTTCGGCGCGCGTCAGCGGCGGTCGCGTCGCGGACCGCCCGCTCGGGTCGCCGATCAACGCCGTGAAGTCGCCGATGATCAGAACCGCCTCGTGTCCGAAGTCCTGGAACTGGCGCAGCTTGGTCAGCACGATGGCGTGCCCGAGGTGAATGTCCGGCGCGGTCGGGTCGACGCCCAGCTTCACGCGGAGGCGACGTCCTTCACGCAATCGCGCGACGAGCTCGTCCTCGGGCACGACGTTCGCCACGCCCGAGCGTAGGACGTCGAGCTGCGCTTCGAGATCCGCCCGGCGCGCCTTCACGGCGTCACCCGCTCCCGCACGCGCCGGATCGCCGTCGCGCGGCCGGTCGCCTCGTCCACGTCGATCAGCGCCCCCTGCACCAGGACGGCACCCGACGCGACCTCGAAGCGCACCGGCATCTGGGTCATGAACCGGCGCAGCACCAGGTCGGTCTTCACGCCGAGGATGGAATCCTCGGGCCCGCACATGCCGGCGTCGGTGAGGGCGGCCGTGCCGCCCGGTAAGACCGCCTCGTCGGCCGTCTGCACGTGGGTATGGCTTCCCACCACCGCGGACACCTTGCCGTCGAGGAAGCGGGCCATGCCGACCTTCTCTGACGTCGCCTCGCCGTGCATGTCGACGAGGATAATCGGCGTCTGACGCCGGAGCTCCTCGACCGCGGCGGCGGCGGCGCGGAACGGGCAGTCGGCCGGACCCATGAAGACCCGTCCGATCAGGTTGAGCACACCGACGGCCGCCGGCCCGCGGCCACGGCGCACCGTCCACCCACGCCCCGGCACGCCGAGGGGGAAGTTGAGCGGGCGGAGGAGGCGTTCGTTCTCGGTGATGTACGGAACGATGTCCCGGATCTGCCAGACGTGATTGCCCGACGTGAGCACGTCGACGCCCGCATCGAGCAGCTCCTCCGCGCTCTGCACGTCGACGCCCTTCCCGCCGGCTGCGTTCTCGCAGTTGGCGACGACGAAGCTCACCTCCTCCCGCGCCACCAGTCGCGGCAGGAGGCTCGAGAGCGCGCGCCGCCCGGGACGGCCGACGACGTCGCCGAGAAAGAGAAGCCGCACGACCTACCGCGCGACGTCGCTCGCCCGCGTCTCGCGGATGATCGTCACCTTGATCTGCCCCGGGTACGTCATCTCTTGCTCGATCTTGCGGGCGACGTCGCGCGCGAGGAGCCAGGTCTGGTCGTCGGGAACGGAGCCGGGATCGACGATGACGCGGATCTCGCGGCCCGCCTGGACCGCGAACGATTTCTCGACGCCCTTGAACGAGTTGCTGATGCGCTCGAGGTCCTCGAGCCGCTTCACGTAGCTCTCCAGCACCTCGCGGCGTGCGCCGGGGCGTGCGCCCGAGAGTGCGTCGGCCGCGTCGACCAGCGGTGCGAGGATCGTCTCTGCCCGTACCTCCTCGTGGTGCGCGGCGATCGCGTTCACGATCTTGGCCGACTCTCCGTACTTACGCGCGATCTCGCCGCCGACGATGGCGTGCGATCCCTCCACCTCGTGGGTGAGCGCCTTCCCGATGTCGTGCAGGAGGGCCGCACGCCGCGCCTGCTTCTCGTTGAGGCCGAGCTCCGCCGCCATCGCACCCGCGATGAAGGCCGCCTCGATCGAGTGGGAGAGCACATTCTGCGCGTAGCTGTAGCGGTACTTGAGCATCCCCACGAGCTTCACCAGCTCGGGGTGGATGCCGTGCACTCCGACCTCGATGATCGCGCGCTGCCCGGCTTCGCGGATCGCCTCGTCCAGCTCCTGCTCCGCCTTGCGCACCACCTCCTCGATCCGACCCGGGTGGATGCGCCCGTCGGAGACGAGCCGCTCCAGCGCGAGCCGCGCCAGCTCGCGGCGAATGGGATTGTGGCAGGAGATGACGACGACCTCGGGCGTGTCGTCGATGATGAGATCCACGCCGGTCGCGGCCTCGATGGCGCGGATGTTGCGCCCTTCCCGGCCGATGATGCGCCCCTTCATGTCGTCACTGGGCAGGGGGACGACCGACACGGTTCGCTCGGTCACGTACTCGCCCGCCACCCGCTCGATGGCGATCGAGATGATCTTCTTCGCCCGCCGATCGGCTTCCTCGCGGCCCTCGGCGTCGATCTGACGAATGTGACGAGCGGCGTCGTGCCGGGCCTCGTCGGTCATCTGCTCGATCAGGGTCCGCTTCGCCTCGTCGCGGGTCAGGCCGGCCGTGCGCTCGAGCTCCTGGCGTACGGAGTCGACCAGGCGGTCGTACTCGGCGCGACGGTCCTCGAGTACTCGCTCCCGCTGGTGGAACGCTTCGTCACGCTTGGTGAGCTCGGCTTCGCGCTGCTCGTGACCCTCGAGCTTCCGGTCCAGGCCCTCCTCCTTCTGCGCGACGCGCTTCTCGACGGTCGCGAGCTCGCGTCGCTGCTCGCGGACCTCGCGCTCGGCTTCGGTCTTCGCCTGGATGAGGGCGTCCTTGGCCTGGAACTGCGCCTCCTTGCGGAGCGTATCGCCTTCCTTGCGCGCTTCCTCGACGATGCGGGCGGCGGTCGCCTGCGCACCGCTCTCGAGCTCGCCGAGTCGCCTGCGACGGACCCGATCGGCCGCCGCATACACGCCGACGCCCAGCAGGGCGGCGACGATCGCCAGCAGGACTGAGACCCACATGGTCATGTCTCCTTCATGTCTTCGTTCCCTCGACCCAGCGTGCCTCGGTCGCCACCCCGTTCATCGGCACGTCCCAGGGCGCGCGCGGAAGCCGGGGCAGCACCTGGAACTCGAAGGCGAGCCCGAAGCGCGCCGCGCCCGGCCGGGCCGCCAGGGCGCGGTCATAGTGACCCCCGCCCCGTCCGAGGCGCGTGCCGCCGAGGTCGAACGCGAGTCCCGGGACGACGAAGAACAGCCCGCCGTCCGGCGGCAACCGGGGACCCGCGCTCGGTTCCGGGACGCCGAGGGGTCCGGCGCGAAACGTGCGCGGGTCGGCGGCGACGAACTCGAGGCCCTCCGCCGTGACGCGTGGATAGTAGACGCCCTTCCCGGCTCGAAGCGCGATCTCGGCGAGGTGAGCCGGATCCGGCTCGCCGTCGAGCGGCACGTAGAGTGCGACGTGGCCCGCGGCGGCGAGCTCGCCGCGCTCGCCCAGCCGCCGGCACGCCGTCGCCGACGCCGCGGCCCTGGACGCCACGCTCGTCTCGTGGGCCAGCGCCCGGAACGCGCCGCGAAGCCGGCGCTTGGCCTGAGTGTGATCTTCCCCCATCGCTGCGAAGCGCAGCCGGGAGAGGCGAAGGGGGAGCGCGGCGGCGGACGCCGGGTTACCGCGGCCGTCGTCTACCGCGGATCGCGGAGGCCACCGACTGAAGGCCCCGAAGGGCCGGAATCATCGACACGTTATCAGCATCACGTCGCTGTTTTGAGTACGATTCACCCGGTGCACCGCCTCGCCTCACCTCGCCTCCCGGAAACGCAGACATCGGCTCGTCGTGAGCCGCGGGTCGTTGTAAAAGCTCGATGGACTCCTTCTAGAAAACTGTGGGTCTCGGAAAGCACCCGGATCTCGCGTCTCGAGTGGGCGCACTCTACGCAATTCGTCACGCGCCTGCAACGCGCCCGAGCCAGGAGGAGCGGAGCCGGCGGGGCGGTCAGCGGGGTGCGCCGGCGCCCAGGCGGGCGAGGATCCGGCGCAGTCGGCTCTTGATCTCGCTGCGCTCCTGCTCGTAGCGCCTGACGCGCTCCAGGAGCTCCGCATGGGCGCGCTCCACGCGCGCGAGCCGCTCGGCCAGGGCTTCGTGGTGGGCCTCGATCTGCTCTTGCGGCACGCCGGGACTGTAGTTTCCGGCCGACGCGGGTGTCAAGGTTCGGCGCTCCTGGCGGCCACGCCCTCGGCCGCGAAGAGCGCCTCGGCGAACTCGCGTGCGTCGAAGGGCCGCAGATCCCCGACCCCCTCCCCCACGCCGACGTAGCGCAGCGGCGCCCCGATTTCCCGCCGCACCGCCACGGCAACTCCGCCCCGGGCCGTGCCGTCGAGCTTCGTCAGCACGATGCCGGTGACGCCGGCCGCCTCGGCGAACGTCTTCGCCTGGGCGACCGCGTTCTGGCCCGTGGTCGCGTCGAGGACGAGGAGGGTCTCGTGCGGCGCGCCCGGAACCTCGCGCCCGATGACACGCCGCAGCTTGCGCAGCTCCTCCATGAGATTGGTGCGCGTGTGGAGGCGACCCGCCGTGTCCACCAGGACGACATCGACGCCACGCGCCACGGCCGCCTTCATGCCGTCGAACACGACCGCCGACGGGTCCGAGCCGGGGGCCTGCCGCACCAGCGTCGCGCCGGTGCGCTCCGCCCATACGGCGAGCTGGTCGATGGCAGCGGCGCGGAAGGTATCGGCGGCGACGAGCAGGACCTGGCGTCCCGCGGCGGCGTGCAGGGCGGCGAGCTTGCCGATGGTCGTCGTCTTGCCGACGCCGTTCACCCCCGTCACGAGTACCACCCACGGTCGCGCCGAGGGCTCCGCCGGCGCGCCGTTCGCGAGTGCGGCTGCGATCTCGGCCGAGAGCGCGCGGCGGACGTCGTCCGGCGCCGCCGTGCGGTCGAGGCGGCGGCGGACGCGGCTCACCAGATCCTGCGCGGGGGCGACGCCGACGTCCGCCGCTACCAGCGCTTCCTCCAGCTCCGCGAGCGTTCGCTCGAGGTCGCCGGGCGTTCGCCCGAGCGCCGCCTCGATCTGCTCCGCGAACCGTCGCCGCGTCGCCTGGAGGCCACTGCGCAGCAGGTCGACGGCCGGGGGCGCGGCACCGGCGGCGGCCGTGGGGCGCCGGCGGCGTGCGACGACGAGGCCGACGACCAGAACCACCGCGCCGGCGAGCGCCGCCGCAGCGAGCGGGGTCCACCAGCCCTCCATCGAGCCCGACGCTCAGGCCGCTTCGCGCAGCCGGACGGAGACGACCTTCGAGACCCCCGCCTGCTCCATGGTGATGCCGTAGAGCGTCTCGGCGACCTCCATCCTGCGCAGGTTGTGCGTGATGAGGACGAACTGCGAGGCGCTCGCCATGAACCGGATGAGGTCGTTGAAGCGGCCGATGTTCGCTTCGTCGAGGGGTGCGTCCACCTCGTCGAGGAGACAGAAGGGTGTCGGACGGATGAGGAACAGCGACAGGATCAGCGCGACCGCCGTGAGCGCTTTCTCGCCCCCGGAGAGGAGGCTCAACGACTGCAGCTTCTTGCCCGCCGGCTGCACCACGATCTCGACCCCGGGCTCGCCGTCCTCACCCGGCTCCGTGAGCTCGAGGCGCGCTTTGCCGTTCGGGAAGAGCTTCGGGAACACCTCCCCGAGCTTCTCGTTCGCCGCCTCGAACGTCTCCTCGAAGCGGAGGCGCGAGGTGCGCGTCAGCTTGGCGATCGTGCGGCGGAGGTCGTCGAGCGAGCGCTCCAGGTCGGTGCGTTGCGCCACCAGGAACTCGCGCCGGCCCCGCAGCTCCTCCAGCTCGGCGAGGGCGCCGGGGTTGACGTCGCCCAGTCGGAGGAGTCGCGCGCGCAGGCTCTCGACCCGGGCGGCCCGCTCCTCGTCCTGCCCGTCGTCCTCCACCGTCACGTCGGTGAGCGCATCGAGGCCGAGGCCGTAGCGCTCGGCGAGCTGCTCGGCGAGATGGCCGAGGCCCGCGCGACGCTCGGCGAGGACGACCTCCAGTCCCGCGCGCTCCTCGCGCAGCGCCTCGAGACGGTCGCGCGCCGTACGTTCCGCCGCGTCGTCGGCGGAGAGCGCGGCGTCGGCCTCCGCGATGGCGGCGAGGAGCCGCTGGCGCTCCTCGTCGAGGGCGGCGGCGCGCTCCGCCGCGGCGCCCCGCTCCACCTCGGCGGCGGCGGCGGCGCGCCGCGCGCGATCTCCGCCCTGCGTCGCCTCGTCGGCTTCGCGACGCGCCGTCGCGAGCCGCTCCTCCAGCTCCGTGCGCCGGGCCGCCGCACGCGTCACGTCGGTCTCGACCGCGCGGAGACGCTCGGCGAGCGCGGCGGCGCGGACGGCGGCGGCGGTGTGCACGCGCTCGGCTTCCGCGTGGTCCTCCCGCCAGCGGGCGAGCTTCGCCTGCTGCTCGACGAGCTGCGTCCGACGCCCGGCGACGCCCTGCTCCGCGGCGGCCAGCCGCGCGTGGAGCGCAGCGAGCTCGCCGGCGACCTCGCCGTCCTCACCGGCCAGGTTGCCGACCTCGAGCGCGCCCACCTCCAGGTCCGCGCCGATGCGTAGCCGATCCTCCTCGAATCGTTCGCGGTCCTTGTCGGTGGTCACTACCTGGACCTGGATGAGCTGCAGGCGCTCGTCGAGCGCGGTCGTCGCCCGCGCGCCGGCAGCGAGTGACTCGCGCAGGCGGGCGAGGGCACCCTCCTCGGCGGCGGTCCGTTTCGCGCTGGCCGCCAGCGCGGCCTCGAGCTCGCGCAGCTCGCGGATGCGCGCGAGGAGGGTCTCCTCGAGCGGCGCCTCGCTGCCGCCGCTCACCGCGCCCAGCGTGTCGATGGCTTCGCCCGCCGGCGTGACGACGGTGACGGGGTGGCTCGCGCCGCGCCAGAGCGCGAGCGCGTCGGTCAGGTCGTCGGCGAGGAGCACGTGGCCGAGGAGCGCCTCGGCCAGCGCCCAGTGCTGGGGATCGACCTCGATCTGATCCACGAGCCGGCGTCCGGGCGGGACGATGACGGGCGCACGCCGCTCCGGGTCTCGGGGAACGACGGTCGCGCTCCCCGCGGCCGTCGTGCGAAGCCAGCTGACGGCTCCGACCGCGGCGGCGGTGTCCGACACCACGACCTGCGTGAGCCGCACTCCGAGCGCCGCCGCGACCGCACGCTCGAGCGCGGCGGGGACGCGCAGCACGCTCGCGAGCAAGGCGGCGCCGTCGGGTTCGCGGGCGATCAGGCTCGCGACGCCGCGCGTGCAGCCCTCGTAGCGGGTCTGTAGTTCGCGCAGCGACTCCGCGCGCGAGCGCAGCCGCGTGGTCTCCGCGCGCGCTTCGTCGAGCACGGCGGCCTGCGCGCGTTCGCGGGCGCCGAGTGCTTGCTGCTCGGCCTCGAGGGCCTCCCGCTCGGACGCAACGCGCACGCGCTCCTCGGTCAGGCGCGCGACGGTGGCGCGAGCCCCCTCCGTCCCACGGGCGTTGGCACGCAGTCGCTCGCCGAGCGCGCGCTGCTCGTCGTCGACCTTGCGCCGGCGACCGGCGAGGTCGTCGCGCCGCTGGCGTAACGCCTCGGCCCTGTTGCGGAGGCGCATCTCCTCGCCGAGCGCTTCGAGGAGCGCGTCCTTCGCCTGCTCGACGTCCGACTCGAGCGGCGGGCCGGCGCTTGCCAGTGCGGCCAGGTGTTCCTCGGTCGCGGTGCGCTCGACCTCGGCGGCCGGCTTGTCCGCCGCCAGCCGCGCGGCTTGTGCGGCGAGGTCGTCGGCTTCGCTCGACAGCTCGGCCAGGCGTCCGCCCAGGAGGCCGATGTCGCGCTCGGTCTGCGTGGCACGCCCGGCGAGCTCCTCGGCGCGCGCGGCCAGCGCCGTCGCGCGCGCCTGGGCGTCGCCCGCGCGCAGGCGCTGCTCGGTGATCTCCTCCTCGACCGCTCGCAGCCGCTCGGCGTGCGAGGTCCGCGCGGCGCGCGCCTCGCCGGTCGCGCCCTGGGTCCGGCGGATGTCGTCGTGGACCGCCGCTTCGTCGGCGTGGAGCGCGGTCTGGCGGGCGGCGAGCCGCTCCACCTCCGCCGACCAGGTCCGTTGCCGCGCCGTCATCACGCGCAGGTCGAGGTCGCGGAGGTCGCCCTTGATGCGGTGGTACTCCTCGGCCCGCCGGGCCTGGCGCTCGAGCGACGCCATCTGGCGCTCGAGCTCACGCAGCACGTCCTGCACGCGGAGCAGGTTGTCGCGCGTGCGCTCCATCTTCCGCTCCGCGGCGATCTTGCGACTGCGGAAGCGCGTCGTCCCGGCCGCCTCCTCGAGAAAGAGCCGGAGCTCCTCGGGCTTCGCGTTGACGAGCTGGTCGACGCGGCCCTGCTCGACGATCGCGTACGCCTTCGTACCGACGCCCGTGCCGAGGAAGAGCTCGGTGATGTCCTTCAAGCGGCAGGGTGCGCGGTTGATGAAGTACTCTGAGTCTCCCGACCGGAAGTAGCGCCGGGTGACCAGTATCTCGCTCGCCTTCGCCAGCTCCGCCGGCAGCTCGCTCGCCACCGCGATCTCCTCGCCCTCGGACGTCGCGGCCTGCGCGAGGTCGCTCTCGTCGCGTTCCAGCAGCAGCGACACCTCCGCCATGCCGAGCGGGCCGTGCTCGGCGTTGCCGGCGAAGATCACGTCCTCCATCGCGCCGCCGCGGAGGTGCTTCGGGCTCTGCTCGCCGAGCACCCAGCGGATGGCGTCGACGACGTTCGACTTGCCGCAGCCGTTCGGGCCGACGATCGCGGTCACGCCCTGGGGCAGCTCGAGGACGGTCCGCTCCATGAACGACTTGAAGCCGTTCAGATCGATCTGCTTGATCCGCATCCGGGTCCCCTCGGGGCCGCCGTCAGGCGGCCGTCACTCTCGGGGCCAGAGGCTCCGAGCGCTCACCCCTCCACCAGCTCCGTGTTCCAGTACGCCGCATCCACCGCGCTCAGGAATGGCATCCACTCCTTGTAACGACGCATGCTGAAGGTCTCCGTCATGAAGGGCGTCCACTGCGGGCGGCGCGGCTGACGGATGAGCCGTATGCCGGCTTCGGTCGGCGTGCGCCCGCCCTTCATACGATTGCAGCGATGACACGAGCAGACCACGTTCTCCCAGACGGAGATGCCGCCCTTGGAGCGCGGCACGACGTGGTCGAGGTTCAGCTCCGCGCGGGCGAACTGCTTGCCGCAGTACTGGCAGCGGTTCTGGTCGCGCGCGTAGATGTTGAAGCGGCTGAAGCGGACGTAGCGGCGCGGGACGCGATCGTACGTGAGCAGCAGGATGACCCGCGGGACGCGGATGGCGCGCCCGACGAGCCCGATCGAGTCCTCGCTCGCGGCGAGGTCCGCCCAGCTGGCGAAGTCGAAGGTCCGGTACTGCTCGTCGACCGCGCGCGCGACGTCCTGGTAGAGCAACGAAAGCGCCCGCCGCACCACCGTGATGTGGATCGGCAGGTACGAGCGGTTGAGGACCAGGACCTTGGTGTTGAGGACGGCCGCCGACATGGCTCAGATGATTCCTCGAACCCTATACACGGGATCGCGGGAAGTCAACGCAAACCCTTGCAGCGCCGAGCGAATCCCGCGGCGGTCTAGCCCGCCGCGGGCGGCGCCGGGCGCCAGCGGAGCACCGGCCGGCGGGCCGCGCGGGTCTCGTCGAGGCGACCGGTGCGGGCGGTGTGCGGCGCGTCGCGCACGAGCGTCGGATCGGTCGCGGCCTCGGCCGCGATGCGCAGCATGGCGTCGGCGAACTCGTCCAGGGTCTCCTTCGACTCGCTCTCCGTGGGCTCGATCATGAGCGCGCCCTTCACCACCAGCGGGAAGTAGATCGTCGGCGCGTAGAAGCCGTAGTCGAGGAGCCGCTTGGCGACGTCCAGCGTGTGCACGTCGTGGTCCTGGAGGTTGCGGTCGGTGAAGACGCACTCGTGGAGCGACGGCGTCGCGTACGGCAGGTGATACGTGCTCACGAGGCGGGCGCGAAGGTAGTTCGCGTTCAGCACCGCGAGCCGGGTGGCCTCGGCGAGCCCCGCCCCGCCGAGTCGCAGGATGTACGCGTAGGCGCGCAGCAGGATGCCGAAGTTGCCGTAGAACGCGTGCAGGCGCCCGACGCTCTTCGGCGCCTCCTCGTTCCAGGCGAACGCGTCGGCGCGGCGGACGAGGCGTGGCACCGGCAGGTAGTCGACGAGCGCCGCGCGCACCGCGACCGGCCCGGCGCCCGGTCCGCCCCCGCCGTGCGGCGTCGAGAAGGTCTTGTGGAGGTTCAGGTGCATGACGTCGACGCCCATGTCGCCGGGCTTCGCCACGCCCATGAGCGCGTTCATGTTGGCGCCGTCCATGTAGACGAGCCCGCCGCGCGCGTGCACCGCGGCCGACACCGCCTCGATCTCCTCCTCGAAGAGCCCGAGCGTGTTGGGGTTGGTGACCATGAGCGCGGCCACCGACTCGTCCATGACCGTGGCCACGGCCGCGGCCGAGATGAGACCGCGCTCGTTCGCGGGGACCTCGGTCACCTCGTAGCCGCAGAGCGCAGCGCTGGCGGGGTTCGTGCCGTGGGCGCTGGACGGGATGAGGACGCGCCGGCGCGGGTTGCCGCGCTCGACGTGGTAGGCGCGCACGAGGAGGAGACCGAGCAGCTCGCCGTGCGCACCGGCCGCCGGTTGGAGGCAGACGGCGTCGAGGCCGGTCACCGCCATGAGTGCGTCCTCGAGCCCGGCGAGCACCGCGAGCGCCCCCTGCGCGAGCGCGGCGGGGACGAGCGGGTGTAGCCGCGCGAAGCCGGCGAGCCGCGCCGCTTCCTCGTTTACCACCGGGTTGTACTTCATGGTGCAGGAGCCGAGCGGGTAGAGCGTGGTGGCCGCGCTGTAGTTCCACTGCGAGAGGCGGAGAAAGTGCCGCAGCACCTCGAGCTCGCCGACCTCCGGCAGCCCGGCCAGGTCGTCCTCGCGACGGAGCTCGGCCGGCAGCGGCAGCACCTCGCCCGCGGGTGCGGGCGGCACGTCCCAGCCCTCGCGCCCGCGGGACCCACGCTCGAAGATGAGCGGCTCGTCGAGGAGCATCGTCAGGCTCGCGCCGCGCGGGGCTTTGGCGCCAGCGGGGCCACCGCGTGGAGCAGGCGGTCGATCTGCGCCGTCGAATGGGTCTCGGTGACGCAGAGGAGGAGCGTGCCGGCGAGCTCCGGATACCAGCGCTCGAGGGGGAAACCGGCGACGAGGCCCTCGCTTGCGAGCGTCTCCCAGCGCGCCACGACCTCGGGGGCGCGCACCACGAACTCGTTGAAGAACGGCGCGCCGAAGGCCGGCGTCGCGCCGGCGGCTGCGAGCCGCGCCGCGGCGAGGTGGGCGGCGCGGTAGTTCGCCTCCGCCAGCGCGCGCAACCCCTGGCGGCCGAGCATCGAGAGGTACACGGTGACGGCGAGCGTGCAGAGCCCCTGGTTGGTGCAGATGTTGGAGGTCGCGCGCTCGCGGCGGATGTGCTGCTCGCGGGTCGCCAGCGTCAGCACGAAGCCGCGCCGCCCCTGGGCGTCGACCGTCTCGCCGACGACGCGCCCGGGCATGCTCCGCACGTGGCGCTCGTGGATCGCGAAGAGCCCGACCCCGGGCCCCCCGTACGACACGGGCAGCCCGAAGCCCTGCCCTTCGGCCACCGCGACGTCGGCGCCACTCGCTCCGGGCGAGCGCAGCATGGCGAGCGCGAGCGGCTCGGTCGTCACGCTCACCGCGAGCGCCCCGGCCTCGTGAACCAGCGCCGCGGCGCCGGCCAGGTCGTCGACCACGCCGAACACGTTGGGGTAGCCGACGACGACGCAGAGCGCGTCCTCGCCGAGCCCGGCGCGCAGCGCGCCGAGGTCGCTCCGGCCGTCGGCGGCGAACGGCAGCTCGCGCAGCACGACGTCGTGCAGGCCGCGCAGGTACGTCGCCACGGTGGCGCGGTAGTGCGGATGGAGCGCGCGCGAGAGCCAGGCGGTGCGCCGCCCGGGGAGGAGGCGGCGGGCCATCAGCACTGCCTCGGCGGTGGCCGAGGCACCGTCGTACATGCTGGCGTTCGCCACCTCGAGGCCGAGGAGCAGCGCGGCGAAGGTCTGGAACTCGAAGATCGTCTGCAGCGTGCCCTGGCTGACCTCGGGCTGATACGGCGTGTAGGCCGTGGCGAACTCCGAGCGGCGCAGGATCTGGTCGACGACCGCCGGGCTCCAGTGGGGATAGGCGCCGGCGCCCAGGAAGACCGCGGCCTCGGCGCCCGGGTCGCGGGCGGCGAGCGCGTCGAGGTGGGCGCGGAGCTCGGGCTCGGTGAGCCCGGCGGGCAGGCCGATCGCGGCGCGCGCGCGGAGCGCCGCCGGCACGTGCGCGAACAGGTCGTCGAGCGAGCGCACGCCGATCGTCGCCAGCATGGCGGCGACGTCGCCCGGCGTGTGCGGCGTGTACGCGCTCACGACTTCTCGTCCTCCACCAGCGCGCGATAGCCCGCCGCGTCGAGCAGGCCGTCCACCTCCTGGCGGCGCCCGAGCGCCACCCGGATCATCCAGCCCTCGCCGTACGGGTCCTGGTTCACGCGCTCCGGCTCGTCGCGGAGCGCAGGGTTCACGGCCGTCACCCGGCCGCTCACCGGCGCGAAGAGGTCCGACACGGTCTTGTTCGACTCGACCACGCCGAAGGCCTGGCCCTGGCTGAGCTCGGCGCCCACGGCGGGCAGCTCGACGAATACCACGTCACCGAGCTGGTCCTGCGCGAAGTCCGTGATGCCCACCACGCCGTCGCCGTTGTTCAGGCGCAGCCACTCGTGGTCCTTCGTGTAGCGGACGTCGTCGGGAAACTCCATCTCATCCCTCCTGGCGCACGCGGCGATAGAATGGTCGCGGCACGACCCGCCCGGGCAGGCGATGGCCCCGCACCTCGACGGCGAGCGGCGTGCCGGGTGTGGCGGCTTCGCGCCGGACGTAGGCGAGCGCGATGAAGCGGCCGAGGGTCGGTGATTTGGCGCCGCTCGTCACCTCGCCCACCGCTTCGCCGTCGCGCCACACGGCGCAACCGTGGCGCGGGATTCCGGGCTCGTCGAGGACGATGCCGACGAGGCTCTGCGGCACGCCGCGCTCCGCCTGCGCCGCGAGCGCGCTCCGTCCGACGAACTCCGGCTTGCCGAGCTTCACCACCCACGCGAGGCCGGCTTCGAGCGGGGTCGTGGTGGTGTCCATGTCGGTGCCGCAGAGCGGCAGCCCGGCTTCGAGACGGAGGCTGTCGCGCGCGCCGAGGCCGGCGGGCAGCCCGCCCCGCCGGCGCGCGGCGCCGAGGACGGCGTCCCAGAGCGGCCGCGCGTCCCCGGCCGGGATCATCAGCTCGAAGCCGTCCTCGCCGGTGTACCCCGTCCGCGAGACGAGCGTGCGGTGGCCGGCGACGAGCCCCTCGATGGCCGCGAACGGCCGGACCGCCGTCAGGTCGAGCGGCGTCAGCGTGCGGAGCGCCCGCTCGCACTCGGGGCCCTGGAGCGCGAGCAGGGCGAGCTCGGCGCTGCGGTCGACGACCTCGGCGCGCCCGGCGGCGCGCGTCCGGATCCAGCCGAGGTCGGTGGCCGTGTTGGCCGCGTTGACGACCAGCAGGTAGCGGCTCGGCCCGAGGCGGAAGACGATCAGGTCGTCGAGTACGCCGCCGTGCTCGTTGCAGAGCACGGTGTACTGCCCGTCGCCGATCCGGAGCCGGCCGACGTCGTTGACCGTGAGCTCCTGGCACACCGCCTCGGCGCCCGCGCCGCGGACCTCGATCTCGCCCATGTGGCTCACGTCGAACAGCCCGCAGTGCTCGCGCACGGCGCGGTGCTCCTGGGTGACGCCGCTGTACGAGAGCGGCATCTGCCAGCCGGCGAACTCGACGAACCGGGCGTCGAGCGCCTCGTGCGCGGGGAAGAGCGGCGTGCGTCGAGCCATGCGCGCTCACGCGGCGCGCATGGCGCTCGCCCGCTCCGCCGCCGCGGCCGTGTTCGCCAGCAGCATCGCGATCGTCATCGGGCCGACGCCGCCGGGCACCGGCGTGATGAAGGCCGCACGCTCGCACGCGACGGCGAACTCGACGTCGCCGCGGAGCTTGCCGTCCGCGCCGCGCGTGATGCCGACGTCGATCACCACCGCCCCCGGCCGGATCCACTCGCCCTTCACCAGACCGGGCTGCCCCGTGGCCGCCACCACGACGTCGGCACGACCGACGACGGCCCCGAGGTCGCGCGTGCGGGAATGGCAGAGCGTGACGGTCGCGTGCCGCTCGAGCAGCAGGAGCGCAACCGGCTTGCCGACCAGCACGCTCCGTCCGACGACCACGGCCTCCGCGCCCTTGAGGTCCGTTCCCGTCTCGTCGATCAAGCGCAGCACGCCGAGCGGCGTGCACGGACGCAGCCCCGGCTGCCCGGCCATGAGGCGTCCCTGGCTCACCGGATGGAGCCCGTCGACGTCCTTCGCGGGCGGGATAGCCTCGATCACCTCCTGCGCGTCGAGGCCGCGGGGCAGCGGGAGCTGGACCAGGATGCCGTGCACGTCGGGGTTGCGACCGAGGTCGCGCACCAGCGCGAGCAGCTCGGCTTGTGACGTCGTCGCCGGCAGGCGGTGTCCGAAGGAGCGCATGCCGACCTCGGCGCAAGCCTTCTCCTTGCCGCCGACGTAGACCTGGGAGGCGGGGTCGTCGCCGACGAGCACGGTCGCGAGGCCGGGGACCACCCCCCGGTCGACGAGCCGACTGACCCGCGCCCGCACCTCGCCGCGCACTGCCGCCGCGACCGCCTTGCCGTCGATCGTCTTTCCCACGGGTGAGCGTTTCCCGGAACGCTCCTTTTATAGAAGGGCGTGGCGTCGTGGCAAGCTCGTTCCCGAGATTTTGCGCCGCCGTGCTACACTCGTCGTCATGGTCGTCGGGGTGCCGCGCGAGATCAAGGAAGAGGAGAACCGCGTCGCGCTCACACCCAGCGGGGCGGGAGCGCTGGTCGCGCACGGACACAGGGTGCTCGTCGAGCGCGGCGCCGGCGTCGGCTCGAGCCTGCCCGACACGCTCTACCGCGACGCCGGCGCGGTCCTGGTCGACGTCGGACGGGTGTGGAGCGAGTCGGAGATGGTGCTGAAGGTGAAGGAGCCGCTGCCGCAGGAGTATCCCCTGCTCCGCCCCGAGCTGGTCCTCTTCACCTATCTCCACCTCGCCGCCAATCCGGAGCTGACGCGCGTGCTGATCGAGCGACGCGTGCGCGCGCTCGCCTACGAGACGCTCCAGCTTCCCGACGGCTCGCTGCCGCTGCTCGCGCCCATGAGCGAGGTCGCCGGGCGCCTCGCGATCCAGGTCGGTGCCTGGTGCCTTCAGGCGCAGAACGGTGGCCGGGGCGTGCTCCTCTCCGGCGCCTCGGGCGTGCGGCCGGCGAAGGTCGTCATCCTCGGCGCGGGCATCGCGGGCACCAACGCCTGCCAGGTCGCGGTCGGCGTCGGCGCGCACGTCTCGATCCTCGACATCGACCCGGCGAAGCTCCGCTACGTCCACGACATCCTCGGCGGCCACGTGACCACCGTCATGTCGAACCGCGCCAACGTCGAGGAGGAGGTGACCGCGGCCGACCTGGTGGTGGGCTCGGTCCTGATCCCCGGCGCCCGCGCCCCGCGCATCGTCTCGCGGGACCTGGTCGGCGCGATGCGGCCCGGCGCGGCGCTGGTCGACATCGCCATCGACCAGGGCGGCTGCGCCGAGACGTCGCGGCCGACGACGCACGCGCAGCCCACCTACGTCGAGCTGGGCGTGGTCCACTACGCGGTCGCGAACATGCCGGCCGCCGTGCCCCACACCGCGACCTACGCCCTCACCAACGCGACGCTCTCCTACGCGCTCGCGCTCGCCGATCACGGCGTCGCACCGGCGCTCCGGCGCGACGCGGCGCTGCGCCGCGCGGCCAACGTGCTCGACGGGCACGTGACGCATCCGGGCGTCGCGGAAGCGGTCGGGCTCGCGGCGACGCCGCCCGAGCAACTCGTCTGAGCTACGGCTTCCGCTCCGGCGGCAGCACGACGCGGATGTGGAGCTCGCGAAGCTGGCGCTCGCTCGCCGGCGCGGGCGCGCCCATGAGCAAATCCTCCGCGTTCTGGTTCATCGGGAACGGGATGACTTCCCGGATGTTGGGTTCGTCGGCGAGTAGCATCACCATGCGGTCGACGCCCGGGGCGAGGCCGCCGTGCGGCGGCGCCCCCAGGCGGAAGGCGTTCAGCATGCCGCCGAAGCGCGCTTCCACCTGATCCTGCGCGTAGCCCGCGATCGCGAACGCCTTCAGCATGATGTCGGGGCGATGGTTCCGGATGGCGCCGCTCGAGAGCTCCACGCCGTTGCACACGATGTCGTACTGGTAGGCGCGGATGGCGAGCGGGTCCTGGGTCTCGAGCGCCTCGAGCCCCCCCTGCGGCATCGAGAACGGGTTGTGGCTGAAGACGACCCGGCCCGTCTCCTCGTCGCGCTCGTAGAGCGGATAGTCGGTGATCCAGCAGAACCGGTAGGCGTCCTTCTCGCTCACGCCCAGCTCCTCGCCCAGGCGAACCCGCAGCGCGTGGCAGAGCTTCGCCACCTGCGCCGGCTGGTCGCAGACGAGGAAAACGGCGTCACCGCGCCCGACCCCGGCCGCGGCGCACAGACGCGTGCCTTCGTCGGGGCCGAGGAACTTCGCCACGGGACCCTTCATGGTCTCGGCCACGACGACGTACGCAAGCCCCGGCATGCCGAGCCCGCGCGCGAAGTCCACGAGCTTGTCGAAGAAGCTCCGCGAGCGCGACGCCGCGCCCGGGGCCGGGATGGCGCGCACGACGGCGCCGGCGGCCACCGCCTGCGCGAAGACCGCGAAGCCCGAGCCGGCGAAGAGGTCGGTCACGTCGGCGATCTGGATCGGATTCCGCAGGTCGGGCTTGTCGCTGCCGTAGCGCAGGAGCGCGTCGGCGTACTTGAGGCGCGGGAACGGGGGCGGCGTCGAGGTTCGGGACGAGAACTCCGCGAACACGCCGTGCAGCACCGGTTCGATGGCGGCGAAGACGTCGTCCTGCTCGACGAACGACATCTCGACGTCGAGCTGGTAGAACTCGCCGGGCGAGCGGTCGGCGCGCGCGTCCTCGTCGCGGAAGCAGGGCGCGATCTGGAAGTAGCGGTCGAAGCCGGCGACCATGAGGAGCTGCTTGAACTGCTGCGGCGCCTGCGGCAGCGCGTAGAACTTCCCCGGGTGGATCCGGCTCGGCACGAGGTAGTCGCGCGCGCCCTCGGGCGAGCTGGCGGTCAGGATCGGCGTCTGCATCTCGAGGAACCCCTGCTCGAGCATGCGCCGGCGGAGGCTCGAGATCACCTGCGAGCGCAGCACGACGTTGCGGTGCATGCGCTCGCGGCGGAGGTCGAGGAAGCGATAGCGCAGCCGGAGGTCCTCCGGGTACTCCTGCGTGCCGCTCACCTGGATGGGCAGGACGTCGGCCGGCGACTGCACCACGAGCTCGTCGACCGCGACCTCGACCCGGCCGGTGGCGAGGTTCGGGTTCACGGTGTCGGCGCTCCGCGCGCGCACCGGGCCGGTGACGGTGACGACGGTCTCCGGGCGAACGTGCTCGGCGGCGCGGAAGGCGGCGCTCTCGGGTGTGAGCACACACTGGGTGATGCCGTAGTGGTCGCGGAGGTCGACGAAGAGAAGGTGGCCGTGGTCCCGCTTGCGGTGCACCCAGCCCGAGAGACGGACGGCCTTGCCGACGTCGTCGACACCGAGCGCGCCGCAGGTGTGCGTCCGGTAGCTATGCATGCGGAGCGCCCGGCGTGGCCGGCGCGTCGAGGAGCGCACGGAGCGCACTGGCCAGCGCGGGCCCGTCGGCGTCGAGCGCGAGCGCCTGGCGGCGGTCCTCCCGCCGCGCGAGGTCGCGAATCGTGGCGCGGCCGGCGCGCAGCTCGTCCTCGCCGAGGATGACGGCGAGCCGCGCGCCGCGGCGGTCGGCGGCGCGCAGCAGCGCCTTCAGGCTCCGGCCCGACGGCTCGAGTCCGACGGCGAAGCCCTGGTCGCGGAGCTGCGTGGCGAGCGCGAGCGCCGCCCCTTCCGCGCGGGCGTCCAGGGGCAGCACGGCCGCGGTCAGCGCCGCGACCGCGGCCGCGGCGGCCGCCGCCACCATCGCCAAGCGCTCGACGCCGAGCGCGAAGCCGACGCCGGGTACGTCGGGGCCGCCCAGCGCCGCCACCAGACCGTCGTAGCGCCCGCCGCCGCCGACCGCGTTCTGCGCCCCGAGCCCGTCGGCCACGGCTTCGAAGGCCGTGCGACAGTAGTAGTCGAGGCCGCGAACGAGCATCGGGCTGATGACGTAGGCGATGCCTTCCTGGTCGAGCAACGCGCGCACCGCGCCCAGGTGCGCGCGGCAGGCGTCGCACAGGTGGTCGACGATGCGGGGCGCGCGGGCCACGATCTCGCGACAGCCTTCGACCTTGCAGTCGAGGATGCGCAACGGGTTGCGATCGAGGCGGCGGTGGCAGTCGGGGCAGAGGCCCGCCAGGTGCGCGCGGCCGAACTCGCGGAGCCGCTCGCGGTACGCCGGCCGGCACGCGGCGTCGCCCACGGAGTTGAGCTCGAGGCGCACCCCGCGCGCGCCGACCGCGTCGAGGTAGCGCGCCAGCATCACGATCAGCTCGGCGTCCGCGAGGGCGTCGTCGCGGCCGAGCACCTCGGCGCCGATCTGCCAGAACTGGCGGTAGCGGCCGCGCTGCGGCCGTTCGCGGCGGAACATCGGCCCGCGGTAGAAGAGCCGGGCCGTCGGGTCGGTCGTGACGAGGCCGCTCTCGAGGTACGCCCGGACGACGCCCGCCGTGGCCTCGGGCCGGAGCGTGAGGCTCGTCTCGTCCCGGTCCGGGAAGGTGTACATCTCCTTCTCGACGATGTCGGTCGCCTCGCCGAGCGAGCGCGCGAAGAGGTCGGTGCGCTCGAGAACCGGCAGGCGGATCTCCCCAAAGCCGTAGCGCCCGAACGTGGTCGCCGCCGCGTCCTCGAGGAGGTGCCAGCGGCGGCTCTCCTCGGGCAGCACGTCGCGGAATCCCTTGACCGCCCCGATGGTTCCCGGTTTCGTCATTTCCGGTGGAAAACGTGGTGTGTAGCAAACGCCTCCCGCCCCTTCAACGCAATCGGGTTTGAGTCCGCGACGGTTTCCCCGCACAATGCGCTGGAGTGGCCCTTGCCTCCGACACCCTGAGCGCGCTCTTCCGCGAGCTCGTGCGCGACGCGATGGCGACCCAGCACGTCGCGTCGTCGGAGCACACCGAGTGGTACCTGGTGCAGCTCCTGGAAGCATTCGCCCGCCCCGGCCGCAGCCTCCTCGAGCCGCCGCTCGCCATCGACTACCTGGAAGCGTTCCACGCCCCGGCTTCGCAGCGGTACGAGAAGCTGAAGCGCGTCGCCGACACCGCGCTCTTCATCACCGGCGTGTTCGTCGACAGCCTCGAGCGCAGCCTGGTGGGGCCCGAGTACTACCAGGCGCTCGGCCGGAACGCGTACGCCCGGCTCTCCGCCCAGCCGCTGCGCACGGGGCTGGCGGCCCTCTTCGCGGAGCTGGCCGGCCGCTTCCCCGAGTTCGTGCGGGTGCTGATGGAGATCTCCGCGCAGGATCTCTTCCGGCGCGAGCAGGACACGCTGCGCCTCTACAAGCGCTGGCTCCACACCCGCGGCCAGCACGAGGCGGATCTCCTGGTCCGGCGGGGCATCATCCCGTTCGCCCCGCCGAGCCAGCAGCGGCACTAGCCCGCGCGGCCCGAGAGCTCGATCCCCGCCGGGCGGCGGGCGGAGCCGTCGAACGACAGCGCCTTCATGTTGCGGGCGACGACGATCGTGAACAACGACCGGCGCGACGTCTTCCACTGCCGCTCGACGTGGAGCGCCCGGCGGTCGAGCACTTCGGGGAGACAGAGCGTCGTCCAACCGAGCCAGCGGGTCATCGGGTCGATCGTGCGGGAGACACGGGACAGCGCGCGGTTGGGGCTCCGGAAGTGGTTGATGATGGTGAGCGTTCCGCCGGGCCGGCAGACGCGGCGTGCCTCGGCCATCATGCGCGCGGGATCGGGGACCACGCTCACCACGTGGAAGGCCATCACGTAGTCGAACGTGCTGTCGTCGAAGCGGAGGTCGAGCGCATCACCCTGCTCGAGCGTGATGTGGCGCCAGGCGTTGCGGTTCACCTTGTCCTGCGCGCGCTCCAGCATGTCGGGGGCGAGGTCGACGCCCACCACTTGGCAGTGCGACGGGTAGGCGTCGAGCGAGAGGCCGGTGCCGACGCCGAGCTCGAGGACCTTCGCCCCCGGCTCGATGTCGAGCGAGCGGATCACCATCGCGATGCGGGGATAGAAGACGCGACGGAAGATCAGGTCGTAGAGGTGCGAGAATTCGTAGTAGAGCCGGCTCTCGTGCGGTTGGGCGTTCGCTAAGGCCATGCGCCTCCCCCCTCTGCTGTCTCTCTCAGCTTTCCTGAGCGCTACCGCCCCGGACGCTGGCCCTAGGGCGCGAGTCGACCGGCGCCGTGTGCAGGCGCCATCATGCGGCGGTCGTTCCCCGCAGCTGCCGCTTGAACGAGGTGATGTCCCGCTTGCGGAAGCGCCACTGACGCCCCCGCTTGAAGGCCGGAAGCGCGCTCTTGCGAGCGAGCTCGTTCACCGTATCCGGACTGCAGTCGAGGATCTCCGCCACTTCCTTGCTGTTGAGCAGCGTGTCCTCTCTGTCGAGCATCGTGCGGCGTGCCTCGAAGCAAAATCCGGCACAGCGTTTTGTTAGCAGGGCGGTGCCCGAGCGTCAAGGAACGAGGGAATCCCTCTGACTTTCGGCCGGTTGGCACATTTCTGCAGGCCGGGCCCCGCGCACCTCGAGAACCTCGAGGCGCAGCCGCTCGACGCCCTGCCAGCGCGAGAGCCGGGGGGTGAAGACGACGTCGACGCGCTCGCCTGCCCGCAGCGGCAGGTGGCCGAGACCGAAGCCGATCGCGGGCAGCGTGCGGCCGTCGTGCCGCAGGCGGAGCTTCAGGTGTGCGCGCGACGGCTCGCCCACGAGCCCGACGCCCTGCACCTCGACGTCGCGGGCGAGGAGGACCGGCTCGGGGTTGCCGGGCCCGTGCGGCTCGAGCGCGGCGAGCCCGCCCGCGAAGGCGGGGGTCACCGCGGCGAGCGACGTCTCCGCGTCGATCGCGAGCGACGGGATGGCGCGGGCGTCGTACCCCTGGCGGCGGAGCGCGTCGTCGAGACGGACGGCGAGCGCCGGCACGCGCTCGCGCCGGACGGTGAAGCCGACCGCGTTCACGTGGCCGCCGAACGCCTCGAGCAGGTCGTCGCATTCGCGCATCGCCGCGTGCAGGTCGACGCCGGGCACGCTCCGACCCGAGCCGCGGCCGAGGGCGCCGTCGAGGGCGACCACGACGGCGGGCCGATGGTGCCGCTCCGCGAGCCGCGCCGCCACGATGCCCACCACCCCGGCATGCCAGCCGTCGCCCGCGACCACCGTCGCGACCGCACCGGCGGCGTCGCGCGCCGCGGCACGCGAGGCCGCCTCGACGAGCACCGCGTCCTCGAGCACGCGTCGCTCGGCGTTGTGCACCTCGAGCTCGGCGGCCACCGCGCGTGCCTCCTCTGCGCTCGCGGTGATCAGCATCTCGACGGCCCGGCGGGCGTCGGCGACGCGGCCGCTGGCGTTCAACCGCGGCGCCAGCCGGTGCCCGAGGGCGCGCACCGAGGCGCTCTCAACGAGCGCCGTCTCCTTCAACGCCGCGAGGCCCGGGTGGACGGTCCGCTCGAGGGCGTGGAGCCCGTGGCGCACGAGCACGCGGTTCTCCTCCCGCAGCGGCACCAGGTCGGCGACCGTGCCGAGGGCGACCAGGTCGAGGTAGCGACGCAGGTCGGGCAGTTCGCCCTGGCCGCGCGCGCGGAGCTCCATGCGCAGGCCCATCAGGAGGTAGAAGGCAACGCCGGCGCCCGACAACCCCTTGAAGGGGAAGGTGCAGTCGGCTTGCAGCGGGTTCAGCAGGGCCAGCGCGGGCGGTCGGGTGGCCGGCGTCTGGTGGTGGTCGCACACGATCACGTCGAGACCGAGGTCGGCCGCGACCCCGAGCTCGCGCGCGTTCGCCGTCCCGCAGTCGGCGGTGACCACCACCCGGGCGCCGGCGGCCCGCAGCGCGCCGAGCGCCGCTTCGTGGAGCCCGTGGCCCTCCCGCTCGCGGTGCGAGACGTGCAGCAGCGGGTCGGCGCCGAGCGCCCGCAAGCCGAGCACCAGCACGGCGGCGCCGCTGATGCCGTCCACGTCGTAGTCGCCGTAGACGGCGACGCGCTCCCCCGCGGCGAGCGCGTCGGCGAGCCGCGCGGCGGCGCGGCCCATGTCCTTCAGGAGGAGCGGCGAGCGGAGCCCGTGGGCGAGGGTCGGACGGAGGAAGGCCGCCGCGGCGTCGCCGTCGCGGACGTCCCGGTTCCAGAGGAGCCGCGCGACCAGCGGCGCTTGCACGGGTACGAGGTCCGCGACGGCCTCGAGCAGCGCGCGCGGCAGCGGCGCCTCCGCCTCCCGCCACGTCCACCTCCGCCCCACCCCACCTCCTCTACGCGCCGGCGGCGCCGGCTAGCGCCGTGTCGGCCGACGTCCCTCCAGGTAGAGCACGACCGGGCTCGCCACGTAGATCGAGGAGTACGTGCCCACGACGAAGCCGATGAGCAGCGCAAACGCGAAGCTGTGGATCACGGTGCCGCCCAGCAGGAACAGCGCGAGCGTTACCAGCACGGCCGTGCCGCTCGTGATCAGCGTCCGGGAGAGCGTCTCGTTGATCGACAGGTTCATGATGGTCGCCAGGTCGTCGCGTCGCATCTTCCGCATGTTCTCGCGGATGCGGTCGGAGACGATCACCGTGTCGTGCACCGAGTAGCCGACGACCGTGAGGAGCGCGGCGACGGTGGTCAGGTCGAACTCCATGCCGAACGCCCCCAGCGCGCCGATGGTGAGGGCGACGTCGTGGAGCAGCGCGATCGCCGCCCCGATGCCGAAGCGGATCTCGAAGCGGAGCGCGATGTAGAGCCCCATGACGAAGGTGGCGGCGAGGACGGCGAGGGTCGCGTCGCGCCAGAGGTCCTTGCCGACCTTCGGCCCCACCGTCTCGACGCGCAGGATGTCGTACGCTCCCTCGCCGAACTTCTCCTGCAACCCCGCCTTGATGGCGCTCGCCACCGACGTGCTGCCGCCCTGCTCGGCGCCGAGGACGCGGATCTGGAACTCCTGCCCGCCGCGCCCGACGTCCTGCACGATCACCTCGCCGAGCTCCGGCTTCTCGAGCGCGGCGCGGATGTCGCTGATCGGCGTGGCGTGCGGGAACTTGACGTGGACCATGGTGCCGCCGGCGAAGTCGATGCCGAGCCGGAAGCCGTGATTGACGGTGAACGTCCAGGCGAAGCCCGCGGCGATCAAGCCCAGGGTGAGGAGGAGCATGCGCCCGCGGATGCCGACGAAGTCGATCGTGGTGCCGGGGCGAATCCACTCGCGGAAGTGATGTGCGACCGGGGCGGGCTTGTCGGCGCGGGTCGTGGGGCGCGTCGCCATCGTGCCTGCTCCCTCCTTCATACGCTCACCGTGTCCAGCCGGCGCCGGCTCATGAGCAGGTCGTAGACCACCCGGGTGCCGAAGACCCCGGTCGCCAGGCTGGTCAGGATGCCGAGGCAGAGGGTCACCGCGAAACCGCGCACGGGGCCGGTGCCGAAGTTGAACAGGATGAGCCCCGAGGCGAAGGTGGTGACGTTGGAGTCGCGGATGGCGGACCAGGCGCGCTCGTAGCCCGCGTCGATCGCCGCGCGCGCGCTCTTGCCGAGCCGCAGCTCCTCGCGGATGCGCTCCAGGATGAGCACGTTGGCGTCGACCGCCATGCCGATGGTGAGGACGATGCCCGCGATACCGGGCAGCGACAGCGTGAAGCCGCCGAGCGCGAAGACGCCGAGCAGGAAGAGGACGTTGAAGAGGAGGGCGAGGTCGGCGATGACCCCGCCGCCGCGGTAGTACCAGACCATGAACACGATCACGAGAATCGTGCCCACCGCGAACGAGCGCACGCCCCTCTGGATGGAGTCGAGCCCGAGCGACGGCCCCACGGTCCGCTCCTCGATCAGCTTGAGGGGCGCCGGCAGCGCGCCGTTGCGCAGCACGTTGGCGAGGTCCTGGGCCTCGGTGAAGTCGAAGCGGCCGGTGATCTGGCCGCGCCCGCCGGTGATCGGCTCGTTGATGCGGGGCGCCGACTCGACGACGTTATCGAGGACGATGGCCAGGTTCCGGCCGACGCTGCTGGTGGTGATGCTGCCGAACAGCTTGGCGCCGCGCGCGTCGAGCTCGAACTCGACCGCCATGCCCTCGGTGTGGGACGCGGGGCTGATGCTGGCGTTCTTCAGCACGTCGCCCGTCATGAGGGTCTTCTTCTCGACCAGGTAGGACTGCCGGCGCCCACCCTCGCCCTTGCCGGCGAGCACCTGGTAGCCCGGCGCCGGATGCTCGACCGAGCCACCCTGCCCCGGGTTTGCCACCAGCTTGAACTCGAGCACGGCGGTCTTGCCGATCAGGTCCTTGGCGCGCTGGGGATCCTGGATGCCCGGAAGCTGGACGACGATCTCGTCGGTGCCCTGCGCCTGGACGGTCGGCTCGGCGACGCCGAACTGGTCGATGCGGTTGCGGATGATCTTGAGCGCCTGGTCGACGACGCTGTCGCGGATGCGGCGCTCTTCCTTGGGGTCCATCGCGTAGGTGAGGTCGGCGGCCTCGACGTCGGGATTGGGGACGGGGACGAGCGCGGGCAGCTTGTCCTTCACCAGGTCCTCGACCTCCTGGCGCTTGTCCTTGTTGGCGAGGCGGATGCGGATCGTGCGTCCGTCGCGGTCGATCGTCGAGGCGCCGATCTGCGCTTCACGCAGCGCGGCGTCGAGGTCCTGCACGTTGCGGTCGATCATGTTGTCGACCGACTGCTCGATCTCGACGTGGTAGAGGAGGTGCGTCCCACCCTGGAGGTCGAGGCCGAGCCGCACCGGCTGCTGCCACGGCCACCACTTGGGCGCGGGGCGGACGAACGTCGGCACGAGGAAGACGACCGCAGCCACCGCCAGGCCCGCGAAGAGCAGCACGCGCCAGAGGACCGTCCGACTCACGACTTCTCCTTCTCCCGCTCCTTCTCGCGTACCTCGGCGACCGCCGCCTTCTCGAGGCTCTGGATGGCGCTCAGGTCGACCTGGATCGGCACCTTGGGCGCGATCTCGACCGTCACCGTCTTGTCGCCGATCGTCAGCACGCGCCCGTGGATGCCGGAGACCATCACCACCAGGTCGTTGCGTTTCAAGCCGGCGAGGAGATGCTCCTGCTCCTTGCGCTTCTTCTGCTCGGGCCGGATGAGGACGAGGTAGAAGACGGCGATCACCGCGACGACCGGAAAGAAGCTCACGAGCGGCGGCGGGCCGCCGGCCGCCGAGCCGCCCGTCTGCGCGAAGGCGGTCCCCACCGTCAGCCCCAGGCTCCCGCGGCGAGCGCGGCGCGGCCCGGGAAATCGCCTTCGGCGATGGCGGCCCGGATCTCTCGCATGAGGTGCAGGTAGAAGTGGAGATTGTGGAGCGTCGCGAGCTGCGCGGCGAGCATCTCGCCCGCCATCGTCAGATGGCGGAGCGCGCCGCGGCTGAAGCGGGTGCAGGCGTAGCACGGGCACCCCTCCTCTACCGGCCGCGGGTCGCGGGCGTGCACCGCGTTGCGGATCACGAGCTTTCCTTCACGCGTGAAGAGCATTCCGTTGCGGGCGTTTCGCGTGGGCAGGACGCAATCGAAGAGGTCATATCCCATGCCCGCGAAGCGAAGCAAATCGCGCGGCGTGCCGACGCCCATCAGGTAGCGTGGCCGATCGCGGGGGAGGAGCGTCGCGCTGGCCGCCGCGACGCGTGCCGTCGTCTCGGGCGGCTCGCCCACCGAGAGGCCGCCGACGGCGTAGCCGTCGAAGCCGAGCGCCACGAGGCCGGCCGCGCTCTCGGCGCGCAACGCGGGGTCGAGCCCGCCCTGCACGATGCCGAAGAGCGCGGTCGCGGCGCGCGTGCGGACGGCGAGCCCGCGCGCCGCCCACGCGGTGGTGCGCGCCACGGCGCGCGCGACGTGTGCGGCCGGCGCGTCGGCCGCCACGCACTCGTCGAGCGACATCGCGACGTCGACACCGAGCGCCTCCTGTGCCGCCACCGCGTCCTCCGGACGGAGCAGCCCCGCGCGTCCGTCGACGTGCGAGCGGTAGTGGACCCCCTCGTCCTCGACGCGCACCAGGTCGGCGAGGCTCATGACCTGGAACCCGCCGCTGTCCGTCAGGAGGGGACCCTCCCAGCCCATGAGCGCGTGCAAGCCGCCGAGCGCGGCGACGGCCTCGACACCCGGGCGCTGGGCGAGGTGGTAGGCGTTGGCGAGCACGATCGTCGCCCCCAGCTCCTCGAGCTGGCGCGGCGCGACGCCCCGCACCGCGCCGTGCGTCGCGACCGGCATGAAGGCGGGCGTGTCCACCGCGCCGTGGGCGGTGGTGAGGCGGCCGAGCCGCGGCCCGTCCGTCGTGTCGCGCAGCAGCTCGAATCGGCCGCTGGTCACGTGATCAGCATGGCGTCGCCGTAGCTGTAGAAGCGGTAGCCGAGACGCACCGCCTCCTCGTACGCGGCACGGATGCGGTCCCAGCCGGCGAAGGCCGCGACCAGCGCGAGCAGCGTCGAGCGCGGCAGGTGGAAGTTGGTGAGGAGCACGTCGACGACGCGGAAGCTGTGACCCGGGCGGATGAAGGCACCGGCTTCGCCCGCGCCGGCGGCGAGCGCGCCCTCCGCGGCGGCCGACTCGAGCGCGCGCACGGTCGTGGTGCCGACCGCCACCACGCGGCCGCCCGCGGCGCGCGCGGCGGCGATGCGCTCGACGGTGGCCGCCGGCAGCGTGTAGCGTTCCGGCTCCATGACGTGGGCGTCGAGGTCGTGGTCGCGGATGGGCAAGAACGTCCCGGGGCCGACGTGGAGGGTGAGGCTCACCGTGGCGACGCCGGCGGCGGCGAGCGCGTCGAGGAGCGTCGGGGTGAGATGGAGGCCCGCGGTGGGCGCGGCGACGGCGCCCGGGGCGCGCGCGTACACGGTCTGGTAGCGCTCGCGGTCCTCGGCGGTCGGACCGTCCGGGCGCGCGATGTACGGCGGCAGCGGCACCTCGCCGACGCGCTCGAGCCAACCGACGACCGGCTCCGCGAGCGCCAGGCGCAGGGCCCACCGGCCGCCGCCGAGGGCACGCGTCCACTCGCCCCGCGCGTCGGCCAGGTGGACGGCTTCGCCGACGCGCGGCGCGCCGCGCACGAGCGCCTCCCACTCGCCGTCGCCGTCGAGGGGGCGGACGAAGAGGATCTCCAGGCGCCCGCCGCTCGGCCGCCGGCCGTGGACGCGGGCCGGGATGACTCGGGTGTCGTTCACCACCAGCAGGTCGCCGCGGGCGAGGAAGGTCGGCAGGTCCGCGACCCGCGCGTGGCGCACGCCGGCGTCGCGCGCGAGGACGAGGAGGCGCGCGGCCTCGCGCGCCGGCGCCGGGGCCTGCGCGATCAGCTCGGCCGGCAGCTGATACTCCAGCTCGGCCACGCGCGCTACGGCGTGCGTCCCCCACCGAGGAACGACTTCAGGATGTCGATCGGGACGGGGAAGATGGTGGTCGAGTTGTTCTCCGTGGCGATCTCGGAGAGCGTCTGCAGGTAGCGTAGCTGGAGCGCCATCGGCTCGCGCGACATGATGGCGGCGGCCTCGGAGAGGCGCTGCGCTGCCTGGAACTCCCCCTCGGCGGCGATCACCTTGGCGCGCCGCTCGCGCTCGGCTTCCGCCTGCCGCGCCATCGCGCGGCGCATCTCCTCCGGCAGGTCGATGTGCTTGATCGCCACCTGCACCACCTTGATGCCCCAGGGACCGGTGTGCTGGTCGATGATGGCCTGGAGGTGGGCGTTGATCTTGTCGCGCTCGGCGAGCAGCTCGTCCAGCTCCCTTTCGCCGCACACGCTGCGCAGCGTGGTCTGCGCGTTCTGCGAGGTGGCGAAGAGGTAGTCCTCCACCTCCACCACCGCCTGGTTGGGGTTCACCACCCGGAAATAGAGGACCGCGCTCACCTTGACCGACACGTTGTCCTTGGTGATGACGTCCTGCGACGCCACGTCCATGGTGATCGTCCGCATGCCGATCCGCCACCCCCGCTCGAGCAGCGGGACGAGGTAGGTGATCCCGGGCCCGCGCGACGCGACCAGCCGGCCGAGCCGGAAGACGACGAGCCGCTCGTACTCGCGTACGACCTTGAAGAAGCTCGCCGCGAAGGCCACCAGGATGACGAAGCCGAGGGTCGCTGCCTGCTGCATGCTGTCTCCCTTCAATGCTGGTCGGTTTGTGCGCGACGCACGCGCAGTGTGAGGCCGTCGACGCCCGTTACCACGACCCGCTCGCCCGCGGCCACCGGAGCGTCGCTCTCCGCCGTCCAGTACTCGCCGCGGACGAGCACCGTGCCCGACGGCGCGAGCGCCCCGCGGGCGACGCCGACCAGGCCGACCATGCCGGGCGCGCCGTGCGTGAGGGGCGTCCGCCGCGTCCGCGCCACGAGCGTCGCGATGGCGAGCATGACGAGCCCGACCGCCCCGCCGGCGCCGAAGACGAGGCTGCGGGCCACCGCCACGCCCGTGCCGGCGGTGTCGAACAGGAACAGCGAGCCGAGCAGGAAAGCGACGATGCCGCCCACGCCGATGAGGCCGAAGGTGGGGAGGAACGCCTCGGCGATGAGCAGCGCGATGCCGAAGAGGAGGAGGGCCAGGCCCGAGACGTTGAGCGGCAGCACGTGCAGCGCCGTGAGCGCGAGCACGAGACAGATGCCGCCGGCGACGCCCGGGAAGACCACGCCCGGGTGGGTGAACTCGACGTAGAGCCCGAGCATCCCCGCCATCATCAGGAGATAGGCGATGTTCGGGTCGGCGAGGACGTTGAGCACGCGCTGCGCGAGCCGCATCGCGTAGGTGTGCACGCGCGGCCGGCCCTCGGCGTCGCGCGTCGCCGTCAGGTCCAGGGTGCGTGCCGTGCCGGCGACCTCTACCTTCCGGCCGTTCGCCTGGCGCACGAGGTCGTCCAGGTCCTTGGCGACGAAGTCGATCACCTTGAGCCTGGCCGCTTCCTCGGCGGTGACCGAGACGCTCTCGCGCACCGACTTCACCGCCCAGTCGGCGTTCCGCCCGCGCTGGCGCGCGATCCCCTCGATGAACGACGCGGTGGAGTTCTCGAGCTTCTCGCCGAGCACGCCCTTGATGTCCTCGCCCTGCCCGCCGACGGGATGGGCCGCGCCGATGTTCGTGCCGGGGGCCATCGCCGCGACGTGCGCGGCGAGCGTGATGAAGACGCCCGCCGAGCCGGCGCCCGCGCCCTTCGGCCCGACCCACACGACGACCGGCAGCGGCGCCTCGAGGACGTCCTTCACGATCGCCTTCATCGACGGCATGAGCCCGCCCGGAGTGTCGAGCTCGATGATCAGCGCGGGCGCCTCGTCGTCGGCGGCGCGGGCGATCGACTGGTGCACGAAGTCGGCGACCGCCGGGTTGATCATGCCGTCGATGACGATACGCGAGAGGGCCGCCGACTCCGGGGCCGCGTGCGCGACGCCGCTCGCGAGGACGAGCGCGACGGCGAGCCGTCTCACGCCGGCGCGCCCCCGATGCCGAGCGCCCGCATCACCTTCTGGATGTCCTCCCACACCAACCGCTTGTCGGCCGGGTTGCGGAGGAGATAGGCGGGGTGGAAGGTCGGCATCAGCTTGATGCCGTGGTAGTCGTACCAGCGGCCGCGGAGCCGCGTGATGGGCTCCTTGGAGCGGAGCAGCGTCTGCACCGCGAACTTGCCGAGCGCGACGATCACCTCCGGCCCGATCAGCTCGATCTGGCGCAGCAGGAACGGCTCGCAGCTCGCCACCTCGTCGGGCTCGGGGTTGCGGTTCTCGGGCGGCCGGCACTTGATGACGTTGGCGATGTAGACGTCGTCGCGCCCGAGCTTCATCCCCTTGGTGATGATCTCGGTGAGGAGCTGGCCGGCGCGGCCGACGAAGGGCTCGCCCTGCGCGTCCTCGTCGCGGCCCGGCGCTTCGCCGACGAAGACGAGGCGCGCGCGCGGGTTGCCGACGCCGAAGACGACGTGCGTGCGGTGCGGCGCCAGCTTGCAGCGCTGGCAGTCGCCGATGTGGGCGCGCAACGCTTCGAGGGTGTCGGCGCGGGCGAGCCCGGGGGCGGCGAAGAGGTCGGCCGGCGCGGCCTCGACGCGAACCGGCGCGACGGGTGGCTCCGGCGTGACGGGCGGCGCGGCCGCGTGCGCCGGTGCGACGTCGTGCGCCCAGCCGAGGACGCCGAGCTCGCGCTGGTACTCGACGTACGTGCTCAGCGCACGCGCGATGTCGCGCAGCGGGCCTTGAGAGGTCGGGGTGCCCATTGTACGATCCGAGGTCGATGTTTCTCGCCGGACTGGTGGTCGCGCTCGTGATGCTCGTCTGGCCGAGCGACGCGCATGCGTGGGGGCCCGTCACCCACCTCGTCCACGGGTCCCAGGTGCTCGAAAGCCTTAACATCCTGGGCCCCGCGCTTCAAGAAATGCTGCGCCAGCACCGGCTGGCCTACCTCTACGGGTGCGTCGCGGCCGACATCGTCCAGGCGAAGAAGTACACGCGGAGCCTCTACACCCACTGTCACTGCTGGCCGGTCGGCTGGCAGATCGTCGAGCGCGCGCGGGGCGAGCGCGAGCAGGCGTTCGCTTACGGATATCTCTCCCACCTCGCGGGTGACGTGTACTCCCACAACCACTACGTCCCGGTGCAGCTCGTGGTGAGCTACCCGGCGCGGACGCTCCGGCACGTCTACTGGGAGGCCCGCTTCGACGCGGCCCAGCACCGCGACCGCTGGCGGCTCATCCGCTCCGTCTTCGACCACCGCTACCCCGACTGTGACCGGCTGGTGGAGCGTGTCGTCGAGCGCACGCTGTTCTCCTTCAAGACGAACAAGCGCATCTTCAACTCGGTCATGGCGGTGCAGCGCCTCGGGCAGTGGCAGCACATGGTGCGCCGGCTGTCGGAACGCTCGCGCTACGCGCTGCCGTCGAGCGAGATCGAGCGCTTCAACGGCATGTGCCTGGGCGCCATCCACGACCTCCTCCTGAACGGCCACGACAGCGTCTGCCAGCAGGCGGACCCGACGGGCCGCGACGCGCTGGCGCGGGCCGAGACCCTCCGCCGCAAGCTCCGGGCCCTCAAGCGGCGCGGGCAGATGACCGAGGCGATCGCGGCCGAGCTGCGGGCGCTCACGCCGGCCGCGGCGTGAGCCCGGCTCGGGTGCCGGGCGGGGTCCCCCCCGCCGAGCCGTCGGGGCGCGCCGGCTCACCCGCCCCTGCTTGCCGGGGAGTGGGGGCTCGGACTATTCCGGCCTCACCGGCTGCGACTGCCGGCGCTTCGCTTCTCGTGCGAGATCGGGCACCATGGGCGCTTTGAAGCGCCGCGAACCCCAGGGCGTCTCAGCGACACGCTCAACTTCATGTGAACGGGAGGAACGACATGCGTAAGACGATGGCTGGCATCCTGCTCGGGCTTCTGGCCGCGGCCGGCTGCGGGCAGAACGACGCGGACATCCAGGAGCTCAAGAAGGGGCAGCAGGACATCCTCGCCAAGCTGGCGAGCATCGAGAAGACCGTGGCTCAGGTGCGGACCCCGCCCCCGGCGCCCGCGATGGCCCAACCGGACCCCAACAAGGTCTACGACATCCCGATCGCCAGCTCGGCGATCCGCGGGCCGAAGGGCGCCAAGGTGACGATCGTCGAGTTCTCCGACTTCCAGTGCCCCTTCTGCTCGCAGTCGAAGCCGCTGGTCGACGAGGTGCTGAAGGCGTACCCGAAGGACGTCAACTTCGTCTACAAGCAGTTCCCGCTCACCAGCATCCATCCCTTCGCACTCGGCGCCTCCAAGGCGGCGCTGGCCGCCGGCAAGCAGGGGAAGTTCTGGGAGATGCACGACATCCTGTTCGCGAACAACCGCGACCTGGGACAGGACAAGCTGAAGGAGTACGCGAAGCAGATCGGCCTCGACGTCGCGCGCTGGGAGAAGGATCTGAACTCGCCCGACATCCAGGCGGAGATCGACGCCGACGGGAAGGTGGCGCAGACGGCCGAGGTGCGTGGCACGCCCAGCTTCTTCGTGGGCGGCAAGCGCGTGATGAACCGCTCCGTCGAGGGCTTCAAGCAGATGGTCGACGACCAGTTGAAGAAGGGCTAGCGCACGCGCGCGAGCCGGGCGCGCGCGGCGGGACGCTGGCGGCGGGTCGCCACCCAGTCGAGGATACGGCTGGCGACCTCCTCCTTCGGGAGCGTCGGCAGCGTCTCGTCGCCGCCGGCCGCGTCGAGCAAGCGGACGGCGTTGTCGTCCGCACCGAACCCCACCCCCGGCGCGCTCACGTCGTTGGCGACGATCAGGTCGAGCCGTTTCTCGCGCAGCTTCCGCCGCGCCTCGGCGAGCACGTCGTGCGTCTCGGCGGCGAACCCGACGAGCAGGCGGCGACCCTTGCGCCGCGCCAGCCCGGCCAGGATGTCGGGGTTCCGCTCGAGCTCCAGCGCCAGCCGCTCGGGCCCCTTCTTCATCTTCCGCGACGTCGGACGCCGCGGCCGGTAGTCGGCGACGGCGGCGGTCATCACCACGACCGTCGCCCGGGCGAAGGCATCGTCGTCGGCGCGCGCCATCTGGTTTGCCGTCGCCACCGACACGACGCGCACGCCGGGCGGCGGCGGGAGCGCCGTCGGCCCGGTCACCAGCGTCACCTCGGCGCCGCGCCGGCGCGCGACCCGCGCCAGCGCGTACCCCATCTTCCCGCTCGAGCGGTTCGAGAGGTAGCGCACCGGGTCGACCGGCTCCTGGGTCGGGCCGGCGGAGACGAGGACGTGCTCGCCCGCGAGGTCCTGGGGCGCGAGCACGCCGTAGACGACCTCAACGACGTCGGCGGGCTCGGCGAGGCGCCCGAGACCCTCGTAGCCGCAGGCGAGCGCGCCGCTCGCCGGGCCGACGACGCGCGCGCCGCGCGCCACCAGCGTGGCCAGGTTCTCCTGCACCGCGGCGTGCTCCCACATGTGGACGTTCATCGCCGGGGCAAGGACGAGGGGCGCGTGCGTCGCGAGCATGATGGTCGAGAGGAGGTCGTCGGCGAGGCCGTGCGCGAGCTTGGCGAGCACGTTGGCGGTGGCGGGCGCGATCAGCACCACGTCGGCCGAGTCGGCGAGGCGGATGTGGCCGATCTCGGACTCCTGCCCGAGATCGAAGGTGTCGGTGGCGACCGGCTGCCCGGAGAGGGTCTGCAAGGTGAGCGGGGTCACGAACTGCCGCGCGCCGGCGGTCATGACGACCGGGACCTTGGCGCCCCCGCCGACGAGCAAGCGGACGATCTCGCACGCCTTGTAGCAGGCGATGCCGCCCGAGAGCCCGACCAGGACCGTCCGTCCGTCGAGTCGCATCACTTGGCCTCCGCGCCCGCGGCGGGCGCTTCCCGGGAGAGACGCAGGAGCTGCCCTAGGGAGAAGTCCTCGCGCGCCAGGAAGAAGCCGGCGGTGGCGAGGTTCACCACCATCTGCACGACCCAGGTGAGCAGCGAGTATCCGAGGGCGGCGTCGTGCCCGACGCCGAAGATGGAGAGCGCGCCGACGCAGCCGAGCTGCCAGGTGCCGACGAACCCCGGCGCCTGCGGCAGGAAGACGGCGGCCGCCACCATGAACACCGTGGCCGACGACGCCGGCAGGAGCGGCACGGCGATGTCCAGGGCGAGGAACGCGAACGTGAAGGTGAGCGCGATCACGCCCCAGAGATACGCCGAGTATGCGAGCACGACGAGGACGGTTCGCGCGTCCCGCAGCCCACCCAGGCCGTCGAGGAAGGCGGACGCGATCGGCCGGAGGCCGCCCGCCACGCGCGCGGGCAGCACCGCGAGCACGCGCTCGAGGAGTCGCTCGGTCGCGCCGCGCCAGCGGTGCACGATCATCAAGGTGACGAGCACGGCGGCCGCGCCCGCGGCGAGGAGCACGGCGAGGCCGCGGAGTCGCGTGTCGATCGGGTAGAGGAGCGAGAGGCCGAGGAGGTTGGCGATCACGAACAGGACGTCGAACAAGCGCTCGAGCACGACGCTCGACAGCGTCGCGCTCATGCGGACGCCGACCCGCCGGCCGAGGAGCGCGGGGCGGATCAGCTCGCCCAGGCGGAACGGCAGCACGGCGCTCGCCCCGAACCCGATCGCCGTCGCCGAGAGCGCGGGGTAGAGCGGGACGTCGCCGAGCGGGCGGAGCAGCACCCGCCAGCGTTGCGCGCGGACGTAGACGGACAGCACGCCCATGATCCCGCAGGCGAGCGTCCACCCCGGCCGCGCGTGGCCGAGGGTCTCGCCGACGCGTCCCCAGTCCGTCCCGCGCGTGGCGAACCACAGGCACGCGAGGGAGACGGAGACGCCGAAGGTCAGGCGGAACGCGTTTCGCACGGGCCTCGCATTATTCCCCGCCCCGCGGCGGGACGAAAGCGCGCGCGGAGTCCCGCCACAGGCCGAGCGCGATGCAGGCGCCGCCACCGGCGAGCAGGAACCAGGCCGTGCCCTGCCAGGGCGTGTCGAGCCGGAGCCCGAAGCCCGCCATCATGAGGAAGAAGCCGAGCGGGCGGAGGAGACCACCGTCGGCCGTCATGCCGCCTGCTGCTCGCCGAGCGCACGCGCGGCGTGGATGCCGCGGCGGAGCGCGGTCCAGGTGGAAAGGAGCGCGAGGAGAACGAGGGCCGTCTCGAGCACGACGTGCGTCGGCCGTCCCGAGAGCCCGCAGGAGCAATGCGCGACCAGACCCGAGACCCAGGCGCCGAAGCCGAGGATGACGTAGCGCTCGGGGCGCTGGACGTGACCGTGGTCGAGCGCGAGCCCGAGGCCCTCGGCGCGCGCGCGCGTGTAGCTCACCATGAGCGACCCGAAGCAGGCGATCGCCACCACGAGCAGCATCCAGCCACCCCGGAAGAAGGCGCCGAGACCGACGAAGGTGGCGAACTCCGCGTAGCGATCCACCACCGAGTCGACGAGCGCGCCGTGCCGGCTCGCCGCGCCGGTGCGCCGCGCCACCCCGCCGTCGAGGATGTCGAAGGTGCCGGCGAGGATCGTGAGCCATCCGCCGAGGAACACGGCCCCGCCCCAGAACGCCAGGCCGGCGCCGACGCTGACCACGAGTTGCGCGTACGTGAGCGTGTCGGGATGGAAGCCCCACGCCACGAGCTGATCCTCGAGGGGACCGATGACGCTCTTGTACCAGGCGCGGACGCGTGGACCGAGGAGCGGAGCGTCCGGGCGGTCCGGCGCCGGAGGAGCCTCGGTGCGCGCGATGCCGCGGAGCGCGAGCGCCACCGCGACGCCGATGATGACGGCCGCCGCGACCGCAGTCAGCGGCCGGCAGGGCGGCGATGCCTCTATCGCTCGATCTCCCCGCGCAGGAAGCGCTCGACCTGCTCCTTGGCGAGGTCGTCGACGAGCTGCCGCGGCGGGTGCTTCATCAGGTAGGAGGCGACGCTGTTGAGCGGACCGCCGACGCCGCGGTCGCGGGCGACGCGGCAGAAGCGGATCGCGTCGATCACGCAGCCGGCGGAGTTCGGGCTGTCCTCGACCGAGAGACGCAGCTCGATCTCGATCGGGGCGTTGCCGAAGCCGCGCCCTTCGATGCGCAGGAAGCAGACCTTGTTGTCGCGCTGCCAGGGGACGTAGTCGCTCGGCCCGATGTGGATCATGGTCCGCGGCAGCGGCCGCGGCAGGACGCTCTGCACGGCTTCCGTCTTCGAGCGGCGCTTGGACCCCGTGCGGGCGCGGTTCAGCATGTTCAGGAAGTCGGTGTTGCCCCCGGTGTTGAGCTGATACGTACGGTCGAGGGCGACGCCCCGGTCGTCGAACAGCTTGGCGAGCGTGCGGTGGACGATGGTCGCCCCGAGCTGCGACTTGACGTCGTCGCCGATGATCGGGATGCCGCGGCGCTCGAACTCCGCGCCCCACTGGGGGTCCGAGGCGATGAAGACCGGGATGCAGTTGACGAAGCCGACCCCGACCTCCAGGCATGCCTTGGCGTAGTGCTCGGTCGCCTGCTGGCTCCCGACCGGGAGGTAGTTCACGACGACCTGGGCGCCACTGCGCTCGAGCACCTCGACGACGTCGACCGGCCGGCGCTCGGCGACCACGAACGACTCCTCGGGTGGGTAGTCGCGCATGTGCTCGGCGACGCCGTCGAGCACCGGGCCCATCTCGACCGTCACGCCGGAGCGCGGCAGCTTCGGATAGAGCTGCCGCGTGTTGTTGGGCAGCGCGACGGCTGCCACGTCGAGCGGCTGGCCGACCTTCCGCTGGTCGATGTCGAAGGCGCAGACGACCTCGATGTCCGAGGGAAGGTACCCGCAGACGTCGTAGTGCATGAGGCCGACGTGTGCGTCCGTGGCCTCCTGGTCGGCCGCGCGATAGAACTCGATGCCCTGGAGCAGGCTGCTCGCGCAGTTCCCGACTCCGACGATGCCGATTGCGATCTTGCCCATGGGTGCCCGTTGTGGGGAACGGCCCATATACTCAACGGGGCACGGGCTGTAAATCGCCCGAGCGGCTGTCGCGGGTCGGGTTACTTCTTGCGGAAGCGAGAGGGGAACTCGGGCGGGAACTCGTGGTCGGGGTGGATGGCGCGCGCCTTGGCGAGCAACTGGTCCTCGCTCTCGGGGTCATCCGGGTTCGGCACGCAGCAGTCGACCGGGCACACGGCCGCGCACTGCTCCTGGTCGAAAAAGCCGACGCACTCCGTGCACTTCTCGGGGACGATGTAGTAGAGGTCCTGGTGCAACGCCGGGTGACTCTGGCCGTGGTTCTGCCAGGCGGCCCCACCTTCGTAGATGGCGGTGTTGGGGCACTCCGGCTCGCACGCCCCGCAGTTGATGCACTCCTCGGTGATCACCGTCGACATGGCACAGTCCTCGCGACCCCACCGACAATAGCGTCTCCCCCGCGGCCATGACAAACGGCGGGGGAAGCGCGGTCAGGAAACGGCGGCGGCGGGCGCGGCGTCGGCCGCCAGCCGTTGCGCGAGGCCGCGGAAGATCACGCTCACCGGGTGGGTGGGCTCGGCGACCACGAGCGGGCGTCCGGCGTCGCCCGAGCGCTGCACCGCCGGCACGAGCGGGATGCGCGCGAGGAGCGGGACCCCGAACCGCTCCGCCAGCGCGCTCGCCCCGCCCTGCCCGAAGATCGGGTCCTCCGTGCCGCACGACGGGCAGACGTAGCCGCTCATGTTCTCGACCACGCCGAGGACCGGCGTCGCCACCTGCGCGAACATCCCCATGCCGCGGCCGACGTCGAGCAGCGCCACGTCCTGCGGCGTGGTGACGATCACCCCGCCCGTCACCGCCACCTGCTGCACGAGCGTCAACTGCGCGTCGCCGGTCCCGGGCGGCAGGTCGACGACGAGGAAGTCGGTCGCGCCCCAGTCGACGTCCTTCAGGAACTGCCGCACGATGCCCATCACGATCGGCCCCCGCCAGATGACGGGCGACTGGGCGTCGAGGAAGAACCCCATCGAGATGAGCTTGACGCCGTGCCGCTCGACGGGCTGGATGCGCTTCGCCTCGGAGACGCGTGGCCGCTCGTCGGTGCCGAACATGATGTCGACGCTCGGCCCGTAGACGTCGGCGTCCATGAGGCCCACGCGGTGCCCCTCCGCGGCCAGGGCACAGGCGAGGTTCGCCGCCACCGTCGACTTCCCCACCCCGCCCTTCGCGCTCGCGACGGCGAGCACGTGCCGCACGCCGGGCAGCGGCTGGCGCCCGGCGAAGGGATCGGCGCCGCGGCCGGCGTCGGCGCCGGCGATCTCGAGCGCGATGCGCGTGACCCCGGGCATGCGGCCGACGCTGGCCTCGATGGCGCGCGCGATCTGCTGGTGCACCTCGACCTTGTCGGTCCCGGGACGCAGCGGGATGCGGACGACGCCGTCGGCGACGGTGACCTCGCCCACCATGCCGAGCGTCACGATGTCGCGCCGGAAGTTCGGGAAGAGCACCGTGCGGAGGACGTCGCGGACCCGCTCCGGCGTGAGGGCCGCCATGTCGCGGACAGTAGCCGCGGGTCTACGAAAAGGCAACGTCGCTCAGGGACAGGCGCCGTCGACGATGTTCTCGCCTCCCCGCAGCAGACCGTCGAAGTCGGGGCTGCCGTCGCTCGCGATCGGACCGCGGACCATCGTGAGGTCGATGAGGCCGCTGCCGTGGTGGGCCGACGTCGCGACGTTGCCCGCACCCGGCGCGCTCCGCTACCCTCGCCGCGTGCAGACGCTCCGCGAGCTGATCGAGGCGCGCGCGCGCGACGGGACGCGCACGGCGCTCGTCGACGAGGCGAGCGGCACGACGGTGACCGGCGCCGAGCTCGCGGCGCGGGTCGCCGCGCGCGCCCGCGCGCTCGCCGAGGCGGGCGTCCGCCCGGGCGACCGCGTGGCCATCCTGCTCCCCAACTCGCTCGCCTGCGTCGAGAGCCTGCTCGCCGTCGCCTACGCCGGCGCCGCGGCGGTGCCGGTCAACGCGCGCTGGACGCCGGTCGAGATCGAGCGCCTCCTCGCCGACGCCGAGCCGCGCGTCCTCGTCACGACCGCGGAGCGCGCCGCCACGCTCGACGCCGTCGCGCACCGCCCGCCCGTCCTCGCGCCCGACGCGGCCGTCGCGCGCGGGCCACTCCCCGCGCCACCCGCCCCCGGCGACGTTGCCCTCATCCTCTACACCTCCGGCACCACCGGGCGCGCCAAGGGCGCCATGCTGACGCACGCGAACCTCGCCTGGGACGCCGGCCGCATCGTGGAATGGCTCGGCCTCGGGCCCGACGACCGGGTGCTCACCGTGATGCCGCTCTTCCACGCCAACGCGATCGTGATCGGCACGCTCGTACCGCTCCTCGCCGGCGGGAGCGCGGTGATCGGGGAACGCTTCCGGGCCGCCGCCTTCTGGGCGAGCGTCGCCCGCCACCGTCCGACGACGGCCGGCACGGTGCCGACCATGCTCGCGCTCCTCCTCACCGAGGCGGAGACGCCGGCGGACGTCACGAGCCTCCGCTTTCTCCTCACCGGCTCGGCGCCCGTCCCCGCCGACCTCCTCCTCGCCTTCGAGCGCCGCTTCGGCGTGCCGGTGATCGAGGGCTACGGCTTGACCGAGTGCACGTGCCGCGCCACCTTCAACCCGGTCGACGGCCGCCGGCGTCCCGGCTCGTGCGGGCTGCCGCTCGCGGGCCTGCGCGTCGTCGACGCGGAGGACCGCGACGTGCCGCCCGGCGCGGTCGGCGAGATCCTCGTCGCGGGCCCCCACGTCATGTCCGGCTACTTCCGCAATCCCGACGCGACCGCCGTCGCGCTGCGCGGCGGCTGGCTCCACAGCGGCGACCTCGGCCGCATCGACGCCGACGGCTTCGTGCACGTCGTCGGGCGCTCCAGCGAGATGATCATCCGCGGCGGCGAGAACGTCTACCCGCGCGAGATCGAGGAGACGCTGCTCGCGCATCCCGCCGTCGCCGAGGCGGCGGTCGTCGGTGCCCCGGACGCCGTCTACGGCGAGGTGGTGGCGGCCTTCGTGGTGCCGCGCCCGGGCGCGGCGCTCGACGCCGCGGAGATCGCGCGCTGGTGCGCCGGCCGCCTCGCCGACTTCAAGCGACCGGCGCGGATCATGCTCGCCGCCGAGCTGCCCAAGGGACCGACGGGCAAGATCCTGAAGACGGCGCTCCGTGCGTGAGCCCCGCGAGCTCGCCCGCCGGGACACGGCGTCCTTGACATCCTGAAGACCGCGCTCCGTGCGTGAGCCCTGCGTGCTCGCCCGCCGGGACACGGCGTCCTTGACATTGCGGAGCCGTTTTCGTTGATTCGGGTGGCCGGCCCGTGAAGAACCTCGCCCGCACCGCGTCACGCGCCCCCGCCGTCCCGTCGGACATCGACGACGACCTGGCGCGCGTCGAAGCGCGCCTGGCCGCCGAGCTGGCCTCGCGCGAGGACCGCCTGGAGGCGATCGCGCGTCACCTGGTGGGCGCTGGCGGCAAGCGCATCCGGCCCGCGGTGGTCATGCTGATCTTCCGCGCCACCGCGCCGCCGGGGCCGGCGGTGCGACACGCCGACGCCATCGAGGCGGCCGTCGCGCTCGAGCTGATCCACTCCGCGACGCTCCTGCACGACGACATCATCGACGGCGCCGAGACGCGCCGCGGCCGTCCCTCGGCGCTCGCCGCCTTCGGCGCCGCCGACACGCTCGTCACGGGCGACTTCCTCTTCAGCCGCGCCTTCGCCCTCTGCGCCCGTTTCGAGGCGGAGGTCGTGCGCTGGGCCGCCGAGGCCTGCATCAGCCTGACCGAGGGCGAGATCATGCAGGGCCGCTTCCGCCACAACCCCGCGGTCACCACGGCCGACTACCACGAGATCATCGAGCGGAAGACGGCCTCGCTGTTCGCCGCCGGGGCGCGCACCGCCGCGCACCTGGCCGGCGCGCCCCATGCGCTCGTCGACGCGATGGCCGCCTGCGGGCGCCACGTCGGCCTCGCCTTCCAGATGAGCGACGACCTGCTCGACGTCACCGGCCAGCCCGGGACGACGGGCAAGCCGCGCGGCATCGACCTGCGCGACGGCAACCCCTCGCTGCCCATCGTGCTCGCGCTCGGCGACCCGAAGCTCGCGCGCCTCTTCGCCGCTCGCCGTCCCACGGCCGCCGAGGTCGAGGCCGGTCTCGCCCGCATCCGGCGGAGCGGCGTGCTCGCCACGGTGGCGGAGCAAGCGCGCGGGCACGTTGCGGCCGCGGAGGCGGAGATCGCGCGCCTGCCGCCCTCGCCCTACCGCACCGCCCTCGAGACGCTGGCGCAAGGCCTGGCCGACCGGACCCGCTAGGCGAAGAGCGGGCCCGTCGTCGCGCGTTCGCGGACGCGCGCCAGGCCGGCGGCGCGGCCGAGGCGGCCGACGTCGACCGCGGCGGCCCGGCCCGCGGGGCTCGCGAGCCAGGCGGTCACGATCCGCACCTCGTCGAGGTCCTCGGGTGCGATGAGCGACGGCGGCGGTGGCGCGAGCGCGGCGAGGGCCTCGGCGAACGCCGCGGCCAGCTCCCCGGCGCGCGTGGCGGGGATCGCGGCGCGGAGGCGGCCCCCGCCGAGCGCGAGCAGGCGATGCCCGGGCGCGCCCGTCGCGGGCACGACGGCGACGACGCGCGTCGCCTGGCGGGCGCGCCGCAGGGCCGCGATGGCACCGCGCACGGCCGCCGGCAGCTCGGTCGGGCCGGCGTCGGCGCGGGCGCCGGCGGCGCGCGCGGCGTCGGGGTCGCCGCCGCCGAGCGCCGCCAGCGCGCGCGGGAGCTGGCGGCCGTAGCCGCCGGCCGTGGTGCGCCCGACGCACGGCGCGGTGCAGAGGCCGAGGTCGAGGCGGAGACAGGCGCGCGCCGCCGGGTCGGGGTGGAGCCGGCCCGGACAGGTCCGGAGCCCGAGCCCGTCGGCGAGGAGCGCCACGGCGCCCGCGAGCCGCCGGCCACCGGGGAACGGGCCCACGTACCGCCACGGCCCGTCGTCCAGCCGGCGCGTCACCTCCAGGCGGGGAAACGCGTCGCGCGGGTCGAGGCGCACGTAGGCGTAGGCGCCGGTCTGCTTCAGGCGACGGTTGAAGTGCGGGCGCTCGCGCTGGATGGTGCGCGCCTCGAGCACGAGCGCTTCGAGCAGCGAGCCGCACGCCTGCCACCCGACCGTCGCCGCCATGCGCGCGGGCTTGCTCGCCGGCGGATGGTGGGGCGCGAAGTACGAGCGCACGCGCCGCGCGAGGTCGCGCGACGAGCCGACGTAGAGGAGCGCGCCGGCCGCGTCGCGGAACGCGTACAAGCCGATCGTCGCCGGCGGCGACGCCGCGCCCGCCGCGACCCCCCGGGCCGCCACGTCCCCCACCACCACCGCAACCTCCCCGAAACCTCTCTACTCGCCCGCCCGCCGCGGCGCAACGCGCGCGCATTGACTTCGCTCTCCCGGGCATCGAAGATGCGCCGCATGCCGCGCGACGGCTTCGGTCGCGAGATCGACTATCTCCGCATCTCGCTGACCGACCACTGCAACCTCCGCTGCGTCTACTGCATGCCACTCGAGGGCCTCGCCTTCGCGCCGGCGCCGTCGCTGCTCACGGCGATGGAGATCGAAGCGGTCGCGCGCGCCGCGGTGCGCGTCGGCTTCCGGAAGTTCCGGCTGACGGGCGGCGAGCCGACCCTCCGCGCCGACCTGTGCGAGATCGTCGCCCGCCTGGCGGCGATCCCCGGCGTCCACGACCTGGCCATGACCACCAACGGCGTGCTGCTGCCCCGGCTCGCCGGGCCGCTCGCCGCCGCGGGTCTCCGCCGCGTGAACGTCCACCTCGACAGCCTCGACCGCACGCGGCTGGCGCGCGTCATGCGCTGGGGGTCGCTCGACGAGATCTGGGCGGGCATCGAGGCGGCCGAGGCGGCCGGGCTGCGGCCCCTCAAGATCAACACGGTGGTGGCGCGCGGCTTCAACGAGGACGACGTCGTGCCGCTCGCCGCGCTCACGCTGGCTCGCGACTGGCACGTCCGCTTCATCGAGACGATGCCGCTCGGCACGGGCGAGGTGGCCGCCGTCGCGCGCCGCGGCCTCGTACCCAGCCGCGAGTGCCGCGCCCGCCTCGAAGCGGCCTTCGGCCCCCTCGCGCCGCTCGCCTCGGCCGACCCTGCCGACGAAGCCCGCAACTACCGCCTCCCGGGCGGCCGCGGCGTGGTCGGCTTCATCAGCCCGGTGACCGAGCCCTACTGCGGCACCTGCAACCGCATGCGGCTCACCGCCGACGGTCGCTTCCACCTCTGTCTCCTGAACGACGACGAGCTCGACGTGCGCGCCGCGCTGCGCGCCGGCGCCGACGCGGATGCGATCGGTGCCATCTTCCTCCGGGCCGTCCGCCACAAGCCGACCGGGCACCGGCTCGACCTCGGACGCTCCACCGCCGAGCGCGAGATGTTCCAGATCGGCGGGTGACGGCCCCGGGCGACATCGCCGGGCTCGACGCCGCGGCACGGATCCTCGGCGCCGCGGTCCTCGGCCCGCGCGAGATCACGGCCGCGCTCGGGTTCGACCCGCTCGCCGTCCTCACCTCGGGCGAGCGTCAAGCGGTGGCGCGCATCCCGTTCGGCCCCGGCGACCTCGAGCGCGCCCACGCCGAGGGCGAGATGCTGGTGCTCCGCGTGTCGAGCGACCCGCAGGGACCGCTCACCATGCTCCGCCTTGCCGGCCACGTGCACGGCGGCCTCGACCCCCACGTGCACACCGGCAGCGGCTACCTCCTGCGTCCCGAGTGGACGATCGACGAGCAACCCTTCGCCGCCGTCGAGACCTGCGCCGCCGGCTGGTTCCTCGTCCGTCGTGAGCCGCTGACCGCCACGCTCAACCAGAACTACGCCGGCCAGGACGCCCTCCTCGGCCCGAGCGGAGCCCGCCCCCGGCGGCGCAGCGCGGTCGAGATCGCCTACGACACGCTCTGCTGGCACAAGGCGCACGGCGAGCGGCTGCTCGCACGGGCGTGGGACTGGTCGCGCAGCCTGTCGACGGATCAAGGCTACGCCGCGCTCGGCGAGTACGGAGCGGAAGGGTTGCGCGTGGTCGCGTACTCGCGTGCGGTGCGCTTCGGCACGCTGGGCGCCTGCCCGCAACGCTAGGCTGGTCATGGCGAAGGCCGCCCCCCGACCGTGGACGCCGACCCAGGAGCGCATCGGGAGCGTCGCCATCAAGGTGATGTCGGGGGTGAACGTCTGGCTGTTCCGTCTGAGCCGGGGGCGGCTGGGCGCGCGATTCCGCGGCGGCGCGCCGGTGTGCCTCGTCACCGTGACTGGACGTCGGACCGGCCAGCCGCACACCGTGCCGCTTCTCTACCTCCAGCACGGCGAAGAGATCGTTTTCGTCGCCTCGAAGGGCGGCATGTCGCACCACCCGCTCTGGTACCACAACATGATCGCCAACCCCCGCGTCGAGGTCGAGATCGGGACCACGCGGCGGGCGATGACGGTGCGCCAGGCCACCGACGACGAGAAAGCGCGCCTGTGGCCCGATCTCGTCGCCATGTATCCCGACTACGACGACTATCAGGCGCGCACGACGCGGAGCATCCCGGTCTTGATCTGTCGCCCGGCCTGACGCGCGAGCACTGGACGGGTTGCCCGGGAAAAATTATACATCGCCCGCCGATGTACTTCGTGACCACCAAGCGCCCGGGCTACGCGCTCTTCTGCATGACGCCGAGCGAGCGGGCGGCGATCGCGGTCACCGACGACCAGAAGCGCGTGCACCTCCTCGAACACGAGGGCGCGGAGTGGCGGGTGCGGCACGACTGGCCGGTCGAGGAGCACTCGCACACGGAGCTGATGACCCGGCTCGCGACGCTGGAGGAGCCGGCCACCGTCGACGAGCTCGTCCGCCTCGCGCTCCGGTCCTGAGCATGGCCGGCCCGCTCGACGGCCTGCGCGTGCTCGAGGTCGGCGACCTCGTCGGGGCCGCCTATGCGACCAAGCTCCTCGCGGATCTCGGCGCCGACGTGGTGAAGCTCGAGCGCCCGGGCGAGGGCGACCTGGCGCGCCGCCGCGGGCCGTTTCCCGGCGGCGTTCCCCACCCGGAGAAGAGCGGGCTCTTCCTCTACCTCAACGCCAACAAGCGCGGCGTCACCCTCGACCTCGCCGAGCCGCGCGGGCGCGAGGTGCTCGAGCGGCTCGCCGCCGGCGCCGATCTGCTCGTCCACAACGTGCACCCGACCGCTATGGCGGCGCACGGCCTCGACTGGGAGCGCCTCTCGGCCGCCAACCCGCGCCTCGTGATGACGTCGGTCACCCCCTTCGGCCTCGACGGCCCGCACGCGGGGTACCGGGGGCCCGACGTGGTGCTCTGGAGCGCGGGCGGCGTGGCGGCGCTCAACGGCATGCCGGGCGAGCCGGACCTGCCGCCGCTCAAGGCGTTCGGCGACCAGTCGGGCTTCCAGGCGGCGCTCAACGCCGCCATCGGCTCGCTCGGCGCGCTGTTCGCGCGGCTGGCGACCGGGACCGGCGAGCACGTCGAGGTGTCGGCGCAGGAATCCGTGGCCGCCATCCTCGAGCTCACCTTCGAGTTCTGGCCGTACTGCGGGCTCGTCGCCTCGCGCCTCGGCGCCAAGCCGATCCAGCCGCTCTGCTCCATGGAGTGCCGCGACGGCTGGATCTTCGTCTGCTGCGTCGAGGAGCATCAGTGGAAGGCCTTCGTCGACATCATGGGCAACCCCGAGTGGGCGTCGATGGAGATCTTCGAGAACCGCCTGGCGCGCGGCGCCAACTTCGACGCCCTCCAGGTCTTCCTCCGGGAGTGGTGCCGCGAGCAGTCGGTGGCCGAGCTCTACGAAGCGGCCCAGCGCCGGCGCATCCCCTTCGCGCCCGTCTCCACCATGGGCGACCTGCTCGACTCGCCCCATCTGAAGGCGCGCGGCTTCTTCGTCACGCTCGAGCACCCGGCGGCGGGGCGCGTGACCATGCCGGGCGCGCCGTACCGGTTCGCCGCCACGCCGTGGGCGCTCCGCCGTCCCGCGCCGTGTCTCGGGCAGCACACCGCCGAGGTGCTGGCCGAGGTCGGCCTCGACGCCGCCCGGCTCGCCGCCGAGGGCGTGGTGTGAGCTTGGCCAAACGCGCGCCGCTCGCGGGCATCCGCGTCGCCGACTTCACCTGGGTGTGGGCGGGGCCCTTCTGCACCCTCCAGCTCGCGCACCTCGGGGCCGAGGTGATCCGCGTCGAGACCGCGACGCGCCTCTGCGTCACGCGCCTCTTGCCGCCCTTCGCGGACTTCGAGCCGGGCCCGAACCGCAGCGGCTACTTCAACCAGTACAACCAGGGGAAGAAGAGCGTCACGCTCGACATGAAGCGTCCGCAGGCGATCGAGGCCGCGAAGCGCCTCTGCGCCGCGAGCGACGTGGTGGTCGAGAACTTCGCGGCCGGGGTGATGGACCGCATGGGCCTCGGCTACGAGGTGCTCCGCGCGCGGAAGCCCGACCTCGTCATGATCGCGCTCTCGGGCTACGGCGCCACCGGCCCCGACTCCGACAAGGTCTCCTACGGGCCCGCGCAGGTGCCGCTCTCCGGCTTGTCGTCGGTGACCGGCTACCGCGGCTTCCCGCCCATGCACGTCGGCATCTCCTACGGCGATCCGACGGGCGGGCTCCACGGCGCGGTCGCGGTGCTGGCCGCCCTCCTCCACCGCGCGCGCACCGGCCGGGGCCAGTATGTCGACCTCTCGCAGTGGGAGACGTCGATAGCCGTCCTGCCCGACGCCGTCATCGACTGGACGATGAACGCCGTCCAGCCGCCCCGCGACGGCAACCGCGACGCCCACATGGCGCCGCACGGGGTCTTCCGCGCCGCCGGCGACGACCGCTGGATCGCGGTCGCGGCCGAGGACGACGCCGCCTGGCGGCGGCTGGCGGCGGCCATCGGACGCCCGGAGCTGGGCGACGACCCGCGCTACGCCAGCGTCGTCGGCCGCAAGCGGCACGAGGACGAGCTGGAGGAGGTCGTCGCGGCCTGGACACGCGAGCGGACGCCCGAGGAGGCGACGGCGGCGCTCCAGGCCGCCGGGGTGGCGGCCTTCACCGCCGCCACCAACCAGGACCTGGCCGAGGACCCGCACCTCGCGGCGCGCGACTTCTTCGTCGAGCTGCCGCACCCGGAGGTCGGTGTGCGGCGGCACGTCGGCGTCCCCTGGCGGATGTCGGCGAGCGAGTGCCGCGTGCGGCGCCCCGCCCCCGCCCTCGGCGCCGACACCGACACCGTCCTGCGCGACGTCTGCGGCTACGACGAAGCGGAGATCGCGGCGCTGCGCGCGGCCGGCGCGCTCGCCTGAGCGGGCTCGCTCACGATCGGTTGCGCGCCCAGGGCAGCAGGCCGCGGACGGACTGCCGCGCGGTCGGGCTGCGGACGAGGACGATCCCGGTGAGCACCAGGTACGCGGCGGCTTCCACCAGGCGCGCGGCGTCGTGCACGAACACGAACTGCGGTACGAACAGCAGGAAGAGGAGGAGCGCCTCCCCCACCCGGAAGCGGAAGTCGGCGATCACCACGAGGGCGAAGGCCGACTGTGCCGCGGTGAGGAATATCTCTTCCCGCTGGCGGTGGTCGAGGAGCATCGGCTCGAGGCCGCCGTGGGAGAGCGCGTAGGCGCCGGGCAACGCGCCGACGAGCAGCGTCCACTGGTTCACCTTCGAGGAGATGAGCGTGCCCATGCCGGCGGCCGCCGCGCCGCGGAGCGTGAACAGGATCGCGACGATGAACTCCGGCGACTCCGAGGCGAGCGGCGCGAGCCACTGCACGAGCAGGAACTGGTCGATGCCGAACTCGCGCCCGACCGCGACCAGGCTCTCGGCGAAGGGCTCGGCGGCGGTGAAGATCGCCACCCCCGCAAGCGCGAAGATGCCGAGCACGACGACCCGCCTCCCCGCGGGCCCGAGCCGCGCGATCAGCTCGGCGGGGCCCTCCAGCTCCGGCTCGATGTGGTGGGTGCGGCTCGCGGCGCGCATGTAGAAGGCGAAGATCGCGAACAGCACCACGCTATCGAGCACGGAGAGCGTGCCCTTCAGCGGGATCACGAAGGCGTAGAGTGTCGCGAGCGCCAGGTAGTTCACCTCGACCGCCTGCTCGCGGGGCAGTACGAGCTCGCGCTGGCCGAAGCGCGCCCAGAGGAGCAGCACGGGCACCGCCCAGCCGACGCCGATCAGGAGCCGGTTGGCGCCCGTCATGTTGGCGGCGGCGAACGCCGTGTACGCGGGGTCCTGGCCGGCGCGCCAGGCGAAGTACACGTCGACGGCGTACTCGGGGAAGACGGCCACCAGCGCGAGGAAGGCGAGCGCGAGGGCGCGCGAGATGTCGAGCTGCGCGACCTCCGTCGCCCACGAGAGCACGAACGCGGCGCCGAAGATCGCCGCGCCCGACCAGAGCGCGATCGCGACGTGGCCGTGAGCGAGGTCGCCGAAGTGGACGACGAACCACGCGACCGGCAGCGCGAGGGCCGCCGCGAATCCGATCAGTCCACCGATCACGCGCGTCGATCCGCCGGGACGAGCGCGACCTCGGTGGCGACCTCGAGGTGCTCCGGGTCGAGGGTCACGCGGGCGAGCCGTCCGGCGTGCCAGCTCGGCCGCTGGTCCGCGAAGTGAGGGCTCTCCGGATCGCCGGACTGGCCGGTGGAGAGGGTCACGTGGAAGTGGTCGGGATCGCCCAGGTCGGCGACCATCCGCACGCCCGCGCCGACGACCGCGCCGAAGGGCGGCTCCGCCGCGCCCAGACGCTGCTGGTTGGGCGCGTACGGGCTGCCGCCGAGGGGCAGCGGCGGCAGCGCGCCGGCGGCGAAGCGCGGCGCGAAGGCGAGCGGGTGCTGGCACGCCACCCGATGCAGGTCGCCCCAGCGCCACGCCGCCGGGTCGTCGCCCGCGAGCGTGCGCAGGCGGTCGACCGCCCGCGCGAGGCAGGCGCGGACGCCCCGCGCTTTCGCGTCCGGGTCGTCGAACCACGGGGAGCGCGGCGCCCGCAGCACCGCCTCGGCGCCCCAGGTGGCGACGCGCCAGCGCGACGCGAAACCCGGGCACGCTTCTTCCGGGAAGAGGAGCGGGAGCCACTCGGCGTAGAAGAAGACGTGGTAGAGCGCGGCGCCGGCGCTCCCGACCGGCGTGTGCCCGTCCCAGGCGACGAGCTCGGCCGCCGCCCGCGCCACCACCCCGTCGTCGGGTCCCCAGCCCGCGAGCGCCTGGCGCAGCGCGGGCAGGTTCGCCGCAGCCGCGAGGTCGAGGTCGTCGACCTGGAGGCGCGCGAACCCCTCGACGGTGTGCGCGCGCCCGCCGAGCAGCGTATCGCGGATGCGGCGCGCGCGCGCCGGGTGCTCGCCGAAAGGTTGGCCCTCGCCGCCCGCGGCGCGGTCGGCGGCGCCGGTCGTCTCGTTGGCGGTCCACACCGCGCCCTCGGGCGGGTCGACGCGCCAGGGCGTGGCGGCGAGCGACGCGACGCCGTTCCATGTCCCCTCACCGCGCCAGCCGAGTGCGGGGAGCCCCCCGACCGTGCGCCGCCGCGGCACCGCGCCGAGCGCCAGGTGCGCGAGGTGCCCGTCGCGGTCGGCGTAGACGGCGTTGGTCTGGAACGGCGCGCCGTCGAAGAGCGGTGCGGCGCCGAGCACGTCGGCCAGGCCCGCGCTGCGATGCACCGCGAGCCAGCCGGCGAGCGAATGACCCGGGGCGGCCGTCGCCTTCCAGCGCAGCGCCGTGGGCGGCCCCGCGGGCGCGCCGACGGCGGCGGCGACGCTTTCCAGGAGCGGCCCGTTGCGCGTCTCGCGGACGACGAGGCGGTACGGGTCCTCGCCGCGGACGGCGATCGCCGTCTCACGTCGCGCGAGCGGCAGCCACCCGTCGGGTCCGGCGTCGTAGCGCACGCCGTCCGCGTGGAGCCGCTCGAGCACGACCTCGGTGTCGTCGGCGGTGAGGTTGGTGACGCTCCAGGCGCCGGCGCGGTTGCGCCCGACCTGCACCAGCGGTCCGCCGACGTACGCCGCGCCCGCGACGTCGAGGCCGGGCGCGACCAGGTGCATGAGGTACCAGGGGCTCGGCGCGGTGTGGAGGAGGTGCGGGTCGCCGGCCACGAGCGCGGCGCCGCCCGCGGCGCGCGCGGGGGCCACCGCCCAGGCGTTGCTGCCGCCCGCGGGGTTCGAGCCGCCGAAGGCGGCCAGGATCGTGGTGTCGAGGTCGCGGTACGCGGCCAGCCGCTCGGCGTCGAGCGCGCGCGGCAGCGGCGTCGGGTAGAGCCAGGCGCCGCGCTCGGGCCCGAGCGCGCCCAGCGCGCGGGCCAGCACGAGCTTCGGCTCCAGGCTCTCGAGCGCGAGCGCGAAGCCGACGAAGTACTCGATCACCAGCGAGTCGACCGCGCGCCAGGGCTCCGGCTCGTAGCCGAGCAGCTCGAACTCGGGGGGCAGCGGACGCGCCGCGATGCGCGCGTTGATGCCGGCGACGAAGCCGTCGACCAGCGCCGCGTCCTCTTCGTGGAAGGTCGCGACGGCGCGCGTCGCGGCCTCCGCGAAGCCGAGCGTGCGCGAGACCGCGTCGTACCCCAGCACCGGCCGTCCCAGCACCTCGGCGGCCCGCCCGTGTCCCAGGCGGCGCATGAGGTCCATCTGCCAGAGGCGGTCGCCGGCCATGCACCAGCCGGCGCCGCAGTACGCGTCGCGCGGCGAGGCCGCGAGCACGTGCGGGATGCCGAGCCCGTCGCGCAGCACGCGCACCGGCGCGGCCAGGCCGGGCAGCGAGACCGGCGTCGGAATCACGCCGCCGGATACCAGATCGGCCGCCGCATTAGAAATCGGTCCAGCCGCTCACGCCAGGTCCCGGACCAGGGTGAGCAGGTCGGTCGCCACCGTCCGCCGCTTCTCCCACGTCTCGCGGAGCGGCACGCGCACCACCACGCCTCCCGCCTCGCCCGCCATCGCGCCGCCGCCGTCGCACGCGATCTCGACGCCCGCCGCGCCGAGCCGGCTGGCGAGGATGCGGTCGCGCGCCGTCGGCGTGCCGCCGCGCTGGATGTGGCCGAGCACGCAGACCCGGGGCTCGAGGCCGGTGAGCGCCCGGACCCGCTCCGCCACCGCGAACGAGGAGCCCTGCTGCCCGCTCTCGGCGACGACGATGATGCTGCTCCGCTTGCCGCGCTCCCAGCTGTGGCGGAGCCGCTCGGCGACCGTCGCCAGGTCGCCGGCGAGCTCGGGGACGAGGACCTCTTCGGCGCCGCCGGCGAGCCCGACGTGGAGCGCGATGTCGCCGCACGTGCGGCCCATCACCTCGACCAGGAAGATCCGCTCGTGCGACGCCGCCGTGTCGCGGATGCGGTCGATGGCGGCGAGGGCGGTGTTGACCGCGGTGTCGAATCCGATCGTGTAGTCGGTGCCCCAGACGTCGTTGTCGATCGTCCCCGGCACGCCCGCCACGGCCACGCCCTGCTCGTCCGCCAGCAGCGACGCGCCGTGGAACGTGCCCTCGCCGCCGATCGCGACCACGGCGTCGATGGCAGCGTCCCGCAGGACCGCGGCGGCGCGCGCGCGGCCTTCGGGCTTCAGGAACTCGTCGCAGCGCGAGGTGCCGATGATCGTCCCGCCGCGCTGGATGATGTTCGCCACCCCGGCGCGCGACATCGGCTGGAGCTCGCCCGCGAGCAGCCCCGCGTAGCCGCGCCGGATGCCGATCACCTCGAGGCCACGGCCGAGGGCGTGGCGGGCCGCGGCGCGGATGGCGGCGTTCATCCCGGGCGCGTCGCCGCCGCTGGTGAGGATGCCGATGCGTCGCATCGCGAAACTATAGCTCAGAGCGGCGCGTGCCGCAGCCGCAGCGCGTTGGCGATCACGGACACGGAGGAGAGGCTCATCGCCGCGCTCGCGATCATCGGGCTCAGGAGAAGGCCCGCCACCGGGTAGAGGACGCCGGCCGCGAGCGGGATGCCGAGCGCGTTGTAGAGGAAGGCGAAGGCGAGGTTCTGGCGGACGTTCCGGAGGGTGGCGCGTGAGAGGCGGCGGGCGCGGGCGATGCCGCGCAGGTCGCCCTTCACCAGGATGACGCCGGCGCTCTGGATGGCGACGTCGGCGCCGGTGCCCATCGCGATGCCGACCGCGGCGCGCGCCAGCGCCGGCGCGTCGTTGACGCCGTCGCCCGCCATGGCGACCGTCCGGCCCGCGCGCTCGAGCCGCTCCACCACCGCGCTCTTCTCGGGCGGTAGGACGTCGGCGATCACCTCGTCGAGGCCGAGGCGGCGCGCGACCGCCTCCGCGGTGGCCCGGCTGTCGCCCGTCACCATCACGAGACGCAGCCCGTCGCGGTGGAGGAGCCGCACCGCCTCGGGCGTGGTCGTCTTCACGGGGTCCGCGACGGCGACCAGGCCCCGGAGCCGTCCGTCGGCGGCGAGGTAGGCCACGGTGCGACCCTCCGCGCGCAGCCGCTCTGCCGTCGCCTCGAGCGGGCCGGGATCGACGCCCTCGGCCGCGATCAGCGCGCGCTTGCCGAGGACCACGCGGTGACCGTCGGCGAGGCCGCTGACGCCCTGCCCGGGGACGGCCGCGAAGTCGGTCACCGGCGCGGGTGCCACGCCGCGCTCGGCGGCGCCGGCCGTCACCGCGGCGGCGAGCGGGTGCTCGCTGCCGCGCTCGAGGCCCGCCGCGAGCGCGAGCACTTCCGCCTCCGTCGCGCCCGGCGCCGGCACCACCTCGGTCAAGCGCGGCTTCCCCTCGGTGAGCGTGCCGGTCTTGTCGACGAGCAGGGTGTCGACGCGGGCGAGCGTCTCGAGCGCCGCCGCGTCGCGGACGAGCACACCGGCCTGCGCGCCGCGGCCGGTCGCCACCATGATCGACATCGGCGTGGCGAGCCCGAGCGCGCACGGGCAGGCGATGATGAGGACGGCGACCGCGTTCACCAGCCCGTGCGCCAGCGCCGGCGGCGGCCCGAAGAGCGCCCACGCGACGAAGGTCGCGGCCGCGACGGCGATGACGACGGGCACGAACCAGGCCGCGACGCGGTCGGCGAGGCGCTGGATCGGCGCGCGGCTGCGCTGGGCGTCGCCCACCATGCGGACGATCTGCGCCAGCAGCGTCTCGCTCCCGATGCGCTCGGCGCGCATGACGAAGCCGCCGGCCCCGTTCACCGTCCCCGCGGAGACGAGTCCGCCGGGAGCCTTCTCCGTCGGAATGGCCTCGCCGGTGAGCATCGACTCGTCGACGCTGCTCGTCCCCTCCTCCACCACGCCGTCGGCGGGGATGCGCTCGCCCGGACGGACGCGGAGGCGGTCGCCCGCGCGCAGCGCCTCGACCGGGACGTCCTCGTCGCCGCGGGGTCCGATGCGGCGCGCCGTGCGTGGCGCGAGGTCGAGGAGGGCGCGCACCGCGCTCCCGGTGCGCGCCCGCGCGCGCAGCTCCAGCACCTGGCCGACCAGCACCAGCACGACGATCACGGCCGCCGGCTCGAAGTAGACCGGCACCGTGCCGTCGTGCATGCGGAAGGCGGGCGGGAAGAGCCCGGGCGCCACGGTGGCGAGCACGCTGTGGGTATAGGCGGCGCCGGTGCCGAGCCCGATCAGCGTGAACATGTTGAGGCTCCGTGCGCGCACGGACTCCCAGGCGCGGACGAAGAACGGCCAGCCGCTGAAGACGACGACCGGCGTGGCCAGGGCGAGCTGGATCCAGCTCCGCAGCGGCCCGTGCACGAGGCTCTCGACCATGCCGAGGACGAGCACGGGTGCGGCGAGCACAGCGCCGACCCAGAGCCGCCGCTGCATGTCGCGCAGCTCCGGGCTCGCCTCGCCCTCGGCGGTCGGCACGAGCGGCTCGAGCGCCATGCCGCAGATCGGACAGGCGCCGGGCCCGCGCCGGCGGATCTCGGGGTGCATCGGGCAGGTGTACTGGGCGGCCGGCGGCGAGGGCGCGGGCGGCGCGCCCTCGAAGCGGGCCTTGCAGCGCACGCCGCAGAAGAACCGGGGGCCGTCGGGCGTCTCGACGACCCGGCCGGCGGCGCGCGCTGCCGCTTCATCGACCGTCATGCCGCAGATCGGGTCGAGCGCCACGGAGCGTCAGCGTGTGCCGGGGAGACGGATCGACGGGCCGCTCGGCGCCGCCGCGCCCCGCGCCGCCGCGGCCAGCCGCTCCGCCGTCCGGTGGAACCCGCCCTCGAGGATCTCCTCGCGCGTGAGCCACCGTCCGCCCGCCTGCACGAACTTGCCGAGGTCGAGGAGGTTCTCGCTGAGTGCCTGCTGCGTGTAGTCGAAGCGATCGACGGCGACGACGGCGCCGTCGCTCGCGCGCACGAGCGCCACCTGGTATGCGACCGACGCTGGCGACTCGGCCGCCCAGGCCGTGCCTCGGCGCTGGCGCCAGCGCGACAGCGCGCCGATGACGGCGAGGTTCGCGCCCGTCTTGTCTGCGACCCGGCTCGCGAACCGGGCGTCGTACGAGCCGGCGTCGGCCAGCGACGCCGCCCCCTGCACGACGTCGGCGTCGACCACGCGCGCGCCGGCGTCGGCAAGGCGGGCCGCCAGCGTGCGCGCGGCCTCGGCGCCGGCGTCCTCGGCCGTAGGCCTGCCCTCGGGCGGCGGCATGTCGGGCGGCGGGATGAAGGTGGCGTGCTCGGTGAGCTCGCCGACGCGGAACGGCAGCACCGCGATGCGTGGCGCCTCGCGGGGCGGCAGCGGCGGTCGCGCCGGCGGCGCCGGGGTCCGCTGCGCGCAGCCGGTGAGGGCGAGCGCGAGCGACAGCACGAGCGGTCGCAGCGGGGGCATGGGCCGCGTTCTACACCGCGCGCCGGGTCCGGTCGACGGGCGGTGCTGGCAATGCGACGCGCCGTGCAGTAACGGGGCGCATGCACGTGGCGCTCGCGATCCTGGTCGGGCTCGCCGGTGGCGGGCTCGGTGGTCTCGTCGGCTTGGGCGGCGGCTTCATCATGGTGCCGCTC
>JBGQET010000019.1:0-58065 GCA_041496545.1 Binatia bacterium | reverse complement strand
GCGGTGCGCGACGCCGTCGTCGTCGCCCGCCACGACCTCGACGACGACGCCCGCCTCGTCGCCTACCTCGAGCGCCGCCCCGGCGCCGCCCCCCCGGTGAACGAGCTGCGCGCCCTCGCCCTGCAGTGGCTCCCCCCCTACATGGTCCCCTCCGCCTTCGCCTTCCTCGACGCCTTCCCCCTCACCCCCAACGGGAAAATCGACCGCACCGCCCTCCCCGCGCCCGAGCCGCCGCGCCCGAACCGGATGGCGGCCGCGGCGCCCGCCGGGGCGACGCAGCAGGCGCTGGTCGAGATCTGGTCGAGCGTGCTGCGCGTCTCCGACCTCGGGACCGACGAGAACTTCTTCGACCTCGGCGGGACCTCGCTCCTCCTCCTGAAGGTGCGCGACGCCATCGCCGATCGCACCGGCAACGAGCTGCCGCTCGCCGACCTCTTCCGCCATCCCACGATCCGGTCGCTCGCCCACCTGCTCGAGGACAGCGAGACCGACCGCAACGCGCAGCAGGAGCAGGCGACCCGGCAACGCGCGCGGCGGCGGCTCGCGCTGGTCACCAAGTCCGGAGAGCGTCGCTCGAAGGAATGAGCGCCGCCGCCGCCAGAACCGACGTCGCGATCATCGGCGTCGCGTGCCGCTGCCCGTCGGCCCCCGACGCGCGCGCCTTCTGGCGGCTCCTCGTCGAGGGACGCGACACGCTCCGGCCGCTCGCGCGGGAGGAGCTGGAGGCCTCGACGTTCTTCCCGGTCGACCCGGGCGCGCCCGAGTTCGTCGGCGCCGCCCACGTGCTCGACGGGGTCGAGCTGTTCGACGCCGCGTTCTTCGGCATCCCGGGGGCGGAAGCGGAGCTGATGGACCCGCAGCACCGCTGCTTCCTCGAGTGCGCGTGGGAGGCGGTCGAGGACGCCGGCTACGACGCCGCTCGCTTCCCGGGGTCGGTGTCGGTGTACGCCGGCTGCGGGCTCAACACCTACATGCTGCTGGTGCCGCCCGAGCTGCGCTCACCGCCGCGCGCCTACGTCGGCATGCTGGGGACCGACAAGGACTACCTGGCGACCCGCGTCTCCTACAAGCTCGACCTCCGCGGCGAGAGCCTGACGGTGCAGACCGCGTGCTCGACCGGGCTCGTCGCCGTGCACCTCGCCTGCCAGAGCCTGATCACCGGCCAGTCCGACATGGCGCTCGCGGGCGCGTCGGCGATCCTCCTCCCGCAGCGCACCGGCTACCTCCACCATCCCGAGATGGTGCTGTCGCCCGACGGCCACTGCCGCGCCTTCGACCGCGACGGGCGCGGCTTCGCGGACGGCCGGGCCGTCGGCGCGGTCCTCCTGAAGCCGCTCGACGACGCGCTCCGCGACCGCGACCACGTCTACGCCGTCATCAAGGGATCGGCGATCAACAACGACGGCGCCAAGAAGCTCGCATACACGGCGCCCGGCGTCGACGGCCAGGCCGCGGTCATCTCGATGGCGCAGGAGTTCGCCGGCGTCTCCCCCGACTCGATCACCTACGTCGAAGCGCACGCCACCGGCACGCCGCTCGGCGATCCGATCGAGGTCGCGGCGCTGACCCAGGCCTTTGCCACCGACCGGCGCGGCTACTGCGCGCTCGGCTCGGTCAAGACGAACATCGGGCACTGCGACGTCGCCGCCGGCATCATGGGCCTCATCAAGACGGCGCTCGCGCTCCAGCACCGGCAGATCCCGCCCACGGTCCACTTCCAGGTCCCGAACCCGGCGATCGACTTCGCGCGCACGCCCTTCTACGTCGCCGACCGGTTGCTCGAGTGGCAAGCCGAACCGCGACGGGCCGGGGTGAGCGCGTTCGGGTTCGGCGGCACCAACGCCCACGTGGTGCTGGAGGAAGCGCCGGCCCCCGCCGTCGAGCCGGCGGCGACGGAGCGGCCGCTGCACGTGCTGACCCTCTCCGCGCGCAGCGAGTCGGCGCTCCGGGCGCTGGCGCGCCGCTACGAAGCGCGCCTCGCCGAGGACGACGCGCGGCTCGCCGACGTGTGCTTCACGGCCAACACGGGGCGCGGCCTCTTCAAGCACCGCCTGGCGGTGGTGGGCGCGAGCGGGTCCGAGGTGCGCGCGGCGCTCGGCGCGTACGCGGTGAAGAGCGTGGCGCCCGGCGTCGTGAACGGCGAGGTCCGCGGCCAGAAGCGACCGCGGGTCGCCTTCGTCTTCACGGAAGAGGGAGCGCCCGAGGCGGGGATGGCCGCGGACCTTCCCCAAACCCAGCCGACGTTCCGCCGCGCGCTCGAGCGCTGCGGGGCGCTCGACCTCGACACGGCGGTGGGCTCGCGGGCGGGCTTCGCGGTGGGGTACGCGCTCGCCGCGCTGTGGCGGGCGTGGGGCGTGCGGCCCGACGCGGTGCTGGGGCGCGGCGTGGGCGAGCAGGTCGCGGCATGCGTGGCCGGCGCGCTCGAGGTCGAGGAAGCGCTCGGCCAGCTCGCGCGCCCGGACGGCCAGCGCGGCGCCGACGGCCACGCGTACGACCCGGCGGCGCTCGCCGCCGGCGGCTTCGACGTCGTGATCGAGATCGGGCCGCCCGAGCTTCCGGCGCCGCCGCCCGGCGCGGTGCTGCTCCGCTCGCCCGCCGAGTGGCGCGCGCTCCTCGGCGCGCTCGCCGCCTACCACGTGGGCGGCGGCGCCGTGGATTGGTCCGCGTTCGACGCCGACTACCCGCGCGGCCGCGTCTCGCTCCCGACCTACCCCTTCGAGCGGCAACCATACTGGGTGGGCACGAAGCGCACGCCGGCGCCCGTCTGCCGGCCGCCGGACGCCGCCGCCCTCTACCAGGTCCGCTGGCGCCCGGCGCCGCCGCCCGCTCCCGCGCGCCCACCGGCTGGGCCGTGGCTCGTGTTGCGCGACGAGCTCGGCATCGCCGACCGTCTGGCCGCCGCGCTGGCACCCGGGGGCGAGGGATGGATCGAGGTCGTGCCCGGCGCCGGCTTCGCGCAGCAGGGGCCGCGCCGCTTCGCGATCGATCCCGCGTGCGACGCGGACTACGAAGCGCTGGCGCGCGCGCTCGGCGACGCCGGGCTCGTGCCCCGCACGGTGCTGCACCTGTGGAGCTGCACGGGCGCGCCGCGCCCGATCGCCTCCCTCGACGACCTCGAGTCGCGCCAGGAGCGCGGCGTGCTCTGCCTGTTCGCGCTCACCCGCGCGCTCGCCGCGCGCTTCGACCCGTCGTTGTTCATCCAGCTCGTCACCAGCTACGCGCAGGACCTCGGCGTCGAGCGGCCCGTGGCACCCGAGCACGCGCCGCTCTGGGGGCTCGGCCGCACGATTCCCCGCGAGCACCTGAAGATCGGCTGCGGCGGGATCGACCTGGAGACCGACGGCGCCGACCCCGGCGCGCTCGCCGCGCTCGTCCTCCGCGAGCTGGGCCAGACGACCTGGTGCGCCTACCACCACGGCGAGCGGCTGGCCGCCGAGCTGGAACCCGTCGAGGCGGAGGCCGAGGACGCGGGCACGCTCGCCCGCGACGGGGCCGTGTACCTCGTCACGGGCGGCACGGGCGGCGTGGGCCTCGCGATCGCCGCCGCGCTGGCGCGGGCGGCGCGCGTCCGCCTGGCGCTCCTCGCCCGAACGCCGGTCGCGGAGGACGGCGACACCGCGCGCGCGCTCCGCGAGCTGGAACGCATCGGGGCCGAGGTCATGACGCTCGCCGCCGACGTCGCGAACCCCGACCAGGTGCGCGCGGCGGTGCTCGGCGTGCGCCAGCGATGGGGACGGATCGACGTCGCGATCCACGCCGCCGGCGTCGCCGAGGACCGCCTGCTGCGCGAGAAGTCGAGCGCGGAGTTCCGGCGCGTGCTCCGGCCGAAGGTGGCGGGGACGTGGGCCCTCGACCAGGCGCTCGCCGACGAGCCGCTCGACCTCTTCGCGCTCTTCTCCTCGATCGTCACGCTCCCCGGCGGCGCGGAGGCCGGGACGGGGGACTACGCGGCGGCGAACGCCTTCCTCGACGCGTTCCCCGGCTACCGCGGGCGGCGCGCCGCGGCGGCGAGCGTCAAGAGCCTCCGCTGGTCGATCTGGGACGGGGTCGGGATGGGGAAGTCGGCGCGACTGGTGGCCGACGCGAAGCGGCGCGGCTTGCGCCCGCTCTCCGCCGGCGCGGCGGTCGACGCGCTCGGCGTCGCGGCGCGTCTCTCCGGCGCCCACTACGCGGTCCTCGGCCCCGAAACCGAGCCGGCGCGGGCGCCGGCGGTCTCGACCGCGCACGCGGAGCCGGGCGCGCGGCTCGTCGACGCGGCCCGCCGCTGGGTGCGCGAACGCGTCGCGGCTTCGCTCAAGGTCTCACCCGCGGCGATCGACCCGGGGGCGAACTTCCAGGAGCTCGGCTTCGACTCGCTCGTCATGATGGAGACGCGGCAGGGGCTCGAGGACGACCTCGGCGTCCGCCTCGAGCCGGTCCTCCTCTTCGAGTGCCCGTCCGTGCGCGCCCTCGCCACCCATCTCCTCGCCGAGCATCGGTCGGCGCTCGAGCGCGTCCTCGGCGCGGCCGGCGAGGAGAAGGACCGCGCCCTCGCGCCACCGCCGCCCGCGACCGAGCGGGCACGACCGGCGGCGCGCGGCCAAGTCCGGGCGGAAGTCCGGGCGGAAGTCCGGGCGGACGACGTGGCGGTGATCGGGATCGCCTGCCGGTTCCCGGGAGCGGACGACCCCGAGGCGTTCTGGACGCTTCTCCGCGACGGCAAGGACGCCGTCGGCGAGGTGCCGCGAGGCCGCTTCGGCGCGCGCGAGCGGCCGGGACCGGACGTCTCGCCCGCCGAGGAGGCGATCTGCCGCCAGGGCGGCTTCCTGGCTGACGCGTCGGGCTTCGATCCGCTCTTCTTCTCGATCGCCCCGGTCGAAGCGAAGGCGATCGACCCCATGCAGAAGCTCTTCCTCGAGGTGGTCTGGGAAGCGCTCGAGGACGCCGGCTACGCCGGGGCGGCCTCGCGCTGTCCGCGCACCGGCGTCTTCGTCGGCGTCGCCTCCTACGAGTACACGCAGGTGCTTGCGCGCGCGGGTCTGGACGCGACCGCACACGCGGGCCCCGGCACCGCGCTCTCGGTCATCGCCAACCGCCCCTCGTACTGCTTCGACTGGACGGGCCCGAGCCTGGCGATCGACACGGCGTGCTCTTCCTCGCTGGTCGCGCTCGACCTGGCGTGCCGGCACCTGCGCCTCGGGCTCTGCGACCAGGCGATCGCCGGCGGCGTGAACGTCCTCCTCTCGCCGGCGATGACGCTCGCCTTCCAGCGCGCGGGCATGCTGTCGCCGACGTCGCGCTGCCGGACCTTCTCCGCGGACGCCGACGGCTACGTGCGGGGCGAGGGCGCCGGCGCGGTGCTGCTGAAGCCGCTGCGCAAGGCGGTCGAGGACGGCGACACCATCCACGCCGTGATCCGCGGCTCGGCCGTGAACCACGACGGCCGCTCGAAGGTCGGACTCACCGCGCCCAATCCGAAAGCGCAGACCGACGTCATCCTCGCCGCGCTGGACGACGCCGGGCTCGCGCCGGACGCCGTCAGCTACGTCGAAGCGCACGGGACGGGCACGCCGCTCGGCGACGCGATCGAGCTGCGCGGCCTCGGGGCGGCCTTCGGCGCGGGGCGGCGGGAGCCGTGTCTCCTCGGCTCGGTGAAGACGAACCTCGGCCACCTCGAAGCCGCGGCCGGCATCGCCGGGCTCATCAAGGTGATCCTGGCGATGAAGCACCGCCAACTCCCCCCGAGCCTCCACTTCACCGCGCCCAACCCGCACGTCGGATTCGAGAAGACGCCGTTCGTGGTGAACACCGAGCTCTGCGAGTGGCGCGGCGCGACGCCGCTGCGTGCCGGCGTCAGCTCGTTCGGATACGGCGGCGCCAACGCCCACGTCGTGGTCGAGGAAGCGCCGCCCCGCGCGGCGGCGCCGGCGGACGGCGTGCCCTACGTGCTGCCGCTCTCGGCCCGCAGCGCAGCGGCGCTCCGGCGCCTCGCGTCCGCTTATCGGACGCACCTCGCCGTCCATCCGGAGCTGACCCTGCGCGACGTCTGCTTCACGGCCGGCGTCGGCCGCGCCCACCTCGCGCACCGGCTCGCGCTCGTCGCCCGCGATCGCGAGCAGCTCCTCGACAAGCTCCGCTTGTTCGAGCTCGAGCCGAACGCCGAGGCGGCGAGCCGCGTGCACGCGGGCGTGGTCGCCGACCCGGGCGACGGGCCGGGCGGCGGCGGCCCGCTCGGCGACGCCGCCAAAGACGCCTCGGTGGAGGATCGGCTCCGCCGCCTCGACCAGCTCGCCCGCGCCTTCGTCGCGGGGGAGGTGGTGGACTGGGCCGCGCTCTGCGACGGCGCCCGCCGCGTCTCCCTGCCGACCTATCCCTTCGAGCGCCAGCCGTGCTGGTTCGAGACGCCCGCGGAAGGCGGCGACGAGGTCGCGCCGCCGGCCGTCGCCGCCGAGGACGTGCCGAGCGTCGAGCCGCCGCCCCTCTGGCGGCCGACGTGGACGCCGGCGCGCGCGCGGCCCGTGGGCCGCCTGGAGCGCGGGCGCGTGTGGCTCGTCTTCGGCGGCGAGGCCGCCGTCACCGGCGCGCTCGAGAAGCGGCTCCGCGATCGCGGGCAGTCCGTCGTCCTGGTGAGGATCGGCTCGGAGCTGCGCGCCCACCCCGACGGGTCCTTCGAGCTGGCGCCGTCCGAGCCGCGGCACTACGAGCTGCTTCTCCGCACGCTCGCCGAGCGCGGCGCCCGCCTGGGCGGCGTCCTCTACCTCCAGGCGCTCGCGGGCCCGCCGCGCCCGCCCGCCTCCGCCGGGGAGCTCGAGGCGCGGGTCGCGCGCGACGTCGAGCCGCTCTTCTTCCTCGTGCGGGCCATGCTCGCCGATCCGGGGTCGCGCGCGCCCGGGCTGGAGCTCCACGTCGCCACCGGGCACGCCCAGTCCGTCCGCGAGGAGCGCGTGGCGCCCGAGCGCGCGCTCCTCTGGGGCCTCGTGCGGACGATCCGGCGCGAGTGCCCGGAGCTCCGCTGCGCGCTCCACGACTTCGAGCCCGCGGCGCAGACGGGGGCGGAGATCGCCGAGCGCCTGCTCGACAGCCTCGGGGACGGGGCGGGAGACGACGAGCGCGCTTACCGGGGCACCACGACCTGGGTGCACGGCCTGGCGCCGGTCGAGCCCCCCGCCGCGGGGCGGTTCGGCGCGCGCGCCGACGGCTTCTACGTCGTCACGGGCGGCCTGGGCGGGATCGGGCTCGCGGTCGCGCGGTTCCTGGTCGAGCGTGGGGCGCGCGCGCTCGCGCTCGTCGGGCGCACGGGCGCCGAGGGGCTCGACGAGGGACGGCGAGCGGCGATCGAGGCCCTCGAGCGCCGCGGCGCCCGGGTCGAGATCGTTCGCTGCGACGTCGCGGACCACGAGACGCTCGCGCGCGAGCTGGAGCGCCTGCGCGCACGCCACGGCGCGGTGCGCGGCCTGGTGCACGCGGCCGGTGTCCTCGAGGACGGCCTCATGCGCGGAAAAACGGTGGAGAGCTTCCGGCGCGTGCTCCGACCAAAGGTGACCGGCTCGCTGGCGCTGGCGCAGGCGCTGGCGCACGATCCGCTCGACTTCGCGGTCCTCTGCTCCTCCGTCACCGCGCTGCTCGGGAATACCGGGCAGTCGGACTACGCGGCGGCCAACGCGTTCCTCGACGCGCTGCCGGCGTCCGGCTGGTTCCCGCCTTCGACGATCAGCATCGCGTGGGGTCTCTGGAGCGAGGTCGGCATGGGGGTCGGCCTGGCGGAGGGCGCGCGCGACGAAGGCCTCCGGCCGCTCGCGACCGTCGAGGCGCTGGCCGCGCTCGAGGCAGCGCTCCGCCTCGGCCTCCCGTGCGTCGCGGTCGGCATCGAGGGCGACGGCCGACCGGCGGATCGCGCCCCCGCGGGCACCGACGACCGGTCGCGCAGCGCGACGCGCAACCAGCTCGCCGACTTCCTGGCCCGCGAGATCTCGCAGACGCTCGAGGTCGACCCCGACCACCTCGACGAGCAGACCAGCTTCGTGTCGCTGGGGGTGGATTCCATCCTCGCCGTGCGGCTCGCGCGGCAGCTCGAACGCGCCGCCGACGTGCCGCTCGGGGCGACGCTCTTCTTCGACTACCCGACCATCGCCGCGCTCGCGGCGTACCTGCACGAGCGGCACGCGGACGCGTTCGGGGACGTCGTCGAGCCGCGTGCCCTGCCCGGCGCCGCCGCACCCGAGGCGCGTGCGACGCCGGCGCCACCGTCGCCGCCACCGCCACCGCCCGCGCCAGCGCTCGCCGCACGGCCGGCGGACGACGTGCGCCCGGAGGTGGCGATCATCGGGGCGGCGGGCCGCTTCCCCGGCGCGCCCGACCTGGAGACGTTCTGGCAGAACCTGCGCGACGGCGTCGACAGCATCAGCGAGGTCTCGCCCGAGCGCTGGGGCGGCTATGGCTTCTACGACCCGGACCCGGAGGCGCCCGGGAAGAGCTACTCGAAGTGGGGCGGGTTCCTCTCCGGCGTCGCCGACTTCGACCCGCTCTTCTTCCAGGCCTCGCCGCGCGAAGCGGAGCAGATGGACCCCCAGCAACGACTCTTCCTCGAGGTCGCGTGGGAGGCGCTCGAGGACGCCGGCTACGCGGGCGGCCAGCTCGCGGGCACGCGGACGGGCGTCTACGTCGGCGCGGGCGAGACCGACTACGCTTCGCTGCACGACCGGGTCGACGCCCACGCGGCCGCGGGCAGCGCCGCCTCCATCGTCGCCAACCGCACCTCGTACTTCCTCGACCTGAAGGGGCCGAGCGTGGTGGTGGACACCGCGTGCTCCTCCTCCCTGGTCGCGCTCCACCTCGCCTGCCAGAGCCTGCGGAGCGGGGAGTGCGAGCAGGCGCTGGTGGGCGGCGTCACGCTCCACCTCTCGCCGCGCGGTCACGTGGTCTTCAGCAAGGCGCACATGCTGTCCCGCGACGGGCGGTGCAAGACCTTCGACGCCGACGCCGACGGCTACAGCCGCGGCGAGGGCGTGGTCGCGCTGCTGCTCAAGCCGCTCGCGCGCGCGCTCGCCGACGGCGACCGCGTCCTCGCCGTGATCAAGGGCAGCGCGGTGGGGCAGGACGGCCGGACGGTCGGCCTCTCGGCGCCGAGCGGCCCCGCGCAGACGGCCGTCCTCCGCGAAGCCTTCCAGCGCGCCGGGGTGGAGGCCGAGACGATCAGCTACGTCGAAGCGCACGGCACCGGCACGGCGCTCGGCGACCCGATCGAGGTCACCGCCCTGAAGGAGGCGTTCAAGGGCTCGCGCGTCGAGCGGCCGTTCTGCGCGCTCGGCTCGGTCAAGACGAACATCGGCCACCTCGAGTTCGCCGCCGGGCTCGCCAGCGTGGTGAAGGTCGTGCTCGCGCTCCAGCACCGCCAGATCCCGCCCACGCTGCACTTCAAGAAGCTGAACCCGTACATCGACCTCTCGGGCTCGCCCTTCTTCGTGGCCGACCGGCTGCTCGACTGGCAGGCCGCGCCGCGGCGCGCGGGGGTGAGCGCGTTCGGCTTCGGGGGGACGAACGCCCACGTCGTGCTGGAGGAGGCGCCAGCGCCGCCGCCGCCTGCGGCCGCCGTCGAGCGCCCGCTGCACGTGCTGACGCTGTCGGCACGCAGCGAGTCGGCGCTGCAGGTGCTCGCGCGGCGCTACGAAGCCTGCCTCGCCCGGGACGACGCACCGCTCCCCGACGTGTGCTTCACCGCCAACACGGGCCGCGGCCTCTTCAAGCACCGCCTGGCGGTGGTGGGCGCGAGCGCCGCCGAGGTGCGCGCGGCGCTGGGCGCGTACGCGGCGGGGCGCCCGGCGCCCGGCCTGGTGAGCGGCGAGGTCCGCGGCCAGAAGCGACCCAAGGTCGCCTTCGTGTTCACCGGGCACGGGGCGCAGGAGGCGGGGATGGCGGCGAGCCTCCACCGCGAGCAGCCGACCTTCCGCCGGGCGCTGGAGGGGTGCGAAGCGGTGGTGCGCGAGATCCTCGGCGTCTCGCTGCTCGACACGCTGTACGGCAGCGGCGGGGCGGCGCTCGAGGACACCGCGGTGGCGCAGCCGGCGCTCTTCGCGGTGGGCTACGCGCTCGCCGAGCTGTGGCGGTCGTGGGGCGTGCGACCCGACGCGGTGCTGGGGCACGACGTCGGCGAGTACGTGGCGGCGTGCGTGGCCGGTGCGCTCGCCCCCGAGGAGGCGCTGCGGCTGGTGGCTCTGCGCGGGCACCGCGACCTCGAGGACTTCGGCGTGACGCTGCGGCGGACGCGGTTCGCGCCGCTCCGCATCCCGCTCGTCTCCAACGTCACCGGGCGCGTGCTCGGCGCCGAGGAGCTGACGGCCGACTACTGGCTGCGGCACCTGCTCGCGCCGGTGCGCTTCGAGGCGGGGGTGGAGACGCTCGTCGGGCAGGGCGTGGGCGTCTTCGTGGAGGTGGGGCCGAAGCCCGTGCTCTCGGAGCTCATGCGGCGCATCGTGCCGCCCGACGGCGCGGCGGTCGTGCTGCCGTCGCCCGGCGGCGAGAAGGAGTGGTGCAACCTGCTCGCGAGCGTCGCCCAGCTCCACGTGCGCAACGTCGAGGTGGACTGGCGCGGCTTCGACCGCGACTACCCGCGGCGGCGCGTCGCGCTGCCCACCTACCCCTTCGAGCGCAAGCGCTACTGGCCGGCGCCGCCGCAGGTCACCGGGCCCGGCGTCGTCTGGGAGACGGGCACTCTCTGAGGACCCGGGGGATGCGCTCGCCACGGTCGCACGAGGCAGTGGGAACGGCGGTTCCCTCCCCCGGTCCGCGGGTTCCGCTCGCCTGCCCCCCGGCCTTCGGCTCGGCGCCCGGGGCGCTGTGGCGCCGCATTTGCTTCCCGGGGAGCGGGGACACGAGGGTGTGCGTGCGGCAAGCAGTCGAGGGGATGAACGGCATGCAGAACGCTCGGGCGCGGAGGTCACATCGCTGTACGCTTCGCGCCGACGGGACGCGCCCGTGACCGCGGCCGCCACCGTCGCCCGGTGGGAGGCGCGCCCCCTACCGCTCGCGACCGCGGATCTGGTGTCGCTCTGCCGCGAGCCGGAAGCGGTCGGCCGCGTCGCCCGCGCGTTGCGCGAGGACGGGTACACGATGGCGCCGTTCGCCGCCCTGGTCGACGCCACCCCGCGCGACCTGCTGTCGAGGAGTCACCTCTTCTCGCTCTTCCTCTACGAGCGACTCAGCCGCTCCGAAGCGCCCCGCGACCTGCTCGCGACGCTCTTCGTCCTGGGCGCCGAGCTGGACCGAGACCGCTACGCCCGACTCCCTCGCGACCTCCGCGCGACGCTCGAGAAGCTCGGCCTCGTGGTCGTGGACGGCCAGAAGGTCAGCGGGACCATCACGATCACGGAGTTCGGCGGACGTCTCTTCTTCGCGGACAAGCTCTTCGAGTACCGGGAGGGCGATCTCCACTTCTATCCGAACGACGACATCGCGATGCCGCCCCACTACTCGTCGATGGCGCTGCTGCACCATCCCCGGCCGTCGGGCGGCTCGCTGCTCGACCTCGGCTGCGGCTCCGGCTGCCTGTCGGTCCTGTTCGCCGATCGCTTCCAGGAGATCGAAGCGGTCGACCTCGCCGAGCGGTCCGTGTGGTTCACGCGCTTGAACGCCCACGTCAACGCGATCCCGCTGCGCTGCTACCAGCAGGATTGCTTCGAGCTACCACGCGACCCGCGCTGGGACTGCGTGCTGTTCAACGCGCCGTCCGAGGTGCGATACGAGAGCGCGTCCAGCTTCCGCTACCAGGGCGACAGCGTCATTCGCCGCTTCCTCGGCACCAAGCTCCCCGAGCTGCTCGCCCCCAATGGGACCTGTCTCATGTGGGGGATCCTGAGCCTGCGGGCCCAGGACGCGAGCGCCCAGGACCTGGTCGCTTCGTGGCTCCCGCGCGACGGCGGCTACTCGGTCTCGGTCAGCGTCGACGCGCGCTCGCCGTTCTCGCTGCGCGAAGCGCACGTGCGCCAGCGGCGCGTGCCGTTCGGCTCGTGGGCGCTCCGCGACCGCACCGACGAGCCCCTCTTCTGGGCGCACCTCGCGCGCCACGACATCCGTGAGATCGCGACCGTCATCATCGAGGTGAAGCGGTCGAGCCGCGGGGCCGCGAGCCCCTGAGGGAACGCCCGTTCGCAGGCGGTTCCGAGCGGGGCCCCGACGCGACCCACGGGTCCCAGCACCGCGCGGCGCCGACCCCTCCGGACGCACCTTCCCGGGCGTTCGCCCTGGGGCGCAGGGTGGTTCGCGTCTTGCTTCAGCTCCCATCGATGATCGAGCTCGACCATGTCTGCAAGGTCTACCGAGCCGGCGAGATCGAGACCGCCGTGCTGCGCAATTGCACCGCCGAGATCGAGGGAGGCACCTTCGCAGTCGTCCTCGGCGTGTCGGGCAGCGGCAAGTCGACGCTCTTGAACCTGATCGGCGGCCTCGACTCTCCGACGTCGGGCACGATCCGCGTCGCCGGACGCGATCTCGAGGGACTGTCGCCGAAGGCGCTCACCGAGTTCCGGCGCGCTTCCGTCGCGTTCGTGTTCCAGTCCGGCAACCTCCTGCCCACGCTCACGGCGCTGGAGAACGTCGAAGCCGGGATCGAGCTCCTCGGCATGAAACCCGGCGAGGTGCGGCGACGGGCCGAGCGCTACCTCGACGTCGTCGGGCTCGCCAAGGAAGCGGGCAAGTTCCCCGCCCAGCTTTCGGGCGGCGAGCAGCAGCGAGTCGCGCTCGCGCGAGCCCTCGCCAAGGAGCCCAAGGTCCTGCTCGCGGACGAGCCGACCGGTGACCTCGACAGCGCCGCCGCGGACGATGTGATGCGGCTCCTCCAGCGGCTCCAGCGCGCGACCCGCCGGACGTTCGTGATCGGGACCCACAGCGCCCGGTTCACCGAGGTCGCGGACCGCGTGCTGCACATCGTCGACGGAAAGATCGTCGCCAAGGTGATCGCTCCGGATCCCGCGCAAGGCCCAGGCAACAAGCCACGGTTCGGGGGCCGAGTGCGGTTGGCCTGACTCGGATGTCCGCGCTCCACCGAAAGCCGCTCCGCGACCTGCGTGCGCTGCACCTCCGCGCCGTGGCGCTGGTGGCGCTCATCGCGGCCGGCATCGGCGTGTACGCCGGCGTCGGCATGGCGCGCGACGACGTCGACTACAGCAGGGCCGCGCTCTTCGCAGATCTCCGCCTGGCGGATCTGCAGGTCGAGCTCGGACCGGCCGCCCGCGACCAGATTCCGTCCCTCGACGACGTGCCGGGCGTCGAGGGCGTGGCGCTCCGCTACGTCTCGGGCGGCTCCCTCGCGCTGGCCGACGGCACGGAAGCGGCCGCGCTCACGGTTCACCTCGACCCGGCCGGCGGGTCGCCGATCAACGACGTCCGCCTCGTCGCGGGGCACTTCGTCACGACGGACGACGCCGACGGCGTGGTGGTCGAGCGAAACTTCGCCGTCGCGCACGGGATCGCCGTGGGGGATGCGCTGCGCCTGCTGGCGCTCGGCAAAGCGCACGTGCTCCACGTCGTCGGCGTGGGCATCACCCCCGAGGTCCTCGTCCCGCCGGGCGCGGCGAGCGGTCTCGGCCCCGCCACGGGGACGCCCGCGATGATCTTCGCGCCGATGGCGATGGTGGCCGAGGCGTTCGGCCACCCCGTGTTCGACAACCTCGCGATTCGCATCCGCCCGGGGGCCGATCCACGCGCCGTCGAGGAAGCGATCCTCGGCCGCCTCCGAGGGCTCGCGCTCATCCGGGTCACGCCGCGGAACGAGGCGTTCGCGTCCAGGCTTCTCGACCAGGACCTGCGGGCGTTCCGCATCTTCATCCCGGTGAGCCTCGGGCTGCTCGCCTTCGTCGTCTTCCTCGCCACCGTGATCGCCCTCGGCCGGCTCGTGCAGTCGGAGCAGCGTGAGATCGGCGCGCTGCGCGCGCTCGGCTGGCGACCGGGCGAGGTCGTGTCGCCGACCGTGATGCTCGGGCTGGTGCTGGCGGCGCTCGCCGTGCTGCCGGGGGCCGGGCTCGCGTACCTCATCCGCGCCGGGGTCACGGCGTGGTCCGCAGGGGCGATCGGGCTGCCGGAGATCCGGTGGTCCGACGGGCTCCGTCCGCTCGACGAAGCGGTGTCGATCGCGTTCATCGTCGTGTCCGCGGCGGCGCTCGTGTCGGCCGCGGGAATCGCGCGTCTCGCCCCGTCCCGCGCCATCCGTGGCGAGCCGTACGACCAGGGCTTCCCGCGGCTGACGCCGCTCGCCGGGGTGCTCGAGCGAATCACCAGCCTCGGGGTGAGGTCGTTCGTCACGCGCAGCGCCGTGCGAGAGCTGACCCGCCGTCTGACCCTCACCCTGCTCACCGGCGCGGCCATCGGGCTCGCCGGCGGCACCGCGATCGGCCTCCGCTCGCTGGCGAGCTCGCTCGACGGCCTCACGGCGGATCTCGCGCAGCGCGACGGCTGGCCCGCGACGGTGGAGTTCCGCGCCCCGCTCGGCGCCGACGAGGTCCGGAGGCTGAGCCTCACGTCCGGCGTCACGCGCGCCGAGCCCTACGTGCGCACGTTCGCACGGGTGGAGCTGGCAGACGGGCCCGAGGATCACGTCGTCGTCGGCGTGCCCCCGGACGTCTCGCTTCGCGGGCTGCGGCTGGCCGCGGGCCGATCCCTTTCGGATCCCGCCGCGCCCGAGGCGCTGACCAATCGGGCGTGGGCCGCGGCGCGGAACCTCGGGCTGGGAGACCGCTTGCGGATGCGCGCGCCCGACCGCGAGACCACCGTGCGGATCGTCGGATTCGTGGCCGACCTGTCGAGCGGAGAGGTCCTGGTTCCGCTGGCGGTCGCGCAGGAGCTCGCCGGCGCGCCGGGCAAGGCGTCGGGCCTCCTGGTCGCGAGCGCGCGCCCGATCTCGGCGCTCCGGACGGACCTGCTTTCCCTTCCGGAGGTCGCCGGCGTCTTCGGAAGGGGCGAGCTCGAGGGCGCCGTCGCCCACACGGTCGGCATCATGCACAGCGCGGTGCGCGCCGCGATCGCGTTGCAGGTGGGGATCGCCGCCCTGGTCCTCTTCTTGACGCTCTACCCGAACCTGCTGGAGCGCCACGGCGAGTACGGCGTGCTGCGCGCGATCGGATACCGCGATCGCACCGTCGGCGCGATCGTCATGCTCGACGTCGCGTGGATGGCGGTTCTCGCGCTCGCCACCTGTCTTCCGTTGGGGTGGGCCTCCGCGTACGCCTTGAACCGCCTCGTCGGCGCGGGCTGGCTCGACCTGCGCTTGCTGCTCGGCCTGGGCGACGTCGCATCCGTCGTGATCCCCGGTCTCGTTCTGCTCCCGCTCGCCGCTCTGCCCGGATTGCGCGCGGTGCTGAAGGCCGACCTTCCCTCGGCCGCGCGCATGCGGGCGTTCGGCTGAGCGCGCCGTGCCCTGACCCGGCGGACGCACTGAGAACGAGGGTTCCCGCGCGTCCCGCCGCGGCGCCCCTCCGTCCGGCCCACGCCGCTGGAAATCGCGGGCCGCGCCTGTGTTCGGTGCTCCACCACGGCGCGACGTTCCCGGCCGTCGGTGGCTCGGAACTTGCTCCCTCCGGCAGAGCACACCGCAGGTGCGGTGAGGTGAGAACATGGGGAACGACCTGACGGACGCGAACGGGATCGCGGATCTGATCGCGAGGCTCTCCGAGCCGCTCCTCGGCTTCCGCGACGCCGCCGGCGCCGTCCGCTTCGCGTCGGCCGGCGAGGCGCTGCCGTCCCAGGCGCGCGTCCTCGCCTACGTTCCCCCGCTCTGCCCGAGCCAGCTCGGCGACCCCGAGTTCCTCCGCTTCCACGACGTGCGCTTCCCGTACGTCGCCGGCGCGATGGCGAACGGCGTGTCGGGCGAGCCGCTCGTGATCGCGATGGCGAACGCCGGCCTCCTCGGCTTCTTCGGCAACGGCGGCGTCGCGGGTGACCGCATCGAGGAGGCGATCCAGCGCATCCAGGCAAGCTGTCCGGGCCGGACGAACTGGGGCTTCAACCTCATGCCGACGCCGTACAACCCGCCGGAGGAGATCGCCAACGTCGAGCTGTACCTGAAGTACGGCGTGCCCGCCCTGTCGGCGTCGGCCTGGCTCGAAGCCGGCCTGCCGGTCGTGTGGTACCGGGTGCACGGCATCCACCAGACTCCGAACGGGGAGATCGTCACGCCGAACCGTGTCCTCGCCAAGATCTCCCGGCCCGACATCGCGCGGATCTTCATGGAGCCGCCGCCTGCGGAGGTCCTCCAGCAGCTCGTCCGCCAGGGACGGATCACGGCCGAGGAAGCGCAGCTCGCACGCCGGATCCCGCTCGCCGACGACATCGACGCCGAAGCCGACTCGGCCGGGCACACGGACCGCAGGCCCGCCCTCCCGATGCTCGCGGCGATCACCGGCGTGCGCGACGACGCCATGGAGCGCTACGGCTATCGGCGCCGCATTCGCGTCGGGCTCGCCGGCGGCATCGCCACCCCGGCGACGGTGGCGGCGGCGTTCACGGCGGGTGCGGACTACGTGCTCACTGGATCGATCAACCAGGCGTGCGTCGAGGCGAGCACCTCGGCGACCGCGAAGGAGATGCTCGCCGAAGCGGACGTGGGATCGGTGACGATGGCGCCGAGCGGTACCTTCTTCGAGATCGGCGCGAACGTGCAGGTGCTCAAGCACCGCAACCTCTACGCGCCGCGGGCCACGAAGCTCTACGAGCTCTACCGGACGCACCGGAGTCTGGCGGACATCCCCGCCGCCGACCGCCAGGCGCTGGAGAAGCGCTACTTCAAGATGACCCTCGACGAGGCGTGGCAGATCGCCGTCGACTACTGGAGCGTCCGCAACTCGGAGGTCATCACGCGCGCCGAGGAGGATCCCCACTTCAAGATGGCCGCCCTCTTCCGCGGCTACCTCGGGTTCTCCTCGCGCTGGGCACGCGACGGCGTGCCCGATCGCGTGGTCGACTACCAGATCTGGTGCGGGCCCGCGATGGGCGCCTTCAATCAATGGGCGAAGGGGTCGTTTCTCGAGAAGCTCGACAACCGCGGCGTCGTGAGGGTCGCGGAGAACCTCGTGTACGGCGCCTGCGCGACGCTCCGCGCGCAGCAGCTCGCCCAGCAGCTCGCGCTGCATTCGATCCGCTTGCCCACGAGCGCACTCGCCGTGCGGCCGCGGCCGGACTGGGACGAGATCGCCGAGGAACGATCCGCCGTCGAGGACGACGCTCCACCCGCGAGCGCGCGGTTCGCACATGCCTAGCGTCTACGCGATCAGCGACCTGCACGTCAGCCATCGTAAGAACTACGAGCTGCTGGAGCAGATCTCGCCGCACCCGGGCGACTGCCTCATCGTCGCGGGCGACGTCGGGGAGACGCTCGAGCACCTCGAGCGCACGCTCGAGGTGCTGCGCCCGAAGTTCGACCTCCTCCTGTGGACGCCGGGCAACCACGACCTCTGGACCACGCGCGCCGACGCGCCCGCGCTCCGGGGCGACGCGAAGTACGCGGCGCTCGTCGAGCGCTGCCGGGCGTGGGACGTGGTGACGCCCGAGGACCCGTACCCCGAATGGCACGAGGCCGGCGAGACGTACGTCCTCGCGCCGCTCTTCCTGCTCTACGACTACTCGTTCCGGCCGGCGGGCGTCTCCAAGGAGGACGCGCTCGCGACCGCGATGCGGGCCGGCATCTGGTGCAGCGACGAGGTCTTCCTCGATCCCTCTCCCTACCCCTCGATAGACGCCTGGTGCACCGCGCGCTGCGAGCTCACCGAGAAGCGCCTCGCGGCCGTGCCGCCCGGCCACAAGCTCGTGCTGATCAACCACTTTCCGATGCGCCACGACCTGGTCCGGCTCCCGACCATGCGGAGCTTCTCGATCTGGTGCGGGACGACGCGGACGGAGTCCTGGCCGCAGCGCTTCAACGTCGCCAAGGTCGTGTACGGCCACCTGCACATCCCGCGCAGCGTGTCGATCGACGGCGTCGGATTCGAGGAGGTCTCGCTCGGCTATCCGAACCAGCGCCGGCCGTGGCCGAGCGCCGACTTCGGCCTCCGGCGCATCCTCGGCGAGGAGGTGCGCCCGTGCTGAGCGCCACCGCCGGTGCGGTGATCCCGCCCACCTTCCCGTTCTTCAAACCCGCGGCCGCGGCCGACGAGGTCCTCTTCTGCTTCCCCTACGCGGGGTCGGGCGGGACGATCTTCCGCCGCTGGAACCAGTGGCTGCCGCCCGAGCTGACGATCTGCGCCGTCGAGTACCCCGGGCGCGGAGCGCGCTGGCGCGCGCCGCTGCGACCGCGGGTCCTGGATCTCGCGGCGGAGATCGGCGCCGACATCCTGCGCATGGGGACGGAGCGGTTCTCGTTCTACGGGCACAGCCTCGGCGGCTTGGTCGCGTTCGAGACGGCGCGCTACCTCCGGCGCCGCGCCGGTCTCGGCCCGCGCCGTCTCGTGGTCTCCGGCTCCGGGGCGCCGCAGATCCCGAATCCGAATCAGCTCTTCCACGTGCTCGACGACCGGGCGCTCGTCGCCGCGCTCATCCGCTACAACGGCATCCCGACGCCCGTCCTCGAATACCCCGATCTCCTGAACCACCTGCTGCCCGTCGTCCGCGCCGACCTCGCGGCCTTCGAGACGTACCAGTACGTGGAGGAGGCGCCGCTCGACTGCCCGATCTTCTCGTACGGGGGACGCGAGGACCCGTGGATCCGGAAGGATCGGATCGAGGGCTGGGCGCGCCAGACGAAGACGTTCCGGACCCGGATGTTCACCGGCGACCACTTCTTCCTGAACGCCGAGGACCGGGCCATGCTGCGCGCGCTCGCGGACGACCTGCTCGTCGACGTGGAGGGACGCTGATGGGACCGGTGCATCCGCTCGCCACCGAGGGCAACGTCGTTCGCGCCGAGCTCGCCGCCGGCCGGACGCTCCCGCCCGCGACCCCCTGGCCGACGCCCGCCGCCCTCCCGCCGCTCGAGTGGAACGAGGTCCACGCGTGGGTCTCGCCGCTCCACATCTCGTGGGACGAGCGCATCGCACTCGCGAAGGTCCTCGACACCGAGGAACGCGACCGCGCCAATCGCTTCCGCTTCCCGAAGCACCGCTGGGAGTTCGTCGTCGCCCGCGGGACGTTGAAGGAAGTGATCGGACGCTACCTCGGCTTCCCCGCCGACCAGGTGCACCTCGGCTCCGGCGCGAAGGGCAAGCCGTATCTCCTGCGTCCGGAGACCTCGATCGATCTCCGCTTCAACCTCTCGCACTCCGGCGACTACTTCCTCATCGGCGTGGCCAAGGGACGCGAGCTGGGCATCGACATCGAGCGCATGCGCCCGGACCTCGCCGACGACGGCATGGCGCGGACCTCATTCTCCGAGCGCGAGGTCACGGCCTTCCGCGCCCTCCCGCCCGAGTTCCAGGAGCGCGGCTTCTTCTCGTGCTGGTCGCGGAAGGAAGCCTTCATCAAGGCGACCGGCGAGGGCGTCTCGTACGGCCTCCAGGACTTCGACGTGTCGCTCGCCCCGGGCGAAGAGCCGAAGCTCCTCGGCTGCCGCAGGGACGTGACGGCCACCTCCCGGTGGATGCTCCGGGCGCTCGACCCGGTCCCGGGCTACGCGGCCGCCCTGGTCGCCGAGGGCCACGACTGGCGCGTGCGGTGCTTCCACTGGCCGTCCGAGCGGACGACCGAGGAACGGCCGACCGCGGCGCGCGGGCTGTCCTACCTGCCGTCCGCGGCCGCGGGCGACGGCACGGAGTCCCGCGCGTAGCGGGGAGAGGGAGACCGGCAGTGGGCACGGACCGCGAAGCGAACGGCAGCAGCACCCAGTCCGGAGACGGCACGGCGATGATCCGGGTGGACAAGGTCGTCAAGACACACCGCGTGGGCGCCACCAAGGTTCACGCGCTCGCCGGGGTGAGCCTCGACATCCCCGCCGGCACGTTCGTCTCGATCATGGGACCGAGCGGGTCGGGCAAGTCGACCCTGCTCTACCTCATGGGCGGCGTCGACCTTCCCGATTCGGGCGACATCCGCATCGGAGACCGGAGCCTCATCGGTCTGTCGGAAGACGAGCGGAGCGTCTTCCGCCGGCAGAACATCGGCTTCGTCTTCCAGTTCTTCAACCTGCTCCCGACCCTGAGCGCCGAGGAGAACGTCGCCCTTCCCCTCCTGCTCGACGGGAAGCGGATGCGCGACGTCCGGCCGCGGGTGGAGCAGCTCCTGCGCGCCGTCAATCTGTGGGATCGGCGGGAGCACCTGCCGGAGGCGCTCTCCGGCGGCGAGATGCAGCGCATCGCCATCGCGCGCGCGCTCGTCATCGAGCCCGCCGTCCTGCTCGCCGACGAGCCGACGGGCAACCTCGACTCGAAGACCGGCAAGGAGATCCTGGGCCTGATCCGCGGCATGGCGCGGCGGCTCAAGCAGACCGTCGTCATGGTCACCCACGATCCGAACGCCGCCGCCTTCGGCAACCGGACGATCACGCTGCGCGACGGGACCATCGAGTCCGACGCGGACAGCGGCGAGATCCCGGCCGGTGACGCCGACTGGGGTCCGGTGGGCGACCGCGTCGAGCCGAAGAACGGCACGCCCAAGGAGCTGCCGCACTGACGCGGAGGCAATGACGCCCCAGGCGCGCATGGTGGAAGGCTGGTCGCGGGCGGCGCTCGCCGCGCTCGTCGTCGCCGTCGGACTGACAACGTCCGACGCGCGCGCAGCCCGCGTGTGCACGTTGAAGGTGTGCGAGGAGGAGATCGTCGGGGTCTGCGGGATTCTCCCGTGCGGCGAGCGGGGCGGGTGCGCGAAGCAGCTCGTCCGGGACTGCCGGCGCGGCTCGGTCGTGTGCGGATGGTGTCGCGCGACGGGCTCGACCCCGATCCGCGACTGGAGCCCCTCGACCCCGCCCTGGGCGGGCTGCGGGAAGCGGGCCCACGACACGCGCTCGACCTTCGAGCGCGTCCAGAAGCGGGTCTTCGACAAGGCCTGCACCTCGTGCCACGCGGCGGGGAGCGGCGCCGGCGGCCTCGCGCTCCAGGGAGCCGATGCGTACCGGCAGCTCATCTGGACCCGCGCGACGAGCGCGCCCGACCGGTTCCGGATCGCGCCCGGCGACGCGAGCGACAGCTACGTCATGAGACTCCTCGAGGCGACGCGGAAGAAGGGCTCGGCCCACCCGAACGACACGGGCCATCCGCGCGTCCCGCGCATGAGCGCGTCCGTCAAGGACCTCGTCCGGAAGTGGATCGCCGCCGGCGCACCGCCGGACGGCATCGTCGCCGGAGACCGCGGCGGGCCCGATCCGATGGACACGCCGCCGACCATCCCGCAGCCGCCGGCGCCGCCGGTCGGGCGCGGCATCCAGCTCAAGTTCGGCCCGTTCGAGGTCGGACCGAAGAAGGAGTTCGAGATCTGCCGCTACATGGAGCTGCCACCCGTCCCGGTCAGCGTGTGCTCGGAGAGCAAGAACGCCTGCCAGAGCAGCGCCGACTGCGCGTCGGGAGAGGACTGCGTGTTCTACATCCGCGGCGCGGAGTCGTTCTCGACCTGGCCGGCCCATCACTTCTTCCTCGTCACCTACGACGGGGCGGACCCGCACAAGGTGTTCCCCAGGACCCAGGTCGAGGGCGACCCCTTCTGCCTGAACTTCGGGCCCGTCGGCGGTATCTTCGCGGGCACCGACATCGTGCGCGGCCAGACGGAGGTGGAGCGGATCGGATACGGCCCCGAGGGCACGGCGAAGCGGCTGCGCGTCGGGCAGCCGCTCGTCCTCGACGGGCACTTCGTGAACTCGCTCAACGTCCCGGTGCAGGTGGTGCTGTGGGTCAACATCGACTTCGCGTTCCCCCAGGAGGTCCACACGCTCTACACGGGCGGCCGGCTCCAGTGGAACAGCAACATCGACGTGCCGCCCTGCGAGCGGGAGACCTCGTGCTCGACCTGGAGCCCCGCCACGCCCATCAGCATGTTCTCGTTCTTCACCCACAACGACGCGGCCACCATGTCGACGATCAACTTCTGCGAGCGCGTCGTCGGGAAGGACTGCGCGCAAGTCGGCGCGCGCCTGTACGAGAACGACGACGCGCTCGACCCGCCGATCATGCGGCTGACGGAGCCCCTCAAGCTGGCACCGGGTCAGGGACTCCAGCACTGCTGCACCCACCTCAACAATCCGCCGCGGCTCGGGTGCACGGGAACCCATCAGGAGAAGGACGCGCCCGGGATCACCGCCATGTGTCACACCGACGCGGACTGCACGGGTCTTCCGGGCGCGACGGGACGGTGCGAGCCGCAAGCGCTCAAGTTCGGCTTCCGACCCGGTGACGATGCGTGCCTGCTGATCGGGTACTACACGAACCAGTAGCTGGAGGAGTCTCTCGTGGAGATCGGACTGATCGTCCTGAACGTCCTACCGCCGGCGGGCGTCGTGCTCTCGGTGCCCGCGGCCGCGCTCGGGTACGACCTCCTCGCCGCCGTGCTCGTCGGGATGGCGGCGGTGCTGCTGCTCGTCCGCATGACGCCGGCCGCCCGACCCGGCGCGCGCGCGCTCGCACGCGACGCCGGCCCCGTCGTGGTCACGGTCGTGCGCGGCGTGGACCGGGACGAGCCCCCGTACGTCGCCGGCAAGGCGGCGGGGATGCGTTGACGAAGCATCCCGCGTCGTGCAGCCCGCGGTACGTCCGGCGCTTCTCCGCTGTGGTTGGCATGACCTTCCTTTACTTCACCGCCTCTTGGTAATAAACGCATCTCATGCGGAACATCCACGTCGTCGCCACAGCCCTGCTCGCCACTGCTTGCACCGCCACGGTCGACAAGCAGTCCGTGCGGGCGACCGACAAGGCACCGGAGTCGACCCAGGTCGAGGTCGTGCGCGTTCCGTACGACCCGTCGCTGCCCTACTACGTGGTGACGGTCGAGCCGTTCAGCTTCGACGCCAGCGGCTCGGGCGACGGCTCCGCCCCGCCCATTCCGGGGCGTCGCTATGGATGGGGACCCTACGGCTGGGGTCTCCTGCCCGAAGGCCCGCAGGCCCGGCCCTACAACCCGCCGACGCAGGGCGCGGGCCCGGGCATGGGGCCGGCGATCGCCGCGCAGCTCGTCACCGCGCTCAGCAACGTCGGCAACATCCGCATCATCGACTACGACTACTACCTCGAGAACCGGAGCAAGCCCGCCAACCTCGTCAAGAAGAGCGAGCATGAGGTGGGGCCGTTCGTGATCCGCGGCAACGTCACCGAGTTCAACGAGATCGCCGAGGCGACCGGCTCCAGCACGGGCGGCTCGCTCGGCGGGGTGGGCGCAGCCCTCGGCATCGCGGGTGCGATCGCGGGGAACACGCCCGCCGCCGTCACCGGAGCCGCCGTGGCCGTCGCCAACCCCACGATCGAGAACACCAAGGCGCGCCGCACGGGATCGGTGGGCATGGACCTCAAGATCGTGAACCCGACGAACGGCCGGCTGGTCGGCACGGCGATCGCTCACGGGAGCTTCACGAGCGAGTCGTCGGCGAGCGGCTTCTCGCTCTTCGGCGTCGGCAAGGCGAGCAACGCGTTCGCCGCGAGCGCGCTCGGGCAGGCGAACCGGGCAGCCATGAACTCGGCGACGACGCAGATCGCGGACGGTTTGCGCGGCGTGAGATGAGTCGCGGGGTGTGAGACCCGCTCCGGCGCCCGCCGTTCCATAGTACTCCAGTACTCCCCGACTGGACGCACTCGGCCGGGGCTACACTTCGTCGGGCGGCCGGTCCGCGCGACTGGACACCAGTCCGCTCGCGTGAACCCGACGCGGCGCCGCTGCCAAGGCGACGTGCCGCTCCCGCGCCATCCGTCCTCTGGCACCGGCGTTGCTTCCGCCACGAGAAGCGCGTCGCATGCGCACCACCCTCCACTACCTCACCCCCGACGACGAACGCGCCCTCCTCGCCCGCGCCACCCGCCTCACCTACAGCCCCGGCGACACGATCCTCCGCCAGGGCGCCCCGGTCGGCGCCCTCTTCCTCGTCCGCAAGGGCACGGTCCACGTGGAGCTCCGCGACGACGCGACCGTCGTCATCGCCCGCCTCGAGCCCGGCGACGTCTTCGGCGAGATCGCGCTCCTCGACGAGCGCCACGCCGCCGCTTCGTACATCGCCGTCGACGAGGTCGAAGCCGAGACGATCGACGGGGACACGATCGAGGCGCTCGCCTCGGCCCGTCCCGACTTCGCCGCCCGCTTCTTCCGCTCGCTCGCGTACGTGCTGGCGGACCGCTTCCGCCACCTCTCCCGGACTCTCGTCCCACCCGTCGAGAGCGCCCGATGACGAACACCGCCGCCGACATCGTCGCCTACTACGAGGAGTGCGAGCGGGACTACCGTCTCGTCTGGAACCTGCGCCGCAGCCTGGCACTGCACTACGGGCACTGGGACGAGACCACGCACACCCTGGGGCAGGCGCTGGCGCGCCAGAACGAGCTGCTCGCCGGCGCCGCCGGCGTCACGGCGCACGACCGCGTCCTGGACGCCGGGTGCGGCGTCGGCGGGAGCGCCATCTTCCTCGCGCAAACCCGCGGCGCGCGCGTCACCGGCATCACCCTAAGCCGGCGCCAGGCGGCGAGCGCGAGCCGCCACGCCGAGCAGCGCGGAGTCGGGCGCAGGACCACGTTCGCCGTCATGGACTACCTGCGCACCGGGCTCGGAGCCCGGACCTTCGACGTGGTCTGGGCGCTCGAGAGCTTGTGCTACGCGGGCGACACCGCCGCCTTCGCGCGCGAGGCCTTCCGCTTGCTTCGCCCCGGCGGGCGTCTCGTCGTCGCCGACGCGTTCGCGGCCCACCCCCAGGCCACCCTCCTCCAAGACTGGCTCGACTGCTGGGCCGTGGACCGCCTCGACACGGTCGACGGCTTCCTCGAGAAGCTCACCACGACCGGCTTCACGCACCCCACCTGGACCGACGTGACGGTCAACGTCCAGCCCTCCTCCCGCCGCCTCTATTTCTGGTCCCTCGCCACCCTCCCCCTGGGTCGGATCGCCGAGCGCCTGCGGCTTCGCTCGCATGTCCAGACCCGCAACATCCTCGGCTGCCGCCTCCAGTACCCCGCCTTCCGCGACGGCCTCGTCCGGTACGCCCTCGTGACCGCGACCGCCCCGCGCTGATCCGCGAAAGCCTTCCCACCCGCTCCTCGGGTGCGCTAGCGTCCGCTCCCATGGCGGAGGGCATCCCGGACGCGGTCGTCAGCCGGCTCCAGCACGAGCGCGACCTCTACCGCAAGGAGCGCGACCTCTACCGCCGCTTGCTCGAGCTCGGCCGCCAGACGACGCTCGAGCCCTTCCTCCGCGACGCGCTCACGCTCGTCGTCGGCGTCGTCGGCGCCCGGCAGGGATACCTCGAGCTGTACGGCGACGACGACCCCGGGAGCACGCCGCGCTGGTGGATCGCGCACGGTCTCTCGTCCGAGGCGATCGAGGGCGTGCGGGGCCAGATCTCCGGCGGGATCATCGGCGCGACGATCGCGGGGGGAAGGACGATCGTCACCTCCTCCGCGCTGCTCGATCCCCGCTTCAGCACCCGGTCGAGCGTGACGTCGCATCGCATCGAGGCGGTCGTCTGCGCGCCGATCGGCGAGGCGCCGCCGGCCGGCGTCGTCTACCTCCAGGGGCACGACCCCTTCGGCATGTTCTCCGAGGAAGATCGCGAGCGGGTCGAGATCTTCGCCCGGCACATCGCGCCGCTCGCCGGGCGGCTCGTCGCCGAGCACCGCCACGGCCCCGAGGATCCGCTGCACCAGCTCCGGCAGGACCTCCAGCTCGACGACGTGATCGGGCGGAGCGCGGCGCTCGTGCGGGTGCTCCGGCAAGTGGCGCTGGTGGCGCCGCTCGAGGTGAGCGTCCTCCTGACCGGCGACTCGGGCACCGGCAAGAGCCAGCTCGCCCGCGTCATCCACCAGAGCGGGCCGCGCGCGCGCGGGCCCTTCGTCGAGATCAACTGCGCCGCGCTCCCCGACACGCTGCTCGAGAGCGAGCTGTTCGGCGCCCTGCCCGGCTCCCATTCGACGGCCACGCGCCGGATCGAGGGCAAGGTGGCGGCGGCGGAGGGCGGGACGCTCTTCCTCGACGACGTGGGCGACCTGTCGCCCACGTCGCAGGCGAAGCTCCTCCAGCTCCTCCAGTCGAAGCAGTACTACCCCCTCGGAAGCCCGAAGCCGGTCAAGGCGGACGTCCGCCTGGTCGCAGCAACCAACCTCGACCTCGAGCGCGCCGTCGCCGAGCGGCGCTTCCGCGAGGATCTCCTCTACCGGCTCCAGGTGATGCCGGTCCGCGTGCCGTCGCTCGCCGAGCGGCGCGAGGACGTCCCCGCGCTGGCGCGCTTCTTCTGCGAGGCGGCCGTCGAGCGGCACCACCTCGGCCGCCTGGAGCTCTCGTGGGGGGCGCTGCGCGCCGCCGAGGCCGCGGAGTGGCCTGGGAACGTCCGGCAGCTCGCCCACGCCGTCGAGGCGGCCGCCATCCGCGCGGCGAGCGAGGGCGTCACGGCGATGCAGAAGGCGCACCTCTTCCCCGACGTCGGCGGGAACGGCGGCGGGCCGCGCGAGCCCGTGACCTTCCAGCAGGCGACGCGCGAGTTCCAGGCGGGCCTCCTCCGCCGGGTGCTCGAGGAGACGGACTGGAACGTGCCCGAGGCCGCGCGCCACCTCGACGTCGCACGCTCGCACGTCTACAACCTCGTCCGCGTCTTCGGCCTCACCCGCAACCACCGCTGACGCGCGTCCAGGATCCTGGACGCAATCCGCCGACGCGGACCGTCGCGCCGCGCCCGGGCGCGCCGAAGCGCCCGCCGATCCTGGCACCGTCGTTGCTCGCTCGCGACCGTCGGGCCAGGGCCCGGGAGGGAGGGAACGTGCCGGACCGCTTGAGGCCGCGGATGGTGGACCGCTGGAAGCTCGACGGCTCGTTCCAGCCGGTGCTCGCGCGCGACGTCCGCATGTACGGATTCATCGTGCAGGCGGATCCGACCTACGTGGTCGACATGTACCTGAACGCACCGGGGCATCCCTCCGTCCGCTACGAGCCCGCGTATCCGGTCGTGCTCGTCACCTTCAGCCAGCTCGGGCGGGTGGCGGCGGAAGATTCCCCCTACCGCGACGTCGGCTGGGCCAGCGAGACGGAAGCCACGGTGTGGGTCTTCGCGAAGCGGACGGGCGCCGGCGCTTCGTCCGTCGTGTGGTTCGCGCCGTACATCTTCGTGGACCTCCCGTTCGCGATCTCGCAGGGACGGGAGATCTACGGCTTCGCGAAGGAGATCGGCCGCTTCGATCAGCCGCCCGCCGGCGAGTGGCACGCCCGGCCCCCGGACGGGCCACACGTCGATCGCTTCACGCTCCACACCTTCGGCACCCCGCGCTTCGACCCCGCCACCCAGTTCACCATGCAGCCGCTGCTCGACATCCGCCGCGTCACCCCCGCCGGCTCCGTCCTGGCGACGCTCTGGTCCGACATCCGGAACGCCGCCGGCGAGCTGCGAGACGCCGTGCTCGGCGCGTTCGAGGGCCACCCCTTCACCCTCGAGCCGCCGCTCGAGCATCTCCTGCCGCCGATCGGCACGCTCGTGTTCCTGAAGCAGTTCTGGGACGCGCGCGACGGCCGCTTCGCCTGCTACCAGGCGCTGGTCGAGGCCGACATGGCGCTCGTCGACCCGCTCCACTTCCGCGGCTGGCCGCTCGGCGGCGGCTACGAGCTAACGGTCACCACGCTCGCGAGCCACCCGCTGCACCGCGACCTCGGCTGGAAGGCCGCGCAGACGACGTTCCCCTGCCTCTTCGCCTACTGGACGGACATGACCTTCCGGCTCGGGACCGGACGCGAGGTGGCGCCATGAGCGCCATGAGCCCGATGGCGCGCGAGAAGGTCGTCATCCTCGGCGGCGGCGTCGGGGCGGTGTCCGCGGCGTTCGCCCACACCGAGGGCGAGAACGCGGGCAGGTACGACGTCACGGTGTACCAGATGGGCTGGCGGCTCGGCGGCAAGGGCGCGAGTGGCCGGCGCATGAGCGACGCTTCGCGACGCATCGAGGAGCACGGCCTGCACGTGTGGTTCGGCTTCTACTACAACGCGATCGCGACGATGGAGCGCTGCTACGCGGAGCTCGAGACCGTTCACGACGCACCGCCGAACCCGAAGGACACGTTCGAGAACGCCTTCACGGACCACGACTTCGTGGTGCTGGAAGACTTCGCGGACGGGAAATGGTGCCACTACCCGCTCGAGCTGCCGCGCGGCGTGCCGGGCTACCCGCCGACGCCCTGGCAGTACCTGGTCGCGATCCTGGAATGGGTACGGGACCAGTGGGAGAGCGCGGAGGACGAGAGCGCGGCCCCGGCGGGCCACTTCGCCCGGGCGGAGCAGCTCGTGAACCGCTTCGCCGCGGAGATGGTGAGCGTGCTCACGGTCGAGCTGCCGGTGGCGTGGATTCCCGTCCTCGCGATCGTCGAGGAGCTCCAGGAGCACGCCAGGACGTGGGCCGAGGGGCAGCTCGACGGCGCGGACGACGTCGCGCGGCGGCTCTGGATGGCGATCGACCTCGGCCTCGCGATCGTGCGCGGCATGGTGCGCGACGGCGTCGTCTGGCACGGCTTCGACGTCATCGACGACTGGGACATGTGGGAATGGCTGGAGCACCACGGCGCCTCCCCCCGGCACAAGGACTGCGTCCTCGTCCGCACCTTCTACTCGCAGGCGTTCGCCTTCCCCCACGGCGACGTCGGCGACCGCCGCATCGCCGCGGGCGCGACCTTGCGCGCCGTGCTGCGCATGCTGTTCGCGTACGACGGCGCCTTCATGCGCAAGATGAACGCCGGCATGGGCGACATCGTGTTCTCGCCCTTCTACCGGGTCCTCCGCCAGCGCGGCGTCCGCTTCAAGTTCTTCCACCGCGTGCGGAAGCTCCACCTGGGCGGCGGCGGCACGCCGCGCGTCACCCGCATCACCCTCGGCCGACAGGTGCGCGTGAAGCCGCCGGCGGTCGTGGCGCCGGCGGGCTCCTCCTGCTGTCCCGACCAGCCCGAGTACCGCCCGCTGGTGGCGGTGCCCGACCCCCGCGTCGGCGTCCGGCAGTGCTGGCCCGACGAGCCCGACTGGTCGCAGGTCGACGACCAGGACGCGCAGAAGATCCGCGCGCTCCAGGCGAGCGGCGCCTTCGTGGACCTCGAGTCCTACTGGAGCGCCTGGGGACCCGACGACGAGCACGAGTGCGTGCTGGAGGAAGGCACGCACTTCGCGCATGTCGTGCTCGCGATCTCGGTCGGCGCGCTGCGCGACATCTGCTCGGAGCTGGTCGCCGTCTCGCCGCGCTGGGAGACGATGCTCGACACGATCCAGACCGTCCGCACGCAGGCGTTCCAGCTCTGGCTCTCGAAGGACCTGCCCGAGCTGGGCTGGACGCTCGGCCCGCCCGTCTCGACGGCCTACGTCGAGCCGCTCGACACGTGGGCGCAGATGAACCAGACGGAGCCGGCCGAGCAGTGGCCCACGCCGCCGGCGCTGATCGCCTACTTCTGCGGCGTCCTTCCCGACGACGAGCCGGATCCCGCCTGGTTCACCGATCCGACCTTCCCCCCGCGCCAGCGCGACAAGGTCTACCGCGGGTTGCGGCAGTACCTCGCCCGCGACCTCGCCTACCTCTGGCCGAACGCGTTCGGCCCGGCGGGCTTCCGCTGGGACCTCCTGCTGGACCTGACGGGTGCTGTGGGCGAGAACCGGCTGCGCACGCAGCACTGGATCGCCAACATCGACCCCACCGAGCGCTACGTCCTCTCGCTCCCGAAGTCGACGGCGGCGCGCCTGCGGAGCGACGGCTCGGGCTTCGCCAACCTCTTCCTGGCCGGCGACTGGACGGTCAACGCCTTGAACCTGGGCTGCGTCGAAGGCGCGCTCACCTCCGGCATGGCGGCCGCCCGCGGGCTCGGCAAGCGCCCGCTCAAGATCATCGCCGAGACGGACTGACCCGGCTCACGCCGAAGCGGCGTCCCCGACGCCCGACCCGAGCGCGACCCGGGCTTCCGCCGCGTCGTGCACGGCGCCGAGCTCCTCGAAGAGCACCGCGGCCCGGCCGAGGTGGCGCTCGCGAGGCTCGGACGGCTCGAGGTGGCGTCCGATCTCGTAGTGCGTGAGCGCTTGCTCGAACGGCATGTCGAGACGCTCCGCCAGCGCGAGCCCGCGCTGCCACGCCGTCCACGCCGCCGCGCGCCGCCCGCGCAGCCAGTGGCGGAGACCCGACAGGATCCACGCCTGCGGCTGCGCGATGCGGACGAAGCGGGCGAACGAGCGGAGGTGCCGATGCCCGCGCGCCGCGAGGGCCGACAGCTCCGCTTCGGCGCCGGGCGCGACGACGCGCGCGCGCTCCCAGAGGCGGAGGCTCACGTCCGTGGTGAAGACGTAGCCGGGGAGCGGGTCGTAGCGGAACAGCGGCACGCGATCGAGGATGCGATGCGCGTCGCGCACGCTGCCCACCGCCTCCGCGAAGCGACCGAGACGGAAGAGCGCCATGGCCCGGATCCCGTACGCGTCCACCTCCGACGTCGGGTCGTCGAGCTGGCGGAAGCGGGCGGCGAGCGCTTCGCCGTCGCCGTCGAGGAGCGCCAGCGCCTGCGCGTGCGCGCCGCGGGCGACGTGGACCGCCGCGCATCCGAGGTGCGCCCAGGCCCGCGCCTGCACGTCACCGCGCTCCACGCTGGTCTCGAGCGCCTGGAGGTAGAAGGGCATGGCGCCGGCGCGGCGGTGCATCAGATGCGTGTTCGCCATCGTGAGCAGCGCGATGTCCCGCCAGCGCCCGTCGCCGATGCGCTCGAAGGCGGCCACCGCCTCGGCGAGCGCCGCCTCCGCCTGCGACCACTCGCCCTGCGCGATGAGGAAGAAGCCGTGGAGGTGCGCGACGCGGGCGAGGCAGTAGTCGTCGCCCAGCTCGCGCGCCGCGCCGAGCGCGCGGTGGAAGTAGCGCTGCGCGAGGCTCGACCCGACCAGCGCGCCCGCGATCGTCCCCAGGACCGCCCCGCTGTTGGAGAGGGCCGGCGACGGTGGGATGCGCTCGGCGATGGTGAGGGCCTGGAGGCTCGACACCAGCGACGGCAGGCGCTCCATGGTGAGGAGCTGCACGAAACCGAGGAGGTCGTAGGCGCGCGCCGCGTCGCGCCGGAGCACGACGTTGGGATCCTCGGCGCGCTCCGCCGGCGCGCGACCGAGGAGCTGGTGCAAGGCGTGCCGGCATCCCTCGCGCAGGAGGCGCGCCGTGAATCCGAGCGCGCTCGACGGCGGGCGCCGCCCGGCGAGCGTCAGCGCGGTCACGAGGTGGCTGCGCGCGTCGGGCATCCGCCCGACGCGGAAGTACGCCTCGCCGAGGTGCTGCTCCAAGCGGGCGCCCCGCCGCCGGACGTCGGCGCGCGGCTCCTCGTGGCGCGCCAGGAGCCGGAGCGCCTCCCGGAAGAAGCGGATCGCCTCGTGGTGCGCTTCGCTCCGCGCCGCCTCCTCGCCCGCCCGCTCGAGCGCGTCGATCGCCCGCGCCACGACGCGGGTGGACGCCGACGGCGCCGCGGCCGCCTGGCTCCAGTGCAGCGCGAGCGCGGCGCAGTAGCGCGTGCGGCGCTCCGCGTCGCCGCAGTACTCCTCGATCGAGCGCGCCGCTTGCTCGTGCAGCGACGGCCGCACGTCGGCCGGAATGCCGTCGTACGCGACGGCGCGGATCTTGGCGTGCGTGAACGCCAGCACGCCGCGCCCGTCCCGACCGAGGATGCGGCGGCGGAGCAGCTCGTCGACGGCTTCCAGCCCGACGGCCTCGGGGAGCACCGCCGTCGCCACCAGCAGCGCCTCCTCGAAGGACTGCCCGAGCACGCTCCCCATCCGCACCAGGGCGCGCGCCACGTGGCCGAGACAATCCAGACGAAGCTGGAGCAGGGTGCGGAGCGAGCGCGGGATCGGGAGCGCGTATCCTTCGGCGCCGCCCGCGTCCGGCGCGCGCACGAGGCGCCAGGAGCCGCCCTCGTCGCGGTGGAGGTACGTCTGCTCCACCGCCGCGAAGACGTACTCCGAGACGTAGAACGGGTTGCCCTCGGCGTACCCGAAGAGCGCGCCGACGAAGTCGGCGGGCGGATCGGGCAGCGCGAGCATGTCGCCGACCATCCGCCCCACGCTCTCGGGACCCAGCCGCTCGAGCGACACCACCGGCGTCCCGGGCCGCTCGACGATGTCGCGCAGCTCGCCGTCCACCTCCTCGCTCCGGCAGGTCGCGACCACCAGGAGGGGGACGTCGGCGAGCCCGCGGCGTTCCAGCGCCGCGAGGACCTGGAGCGACAGTTCGTCGGCCCATTGCACGTCGTCGAGGAGGAGCACGACCGGGCCGTCCGCCGCGACGGCGGCGAGCGTGTCGATCACGGCCCGTCGCACGCGCTCGAGGGCGGCCTCCGGCGACACCTGCGGCAGCGGCGCCGCGCCCGCCGGCAAGAGCGACCCGAGGCGCGGCTCGTAGAGCGCGAGCACCGGAGCGCGCGCGTCGAGCAGACGGGCCGTCGTCTCGGGTCCGCCGCGCCGGCAGCGGTCGGCGAGCCAGGAGAGGAACGCGCGGAACGGCTGGAGGGCGACGCGGCCGAGCCCGGCGCCGGTCTCCTCGCTCGCCACCGAGAGGCACTCCCCGAGGATCACGGACATGCCCCGCTCGGTGGCGATCGTCCCCACCTGCATGGCGAGGCGCGTCTTGCCGATGCCGCTCTCGCCGGTGACGAACACCAGCGCGCCGCGACCGCCGAGGGCGGCTTCGACGTGTGTCGTCATGGCGCCGAGCGCTTCCCCGCGGCCGACCAGCTCGGGCCGGTAGAGGTACGAGCGCGCGGCCGCGTCGGAGGGGGCGAGCGCGATGCCCAGCTCCGCTTCGATCCGGCGCGCGACGACGTCCGCGTAGCCGAGCCGCTCGCGACGCGCTTTGCGGAGAAGCTGGAGGACGAGGGCGTCGAGCCACGCCGGGACCTCCCGCGCCCGCGCCGAGGGCGGTCGCGGCTCGACGTTCAGGTGCTGGTAGAGGACGTCGCTCGCCCGCTCGCCGACGAAGGGCGGCGCGCCCGTGAGCGCTTCGTGGATCATGCACCCGAGCGCGTAGAGGTCGGCGCGTTGATCGATCAGCTCGCCGCGGATCTGCTCCGGCGCCATGTAGCAGTCGGTGCCGAACGTCTTCCCCCCAACCTCGAGCGGCTCGCGTCCCGAGGCGCTCGCCGAGCGCACGAAGAGGCCGAAGTCGACCAGCACCGGCCGCCCGTCGGGCCGCAGGTGGACGTTCTCCGGCTTCAGGTCCCCGTGGACGATCCCTTGCGCGTGGATGTACGCGAGCGGCTCGCAGATGCGGCCAATCAACGCGACCGCCTGCTCGATCCCCGCGCCCGTCAACCCGGTCGGTCCGCCGCACGCCCGCCGGATGTCCTCGAAGCGCGTCCTGGCGGTCGCCTCCGGCAAAAGCTCCATGGCGAACCACGGCAGCCCCTCGTGCGTGCCCTGGGCGACGATGCGCACCACACCGGGATGTCGGATCCGACCGAGCGCGCCGATCTCGCGCTGGAGCCCGGCCAGGCTCTCCTCCTCGATGCCGGCGCACGTCTTGAGCGCGACGACCTCGCCGCTCTCGCGGTCGACCGCGCGATGGACGATGCCCATCGCCCCGCGCCCGAGGACGGAGAGGATCTCGTAGGGGCCGATGCGCGCCGGCCGCGTCGCCTCGGCCGGCTCGACAGGGGCGGGGGCGATGCGAGCGTGGGTCATGACCGCGACCGCGTCCTTAGCCGGTTCGGCGGTCCGCTGGCAAACGCCGGCCCCGGGTTTTAGCCGCGATCGCGCTCGAGACCGAACGCGCGGATCAGGTTGTAGACGTGCGAGCGCGCGAGATCCAGTCGGCGCGCCGCCTCGACGATGTTCCAGCCGGTTTCCTCGATGGTCTCGCGCAGGAGCTGCGCTTGGAAGCGGCGCGTCGCCTCCTGGAAGGTGAGGCGGCGGATCTCCTCGACGCCCCCGCTCGGCGCCTCCGGGAAGAGTCCCTGGCGCTCGACCGTGAGCGCCCCTGCGCCGGCGGCGCGGATGACCGCCGCCTCGACCGTGTGCGAGAGCTGGCGGACGTTGCCCGGCCACTCGGCCGCCTCGAGCGCCCGCAGCGCGCCCCGCGAGAGCGCGATGTGCGGCAGGCGATGCCGCGTGCAGGCCGTGCGACAGAAGAACTCCGCTAGCTCCTTGACGTCCTCGCGCCGCTCGGCGAGCGAGGGGACGCGCAACGGGAGAACCTGGAGACGGTAGAAGAGGTCCTCGCGAAAGCATCGCTCCCGCACCGCGATCTGGAGGTCGGTGTTGCTGGCCGCGATCAGACGGACGTCGGCGCGCACGGGCTTCGAGCCGCCGAGCGGATAGTACTGCTTCGACTGGAGCAACTGGAGGAGCTTCGCCTGCGCGAAGAACGACAGCGCCGCGATCTCGTCCAGGAAGAGTGTACCGCGCTCCGCCGCCGCCACCTTCCCGTCCATGTGCCGCGTGGCCGTCGAATGCGCACCCGCCAGCGCGCCGAACAGCTCGCTCTCCATGAGCGACTCGGGAAGCGCGGCGCAGTTCAGCTCGACGAACGGGTTGCCGGCGCGGGGCCCGTTGTCGTGGATCACGCGCGCGAAATGGTTCTTCCCCGTGCCGGACTCGCCGGTGAGGAGCACGCTCACGTCGAGCGGCGCCACGACGGCGACCTCGCGCAGGAAACCGGCCAGCGACGGGCTCCGGCCGACGATGCCCTCGAGCCGGAGCGTCACCCGCGGCCCCTGCGTCGGATCCTCGCCGGGGCGCGTGCGCGCGCCGGTGAGCAGGCGGTCGGCGAGCGGCGCGAGGTGCCGCGCGAAGAGCTCGACGTGCTCGCGATCCTCGTCGGAGAACTCTCCGGGCGCGCTCCGCCGCTGGAGGTAGAGCACGCCGAGCGGCGGGTCGTCACCGATCGGCGCGCACAGCACGGCTTCGATGCGGCAGGACATGACGCTCGACCGATCGCGGAAGCGCGGATCGAGGAGCGCCGACGGGGTCACGATCGTGCGTCCCGTGGCCAGCGCCTCGGCGACGATGCCGCTCGACATCGCCGAGCGCACGCTCGCCACCTCCTCGGGCGAGAAGCCGTGCGCGATCGACCAGCGCGGCGCGGTCGGCGGGTCGTCGTCGTCGTGCAGCTCGAGGTAGCCTTGGTGCGCGCCCGACAGCTCGACGACGAGCGCGAGCGCCTCCTGGAGAAAGGGCTGAAGCTCCTGCTGCACGTCGAGGCCGAGCAGCTTCCGGTAGAGGTCGCGCTCGCGCCCGAGGCGTGGCGAGGAGAGCGGAGCCGAAGCCATGCGGCGGTCTACACCAAGCGCGCGACGAACCTCCAGCCCGACGGAGGTGAGCCGACCGCCGCCGTTTCCGGGCATCGGACCGGGTCGCGAGGCGGTGTCCAGCGCAGTGGACAGGCGCTCAAATCTGCAGCGGCAACCGCCTGCCAGTGACGCGAGGGCCTCGTCAGAAGCCGACGACGTACAGCTCGGGGACGGCGTCGGTGTCCTGGTCGGCCTGGTAGACGAGCCGGTTGCCCGCCGGGCTCGGGACGAGGGTGAACACGCTGCCGTTCGCCACCAGCGGGCCGTTCAGCTTGCGTGCGACGCCCCCCGTGACCGGCACGGCGTAGAGCTCGAAGACACCGTTCGTGTCCGCATCGGCGAGGTAGAGGGCGCTGCCTCCGTCGAAGCTGAGCGCTTCCCGGCCGAAGCCGGTGATCACGTTGCCGCCGGCGACGAGCGGCGGGTCGAGCTGAAGGCTCGCGCTGCCGGGTCCGACGAGGGGTACGGAGTAGATGTCCGAGCGCGTGCTGCTGGCCTGCTGGGCGACGTACACGACGCGGTTGCTGCTCGGGGTCACGAAGTACGTGTCCGACACGCCGCCACCCGCCGCGATCGTGCCGTTGAGCGTCGCCGACGCGCCGCCCGACGGCAGCACCGAGTAGAGCTGCGTCGTGACGCCGTCCAGGTCGACCTCGTAGACGACGCGGCTGCCGTCGGGAGCGATGGTGTAGTTCTGGACCGCCCCGCCGTTCGTGATCGTGCCGTTCAGCTTGCTCACCACGCCGCCCCCCACGCCGACGCTGAACAGCTCGAAGGTCTCGTCGGCGACCTCGTCGGCGATGTAGACGGCACGCGAGCTGTCCGGGACGACCTGGAAGTGGGTCACGTTGCCGCCCGTCACGAGGGCGCCGTTGATCTTCGTGCTCGAGGTCGCCGGGCCCGTGATCGGCACGCTGTAGAGCTCGTTCTTGGCGGCGGTGGTCTGGTTCGCGATGTAGACGACGCGGCTCGCGTCCGGGCTGATGGCGGGACGGTAGTCCACGTTGCCGCCCGCCGGGAGCGCAGGGTTGAGCTTCAAGCGGCCGGTGCCGTTCATGAGTACGCTGTACAGCTCGACGGTCCCCGCCGTGTCCTGACTCGCCGTGTAGACGACCCGTGCGCCGTTCGGGCTGATCCGGAACACGTCGACGTACCCGCCCGAGACCGGCACGGCGTTCAGCTTCGTCGAGCCCCCGCCGGCGATCGGCGCGCTGTAGATCTCGTCCGTGCCGAGCACGGTGCCGTCGGCGCGGAACACGACGTGCGTGCCGTCGGGGCTGATGGCGAAGGCCCGCTCGAACTGCGAGTCCACCTGCGCGCCCGCGGGAAAGGCGCTGTTGAGCTTCGTCGCCGCGCCGCCCGTGATGGGCACGCTGTAGAGCTCCCGCGTGCCGGCGAGGTCCTGGTCGGCGAGGTAGACGACGCGGCTGCTGTCGGGCGTGATCAGGAAGTCCCAGACGTCGCCGTTCGCGACCAGCGACCCGTTCAGCCGCAGCGGCGTCCCGCCGTCGAGCGGCACGCTCCACAGCTCCCGCACGTGCAGCGCCGCCTGGTCGGCCATGTAGACGAGATAGACGCCGTTCGGGCTGATGCGGTACGTGCCGGTGCTGCCGCCCGCCGGGAGCGGGCCGTTCAGCTTCTTCCACGGCGTCGTCGTCGTGGTCACGCCGGGCGATGTGGCGGTGGTCGTCGTGGAGGTCGGGCAGACGGCCGCGGTCTGCGGCGTGCAGACGAGCTTCAGGCGATCGACGTCGGTCTCCCGCGGCGCGTCGCTCGTGGTGGCGGTGACGGTGACCGTGCAGCTCCCGGCCTTCTTCCCCTTCTTGCGCGTCTTGACGACCAGGTTGGCGAACTGCCCGCAGGTCTCCGTCGCGTCCGGCAGCGGCACCGCGCGGAGCCGCGAGGCCTTGCAGCCGCCGCGCGCGTGGACGCTGCGCACCTTCCGCGCCGGGCAGCTCGCGGTGGCGTCGTCGAGGCAGAGGCGAAGGCGGAAGGTGCAGCTCTTGTTCGGCTTCGCCACGCCGTCGGCGTCACAAGCGGCGTCGCAGTCGGCGCAGGTGTAGGTCCCGCCGTCGCGGGCCGCGGCGGGGACGTTGTCGAAGCGCGTCATGCACTCGCCCGCGGGGGCGGCGAGCGCCGGGGTGGCGAGCGCGAAGAGGGTAGCCGCGCCGAGCGCGAGCCCGTGACCGCCGTGCTGCCTCATGCCTCCCCTCCTCTTCCGCCTCCATCCGGTGTAGCGGACGGCCACCGGAGTCACCAGCCGCGCGAACGGCCGTCGAGTTGAGCCGGGGCCGTCCGCCGTGGCAGAGGGCGTGCATGCCCACGCCCCCGTTCCAGGGCACCATCGCGACCCAATGACGCCCACCGCGCGCCCCTCGCCCCTCACCCTCGGCGTCGACTTCGGCGCGACGCTCGCCAAGCTCGCGCGCCGCGGCTCGACGCTCGAGCTGGAGCACGTGCCGTCGGCCGACCTGGCCGCGGTCCGCGCCCTGATCGCCGCGCTCGGGCCCGGGCGGATCGTCGCGACCGGCGGCGGCGCCCCGGCGCTGGGCTGCGCGGTGGGCGACGTCCGCGTCGAGGCGGTGCCCGAGTTCGAGGCCTGGGCACGCGGGGCGACCGTCCTCGCCTCCGAGGAGGGCGCGGCGCTCCCCGAGCACTACCTCCTCGTCTCGCTCGGCACCGGCACCTCGATGCTCGCCGTCGACGGGCGCGTGGCGACGCGCATCGGCGGGACCGCCCTCGGGGGCGGCACCGTGCTCGGCCTCGGGCGGCTCCTCTGCGGCGTCGAAACCTTCGCGGAGCTGGCGGCGCTCGCCGCCGGCGGCCAGCGCCGCACGGTCGACCTGCTGGTGGGCGACGTCTACCCCGCCGGCGACGCGCCGCTGCCCGCCGAGCTGACGGCGGCGCACTTCGCCAAGCTCGGCTCGCGGCGGCCCGCCGACCTGGCGCACGCCGTGATGGGGCTCGTGGGCGAGAACGTCGCGATCGTGGCCGGCGGGGTGGCGCGCCAGGCCGGCGTCCGCACGGTCGTGTACGGCGGCTCGACGCTCGCCGGCAACGCCGCGCTCCGCGACGTCCTCGCCGAGATCACCACCGTCCTCGGCTTCGAAGCGCGCTTCCTCGCGCGCGGCACGTACTGCGGCGCGGTCGGCGCCGCGGCCGCGTAACTACCGGCGGACCAGCGCGCGGAGGCGTCCCAGCTCGGTGTCGGCGGCGGTGACGAGGGTGAGCAGCCGCTCGCCCGCCGGGGACACGAAGCGTCCTCGGTTCTCGCCCGCCTGGAGGGTGCGGACGAAGGCGGCGAGCGCGCGGGCGGCGCGCGCGAGACGTCCCGCGGGGCGCTTGCGCCACGCGGCCACCAGCCGCTGCACGCCGGCCAGCGCGCGCTGGAGCCGCCGCAGCGAAGCGCGACCGCCGAGGCTGGAGGGCCCCAAGGCGCGCAGCGCGACGTCGACGCCTTGCAGGCGACAGGCGACGGTGTCGTAGCTCGCGGCGAGGTCGTGATGGCAGCCGTCGGCGGCGCAGGAGTCGACGGTGCACGGATCGCGGTCGTCGCACGCCTCGGGCGTGCAGGCGGCGCGCAGCGGCACGGTCGAGGTCGTGGTGGCGGGCGCGGTCGTGGACGGGTGCGTCGTCGTGCTGGTCGTGGTCGGCGGCGCCGTGCCGGTCGTGCTCGAGGTCGTGGTCTCGGGGGCCTCGGTCGCGGTGGTCGTCGTGGCCGGCAGCGTTTCGGGCTCCGACGTCGTGGTGACGGTGGGCGGCGGCTCGGTGCTGGTCGGCGTCGTGTCGGTGGTGGTGGTCGACGTCTCGGGCGGCGCCGTGTCGGTGGTCGAGGTACCGAGCGGCTCCGACGTCGTGGTGCTCGGCTCGGCGCTCGTGGTCGACGACTCGGTCGCGGTCGTGGTGGTCGTATCGGTGGTCGTGGTCGAGGACTCGGTCGCGGTCGTGGTGCTCGTGTCGGTGGTCGTGGTCGAGGACTCGGTCACCGTCGTGGTGCTCGGGTCAGTGACCGTCGTCGACGACTCGGTCGCCGTCGTGGTGCTCGTGTCGGTGGTCGTGGTCGAGGACTCGGTCGCCGTCGTGGTGCTCGTGTCGGTGGTCGTGGTCGAGGACTCGGTCGTGGTCGTCGTGGTCGTGGTGGTGGTGGTGGTGGTCGTGGTCGTCGTGCTGGTGCTGGTGCTGGTGGTGGTGGTCGTCGTCGGCAGAGCGGGGTCGACGAAGAGGTACGCGGCGCCGGCGTTCTGGCTCCCGGTGTCGTCGAGCCAGGCGCCCACCAGGAGCTGGTTGCCGTCGGCGGCGAGCGCGGCACCGAACTGGTCGCCGAAGGCTGGCGTCGGGTTGTGGAGGGTGGCGGTGAGGACGCCGCTCACCACCTCGAAGACGTACACGACGCCCGCGTCCATCGCGTCGACGTCCTCCATCGGCGCACCGACGACGGCGCGCGAGCCGACCAGCGCCACCGCGGCGCCGAACCGTCCGTCGGTGACGGGGCCCGGGCTGGTGAGCGTCTGCAGGAGGTCGCCGGTGGCGGCGTCGAACAGGTAGGCGGCGCCGGCGTTGTCGGCGGACTCCACGCGGTCGAGCGGCGCGCCGACGAGCACGACGTCGCCGTCGGTGGCGACGGCCGTGCCGAACTGGCCCGGGCGCGGGCTCGGGCTGGTGAAGGTGTGGCGGACGGCGCCCGTGTCGGCGTCGAGCTGGTAGGCGATGCCCGCGACGTTGCCCGCCGCGTCGTCCTGGGGCGCGCCCACGACGACCGTCGCGCCGGCGAGCGCGACCGCCCGCCCGAAGAGCTCGTAGTCGTGCGGCGACGGGTTCGGGAACGTCCGCAGCAGCGTCCCCGTGTCGCCGTCGAAGAGGTACGCCGCGCCCGCACCCGTGGCGCCGCTGGTGGCGTCGAACGGGGCGCCGACGAGGAGGCGGTGGTCGCTCACCGCGAGGGCGAGCCCGAACTCGTCGCCGAACCCCGGCGCGGGCGCGACGAAGGTCCGCACCAGGGCGCCCGAGGACACGTTCAGCCGGTACACGGCGCCCGCGTGCGGGGCCCCGCTGTCGTGCTCGGGCGCCGCCACGACCGCGTCGCCGCCGAGCGCGGCGAGCGCGCCGCCGAAGTGGTCGCCCGCGATCGGGGCCGGCGACGTGAACGTCCGCAGACGCGCGCCGGTCGCGGCGTCGAAGAGATACGCCGCGCCGCCGTCGTGCGCCGCCGCGTCGTCGAAGTGCGCGCCGACGAGGGGCCGGCCGGACGCGAAGCCCACCCCGGCACCGAAGAAGTCGTTGGCGGCGGGGGTCGGGTTCGGGATGGTGCGCGCGAGGACGTACCCGGCCGCGGCCGGACGCGCGGCGGCGAGCGCCGCTGTGAGCGCGAGGACGGAGCCGAAGCGGGTCAAGAAGCTGACTCCGCGTCAGGCACCCCATCGGAGCCGCCCCGGCGGCAACCCGCCGTGACGTCGCGCGCGGCCCTCGCCATCCTGCGATAGCAACGGCCGTGCCCGCGGGCTCCTTGACCGGGGCCGTGGGCGTATGAAACTTCCCACCCTCTCCCCGTGCCTTCAGGACCAGCATCGCGAGCCGGGCGAACGCCCCGGGTGCGGTACGCACTCGGGCTCGCGGCCGTCGTGCTGCTCGCGACGGCCGGGCGCGCGGCCGGCGTCCCCAAGGGCGGCTTCGACCTCGACGCCGTGGCGGAGAAGGCGCGACACCTCGCCGAGCGGCCGTACAAGGACAAGAAGGGCTCGGTGCCGTCCTGGCTGCTCGGGATCAGCTACGACCAGTGGCGCGACATCCGCTTCCGGCCCGACCACGCCCTCTGGCGCGACACGCGCTCGACGTTCCAGGTGCAGTTCTTCCACCCGGGGCTCTTCTACGATCGCGCCGTCGCGATCAACGTCGTCGCCAAGGACGGCGTCCGGCCCGTCCTCTTCTCGCCCAGCAAGTTCGACTACGGCAAGAACGACTTCGCGAGCAAGGTGCCGCAGGACCTAGGCTGGGCCGGCTTCCGCATCCACTACCCGATCAAGACACGCGACTACCTCGACGAGGTCATCGTCTTCCTCGGCGCGACGTACTTCCGGGCCGTCGGCCGCGACCAGGCCTTCGGCCTGTCCGCGCGCGGGCTCGCGATCGACACCGCGGACCCGCGGGGCGAGGAGTTCCCCTGGTTCCGCGAGTTCTGGCTCGTCACGCCGGCGCCGAACGCGAAGGAGATGACGATCTTCGCGCTGCTCGACAGCCCGCGCGTGACGGGCGCGTACCGCTTCGTCGTCGCGCCGGGCGAGCAGACGGCGGTCCAGGTCGAATCGCGCATCTTCCTTCGCAAGGACGTCCGCAAGCTCGGCATCGCCCCGCTCACCAGCATGTTCTTCCACGGCGAGAACACCGCCCGCCCCTTCCTCGACTTCCGGCCCGAGGCGCACGACTCCGACGGCCTGCTCCTCGGCTTCGCCACCGGCGAGTGGCTCTGGCGCCCGATCGACAACCCCCGTACGCTCCAGGTGAGCGGCTTGCAGATGGAGAACCCCCGCGGCTTCGGCCTCCTCCAGCGCGACCGCGACTTCGACCACTACCAGGACCTGGAGACGCGGCCGGACCGCCGCCCGAGCGTGTGGATCGCCCCGCAGGGCGACTGGGGGCACGGGCGCGTCGAGGTAGTGGAGATCCCGACCCCCACGGACTCCAACGACAACGCCGTCGCCTACTGGGTGCCCGACCAGATGCCGAAGCCGGGCGAGCCCGCGCGCTTCGCCTACACCATGTACTGGTACGGCGACGACGCGGGGCGCCCGCCCGGCGGCCGCGTCGTCGCCACGCGCCGCGACGGCGGGACCGTCAAGGACGCGCACCGCTTCGTGATCGACTTCGCGGGCCCCAAGCTCACCGCCATCCCGGCCGACCGGGTGCTCCACGGCGCGATCACCATCGTCGGCGGCGACGACGCCGCGGAGCTGGTCGACCAGCACGTCACGAAGAACACGGTCACCGGCGGCTGGCGGCTCACGTTCCAGGTGAAGCCGAAGAAGCGCGACGCGATCGAGCTGCGGGCGTTCCTCGACGAGGGCGGCCAGGCGCTGACCGAGACCTGGTCGTACGCGTTGCTGCCGTGAGCCCCGACGCCGGCGCCGCGCGCACGCCCGAGCGTCGCATCGAGGTCCCCGTCGAGCGGCTGGTCCAGGACTGGAAGGAGGCGCACGAGCGCGCGCTCGCCTACCTCGCCGCGCTCGAGCTGCCCGAGGACGAACGCCGCGCGCTCGCGGACGAAGCGGTCGAGCGCGCGCTCGCCGAGCCCTGGGACGGCGCCACCGAGGCGGTCGGCGCGACGCTCGATGCCGCCCGCCGGCTGGTCGTCGCGCGGCACGGGCGCGGCGAGGCGAGCGACCCGTTCGTCGCGTGGCGGCTCCGCACCACGCCGTTCCGCGACGGCGCGCTCCGCGCGGCGCCCGAGCTGCGCCGCCGCTCGATGGCGTCGGGCAGCTCGCGGCTCACCACCCAGCACGCCCTCTACGGGAGCCCGCTCCGCGCGCTCCGCCGGCGCCTCGGCTGGACGCGGGTCGCCCGTCGCCGCCGGCTCCTCCTCTTCGCGCTCGTGCTCATCCCCGCCATCGTCGCCACCGGCTTCATGGTGAACGTGCTCCCGCAGCACGGCAAGACGTGGCTGGAGGTCGGGATCATCGCCTTCTTCGGCGCGCTCTTCGGCTGGATCTCGATCGGCTTCTGGACCGCGCTCCTCGGCTTCGTGACGCTCGTCCGCGGCGACCGCTTCGCGATCACGAGCCTCGCCCCCGCGACGGCCGAGCCCGCGGTGCCACCCGACGCCGGCGCCCGCACCGCGGTCATCATGCCGATCGCCGACGAACCGGTGGCCCGCGTGTTCGCCGGGCTGCGCGCCACCTGGGCGTCGGCCGCGCGCGCGGGCGCCCTCGACGCCTTCCACTTCTTCATCCTGAGCGACACCGCCGACCCGGCCACCGCCGTCCGCGAGGAGGAAGCCTGGCTCGACTGGTGCCGCGAGGTCGGCGGCTTCGGCCGCATCTTCTATCGCCGCCGTAAAGTGCGAATCGAACGCAAGGCCGGCAACGTCGGCGACTTCCTGCGCCGCTGGGGCCGGCGCTACCGCTACATGGTGGTGCTCGACGCCGACAGCGTCATGTCCGGCGACACGCTCCGCCGCCTGGTCGAGATCATGGACCGGCACGCCGACGTCGGCATGGTGCAGACGGCGCCCGTCGCCGTGAACCGCCGCTCGCTGTTCGCGCGCGTGCAGCAGTTCGCGAGCCGCGTCTACGGGCCGATGTTCGCCGCCGGGCTCCACTTCTGGCAGCTCGGCGACGGACAGTACTGGGGCCACAACACGATCATCCGCGTCGAGCCGTTCATGGACCACTGCGGCCTCCCCCGCCTGCCCGGCCGCGAGCCGCTCGGGGGCGAGATCCTCTCCCACGACTTCGTCGAGGCGGCGTTCATGGGGCGCGCGGGCTGGACGCTCTGGCTCGCCTACGACCTGCCGGGGAGCTGGGAGGAGGTGCCGTCGACGCTGCTCGACGAGATGCGGCGCGACCGGCGCTGGTGTCAGGGCAACCTCCAGCACCTGCGCCTCCTCTTCACCGCGGGCCTCTTCGGCGCGCACCGCGCACTGTTTCTGAACGGCGCGCTCTCCTACGTGTCGGCGCTCCTCTGGAACGCGTTCCTGGTGCTCAGCACGGCCGAGGCGATCTGGTCCGCGCTCCGCGAGCCCGAGTACTTCCCGCACGGCCCGAGCCTCTTCCCCGAGTGGCCCGTGTGGCGGCCGGAGTGGGCGTACTCGCTGATCACGGTCATCGCGCTCATCCTCTTCTTGCCGAAGCTGCTCAGCATCGTGCTGATCACGCTCAAGCGCCGCGATGCCCGCGCCTACGGCGGCGTCGGACGGCTCACGCTGAGCGTCGTGCTCGAGATCCTGCTCTCGAGCCTCTTGGCGCCGATCCGCATGGTGTTCCACAGCCGCTTCGTCATGCTGAACCTGCTCGGGCGCACCGTCGGCTGGCGCTCGCAGGCCCGGGGCGACGACCAGACGACGTGGGGCGACGCGCTCCGCCAGCACTGGCTCGACATGGTCATGGCGAGTGCCTGGGGCGCGACGCTCCTCTGGCTCAACCCGCACTACTTCTTCTGGGTGGCGCCCATCATCGTCGCGCTCGTGATCGCCGTCCCGATCTCCGTCTTCACGAGCCGCGCGAGCGTCGGCGAGCGCTTGCGTCGCTGGGGGCTCTTCCTGATCCCCGAGGAGAGCGCGCCGCCGCCCGAGCTGCGCGAGCTGGTCGCCAACTGGGCCGCCGGCGAGGAGCGCGTCGCGCGGCTCCCGCCGGCCGAGCGCGACGGCTTCGTCCGCGCCGCCGTCGACCCGACCGTCAACGCGCTCCACCGCGTGCTCCTGCGCGGCCGGCGCCGGCTGCGCGCCAGCATCCGCGCCGCCCGGCGGGAGCTCCTCGAACGCGCGCTCGCCGCCGGCCCCGCGAGCCTGACGACACGGGAGCGGCGGATCCTGCTGCACGACCCGGAGATGACCGACGAGCTCCACCGTCGCGTGTGGGCGCTGCCGGAGCGCGCCGAAGCGGCGCGCTGGGGCCGTCCGGGCACGCCGCCGCCGCGGCCCGCGCCTTGACGCAGCCGGAACCAGCCGGCCAGCAGGAGCCCGATCCCCGGCGGATGGTGCGCGTCCCGGCGCTGCTCGCCTGCCTCGGCGCCCTCGCCTGCGGCGGCGCGCCGCGCGGCGACGTCGTCCAGCTCTGGGCGGTCGGGCGCGAGGGCGAGGCGGTGGCGGACCTGGTGCCCGACTTCGAGCGGAGCCACCCGGGCGTCCGTGTCCGCGTGCAGCAGATCCCGTGGAGCGCCGCGCACGAGAAGCTGCTCACGGCGTACGTCGGCGGCGCCATGCCCGACGTCTTCCAGGCCGGCAACACCTGGCTCCCCGAGCTGGCCGCGCTCGGCGCGCTCGAGCCGGCGGACGGGCGCGTCGCGGCGGACGACGGCTTCCCCGGCATCCAGGACACCAACGTGGTCGACGGCACGACGTGGGGCGTGCCGTGGTACGTGGACACCCGCCTCCTCTTCTACCGCAGCGACCTCGTCCCCGACCCGCCGCGCACCTGGGAGGCGTGGGTCGAGGCAATGGCGCGCTTGAAGGGCGACGCCGGGCCCGAGCGCTGGGCGATCCTGCTCCCGTCCCGCGAGTGGCAGGTACCGGTGATCCTGGCACTCCAGAAGGGCGCCGCGCTGCTGCGCGAGGGCGACCGCTTCGGCAACTTCCGGAGCCCACCCGTGCGCGACGCGTTCGCGTTCTACCTCGACCTCTTCCGCCGCGGCTTCGCGCCGCGGAGCGGCGAGACCGCGGCCGCCAACGTCTACCAGGACTTCGCGCACGGCTTGTTCGCCTTCTACGTCACGGGGCCGTGGAACCTGGGCGAGTTCGCCGCCCGCCTGCCCGCCGACTTCCAGCCGCGCTGGACGACGGCGCCCTGGCCCGCGCCCGCCGGCGCCGAGTTCCCCGGCGTCTCGCTCGCGGGCGGTGCGAGCCTCGTCGTGGCGCGCGGCTCGCAGCGGAAAGAGGCGGCGTGGGCGCTCGTCGAGTGGCTCACGCAGCCGGCACAGCAGGTGCGGTTCTTCCACGCGACCGGCGACCTGCCCGCGCGTCGCTCGGCGTGGGCGGATGCGGGGCTCCGCGGCGACCGCCATGCGCAGAGCTTCTGGATTCAGTTGCAATCCGTGCGGTCGACCCCCAAGATCCCAGAGTGGGAGCGCATCGCCGCCAAGATCGGGCAGTACGCCGAGGCGGCCGTGCGTGAGGACATGACGATCGACCAGGCGCTCACGGCACTCGACCGGGACGTCGACGCGGCGCTCGAGAAGCGCCGCTGGCTCCTATCCCGATGACCCGTCGCGGACCGAACCCCGCGTGGTGGCTGGTCGCCCCCGCGCTCACGCTGATCGGCGTCTTCTTCGTCCTGCCGGTGGCGGCGGGGCTCCTCCTCTCCTTCACCGACTTCGACGTCTACACGATCGCGCACCCCGACCGGCCCCGCTTCGTCGGGCTCGCCAACTACGCGCACCTCGCCCACGACCCGCGCTTCTGGACGGCGCTCCGCAACACGCTCTACTTCGTGGCCGTCGGCGGACCGCTCTCCCTCGGCGTGTCGCTCGGCGCGGCGCTCCTCCTCGAGGCCCGGCTCGCGCGCTTCCGCGGCTTCTTCCGCACCGTCTACTTCCTGCCCGTCGTGACCACGCTGGTCGCGGTGGCTGTCGTCTGGCGGGACCTCTACCACCCGCGACACGGGCTCCTGAACCACGTGCTCGGGCTCGGCGTCGACTGGCTCGGCGACCCGCGCTGGGCGATGCCGGCGATCATCCTGCTGGCCGTCTGGAAGAACTTCGGCTTCAACATGGTGATCTTCCTCGCCGGCCTCCAGGCCATCCCCGAGCGCCTCTACGACGCCGCGCGGCTCGACGGTGCGAACGCCTGGCAGCAGCTCCGCCACGTGACGCTGCCGATGCTCGCGCCGACCTTGGCCTTCGTCGCGGTCATCACCGGCATCGGGTACCTCCAGCTCTTCGCCGAGCCCTACGTGATGACGCAGGGCGGGCCGGGGTCGAGCACGACGAGCGTCGTCCTCCTCATGTACGAGGAGGGCTTCCGCTGGTGGAACATGGGGGTCGGCTCGGCGATCGCCTTCGTGCTGTTCGCGATCATCCTCGGGTTGACGCTGGTCCAGCTCCGGCTCCGCCGGCCGGAGACCGCTTGAGACGCGCCGCCGCCGCGGTCGCGCTGCACGCGGGGCTCCTCGCCCTCGCCGCGGCGACGCTCCTCCCCCTCCTCTGGATGGTGTCGGCGTCGCTCATGCCGGCGGGCGAGGCGAGCGCCGTGCCGCCGCGCTTGTGGCCGAGCGCGCCCACGCTGGAGCACTACCGTGCGCTCTTCGCGCGTCTGAACCTGGCGCGCGCCTTCGGCAACAGCGCGCTGGTGGCGACCGCCGCGACGGCGATCGCGCTCGTCGTCAACGCGGCGGCGGGCTACGCCTTCGCCAAGCTGCGCTTCCCCGGGCGCGACCGCCTCTTCCGCGTGCTCCTCGCCGCCCTCGTCATCCCGGCGCAGGTGGCGATGCTGCCGCTCTTCCTGCTGCTGCGGCAGCTCCACGGCGTCGACACCTACTGGGGCGTCGTCATCCCCGGCATGGCGAGCGTCTTCGGCATCTTCCTCGTGCGGCAGTACGCGCTCTCCATCCCCGACAGCGTGCTCGACGCGGCCCGCATCGACGGCGCGGGTGAGCTGCGCATCTTCCGGACGCTCGTGCCCGTCCTCTGCGCGCCGATCCTCGTCACCCTCGGGCTCTTCACCTTCATGGGCACGTGGAACGACTTCCTCTGGCCCCTCATCGTGCTCGCCGACCGCGACCGCTACACGCTGCCGGTCGCGCTCGCCAACCTCGCCGGCGAGCACGTGCAGGACACCGAGCTCATGATGGCGGGCGCCGTGCTCACCGTCCTCCCCGTCGTGCTGCTCTTCGTCTTCCTCCAGCGCTGGTACGTGGCCGGCATCACCGCCGGCGGGGTGAAGGAGTAGGCGCCTGCGGCGTCGCGTCTGGATCGCTCTCGCCGTCCTCGCGTGCCTCCTCGTCCGCGGGTCGCCCGCGCGCGGAGCGGGCACGGTGATCGACGACTTCGCCGACCTCGGCGGCTGGACGACGACCGCCTCGGAGGGGAGCCGCGTGTGGATCACGCGCGAGCCGGGGCGCACGGGCTCGGCCATGCGCGTCGGCTTCGAGCTGAACCCCGGGGGTGGCTACGTCATCGTGCGGCGGTCGGTGTCGCTCCCCCTGCCCGAGAACTGGGCCTTCAGCTTCTGGCTCCGCGGCGCGGGGAAGTCGAACGGCTTCGAGTTCAAGCTGGTCGACGCGCGCGGACGCAACGTGTGGTGGCGCCGCGAGCGCGACTTCGCGTTCCCGACCGACTGGCAGCAGATGACGGTGCGGCGCTCGCGCATGACGCGCGCCTGGGGCGAGGGGCCGCTCAAGCAGGTGGGCGCGATCGAGCTCGCCATCCCAGCCGGCGAGGGCGGCAGCGGCTTCTTCCTGGTCGAGGACCTGCGCTTCGAGCAGCGCGAGCCGGCGGGTCCCGATGGTCTGGCGCCCGAGGTGACGGCCTCGACGTCGGAGCCCGACCACCCTCCAGGCCCCGTGCTCGAAGACGACCACCACGCCGGCTGGCGCAGCGAGCCGCTGCCACGCGAGCAGTGGCTGCTCCTCGACTTCGGTCGCAACCGCGAGCTGGGCGGCCTGGTCATCGACTGGGACAAGGAGGACTGGGCGACGGCGTTCGAGGTCCAGGTCTCGAACGACGCCGCGGCGCCGACCACCGCGTACCGCACGACGACGGGCCGCGGCGGTCGCGACTACATCTACATGCCGGACGCCGAGTCGCGCTTCGTCCGCCTGCTCCTCCAGCGCTCGAGCCGGGGCCGCGGCTACGGCATCACGCGGCTGCGGGTCGAGCCGGTCGACTTCTCCGCCTCGCCGAACCAGTTCTTCGAGGCGATCGCGCGCGACGCCCGCATGGGCGAGTACCCGAAGTACCTCTACGGCCTTCAGACCTACTGGACGGTGGTCGGGATCGACGGCGACGACGACAAGAAGGCCCTCTTGAACGAGGAGGGCATGCTCGAGGTGGACAAGGGCCAGTTCTCGATCGAGCCCTTCCTCTATACCGACGACGGGCTCGTCACCTGGGGCGACGTCAACACCGAGCAGCGCCTGAAGGACGGCTACCTGCCGATCCCGTCCGTCGTGTGGCGGAGGGACGGCCTGCGCCTCGTCACCACGGCGTTCGCCAGCGGCGAGCCGGGTACGTCCGTGCTCTACGTCCGCTATCGCGTCGAGAACACGAGCGACCGCGGCACGCCGGTCACGCTCTTCGTGGCGCTCCGCCCCTTCCAGGTGAACCCGCCCTGGCAGACGCTCAACACGAGCGGCGGCGTGACGCACATCCAGGAGATGCGCTTCGACGGCCGCACCGTGTGGGTGAACCGCGACAAGGCGGTCGTCTCGCTCACCACGCCGGACGACTTCGGCGCCGGCACCTTCGAGGACGGCGCCGTGACCCATTTCCTCGCGGGCGGGAAGGTCCCGCCCCACCCGGAGGTGACGGACCCGCACGGCTTCGCGTCGGGTGCGCTCCGCTACAACCTCTACCTCGAAGCGCACGGAAACGCGGAGGCCGACCTCGCGATCCCGTTCCACGAGCCGCGGCTCGCCGCCATGACGGCCGAGGTCGGCGACCGCCCGCCCACGGTCGTCGCCGAGCGCGAGGAGGAGACGCGGCGCGCCTGGGAGCGGAGCGTCGGGCGGGTCGAGATGCGGCTCCCGCTCGACGGCGAGAAGCTCGTGCAGACGCTGCGCTCGACGCTGGCGTACACCCTCGTCAACCGCGACGGCCCCGCCATCCGTCCCGGCCCGCGCAACTACGCTCGCTCCTGGATCCGTGACGGCGCCATGACGAGCGTCGCCCTCCTGTCGATGGGCTTCACCGAGGAGCCGCGCGACTTCCTGCGCTGGTACGCCGGCTTCCAGGGCCCCGACGGCAAGATCCCCTGCTGCGTCGACCGCCGCGGCCCCGACCCCACGCCCGAGCACGACAGCGCCGGCGCGTTCGTGTGGGCGGTGGCGGAGTACTACCGCTACACGCGCGACGTCGGCTTCCTCACCGAGATGTGGCCGCGCGTGGTGCGCGCGGTCGACTACCTCGCCGCGCTCCGCAAGCGGCGGACGACCGACGAGTACCGCAGCCCCGAGAAGGAGGCGTTCTTCGGCCTCCTGCCGGAGTCCATCAGCCACGAGGGCTACGCCGCGCACCCCGTCCACTCCTACTGGGACGACTTCTTCGCGCTCCGTGCCTTCCAGGACGCCGCCGACCTCGCCCGCGTGGTGGGCGACGACGAGCGCGCGGAGAGCTTCGCCGCAATGCGCGACGCCTTCCGGGACTCGCTCTACGCCTCGATCGGGCGCGCCATGGCCCGGCGCGAGATCGACTACATCCCCGGCTCGGTCGAGCTGGGTGACTTCGACCCCACCTCGACCGGCATCGCCTTCGTGCTCGGCGAGCACCTGCCGGAGCCCGCCCTGTCGCGCACGTTCGACCGCTACTGGGAGGAATTCGTGCCGCGTCGCGACGAGAAGACCGACTGGGAGAACTACAGCCCGTACGAGCTCCGGAACGTGGGTGCGTTCGTGCGGCTCGGACAGAAGGACCGCGCGCTCGAGCTCCTGCGCGCGCTGGTCGCCGACCAGCGCCCGGCGGGATGGAACGAGTGGTCGGAGATCGTCTGGCGCGACCCCGAGGCGCCGCGCTTCATCGGCGACATGCCGCACACCTGGGTCGGCGCCGGCTTCGTGTCCTCGCTCCGCACCCTGCTGGCCTACGAGTCCGACGGTGCCCTCGTGCTCGCGGCCGGCGTGCCGGCGGAGTGGGTGACGGCGGAGGGCGGCGTGGTCGTGAAGCGGCTGCCGACCCACTGGGGCACGCTCGGCATGACGCTCAAGGCCGAGGGCCCCGACGCCGTGCGCGTGCGCCTCTCCGGCGACGTCGCGCTGCCGCCCGGGAAGATCCTGCTGCGCTCGCCGTTCCCGCGCCCCCTCCGGAGCGTCACGGTGAACGGCCGGGCCGTCGACGGCTTCACCGCCGGCGAGGTCACCATCGGGGACTTCCCCGCCGACGTCGTGCTGGGCTACTGAGCCCCACGTGCTCCTCACGAACGGACGGTACGCGACGCTGGCGACCGCCGCCGGCACCGGCCGCTCGACCTGGAGCGACCTCGCGCTCACCGCCTGGCGCGGCGACCCGACCGAGGACGCCGACGGCTTCTACGTCTACCTCCGCGACGCCGAGCGCGGGACGGTCTGGTCGGCCGGCCACCAGCCGGTCAAGCGGGCCACGCCAAGGTACGTCGCGCGCGAGGCGCCGGGGATGCTCGCCGTCGAGCGGCTCGACACCGGCATCGAGACGCGGCTCGAGGTCGCGGTCGTCCCCGACGCCGACCTCGAGCTGCGCCGCATCCGCCTGCGGAACCGCTCCTCGCGCGCGCGGCGGATCGAGGTCACGACCTACGCCGAGGTGGTGCTCGGCGACGCGGCGGCGCACGCGGCACACCCGGCGTTCTCGAAGCTCTTCGTCACGACGGAGTGCTCGGACGGCGTGCTGCTCGCGCACCGCCGCCCGCGGAGCGCCGTGGAGAAGACGGCGTGGCTGGTCCACGCGCTCGCGGGCCCCGGCCGCCTCCAGTGGGAGACGGATCGCGCGCGCTTCCTCGGGCGCGGGCGCACGCCCGCCCGCCCGCGGGCGCTCGCGACACGCCTCTCCGGCACCGTCGGCAACGTGCTCGACCCGGTCGTGAGCCTGAGAAGGACGGTCCGCATCGCGCCCGGCGCCACCGTCGAGCTCGTGGCGCTCCTCGGCGCCGCGGAAACGCGGGAGGCCGCGCTGGCGCTCGCCGCGTGGGCGACCGACCGGCGGCGGCGCGCCGCCCCCTTCGCCGTCGCGGCCGGGCCGGCGGAGCCGCTCGCGGCGGCGCGGCCCGCGCGCCCGCGCTTCCGTCCCGCGACCGGCGCGCGCGTCCGCGAGGGGGCCGTCGGCCCGGCGGACCTGCTCTTCGACAACGGCACCGGCGGCTTCACCCCCGACGGGCGCGAGTACGTGCTGCGCGTCGGCCCGGACCGCCGCCCGCCCATGCCGTGGATCAACGTCATGGCCAACGAGCGCGTCGGCTGTCTCGCGAGCGAAGCGGGCGCCGGCTACACGTGGAGCCGCAACAGCCACGAGCATCGCCTCACGCCCTGGTCGAACGACCCGGTGAGCGACCCGCACGGCGAAGCGCTCTGGATCCGCGACGAGGAGGCGCGCGTCTTCTGGTCGCCGCTGCCGGGGCCGACGCCGCCGGCGGCGACCTTCGAGGTCGCGCACGGCTTCGGCTACACGCGCTGGCGGCACGCGAGCCAGGGGCTCGTGCAGGAGGTGCGCGTCTTCGTGGCGCGCGAGGATCCGGTGAAGGTGATCCACCTCCGCGTGACGAACACCGGCCGGCGCCGGCGGCGGCTCGCGGTGTTTTCCTACTTCCACCTGGTGCTCGGCGTGCTGCCGTCGGAAACGGCCCCGTTCGTCGAGACAACTTTCGACGCCGCGCGCGGCATCTTGCACGCGCGGAACAGCCATCCGGGCGACTTCGCCGGCGGCACGGTCTTCGCCGCCGCCGTGGTGCCCGGGGCGGCGCCCGTCCGCGTCACCGCCGACCGCGCCGCCTTCCTCGGGCCCTACGGCTCGCCCGCTCGCCCCGCCGCGCTCGCGACGGCCGCGGCGCTCGACGGGCGCACCGGTGCCGGCCTCGACCCCTGCTTCGCCTTCCAGGTGCCGCTCCGTCTCGCCCCGGGAGAGACGGCGGACGTGGCCTTCCTCCTCGGCGAGGCGGACGACGCGGACGCCGCGCGCGCGCTGGTCGGAGGATACAGGGAGCCCGACGCGCTCGGGCACGCGCTCGAGGGCGTGCGCGCGCTCTGGACGCACTCGCTCGGCGCGGTACAGATCGAGACCCCGTCGGGCCCGCTCGACCTCATGGTCAACGGCTGGCTCGCCTACCAGGCGCACGCCTGCCGGCTCTGCGGCCGCTCCGCCTTCTACCAGTCGGGAGGCGCGGTCGGCTTTCGCGATCAGCTCCAGGACGCCCTGGCCCTCGTGTGGCTCCGGCCCGAGCTCACGCGCGCGCAGCTCCTCCTGCACGCGGCGCACCAGTTCGTCGAGGGCGACGTGCTGCACTGGTGGCACCCGCCGATCGGTCGCGGCACGCGCACGCGCTTCTCCGACGACCTCGCCTGGCTGCCGTACGCGACCGCCTCGTACGTGGGCGCCACCGGCGACTGGGGTGTGCTCGACGAGCCGGCGCCCTTCGTCACGGCGCGCGAGCTCGCGACCGGCGAGGACGAGGCGTACCTTTTGCCGTCGGTCGCCGTTGAGACCGCCGACCTCTACGCGCACTGCTGCCGCGCGCTCGAGCGCGCGCTCACGCACGGGTCGCACGGCCTCCCCCTCATGGGCACGGGGGACTGGAACGACGGCATGAACCGCGTCGGGCGCGAGGGCCGGGGCGAGAGCGTCTGGCTCGGCTTCTTCCTCCACCACGTGCTCGACTTGTTCCTCCCGCTCTCCGAGCGACGCGGCGACGCCGAGCGCGCGCGGCGCTGGCGGGACGAGCGCGTCGCACTGGCGGAGGCACTCGAAGACGCGGGCTGGGACGGGGGCTGGTACCGCCGCGCCTACTACGACGACGGCACGCCGCTCGGCACCTCGAGCGCCACCGAGTGCCGCATCGACGCCCTCGTGCAGGCGTGGGCGGTGATCTCCGGCGTGGCGCCGCCCGACCGCGCGGCTCGTGCCATGGACGCCGTCGAGCGCCTGCTCATCTCCGACAAGGCGGGGCTGATCAAGCTCCTGACGCCGCCGTTCGACAAGACGGACCACGACCCCGGCTACATCAAAGGATACGTTCCCGGCATCCGCGAGAACGGCGGGCAGTACACGCACGCCGCCCTCTGGGTCGTCCGCGCCATGGCCGAGCTCGGCCGGCGCGAGCGCGCCACGCAGCTCCTCGAGATGCTGACGCCCGTCGACCACGCGCGGACGCCGAAGGCGGTCGCCGTCTACCAGGTCGAGCCGTACGTGGTGGCGGCGGACGTCTACGCCACGGCACCGCACGTCGGTCGCGGCGGGTGGACGTGGTACACGGGCGCGGCGGGGTGGATGCTCCGCGTGGCGCTCGAGTCGGTGCTCGGCTTGACGCTCGAAGGCGGCACGACGCTCCGCGTGGCGCCTCGCATCCCGGACTCCTGGCCGGCCTTCCGTTTCCACCTCCGCCTCCCCGACGGCGAGACGCGCTGGGAGGTGGAAGTCCGGAACCCGAACCGCATCGCCGAGACGGTAGTCGCGGTCGAGGTCGACGGCGCGCCGGGGGTGGTCATCGACGGCGCGGCGCTGATCCCGCTCGACGCCGACGGACGCACGCACGCCGCGCGCGTCCTCCTCGGCCCGCGCGTCAGCCCCTGATCGCCCGTCCCTCGCCGTCGAAGAGGTGGATGCGCGCGGGGTCGACCGCGACGCGCAGCCGCTCGCCCTTCGCCATCGCCGGCATCCCGGGCACGCGCGCGATCACCCGGACGTCGGTCGAGTCCACGCGCAGGTGTGCGAGCGTCTCGTGGCCGAGGAATTCGACGTGCTCGACCGTGCCGGCGAGGGCGCCGTCGGGGGAGACGCGGAGCGCTTCGGGTCGGACGCCGGCGGTCGCCGCGGCGCCGGCGTCGGGCCGGAGCTTCGCCGCCAGCACCGCCGGGAACAGGTTCATCGGCGGGTTGCCGATGAAGCCCGCGACGAAGACGTTGGCGGGCCGCTCGTACAGCTCGCGCGGCGGCGACACCTGCTGGAGGCGCCCGTGGTGGAGGACGGCGACGCGGTCGGCGAGCGTCATGGCCTCGGTCTGGTCGTGGGTCACGTAGATCATCGTCGTCGGCGTGGCGGCGCGCAGCTCCTGGATCTCCGCGCGGACCTGGATGCGGAGCTTCGGATCGAGGTTCGAGAGCGGCTCGTCGAGGAGGAAGACGGCCGGCTCGCGGACCAGCGCGCGCCCCATCGCGACGCGCTGGCGCTGGCCGCCGGAGAGCTGCTTCGGAAGGCGGTCGAGGAGCGTGCCGATGTCGAGCAGCCCGGCGATGCGTTCGACGCGCACCCGCATGTCGTCGCGCGCGAGCCCCCGCATGCGGAGCGGGAACTCCAGGTTCCCGCGCGCCGTGAGGTGCGGGTAGAGCGCGTAGTCCTGGAACACCATGGCGACGTTGCGCTCCTGGGGGCGGCGCGCGTTCACCACCTCGCCGCCGATGCGGATCGTGCCGCCCGTCGGCTCGTCCAGGCCGGCGACGATGCGGAGCACCGTCGACTTCCCGCTGCCCGAGGGCCCCACGCAGACGACCAGCTCGCCGGCGGCGATCTCGAGCGACAGGTCGGCGACGGCTTGCGTCCCGCCCGGGTAGACCTTGTCGAGGTGCTCGAGCGCGACGCTCGCCATGTCAGTCGAAGAAGCGCTCCGCGCCGAGCACGGGCAGCGCGCGCGCCGCGATCGGGTCGGCGGCGAAGCGCCGCTGGACGCAGCCGTCGCAGAGCCAGTTGGCCGCCGCAACCAGGATCATCGCCTGGTCGAGCGCGAGATAGGCGTGCGCCACCTCGCCCGTCTTCGCATCGACCGCGTCGTAGAAGCCGTAGTCGCCGTACACGGGATAGCGCGCGGCCAGGGCGCGGAGGTTGGCGATCGCGGCCTCGGGCGCGACGGCGAGGGCCAGCGCGGAGGCGTGCGGCGTGACCGCGCCGGGGGCGTAGCCGAGCGAGCCGAGGACGGGCACGCCGTACTCGCCGTAGGCGTCGTTGCCCGGGGCGCTCGCCGGCGACATGCCCCACACCGCAAGGCCGAGCGCCTCGAGCGCGAAGCGGCGCTGCACGGCAGCGTGCGCGGCGTCGTTGGCGCCGAGACTCGCGGGCGCGAAGCGTGGCTCGTCGACGACCAGCGTCGGCATCAGCGCCTCGAACGCGCTCCCGCCCCACGACGGCACGTAGCGCGTGCCCTCCCACTCGTACCAGCCGCCGAAGAAGCGCTGGCCGTCGACCGTCTTGGCGCGCCGTCCGTGCGGCGCCTCGCGCTGCCAGCGGCAGGACGGCGGAAAGGTGCGGACCAGCCGGAACCAGTGCGCCGCCGGCACGTCGCCCTTGCCGATCGCGAGCAGGCTCCCGAGCCGCGACTCGGCGTAGAGGACGCCGTAGTGGTACTTGGACCGCTCGCCGCGCTGCACCCAGTAGCCGTGCGACATGCGCCCGGCGTCCGCGTCCCAGAAGAATCGGTAGTCCTGCCGCGCGATGACGGCGCCGGCGCGCTCGGCCAGCTCGGGGAAGCGCTGGCGGACCACCATCAAGCCCGCCGTCAGCCACGACGAGTCGACGAAGGAGACGAGGTTGCTGGTGCGCTCGCGCGAGGTGGTGTCGTAGTAGTTGAAGAAGAAGCCCTCGTGCGTCTCGAGGCCGTCGAGCGTGTCGAGCAGGCGGCGGAGCGCGGCGACGGCACGGTCGGCCGGGACGAGGTCGAGCTCGGTCGCGGCGACGGTGGCGATCAGGCGGAGCCCGACGCTCGTGACGTTGGTATAGTCGCCGACGCGTGCCTCGGCACGGTCGAGCGTGCGCCCGAGGCGGACGTTGTCGACGGGGAGCCCGCTCTCGCCGTCGGTGAAGGCCTCGAGGCCGCGCCACGTGTCGCGCGCGAGCCGGGCCACGAAGCCGCGGCCGTCGGGCGGCAAGGTGGCGGGGTCGACGGCGAGCGTCCGGGGCCAGCCGGCAAGCCGCGCCCGGATGAAGGGCTTCGCCGCCTCCTCGCCGCCGTGCGCCGCTTCCCACGCCTTCTTCCGCGGGGGGACGACGAGGTCGCGCGCGCCGGGCTCGACCGCGCCGCCGACCACGTCCTCGCCCAGCTCGCACGGCTCGTCGTCCCCCCGTCCGAGGAGGGTCCACCCCGGGAGGCCGCGCGCCGCGCACCCGGTCACGCCTACCGCGACCGCGAGCGCGACGCACACGCGGACGGTGCGGCGACGCGCCCCGGCGACGAGCATGGGCGTCTCTAGCGCAGCCGCTGGGAGGTCGCCAGCGCGCCGGCGGGTCGGTTGCTGGTTCATCGGCTTGACCCGACCGTGACGGGCGTCCGAGAACCAGGGCCATGATCCAGCTCCTCGCCAACGTCGACGTCGACGACCTCGAGAAGGCGATCGCGTTCTACCGCGACGCGCTCGGTCTCCGGCTCGGGCGCCGCCTGGGTGACGGCGTCGCCGAGATGCTCGGCGCGTCCTCGGCGATCTATCTCCTCGCCAAGCCCGCGGGCAGCGCACCGTGCCCCGGCGTCGCGGAGCGTCGCGCCTACGCGCGGCACTGGACGCCGGTTCACCTCGACTTCGTGGTGGCGGACCTCGACGCGGCGGTCGGCATGGCGCGGGCGGCCGGGGCCGTCCCGGGACGCGGGTACGACGAGATCGCGTCGACGTGAGGGCTCACGGCAGCTCCACTGCGTCGCTCACGGTTGCCATGCGATGACGTTCTGGGGCTGCGGTGGATGAGAGCGGGGTCCGGGCGGGGGGCAGCAAGTTCGTTCAAGACGTGCTGGCGGTGGACAGCTACCCTCCTCCGGAAGGAGGACGCCTTGATGGCTGACGCGACGACGAACCACGTCGACCACGTTCCAGGGCGCGTGGGCGGGTCTGGGGAGAAGAAGAGCCTGGCGGCAGCCGTCCCGGGAGTCCTCATCGGACTGGCGGTCATCGCCCGGTTCACGATCACGAAGGACTCGATCCGACTCGCCTTCGCCCTGCTCTTCACGCTCGCTGCGATCGACCCGATGCGGAACGTCGCCGTGGTAGCAGTCGCAATCGTCCTCCTCACGATTCACGGTGTGACCCACGTCTGTCGGTACTTGATGGCCGCCGTACGCGGTTGAACCGCGCCGCTCACGGGTCGTCGAAGCGTGGTTGCCCGTAGATGCCATGATGGCGCCGAGCGTGCGCCATTGCGGATCAGAGACCCCCTCCGCTTCGGACCGGCAGAGTGATCGGTTCACGGATCCGATCCACAGCCTCGAGCGTGTACGCTCGGGTCTGGTCATTTCACCGGT
>JBGQET010000018.1:0-58517 GCA_041496545.1 Binatia bacterium | reverse complement strand
TGGTGGTGGAGGTGGACGTCGTGGTCGAGGTGGTGGTGGTCGTCGTCGTGGTCGTCGTGGTCGTGGTGTTGGTGGTGGTGGGCTTGGTGGTGGTCGTGGTCGTGGTGGTGGTCGTCGTCGTCGTTGTCGTGGTGGTCGAGGTGGTGGACGTCGTCGTGGTTGTCGTCGGCTTCGTCGTGGTCGAGGTGGTCGTCGTCGTGGTGCTGGTCGTGGTCGGCTGCGTGGTGGTCGAGGTCGTTGTCGTGCTGGTCGTGGTCGGCTGCGTGGTGGTCGAGGTCGTTGTCGTGCTGGTCGTGGTCGACGACGGGGTGGTGGCCGTCGTCGTCGTGGTGGTGCAGTTCGGGATGAGCACGCTCGTGCAGCCGCCGATCGGGTCGCAGGTGTCGGTGGTGCAGTCGTTTCCGTCGTCGCAGGTGAAGGTGCGGCAAATCGCGTCGCACGGGTGGCAGGGGCCGTTGCCGGCGCCGGCGTCGCAGGTCTCGGGGAACTCGGTCACACTGTTGCCGCACTGGGGGCACGGCGTGACGCAGCCGGTCTGCGACGCCGAGGCGCAGACCGGGAGGAACGTCACGTCGCCGCCGACGAGCACCGGCGCGAACGCCGAGGAGGGCGGGAGCGGGGCGCCGGTCCGCGTCGTGAGGCGGTTGCGGCTGGTGGCGGTTCCGCCCGTCGTCTTGAGCTGGCCGCCGCTCGCCACCGTCATCGCGACGCGCGCCACGATCGAGTTGTCGGCGCCCGGGTCGCCGCGGCTGTCGACGAGCGCGGTGGCGCCGACCGCGACCGTGCAGGCCTCGAGGTGCACGTGGCCGCTGCCGCCGAGGTCGTCCGGCGCGGTGCCGATCGCGTGCAGGTCGCCGTCGAGGTGGAGCGTGCCGGGCAGATCGGGCGATCCGGCGAGCAACACGATGCCGCCGCCCGGCACCCCGCTCGTGCCGCCGTCGGCGTCGACGACGGCGGTCGAGGGGAGCGTCACGTCGCCGCCCGCTTCCATGGTCACCATGCCGCCCGGCTGCGCGCCCGCGCCGGAGACGTTCACCTCGCCGGAGGTCATGACCGAGGTGTCGCCGAAGAGCATCACGGAGCCACCCGCCGCGAGGCCGTTCACGTTCGTCGCGGCCGAGGTGAGGAGCGGACTCGTGACCGTCATCGCGCCGCCGGACGAGAGCTGGACCGAACCGCCGCCGTTCGTCCCCCCCTCGGCGGTCATGAGCGCGCTGGCGGCGAGCGTGCTGAGCGCGTCCACCTGGATCCCGCCACCGCCCCCCTCGGAGGAGACGTCGACCGGTTGGCTCACCTTGACGGCGCCGTTCCCGGTGACGGTCACGCAGCCGCCCTGGCCGTTCACGCCGGCGGCGCTGGCCGAGATCGGCACCCCGACGGTGAGGCTCTTCCCCGGTTGATCGGCCATCACGTTGACGCTGCCGGCGCCGCCGCCCGGGCCGCCGTCCACCGCGAGACCGAAGTGGGTGCCGCCCGAGAGATCGACGTCGTCCCCGAGCGACTCGACGCAGATCTGGCCCCCGCAACCGCCGCCGTTGGTGACCAGGGCCGCGGCGCTGCCGGTGGACGAGATCGTCGCCGTGACGCCGTTCTTGCCCCCGATCTTGCCGCTCGCGACCACGTCGATGCAGCCGCCGGTGCCGGCGTCGCCGGTGCCGTCGGCGGCGAGGAGCTTGCCCGAGGCCGGGTTGCCGAGGGTCACGTTGCCGCTCGCGCTGAGGGTGATCCCGCCGCCGGAGATTCCACCCGTGACGACGATCGGGTTTTCGACGTCGATGTTCCCGGAGCCCGGTACTCCGTCGGCGGTGAGCGACACCGTGCCACCGAAGCCGCCGGAGGTCGCGGCGCCGCCGATCTGGCCGACGGCGCTCAAGGGGGCGAGGATCGTGATGCTGCCCGACGCGACGAGGTTCGGCCCGTCGAAGCGGCCCGTGGTGATGAGGATGCTGCCCGCGGCCGCGCTGCCGGCGCCGGTGTCGGCGATGATGCCGCCGGTGCCGATGGTCACGTCGCCGTCCGAGTCGACGATGAGCGTGCCGCCGCCGTTGTCGGTCGGGGCGATGGCGGTGCCGGTCAGGTCGATGGGGTTGGCACCCGCCTGCATCGCGAGGCCGCCCGCGCCGAGCGTCAACGTGATGGTGCCGCCGGGCGCCGTCGAGCCGCCCTTGGCGGTCAGCGTGCCGTTGTTGCCGAGGGTGAGGCTCCGCGCCTTCACCGCGAAGAGGTTCGAGCCGCCGATCAGACCGCCGGCCTTGAAGGTGAGGTTGCGGTCGCCGAAGTCGAACGTGCACACCGCGCCCGGCGTGGGCGGTGTGACGTTGAGGTTCTTCATCACCGTGCAGGCGGTCGCCGTGCAGGTGGTGCAGGTCGCGCCGCAGCCCATCACCTGGGCCGCCGTGCAGACGGGGATCGTCGCCGAGCGAGCCGGCGTCGCGAGCGCGACCAGCGCGAGGACGGTCGCGAGCGTGCGGCGGAGCGCGCGCTTCACCGGCACACCGTCATCATGCCGACCTGGCACTGGGTGAGCGGCGCCATCATGCCGCCCAGCACGCGTGACGGCGTCCGGCCGTAGCCCACGATCCCGACGTTCCCCTCGCCGCGGTTGCCGCCGCGGTCCTCCGAGCCCGCGCCCATCACCGAGACGCCGACGCCACGGTTGCCCACGGCGACGGTGTCCCCGACGGCGTTCGCGGTCCCCATGAGGCGGACGCCGCTCTTCAGGTTGCCGTCGGCGCGGACGCCGACCAGCATCGTGTGTATGACGTCGCCGAACACGCCGTCGCCGACGTTGGCGTTCGCCGTCGCGCCGACGAGCGCGTGCATCATGCCGCGGAGGTAGAAGCCGGCCATGCGGTTGCCGGTCGCTTCGTTGCCGAGCCCGCCGCCCAGGTGCCCGCCCATGCCGCACACGTCGAAGCCCCAGCGTCCGTTCTCGGTGGCGCGGTTGCCGTCGGCGGCGTAGCCGTTGCCGTCGAGCACGAAGCCGTCGCGACCGTTCCGCTCGGCGACGCTGCCCTGGAGGGTGTAGCCGTCGGCGTCGGCCGCGAGCCCGTCGAGGCGATTGTCCGCGAGCCGCACACCGGCGACGCTCGCGAGGGCGCGGGGGCCGCGCGCGACGACGCCGCTCTGGAAGCCCTCGATGCTGCCGGGTCCCGCGAGGTCGAGCGTGCCGCGGAGGACGAAGACGCCGGCGTCGTGCCCGCTGCCCTGGAGCCGGTGTCCGCCGAGGTCGAGCCTCACGAGCCCGTCGGCGTTGACCAGGAGACCGCCGCCGCGACACGGCGCGCGCGTCACCCCGTCGTGCCGGTTGAGCGTGCGGGAGGAGACGAGGACGTCGCCGCACCGGCAGGGAACGGGGCGGCGGCGGCCGGGGACATGGTCGCCGCAGCGCCGCATGGCGTCTGCGGGCGCCGCTACGGCGAGGGCGAGGGCGACGAGGGCGAGGAGACGGCGGGCCATGGCCGGGGGCGCAAGGCGCAACTTGCATGCCCGGGCACCGCCCGCGTGGCGGCCCTCTGTCGCGGGGGGCGTCCTGCAATGTTGCGATGCCGAGCGATTGTGCGGCACGGTCCTGGAACCTCGGGCCGGCTCGCTCTAGCGCGGATCCATGCCGCTCCGCCAGGGGCCCGCGAGAAACGCAGCCGCCACCATGCGGCCGTGACTATATGCCGCGCACGTATAGGCGCACGGCTCCACGCACGGCGATTGCGCGGACTTTCGTCTTTCAAAGCGAGCAGCGAGTTCTGTATAGACTCGGGCAGGCGCGATGCACTCATGACCCAGCCGCTCCAGCAGCATGTGCGACGCAGCTTCGAGCTCAGCCGCCAGATCGTCGCGCTCATGCTGCTCTTCTCATGCGTGATGACGTGGGCGGGCGTCTACCGCTTCGAGCTACGGCTCCTCGCGCCGGTGCTCCTGCTCGCGATCGCCTCGCACGCCGTGCTCCAGCAGATCTTTCCGTACTGGACGAATCGCGACGCGTTCCTGCTGCTCGACGGCTTCGTCAAGTGTCTGTTCGTGACGATCTGCATCTACCTCCTGGGCGGCGTCGAGGCCGGCGGCATCGCGCTCTTCTACGTCATCCCGGTCGCCTACCACGCGGTGAGCGGCAGCCGGCGCCACATCTTCCGCACGGCGAACATGGCCTCGGCCCTCTACGCCGGGATGCTCGCGCTCGAGGCCTCGGGCGTGCTGCCGCATCGCGCGGTGTTCGGCTTCGCGACGCCGCCGCTCAGGACGTACGTCGGCCTCGCGCTCGGCATGTTCGCGATCATGAACGCCGTCGCGGCGGTGTGCAGCGCGGTCGCGCGGACCTTCGGCGAGACGGCGACGGCCCTCGAGCAGGCGAACGCGGCGCTCGCCGAACAGAACCGGGTGCTCGAGGTGAAGGTGGCCGAGCGGACGCGCTCGCTGGCCACGGCGAACCATGCGCTCGGCGAGAAGGCCCGCGCGCTCGAGCAGCGCCAGGAGGATCTCCGCGCGCTCATCTACACGGTCACCCACGACCTCAAGGACCCGCTCGCCAACATCCTGCTCGGCGCCGACCTCGTGCTCGGGCGCGGCGAGGACGGGCTCTGCACCGAGGACCGTGAGGAGCTGATCCGCATCGTCCGCCTCGCCGAGGGCGGCGAGGGCATGATCCGCGATCTGCTCGATCTGTTCCGCGCCACCGCCGCGAGCGAGGCGGCTGGCTGGGTGGACGTCGAAGCGCTGGTCCGCCACGCCGTCGACGGGCTGCGCGTCCGGGTCGAGGCGAAGCGCGTGTGCGTCCGCGTGGGGCCGCTGCCGCGCGCCTGGGGCCAGGCGGGCAAGCTCGCGCACGTGGTCGCGAACCTCCTCGGCAACGCCGTCAAGTACGTCCGCCCCGATGATGGCGAGGTCGAGGTCAGCGGCCGCCTCGAGAACGGCTCCGCCCTCTTCTGCGTGCGCGACAACGGCGTCGGCATCCCGGCTGCCTACCAGGCGCGCATCTTCGACCTCTTCCGCCGCGTCCCGGGCCAGACGAACGGCGAGCCCGCCGGCAGCGGCGTCGGCCTCGCCATCGTCAAGCGCATCGTGGAAGCGCACGGCGGCGCGGTGTGGGTCGAGTCGGCCCCGGGCACGGGGAGCCGCTTCTGGGTGCGGCTCCCGGCGACGCCGGCTCGCTGACGGTCCGTCAGCGACTGGTGAACCAGGGGACGAGCCCTGAGACGCGGCGCTTGTGCGCGGCGTAGTCCGGACGCCGCGTCGTCATGTGCTCGTCGATCATGGGGATGCTGACGAAGAGGAACATCAGCGTCACGGTCAGCGGGCCGACGACCGTCCACCATGCGCCCGGGTCGGCGGCGAGCGCGAACAGGAAGAGTCCCCACCAGAAGAGGGTCTCGCCGAAGTAGTTGGGGTGGCGGGAGTAGGCCCAGAGGCCGGTCGCCAGCGTTGCCCCGGGGGGTGGAGCAGCGTGGCGGAAGCGGCGGAGCTGCTCGTCGGCCGTCGCCTCGATCGCGATCGCGGCGGCGGTGACCGCCGCGGCGACGACGTCGAGTGTGCCGAACGGTCGGCGGCCGGTGGCGAGCGCGGGCCAGAGCGAGAGGCAGCCGAGGAGCACGATGAGCGTCGGGAAGAGGTGGATGCCCGTGAAGCTCACCAGCCAGTAGGCGCGCCCGCTTTTCCGGCGGAGGTCCACGTAGCGCCAGTCCTCGTGCCCGAGCCCCTGCCAGCCGCGCAGCCAGTTCCAGGTGAGCCGCACGGCCCACGCCGTGACGAGCAGAATGACGAGCGTGCGGCGCGCGCGATCCGCGCCCCGCGACGCCCACGCGAGCGCGACCAGCGGCGGCGCCACGCTCCAGTAGGGGTCGTAGACGCTGGAGTTGCCGGTGGCGACGCTCACGGTGAAGACGACGACGGTCGCCGCGACGTCGGCCGCCGCGACCGCGAGCACCGCGTGCGTCCCGGCCAGCGCCCGCAGCACCCCGATCGCCACCAGCGCCGCGAGCAGGTAGGCAGCCAGACAGAGGACGATGCCGCGGGCTCGCTCCTCCGCTTCGTGTCGCATCTCAGCCGCGCCGGGCGGCGGGGATGACCTCCTCGGCGAAGGCCTGGATCTCGTCGACGAAGTACGGCGCGAAGGTCATGAAGATGAAGTGCGTGACGCCGGCGCGCCGGTAGCGCGCGACGGTCTCCAGGCACTCGTCCTTGCCGCCGATCATGACCTGCGCGCGCGCGGCTTCGGGCGTCGTCTGGCGCATGTTCGCCATGAGCTGGCACATGAACGCTTCGCGCTCCGGCGCCGCGCGGTAGCAGAGCGGGACCATGACGGTCTTCTCGATCTTGTCGGCGTCGCGGTCCGCCGCGTCGGCGTGGCGGCGGATGACGTCGCCGAGCGCGGCCATCCGCTCCGCGCTGAGGCCGGCGTTCCACATGTCGGCGTAGCGCGCGACGATCCGGAGGAGCACTTTCTCGCCCGTGCCGCCGATCATGATCGGCGGGTGTGGCTGGTAGAGCGGCTTCGGGAGCCCGAGGGCGTCGGTCACCGTGTAGTGCTTGCCGTGGACGGTGGTGCGCTCCTGGGTGAGCATGCCGAGGATGATGCGGCACGCTTCGTCGAGGGCTTCGAGCCGCCGGGGGATGGTCATGAAGTCGATGCCGAAGTCGTGGTGCTCGCGCTCGAACCAGCCCGAGCCGATGCCGAGGTTCAAGCGCCCGCCGCTCACGTGGTCGAGCGTGGCGGCCATCTTCGCGGTGACGCACGGGTGGCGGTAGGTATTCCCCGAGACGAGGAGCCCGACGCGCGCGCGGCGCGTCGCCTGGGCGAGGGCGCCGAGCATCGTCCAGCCCTCCAGGCATGGGCCCTCGGGGTCGACGAAGATCGGATAGAAATGGTCGAAGCCCCAGAGCGAGTCGTAGCCCCAGGCGTCGGCCTTCTGCCAGAGGTCGAGGATGTCGGCCCAGGGCGAGGACTGCTGGCCGGTCTGGATGCCGAAGCGGACGGGATGGGTCGTCATGGTCAGGCGTGGATCCTCGGGCGCTTCTCGCGCCACGGTTGGGCGCGCTCGAGCTGCGCCGCGACGCGGAGGAGGAGGTCCTCGCGCGCGTAGGCGGCGACGAGCTGCACGCCGATCGGGAGCCCGCCGGCGCTCCAGTGAAGCGGGAGCGAGATCGCGGGCTGCCCGGTCACGTTGAAGGGGAGCGTGAAGGCGACCAATTCGCCGCCGCGACCGAAGCCGTGGAGCGGATCGTCGGGCGTCGGCTTGAACTGCCCGAGGGTCGGCGGCGGCTCGGGGAGCGTCGGCGTGAGCAGCAGGTCGAAGCTGCCCGTCCACCAGGACACGACGCGGCGGGTCCAGCCGCTCAGCGTGTCGACGGCGCGCACGTACTCGAGTGCGGGGATCGCACGGCCGGCCTCCGCCAGCGCCCAGGTCACCGGCTCGACGTCGGTGTCGCGGATGGGCGTGCCGAGCCGCTCGCTCCACAGCGCGAGGTCGCGTGCGATGGACGTCGTCACGACGGTGAGCGCGGCGCGCATGGCCTCGGGCCCGTCGAGCGCGGCGGGGTACGCCTCCTCGACCACGTGACCGAGCGCTTCGAGCCGACGGGCCGCGGCGCGCACGGACGCCGTGCACTCGGGGTCGACGGCGCCGCCGCCGGGCCGCGTGGGCATGAAGCCGATCCGCAAGCGGCCGGGCTCCGCCCCGACCTCGTCGCGGAAGGGACGCGCCGGCGCCGGGGCGGTGTACGGGTCGCCCGGCATGTAGCCCGCGACCGCGTCGAGGACGCCCGCCGTGTCCCGCACGCTCCGCGACACGACCAGCTCGATCGCCATGCCGGCCCAGCCTTCGCCGACCTCGGGCCCGAGGGAGACGCGGCCGCGCGACGGCTTCAACCCGACCAGGCCGCACTCGCTCGCCGGGATGCGGATCGAGCCGCCGCCGTCGTTGGCGTGCGCCACCGGCACCATGCCCGAGGCCACCGCCGCCGCCGAGCCGCCGCTGGAGCCGCCCGGCGAGCGCGCCGGGTCCCACGGGTTGCGCGTCGGCCCGTAGGCGTCGGGCTCGGTGGTGGGCAGCGGGCCGAGCTCGGGCACGTTCGTCTTGCCGAGGAAGATGAAGCCGGCGGCGCGCAGCTTGGCGACCAGGAAGGTGTCGTCGCGCTCCACCCAGCCCCGCGTGCGGAGCAGTCGCATGCCGGCGTGATACGGATCGCCCGCGGAATGGGCGGTCAGATCCTTCAGCAGGAACGGCACGCCCCGGAAGGGGCCGTCGGGCAGCGCGGGCGACGCGGCCTGGGCGCGCGCCTTGTCGAACAGCGGCGTGATGACCGCGTTCAGCTCCGGGTTCAGGCGCTCGATGCGCGCGATCGCGGCGTCGACCAGCTCGCGCGGCGAGGCGTCGCCGCGACGGACCAGCTCGGCCTGCGCGGTGGCGTCCTGCCAGGCGACGGCGTCGGCCATGGGCCGACGCTTACGACAGGCGCCGGCGCTAGTCCAGGCGGCGCCTACGCGGTGAGGAACTCGCGGACGAGGCGGTGCGTCCGCTCGGGGTGCTCGAACTGCGGCACGTGGCCGCAGTCTTCGAGGACGACCGAGCGGGCGTGCGGGAGGGCGCGCTCGACGTGGCGGGCGAAGCCGGCGGGGACGAGGCGGTCGCGGTCGCCCCAGAGGAAGAGGGCGGGGCGCGAGAGCGCCGGCAGGCGGTCCCAGAAGCCGCGGTGGCCGTGCGCCTCTTCCAGGTAGATCTCGCGCGCCGCGGAGAACAGCGCGATGCGCCCGCGCGCCGTCGAGAAGACGCGCGTGAACTCGTCGATCGCGGCCTGGTGCCACGCATCGGCGACGCGCTCGGGGCGCGAGAACATGGCGTACAGGCCGCGGAGCGCCGAGGCGCGCGGGACCGTGAGCGGCAAGGCTCCCACGTGCGGCAGGAGCAGCCGCGCGAACGGCACCAGGGCGCGGAAGCGCCGGAACGCCATCGACGGCGCGTAGAGCACGAGGCGGTCGACGCGCTCCGGCGCCCGCAGCGCCGTCTCGATCGCGGCGCGGCCGCCCATCGAGTTGCCGATGAGGTGCGCGCGCTCGACCCCGACGGCGTCCAGGAAGGCGACGCACCAGCGCGCGAAGAAGGCGGCGTGGTAGCGGCGGATCGGCTTGCCCGAGTCGCCGAAGCCGGGGAGGTCGGGCGCCAGCACGCGGTGGTCGCGCGACAGCTCGCCGAGCGTCGGCAGCATCGACGCGTTGGTCGCGCCGAGGCCGTGCAGCAGCACGACCGGCGGTCCCGTGCCGGCGTCCAGATAAAAGGTGTCGACGCCGAGCGCCTGGACGGTCCGGGCGCGCGGGGAGCGGGGCGGGCGCGACGGATGGTCGAAGCCGTCGAGCTTCAGCGCCAGCGCCATGTTGCCCCGGATGCTGAGGCGGCCGGCGAGGAAGGCGTGGACGCCGGACTCGCTCCCCTCGGCGACGGCGCCGAGCGTGCCGGCGTCGGCCAGGATGGTGGTGGTCGCGCGCGGCGCGCGTCCCGCCCAGACTCGCATCGCGGCGCCGTCGAGCTCGAGGGTCCAGGCGATCTGGCCGGCGTCGAAGACGATGCGGGCGTGCTCGCCGGGACCGAGCGGCGAGCCGGCCTGGAGGCGCGCGCGGAGCGCTTGCTCGATACGTGTCCCCGGCGCGTGCTCCCAGTCGACCGCCGGGGCGCGGCCGTTGCCCGTCACCAGACTCCCAGTGACACGCGGAAGGCAGTCGCGCAAGCGCGCGTCTCAGGTCCCGAGCGTCATCGAGCGGCGCACGATCTCCTCGGCGGCGTTCGGGTGGGCGAGGCGCCGGACGTTCTCCCGCATGCGCGCCACGCGCGCCGGGTCGTCGAGCAGGCGGTCGATCTTGTCGGCCAGCACCGGCAGGTTGTTGCAGCGGATCGCGGCCCCCTCTTCGAGCAGGTGGTCGGAGTTCCGCTCCTCCTGCCCGGGAATCGGGTTGACGATCACCAGCAGCAGCTCCTTGGCGAGCGCTTCCGAGGTGGTGAGCCCGCCCGGCTTGCCGACCAGCACGTCGGCTGCGGCCATGTACTCGTCCATCTCGGTGGTGTAGCCGACGAGCACGAGCCGGTTCGGCCCGCTGGTGGCGGCGCGCGCCTCGAGCCGCGCCTTCAGCTCGGCGTTGCGGCCGCACACCACGATGACGTCGGCGGGGTGGCGCAGCTCGAGGAGCGAGCCGACGAGGTGCTCGACCGGACCGACGCCGAACCCGCCGGCGGAGTAGAGGACGACCGTCGCGTCCTGCCGGAGCCCGAGCTTCCCGCGCACGGCGCGCTTGTCCTTCCGCTCGGCGAACACCGGGTCGATCGGGATGCCGCTGACGCTCACCTTGTGGGCGGGGATGCCGAGCTTCACCAGGTGCTGGCGGGTCTCCTCGATGGCCACGAAGTAGTGCTCGAAGTGATGGCAGAGCCACATGGCGTGGACGTCGAAGTCGGTGACCACGATGGCCTGCGGGCAGTCGAGCCGCTGCTTCGCCTTCAACCAGGAGAGGATCTCGGCCGGCAGGAAGTGGGTGCAGATGGCGAGGTTGGGACGGTAGCGCTCGAGCAGGTTCACGAAGCGCCGGGTGTTGAGCTTGTCGAGCGCGAGCCGGCGGCGCTCCTTCTCCCACGGCTGGTCCAGGTAGTCGTAGAGCCAGCCGAGGACGTCGGGCGCCTTGTTGACCAGCTCGATGTAGGCCCGCGCGTAGAGACGCCGGAACACGGCGTTGGTGTACTCGAGTGTGTCGACGTGGCGGACCTCGCCCACGCCGCCGACCTTGGCGAACGCCCGCTCGAGCGCCTGCGCCGCGCGCACGTGGCCGGCGCCGGCGGAGGCGGAGAGGATCAGGACCTTGTCGAGCACTGCGGACCGCGCACGAGTCTCCCCGGCAGCGCCCCCGTCGGCGTGCCGTCCTCGAACACCACCGTGCCGCTCTTCACCGTCATGCGGTAGCCGGTCGCGCCCTGGACGAGGCGCCGGCCCGCGGCGGGCAGGTCGAAGACCATCTCGGGCGGCCGGATGGCGAGGGCGTCGAGGTCGATCAGGTTGACGTCGGCGCGGAGCCCGGGCGCGAGGAGCCCGCGGTCCGCGAAGCCGTAGAGGAGGGCGGTGTCGCGCGTCTGGCGGTGGACGACGAATTCCAGCGGCAGGCGCGGGCCGCGCCGGCGGTCGCGCACCCAGTGGGTCAGGAGGAAGGTCGGCGTGCTGGCGTCGCAGATGAGGCCGCAGTGCGCGCCGCCGTCGGCGAGGCCGACCACGGCGTGGGGGTCGAGCAGCATCTCGTGGATGGCCGCGAAGTCGAAGTCCGAGTAGTTGAGGAGCGGCAGGTAGAGGAGCTCCTTGCCGTCGCGCCCGAGGAGGAGGTCGTACGCCACCTCCTCGGGCCGCCGGCCCTCGCGCGCGGCGATCGCCGCCACGGACTCTTCCGGCGCCGGCTCGTAGTCGGGCGGGTCGCCGAGGGGGAAGAGCTTGTGGAAGGCCGTCGCGATGAAGGCGGCGATCACGCTCTCGAACTGCACCTGCTCCTCGAGGATCGCGCGCCGAGTCTCGGGCTCGCGCATGCGGCGGACGCGCTCGGCGAGCGGAAGCTGCGCGATGGCGCGGTAGGTCCGGTGGTTGATGAAGGGATGCGCCGAGCTCTGGAGGCCCATGAGCAGGCTCGTCGGCCGCGCCGCGATCTGCGGGCGGAGCCGCGCGCCGCGCGCGGCGGCCGCGGCCGAGGCGGCGAGGAGACGCCGCCACTGCCCCGGGTCGGCGTCGTTCTGGAGGCAGGCGAAGGTGACCGCGCAGCCCGTCTCCGCCGCGACCCGCTCCATCCACGCCAGCTCCGGCTCCTCCGGCATCAGGTCCGACGCCAGCTCGACCACGCCGCGGCCGACCTCCCCCAGCGCCCGCCCGATGCCGACCAGCTCCTCCTCGCCCGCGAAGGTGCCGGGCACCGGCTCGCCGTCGATGGCGCGGTGGAGCAGCGTGCGCGAGGTCGTGAAGCCGAGCGCGCCGGCCGCGATGCCGTCGCGCACGATCGCGGCCATCGCCGCGATGTCGTCCGTGGTGGCGGCTTCGTTCTTCGCCCCGCGCTCGCCCATCACGTAGGCACGGACGGCGCCGTGTGGCACCTGCGCCGCGACGTCGAGCACGCGCGGCATCCGCTCGACCGCGTCGAGGTACTCGGGGAAGCTCTCCCACGACCACTCGATGCCCGCCGCGAGCGCCGTGCCGGGGATGTCCTCGACGCCCTCCATGAGGCCGATCAGCCAGTCGTGGCGGTCGGGCCGCACGGGCGCGAAGCCGACGCCGCAGTTCCCCATCACGACGGTCGTCACGCCGTGCCACGAGGACGGCGTGAGATACGGATCCCACGTCACCTGGCCGTCGTAGTGGGTGTGGATGTCGACCCAGCCGGGCGTGACCAGCAGCCCGCGCGCGTCGATCTCCCTTCTACCGCGCGCGGCGATGCCCCCGACCGACGCGAGCCGCTCGCCGTCGATCGCGACGTCGCCTTCGCGCGGCGGGGCGCCGCTGCCGTCCACGATGGTGCCGCCGCGGATCACGAGGTCGTGCATGGGTTCCTCCTACGCGAGCCGCGTCCAGCGGACCGGCCACTCGGGGTGCCAGGGCCGCTCGCGCTCGAAGGCGCGCGCGGCCTGGAGCACCAGGTCGTCGTGGTGGCGCGGGCCGACGATCTGCAAGCCGATCGGGAGCCCGGCGCGCGACCGTCCCGCGCGCACCGTCGCGGCGGGGTGCCAGGAGAGGTTGAAGGGTATGGTGAAGGCCCCGACGCCGGCGGTCGGCTGCTTGCGGCCTTCCGTCTCGGCGGGGAAGGGGCCGCGCGCCGGCGGCGGGTCGTAGGGGACGGTCGGCGTGACGAGCAGGTCGACCTTCTCGAACACCTCCGCGCACCAGTCGCCCAGGCGCGCGCGGAGCCGCGCGGCCTCCGCCCACCACTCGGGCGTCACGCGCGACACGGCGTGAATGCCCTTGATGAAGGCGCGACCGAACTCGCCTTCCCGGGTGGGGAGGAAGGGGGCGAGGCGTCCCGCCATCTCGAAGACGCCGAGGAGCCCCCACTCGCGCCCGAGCGCCGGCGGGCCGCCCTCGACGCGCACCAGGCGGTGGCCGAGGCGATCGAACACGCCCGCCGCCTCCTCGACGGCGGCCGCCACGTCGGACTGCACGACGGCGTAGCCGAGGTCCGGCGAGTAGCCGACGCGGAGCCGGCCCGGCAGCCCGGCGCGCACCGCCTCCAGGTACGACCCCCCGGGGTGCGGCAGGCTGTTCGGGTCGTGCGGTGAAGCCCCGACCACCTGATCCAGGACGAGCGCCGCGTCCTCCACCGTCTTGGTGAGCGGCCCGTAGACCGAGGTGTCCTGGTACTCCCAGTGCTGGAACGGCCCGCGCGGCACGCGGCCGAACGAGGGCTTCAAGCCGAACGCGCCGGTGAAGCTTGCCGGGATGCGGATCGAGCCGCCGCCGTCGCTCGAGGTCACGAGCGGCAGCACGCAGCCCGCGAGCGCCGCCGCCGACCCGCCGCTCGAGCCGCCCGGCGTCCGCTCGAGGTTCCACGGCGAGCGCGTCACGCCGTAGACGAGGTTCTTGGTGATCGCCGTGTAGCCGAACTCGGGCGCGTTCGTCTTGCCGAAGACGATCGCGCCCGCGGCCCGCAGGCGCGCGACCTGCGTCGAGTCGTGCTGCGAGACGCGGTCGCGGTAGACGAGGCAGCCGTCGGAGTTGACCAGGCCCGCCGCGTCCTCCAGGTCCTTCACGCCGAGCGGCACGCCTTCGAGCGGCCGCGCTTCGCCGCGGGAGAGGCGCGCGTCGGCGGCGCGCGCGTCGGCGCGGAGCGCTTCGGGGTCGCGCCGCGCGACGACGGCGTTCAGGTCCGCGTGCGTGGCGTCGACGCGGGCGAGCGTCGCCTCCATCAGCTCGACGGCCGACACGCGGCGGGCGTGGAGCGCCGCGGTCAGCTCGAGCAGGCTCGTCTGGTGCAGGTCGTTCATGCGGCCTCCGGGCTCGGGAAGCGGATGTACTCGTCGATCATGAGGAGTGCGAGGTCCGTGCCGTTGGGCACCGCGTCGCCGAGCCGCCCGCGCGCCCGGAGGTCGTCCCGCAGGCGGGCGACGTCGGTGTGGACCGCCAGCTCCTGGCCGGGGACGAGCAGGTTGGCGTAGACGATCGCCGGCACCACGACCGGACGTCCGTGGAGCGCGCGCGCCGCCTCGACGAACGCCGCGTGGTGGAGGAAGCCCTCGATGCCGTCGACGACGGGCGTGGCGTAGGCGTACGTCTCGCGGAAGTAGTTGGTGCGCACGGCGAGGGCCTCGAACGACTCCTGGTGCCCGAAGCGCCCGCCGGTGCGGGTGTAGTTCATGGCCGCGTCGTGGCGCTGGTAGAGGCCGCGCCCCAGCTCCTCCTCGATCGGCTTCTGGCCGTACATGCCGTAGCTGCCGAAGCGCTCGCACAGGCGGACGATGGCGTCGGCGTCGGCGGGCGGGAAGAGGGGGTCGAAGGTGAAGTGACGAAACGACCCCATCGCTACTTCGCGCGGTTCGGCGGGTCGGAGACGAGGAGCGTGCCCTGCGCCGCGCACGCGAGCTGGTCGCCGTTCGTTACCTCGACGCGGATCACCCCGGTGCGGCGCGTGAGCGAGACGACGGTCGACTCCGCGCGGAGCGTCCCGCCCTTCACCGGCGCGAGGTAGTTCAGCTTGAACTCGGTCGTCGCCGCCCACTGCCCGCGCTGCATCAATGGATAGAGGACGCAGCCCAGCACGTGGTCGACGAAGCCGGCCATGACCCCGCCGTGCAGCGTCCCGAACGGCGTCAGTAGCTCGTCGCGCACGTCCATGGTCGCGACCAGCCGCCCGGGCGTCATCTCGACGATGCGCACGCCGAGGTAGGCGGGGAGGCCGGTGACCTTCTCGCTGGCGCGGACGAAGCTCTCCGCGATCGTGGGGTCGAACTGCGCGAGGGCGGGCGGCCGCGCGGGCATCGCAGGCGGGTAGGTAACACCGTCGCGACGGCTGCCACAAGCGCGGGCCCGGCTTGCGCGGCGGCGGGCCGATCCCCTAAACGTCGCTGCGTGAGCAGCCGGGGCTTCAAGGTCGCCGACAGCGACATGCACGTCCTCGAGCCGCCGGACCTCTGGCAGCGGTGGATCGACCCGGCGTGGAAGCATGCCGCGCCCGTCGGCTTGACCGAGCTGCGCCGCGACATGCGCGTCAAGGTGAAGTCGCATGTCATGCTCCGCATCGGGCGGGTGCGGCCGATGAGCGGCGACAGCGTCGCGTGGTCGAGCGAGCAGGACCGCGTCTTCGCCGCCGCCGAGGCGCGCGGCTGGGACGCGACCTCGCAGAAGGAGGCCATGGACGCCGAGGGCCTCGACCTCGCCGTCCTCTTCCCGAGCCGCGGCCTCTTCGTGCTCGGCCTCGACACCCCGCAGATGGTCGGCGTCGACGGCCTCGAGCCCGACTTCGCCGCCGCCATCGCGCGCGGCTACAACGACTGGCTCGCCGACTTCTGCCGCCAGTACCCGGACCGCTTCTTCGGCGCCGCGATGGTCGCGCCGCACGACCCCGCGGCGGCGGTCGTCGAGACCCGCCGCGCCGTCGAGCAGCTCGGCATGAAGGCGATCTTCCTGGCGCCCGGCTGCGTGAACCGCCGGCCCTGGCACGACCCCGCCTACGACCCACTGTGGGCCGAGTGCGAGCGCCTCGACGTCCCCGTCACCTTCCACGGCGGCGGGCAGACGCACCTCCGGCCCGACTTCTCGCTCGAGATCTTCGATAAGCTGATGATGTGGCACACCTTCAACCAGCCGCTCGGCATCATGACGGTGGCGGTGAGCCTGACCGCGGGCGGCGTCTTCGCCCGCTTCCCGCGGCTGCGCGCCGGGCTGCTCGAGGGGAACTGCGGCTGGGCGCCGTGGCTCTTCCACCGCCTCGACGAGCACTGGGAGTGGGTCGGCCGCTACGAAGCGCCCGAGGTGGTGAAGAAGCCCTCGGAGTACTTCCGCACGAACTGCTTCCTCGCGGTCGAGGCCGACGAGGTGACGGTGAAGGACTACGTCGCCTGGTTCGGCGACGACAACCTCGTCTTCTCGACCGACTACCCGCACGCCGACTCGAAGTACCCGAAGTCCGTGGAGGCGTTCTTCAAGCTGCCGCTGTCGGAAGCGTCGCAGCGGAAGGTCCTCTGGGACAACTGGGCCCGGTTGTACAAAGTGAGCGGATGAGACGCGTCGCGGCGGCCGTCGTGCTCGCCGGGCTCGCGCTCGCCGGGTGCCATCGCGGGCCCCGCGCCACCTACGAGTACGAGCCGCGGGTGACCATCACCCACACCGACGCGCCGCCCGCCGCGCCGGCGGCGAACGCGCCCGCGGAGCCGCCGCCCGCCGCGGTCACCACCACCACCATCATCCCGCAGCGTCCTTCCGCCTGGAAGAGGGGCGGCAAGTTCTAGAGAGGGAGTCGCCATGGCGAGCGTCGAGTACGAGACCGACGGCCCGGTTGCGATCGTCACCATCGACCGTCCCGCGGCCCGCAACGCCGTCGACGGGCCGACCGCCGCCGCGCTCGCGGAGGCGTTCCGTCGCTTCGAGCGCGACGAAGCGCTCAGCGCCGCCGTGCTCACCGGCCGCGGCGGCACCTTCTGCGCCGGCGCCGACCTGAAGGGCGTCGCCGAGGGTCGCGGCAACCGCGTCGCCGAGGACGGCGACGGGCCGATGGGCCCCTCGCGCCTGCTGCTCTCCAAGCCCGTCGTCGCCGCCGTCGAGGGCTACGCCGTGGCGGGCGGCCTCGAGCTGGCCCTCTGGTGCGACCTCCGCGTCGCCGCCGAGGACGCCGTGTTCGGCGTCTTCTGCCGGCGCTGGGGCGTGCCGCTGATCGACGGCGGCACGATCCGGCTGCCGCGTCTCATCGGTCACAGCCACGCGCTCGACATGATCCTGACCGGCCGGCCGGTGTCGGGCGAGGAGGCGCTGCGCATGGGTCTCGCGAACCGCCTCGTCCCCAAGGGCGGCGCGCTCGCGGCGGCGGTCGCGCTCGCCAAGGAGCTGGCGAAGTTCCCGCAGCGGTGCCTGCGCGCCGACCGCCTGTCGTCGTACGGGCAATGGCACCTCGACCTCCCCGACGCGCTCGTGGCCGAGACGCGCGGCGGCCTCGACGTCATCCGCTCCGGCGAGACCGGCGCCGGCGCCGAGCGCTTCGCCAGGGGCGCCGGCCGCCACGGCTCGTTCGACTAGAGCGCGGCGTACACCGCCTCGACGAGCGCCCGGTTGCGCGGGTTCTGCCAGCGCGGGCCGGCGCGGTTCATGGTGTAGCCGAAGGCGAGCCGCGCGTCCGGGTCGGCGAAGCCGAGCGAGCCGCCCGCGCCGAAGTGCCCGAAGCTCCGCGCGCTCGTCCCCATCGGACGCTCCGGCTGCGTGAGCTGGAAGCCGAGCCCGAAGCGCGAGGGACGGCGCAGCACGAGGTCGGTGCCGGCGGCGGCCTCGGCGGTCGCTTCTGCGAGCGTCGCCGCGTCGAGGAGCCGGACGCCGCCTGTCGCCCCGCCGCAGGCGAGCGCCGTGTAGACGCGGGCCACGGCGCGCGCGGTCGCGTGGCCGTTGGTGGACGGCATCTCGGCCGCGCGCCAGGCGCGCGTGTTCACCGTGCCGAGGCCCGACATCCCGGGCGGGTTCGCGTACGCGTGGCGGATCAGACGCCGGGCTTCGTCGTCGGCGGGAACGGCGGGCGGCGGCTCGTCGCCGAAGAGGTAGTCGGCGATGCGGGCGTCGTGCTCGGGACCGATGCCGAAGTGGAAGTCCGCGTCGAGCGGCCCGGCGACCTCGCGCCGCACCAGCGCGCCGATGCTTGCGCCGCTCACCCGGCGCACCAGCTCGCCGACCAGGAAGCCGAAGGTGGTGACGTGGTAGCCGTGACGCGACCCCGGCTCCCACCACGGCTCCTCCGCCGCAAGTGCCGCGGCCATGAGATCCCAGTCGTACATCGCGAAGCGGGGCAGCGTGCGGCGGATCGCGGGCAGGCCGGCGCGATGGGAGAGGACCATGCGCACGGTGACGTCGGGCTTGCCGAACTCCGGCCACCAGCGCGCGACCGGCGCGTCGAGCGCGATCCGCCCGCGCTCCACGAGCCGCAGCAGGCAGACGGCGGCGATCGCCTTGCCGACCGAGAAGACGTTCACCAGCGTGTCGCGCCGCCACGGGCGGGTGCGCGCTTCGTCCGCCCAGCCGGCCCAGAGGTCGACGACCGGCGTGCCGTCGAGCGTGACCGCGACCGCCGCGCCCACCTCGCCGTGCTGGCGGAAGTTCCCCGCCAGCGCGTCGCGCACGCCGGCGAAGCGCGCGTCGCACGAGCCGTGGATCTCGGGGACGTCGGCCACGGCGCGATTGTAGCCGAGCCGCCGGGTGATCCTAGCGCCGCCGGGCGGGGCGGGCGCGCGGCGTCGCGGTGCGCGGGTCCTCGGGCCAGTCGTGCTTCGGGTAGCGGCCGCGCAGCTCGCGGCGGACCTCGGCGTACGTCGTGCGCCAGAAGCTCGCCAGATCGTCGGTCACCTGCACCGGGCGCTGGCTGGGGGCGAGCAGCTCGAGCACCAGGGCGACGCGGCCGGCGGCGAGCCGCGGCGTCTCGCCGAGGCCGAACAGCTCCTGGATGCGCGCCGCGACCGCGGGCGGGCGCTCGGGCGGGTAGCGGACGGGGGCGAGCCGTCCGCTCGGCAGCCGCCAGTGCTCGGGCGCTTCGCGCGCGAGCGCCGTGCGCTGGGCGTGCGTCAGGAGCCCGGTGATCGCGCCCGCCACGTCGGCGGCGCGGATCTCGTCGAGGCTCCGCCGTCCCGGGGCCAGCGCTTCGAGCGCGTCGCCGACGAGCGCGTCCGGCTCCGCCCAGTCGAGCTCCGGCATGGCGCGGCGGAGAAAGCCCAAGCGCGCGAGGAGCGCGTGCGCCGCGTCGTCGAGCGCACGCTCGGGATCGGCCCGCGCCGCGGCCGCCAGCGCCGCGCCGGCGGCTTCAGGCTCGACGTCGCCGCGCACCGTCTCGGCGAGGACGAGGTCGTGGTAGCGCGTGACGACGCGCGCGATCACGCGGCCGCGCTCGGGGTCGAAGACCGTCTCGCGCGCCGTCGTCACCGCGCCGGGGAAGAGTGCGTCCAGCCAGGCGGCCTCGACCGCGCTCGCGACACGGGCGCGCGCCTCGGGTGCGGCGCTTCGCTCGAGCTCGACGGCGACGAACAGCTCCGCTTCGCGGACGACGCTCTCGGCGGCCAGGACGACGCCCGTCCCGCCGACCATGACGGCGCGCGGCGAGCCGGGCGCGCGCCGCCGCGCGACGCGGTCCGGGAAGCCGGCGAGCGTGCAGCGGCGGAGCGTTGTCGCGTCGGCGTCACCCCCGTCGCCGCCGCGCACCAGACGTGCGAGCTGGCGGCGCGCCCGCTCGACCGCGTGAACCGCGCGCGGCTCGAGCCCGAGGGCGCGGCAGGCGTCGGGCGCGAAGCGGCGGCGCGCGGCGTCGGCCAGCAGCTCCATGCGGAGCAGCACGTCCGACGGCCCGGGCGGGAAGTCGCGCGGCGGGGCGCCGAAGGCGCGCGCGCCCGCCAGCACGTCGCGCTCGCTCGCGACCGCGGCGAGGAGCGCGCCGTCGCCCGGGCAGCCGGCCCGCTCCGCCTCGACCAGGAGGCGCGCGAGACGCGGCTCGACGGGGAGCGCCAGCATGCGGCGCCCGGTCGCGGTGAGCGCGCCGTCGGGGGCGACCGCGCCGAGCAGTGCGAGGAGCCGCTCGGCGCGCGCCAGCGCCGCGGGCGGGGGCGGGTCGAGCCACGGAAGACCGGCGGCGTCGCCGAGCGCCCACGCGCGCAGCTCGAGCACCGTGCGGGCGAGGTCGAGGCGCAGGATCTCCGGCGTTTCGTGGGCGCGCCGGCCGGCGTCCTCGGCGCGCGACCAGAGGCGCACGCACCGCCCCGGCGCCGTCCGTCCCGCGCGACCCGCGCGCTGCTCGGCCGAGGCGCGGCTGATCGGCTGCAGGCGCAGCGCGTTCACGCCGTGCCGCGCGTCGAAGCGGGCGATGCGGGCGAGGCCGGAGTCGACCACCGTCGTCACGCCCTCCACCGTGAGCGCCGTCTCCGCCACGTTGGTGGCGAGCACGACGCGACGCCGCGTCCCCGGCCGGAGCGCGCGCTGCTGGGCGTCGAGCGGCAGGTCGCCGTGGAGCGGCACGACGTCGAGGTCGTGGGTCGCGGCGAGCGGCGCGATCGCGTCCGCGGCCCGGCGGATCTCCGCCGCGCCCGGGAGGAAGACGAGCGCGTCGCCCGGCGCCTCCAGCACGCGCCGCAGCGCCGCCGCGACGCGCGCCGCGAGCGGGCGGTCGGCGGGCCCGTCGTCGTACGCGACCTCGACCGGGTAGGCGCGCCCCTCCGAGGTCAGGACCGGCGCGTCGCCGAGCGCGTGCGCCACCGCTTCGGTGTCGAGCGTCGCCGACATGACGAGCAAGCGGAGGTCGGGCCGCACCGTCTCCTGGAGGTGCCGCACCACGGCGAGCGCGACGTCGCCCTGGAGGTGGCGCTCGTGGAACTCGTCGAGCACGACGACGCCGGCCCGCTCGAGGAAGGGGTCGTCGAGGAGCTGGCGCGTGAAGACGCCCTCGGTGACGAACCAGAGCCGCGTCGCCGCCCCGCCGCGCTGCTCGAAGCGCACGCGGTAGCCGACCTCACCGCCGGGCGTGCCCCCGCGCTCGCGGGCGACGAAGTCGGCCGCGGCGCGCGCCGCGATCCGTCGCGGCTCGAGCACGACGACCTCGCGCTGGCCGGCGAGGCCGGCGTCGAGGAGCGCCGCGGGCACGCGCGTCGTCTTCCCCGCACCCGGCGCCGCCCGCACCACGAGCCGCGTCGCGCGGCGCAGCGTCGCCACGACGTCGGGAATCAGCGCGTCGATCGGCAGCGGGGCGGGCACGCGTCGTCGTAGCGGCGCGTCCGCCGCCGGTCAAACTCCGAGCGGAGCCGACCGGGACGGACATCGAGACGGACCGCCGACAGCTCTCAGAACGGGTCGCCTGGACGACACCGCCCCGGGGGCACAGTCGCCCCCGGGGCCGAGCGGTGTCGGGACCTGGGCCCAACGGCCGATCACTTGCTGCTACTGCAGCAGGTGGAGTGTGTAGCTGCGCGCGCGGGACGGCGGCTCTTCCGTACCGGTGATGTGAACGACCGCGTAGTAGTTGTTGGCTATGTCGAGCGGAAGCAAAGCTTTGACGTTGCACGCCGAGCTGTTGCAGGTCATGTGGACCGGATAGCTGGCGCCCAGGCAGATATCGTCGCTGACTCGGCACGAGTCGATGGAGTATTGGCCGTCGAACCCGTTCCCCAGGGTGAAAGACAGGTGCTCCTGGAAATTGGCGCCGGCGCTCTTGAATTCCCACGTGTCCGCGGTATCGGCCGTGCCGTCGTGGTGCAGACCGCCGACCGTGCTCCTTCCGTCGAAACAGGGGCCTCCCGGGTACAAGCCGTAGAAGTTTCTGAAGATGAGGTGGTTGTCGGTCGTCTCCTTTCGGCCTGCCAGCGCGGCAGACTCAACCAGGAGGCGTGACAACGCGCGGCACATTGTGACGACGGGCGGTACGCGGTCCCGGTACACCGACCGGCGCTGAAGGCTGGAGACGTCCGCGAGGGACGTCCGTGGGCCGAGTCCACGTCGTCAGGGCCGGGCGTGCACGGCGAAGATGTGCCCCGCGTGCCGCAGGTACACGCGGTCGCGCATGATGAGCGACACCTCGACCTGGGCCGCGGACTCCCCCTCGTGGAGCGTCACCGTGCGGCCGCCGTTGACGCTGAGCGCGACCGACCGGTCGTCGGGCGAGGACGCGTAGCGGAGCGCGGTCAGGCGGACGCGCGGCTCGCCGGGCGGGCGCGGCACCACCGTCTCGGGCACCGGCGCGGCGGCACGCGCCGCGGGCTCTTCGACCGCGAGCGCGGCGATCGCCGCCGGGGGTGTCACACGCGTGGTCGGCCGCTCGCGGTGTGCGGTGGCGCGCGGGTGGGCCGGCGGCGCGGGCGGCTCAGCTCGGGCGTCGGCGACGCGTGGCGCCGCGGGCGACGTGGCGACGACGTTCGGCGCGGCGGCGGGCGGGCGCACCTCGCGGCCGCGGCCGACCAGCAACGCCGCGCCGCCCGCGACGACCGCCGCGCCGACGATCACCAGCGCCCTCCGCCCGCGGCGACGCGGCTCCGCGGGCCAGGGCTCGCCCGTCTTCCGCGCCGGCGCGTCGCCTTCGAGCTCGCGCAGGGCCTCGAGGATGGAGCTCACGATGGCCCTCCCGGCGCCGGCGCGAGCGTCGGCTGCGGGTAGCCGCCGGCGGCGGCGTAGAGCACGATCCGCGTCAGGCGTCCCACCCGCCCGTCGGCCGCGAGCAGCCGCGAGCGCTGGAAGCCCAGCACGGCGTCGGCGGTCGCGGCGTCGTACTCGCCGGTGGCGGCGCCGTGGTACGCGCCCGCGCGCCGCAGCAGCGTCTGGAGGCGCGCCACCGACGCACCCTGCGCTTCGTGGCCGAAGGGCGGGCCGAGGCCGTCGAAGTCGCGCCAGAAGACGTGCGCTTCGCCGAACCAGACGCGGTCGAGGAAGCTCGCGTCCACCGTGGCCGGCGTGCCGCCGACGTTCAGGATGACGCGGCGGTCGTCCAGTGCGGTCAAGGCGACGAAGCGCGTGCCGCCGGCGCCGAGCCGCACCTCGAGCATCGCGGGCAGGTCGAGGAGGCCGAGCATGTTCAGGTTGCCCGTGAAGTTGAGATGGTCGAACGAGCGCCGGCGCGCGACCCGATCGAGGTCGGCGGGCAAGCCGGTCTCGTCGAAGGAGAGGGAACGCTGGTGCCACGCGGCGAGGACGGCGTCGGTGGCGGTGCGTGCGCTGTCCTCGACCGTGAGCGCGGCGAGCCGGCGCTGAAGCTCCGCGCTCGCCGCCTCGAGCTCGAGCGACGGGACGCGCGGCGCGGGCGCGACGGACGCGGCGACCGGCTCGCCGGGCGCGGCCGGCGTCGCCGCGGCGTGCCGCCCGTCGCGCGCGGCGAGCGTCGCCTCGAGCCAGTCGCGCGGCGACCGCATGTCGCGCGGGACGCCGATCGTCAGGAGGCCGACGGCGACCGCGGCGGTGGCCGTCGCCCACGCGACGCGCCGGCCGCGCGCCGCGGCGCCGGGCAGCGGCACGGCGCCGATCTCCCGGTAGGCGCGCAGCACCGAGCGGACGCCGACGCGGCGGTGGCGGCCGACGAATGCCGCCAGCATCGCGCGGTGCGCGATCATGTTCACCAGCCGCGGCACGCCGCCCGCGAAGCGGTGGATCAGGAAGACCGACGGCCGGGAGAAGACCTGCGTCACCTTGCCGCGGCTGGCGACCGCCAGCCGGTGGCGAACGTAGGCCCGCGTCTCGTGATACGCGAGCGGGCCCAGGTGCCAGCGCAGCGTGATGCGCTGGTTCAACTGCGCGAGGTCGGGGTTGCCGAGCACGGTGCGGAGCTGCGGCTGGCCGACCAGCACCAGGCGCAGCAGCTTCTCGGTGGCCGTCTCCAGGTTGGAGAGGTGCCGGAGCTGCTCGAGGAGGTCCATCGAGAAGGCCTGCGCTTCGTCGACCACCACCACCGAGAGGTGGCCCGCCTTGCGCTGCGCGACGAGGTGCGCGTTCAGCGTGTCCACCAGCTCCATCTGACTGGTGCTCGACGACGTCAGCCCCAGCTCCTGGTTGATGCGCTGGAGCAGCTCGAGCGTCGAGAGGGCGGGGTTGAAGATGTACGCGGTCGCGACCTCGGGCCCGAGGTCGGCGAGGAAGGCGCGCAAGAGCGTCGTCTTGCCGGTGCCGACGTCGCCGGGGATGCAGACGAAGCCGCTCGACTCGTTCAGGCCGAGCCGGAGGTGCGCGAGCGCCTCGGCGTGCTTGCGCGACAGGAACAGGTAGCGCGGGTCCGGCGTGAGCCGAAACGGCGCATCGACGAGCCCAAAGTACCGCTCGTACATCCTCCACCGCCTCCCATCTCTCGTCGAAGTCCGCGATGCTTATAGAGGAAAGCTGGGGCGGGGGCCAGGGCGAATCCGTGTTTTGCGCCACGCGGGCCCTGGCGGTGCGCGCTGACCCTCGGAGTCAGCGTCTCTCGTTGGGGGATGCTCGCGTCGGGGTTCCACCACGTAGCCTTTTGCTCCAGCCACATTTGATAGGCGGGCGGCTGGGTGAAGGCGTCGTCCATGGGCCCGGCCGGGATCTCGACGACGTTCGAGTCAGCGTGGACGATCGGGAGTGCGGAGCCGCAGGTGCGGCAGAAGGTGTGGCGGTACGGTGGTGGGGTGTCGCGGAGGGGGAGGTCGAAGACCTCGACGTTGGCTCGGCCGCGGAGCCAGCGGAAGTGGGTGGACTTGACGTAGAAGGTGGCGGCGAAGACCGCCACGTAGGCGCGGCGGCACCGGGTGCAGTGGCAGAGCTCGGTGCGGGTGGTGGGGCCGCGGATCTCGAAGGCGACCGTGTTGCAGAGGCAGCGGCCCTCCATGCGCGCTACATCTGCTTGCGCTTGCTGCACGGGCAGCCGCCGCCGGCGGTGGGCTCGCCGCCGGCTTGCTTGCAGGCGCCGCCGCCGCAGCAGCTTCCGTCGGGCATGCAGCCGCCGGGCTTGTCGTCCGTCGCCTTCGGCTGCGAGTCGGTGGGCGCGGCTTGCTCCGCGGTGGCCGCCGGCTGCTTGCGGCGGTGACGGCGGTGCTCTCCCGCCGCGGACGCGACGGTGGCGAGCAGGAGGCACGCGACGACGACGACGCACGTCTTCCGGATCATCGTGTCGTTGTGGCACGCCGCTCGGAGCTGTCAAGCGCGGCGCGGGCGCACGCTTGCGCCGGGGCGGCGTTTCGGTCGACTCTGCCGCCATGGAGTACGCGCGCCTCGGTCACAGCGGGCTCACCGTCTCGCGGCTCTGCCTCGGCACCATGGTCTTCGGACGCTGGGGCAACCCCGACCACGCCGACTGCGCGCGCATCGTGCACCGCGCGCTCGACGCGGGCGTCAACTTCATCGACACGGCGAACCGCTACGGCATGGGCGAGTCGGAGGAGATCCTCGGCAAGGCGCTGGCGGGCCGGCGCGTGGAGGCGGTGCTGGCGACGAAGGTGTTCATGCCGGGGCCGGGCGGCTTGCTCGACCGCGGCACCTCGCGCCGGCACGTCTTCCTCCAGGTGGAGGAGAGCCTGCGCCGCCTGGGGACCGACTGGATCGACCTCTACCAGATCCACCGCAACGACGCCGACACGCCGCTCGAGGAGACGCTCGGCGCGCTCACGGACCTCGTGCGCCAGGGCAAGGTCCGCTACCTCGGCGTCTCGACCGGCACGCAGGACGAGTCGGGGCCGATGCACTTTCCTGGCTGGCGGATGGTCGAGTCGCTCTGGATCTCGGAGCGCCGCGGGCTCGAGCGCTTCGTCGCGACGCAGCCGCCGTATTCGATCTTCACCCGCGAAGCCGAGCGCGAGATCTTCCGCGTCTGCCGCGCGCACGGCTTCGGCGCCATCGTGTGGAGCCCGATCGAGGGTGGCTGGCTCTCCGGCCGCTACCGCAAGGGCCGCCCGGTGCCCGAGGAGTCACGCGCCACCAACGACACGGAGTTCGGCGCCTTCGTGGCCCGTAACTTCGACCTGAAGACGCCGCGCAGCGCGCGCCGGCTCGAGATCGTCGAGCAGCTGGTTGCGATGGCGGAGGAGGCGGGCGTCTCGCTAGCGCGCTTCGCTGTGGCCTGGACGCTCCGCCACCCGGCGGTGACCTCCGCCATCATCGGCCCGCGCCTCGTGCGCCACCTGGACGACACGCTCGGCGCCGTCGACCTCCGCATCCCCGACGAGCACGCCGCGCGCATCGACGCGCTCGTGCCGCGGGGCACGAACGTCTAGCAGGCCGGCAAGCTGTCCGGCCCTCGACCCCCCGGCGGGAAGAGGCTAGGTCAAGGCCGATGGCGGACGAGGCCCGGAGCGTGCGCTCCTTTCTCTTCCGGTGGCGCCGCTGGCTGATCGTGCTCGGCGTGCTCGTCGCGCTGCGCGCCGCGCTCCCGGAAGTCCTCCGTCGCGTGCTGGTGTCGCAAGCCTCGCAACGGCTGCAGACTCGAGTCGAGGTCGGCGATGTCGACCTGGCACTCTACTGCGGCGGCGTGACGCTCGAGGACGTCGCGCTGTACTCGCCGACGCCGCAGTCTCCCGACGAGCCGCCGCTCGTGGCGTGGAAGCAGTTCGGGGTCGAGATCCGGTACCTCCCGCTCCTCTGGAAGACGGTACAGCTCCGCAAGGTCGTCCTCGACACACCGCGCGTCGCGCTCGACCGGCTCGCGAACGGCGAGCTGAACCTCCAGCGTCTGGTGCCGCCCCCGGCCGCCGGGCAGGCGCCGGCGGAGCCCGCGGCCGCGCCGCAACAACCGAGCGCCTGGAAGACCGGCATCGACCGGTTCGTGCTCCGCGCCGGCCGCGTGCGCTTCCGTGACTTCACCGTCGCCGAGGGCGAGCCGCTCGAGATCGCCATCCCCGACGTCACTGTCGACCAGGTCGCGTTGCAGCCCGGGCTCTACGGCCAGCCCGGCCGCGCCCGCCTCTACGTAAAGACCGAGGGCGGCTCGCTGCGGATCGAGTCGCGGCTCACCGTTCTCGAGCGCGGCTTCGAGGTCGGGACCCGCGTGAAGGCGTTTCGGCTGCCGCTCCGCCGCGCGCGGCTCTACGTCCCGGGCGTCGGGTGGAGCGAGCTGCGCGGCGAGCTGGACACCGTCATGGACCACGCGCTCGCACCCGGGGGACGGAACGAGGTGCGCGGCATGCTCCGGCTCCGCGACGTGGCGATCCGGGTCCCCGATCTGGCGGAGGTCGCCTTCGGCGTCGAGCGCTTCGCGGTGAGGATCGCTCCGCTCGACCTGGCGGCGCATCGGGTGCGGCTCACGCGCGTGGACATCGGGGGCGCGTCGGTGGTCGGGGACCTCCAGGGAGGCGACGTGCTGCCGCTGCTTCATCGTGGGCCGCCGAAGGAGACGCCACCGGCGGCGCCCGCGCCCGAGCCGGCGACCGCCGCCGCACCGTGGCACTGGGCGGTGAACGAGCTTCACCTCGACGGCTCGAAGGTCGCGCTCCGCGAGGAGGGCGCTCCGCTCGAGATCGGCATCGCGGCCGCCGTGCGGGGCCTGTCCGACGATGGCGAGCCCGGCCGGCTCGAAGCGAAGATCTCGGTGCCGCCGGGATCGGTGACGGTCGCCGGCGCGGTGCGGCCGAATCCTCCCGGCTTCGGTGGAACGGTACGCGTCGAGCAGCTGCCGGTGCACGATCTCGCCCGCGCGGCGCGCGCCGCCGCCGGCCTCCCGCCCGGGTTGTTGCGGTCGGCCGTGCTCGGCGCCGACCTCGCGATCGAGGCCGGGCTCACGGCGGAAGGCGCCGCGCCGGCGCGCGCGGACGCGCTGCACGCGAAGGGGGCCGTCGGGGTAGACGCCCTGGACGTCGCCGGCCCCGACCCGGGCGTCTTCGCCGCCTCGTGGAAGCGCTTCGCCGTGCCGGTCGAGGAGCTGGAAATCCCGGGAGTGGTCCCGGGCGCGCCGCCCGCCGCCAGGTCGCCGATGCGCGCCGTGCTCGGTGCCGTCCGTCTCGAAGACCCGTCGGTGCAGCTCACGCGGTCGGCCGAGGGCATCGTCCTGCCGCCGCCGCTCGGGCCAGCCGCCGACGGGAAGGCGCCGGCGCCGCCGCCGCCCCCAGCGCCGGCCGGCAGCGCCGCGCCGCCGCCCGACGTCACGATCGCCTCGTTCGTCCTGGCGCGCGGTCGGGTCGGGTTCAACGATCGGACCGTGAAGCCGTTCTTCGCCGGCGAGATCAAGCCGCTCGACGTCGACGCGCGCGGTATCCGCTCGCAGGGCCCCGTCGTGGAGCGCTTCACCCTCTCGGCGCGCACGCCCCAGAAGGGGAAGATCGACGTCACCGGCTCGCTGCGTCCCGGGGGCGGCACCGTCCAGGTGAAGTGCGAGCAGGTTTCCCTCACGCCGTACAACCCGTTCGTGACGACCTACTCGTCCTACAGCCTCGGACAGGGCAGCAGCCTCTCCGTGAAGACGGACGTCAAGTTCGGCAAGGGGAAGTACGAAACCAGCACGGCGCTCACGCTGCACCGCCTGAGCGTGAAGGGTGCGCAAGGGGACACGCTCTTCAAGCAGCAATTCGGCATCCCGCTCTCGATGGCGCTCGCGCTCCTCCGCGACCTCAACGGCAACATCAAGCTCGACATTCCGGTCACGGCCGACGAGAGCGGGACGAAGGTCGGCCTCGGGACGGTGGTCGCCGGCGCGATCAAGAGCGCGATCCTGGGCGCGGTCACGTCGCCGCTGAAAGGCATCGGCGCCATCCTCGGCTCGGGTGACAACGCGGGCGTCGTCGAGCCGCCGCCGATCGCGGCCGAGGTCGGGCGTCCCGCCCCCACGCCGGACGGCGAGAAGCAGGTCGCGCAGCTCGCGGAATTGCTCGCCTCGCACCCCGGCGTCGGCGTCGAGCTCGACCCCGTGGTGACGCCCGCCGACGCGCGCTGGCTCCAGGAGCAGGACCTTCGCGCCGAGCTCGAGGCGCGCACGGGCGTGGTGAGCACGCTCCGTGACCTCCCGGAGCGGAACGCCCGACGCCGCATCGTGCAGGCGCTCGCGGAGCGGGCCGCGAGCAAGCCGGGCGACCTCGGCAAGGACGATCAGGCGAAGCTCGACAAGTGGCTCGCCGAGCGTCCGGCGGTCGCGGCGGACCGGCTCCAGGCGCTCGCCCGCGCGCGTGGCGCGGCCGTCGCAACGTTGCTCCGGGACAAGCACGCCATCGAAGCGGGCCGCCTGAGCGTCGGCGAGGCGGCGGGGAAGCCGCGCGAGGGTCAGCCGGCCGTGCTGATCACCTTCGGCGCGGGCGGGGACTGAGGCATGCTCGACTTCTTGAAAGAGGTGCTCGCCGAGTGGAGCAAGGACAACGCCCTCACGCTCGGCGCGGCGCTCGCGTACTACACCATCTTCTCGCTCGCCCCGCTCCTGGTGCTGGTGATCGCGATCGCCGGCCTCGTCTTCGGGCGCGCCGCCGCGCAGGGCGAGATCGTGGCGCAGATCGGCGGGCTCGTCGGCGACGCCGGCGCGCGCGCCATCGAGGGCATGATCGCGCGCGCCAGCGGGCCGAAGGCCGGCGTCCTGGCGACGGTCGCGAGCCTGGTGACGATGGCGCTCGGCGGCTCCGGCGTGTTCGGCCAGCTCCAGAGCTCGCTCAACCACATCTGGGAGGTGTCGCCGAGGCGGAGCGGGCTCCGCGGCCATGTCCGGAGGCGCATCGTGGCCTTCGGCATGATCCTCGGCATCGGCTTCCTGCTCCTCGTCTCGCTCGTGCTCTCGGCCGCGCTCGCCGGCCTGCACGACCTGATCGCGGCGCACCTGCCGCTGCTCGCCGTCGCCCTGCCGGCGCTCAACTTCGCGGTCTCCTTCGCGGTCGTCACCGCCCTCTTCGCCATGATCTTCAAGGTGCTGCCCGACGCCGACATGCACTGGCGCGACGTCTGGCTCGGCGCGGCGGTGACGGCGCTGCTCTTCACCCTCGGCAAGACGCTGATCGCGCTCTACCTCGGGCGCGCCAGCGTCACCTCGGTGTATGGCGCCGCGGGGTCGCTCGTGCTGATCCTGCTCTGGGTCTACTACTCGGCGCAGATCCTGTTCATCGGCGCCGAGTTCACCGAGGTGTACTCGCGCCGCTACGGCTCGCGCCGCGACCTCACGGCCCGGTGATCGACCCCGTCCCGATCTGATTGCCGCCGCCAAGGAAGCGGGCGCGGGTTGTGTGGGCGCGCGGGTCGAGGTAGCGAAGCGCATGTCGACCGACCCTCCGTCCGACATCGCCCCCGGGATGAACGCGCACCTCGGCGGCTGGGACGAGCTGCTCGGCATCAGGTACCTCACCGCGACGCGGGACGAGATCGTCGCCGAGTACACCGTCGAGGTGCGCCACCAGCAGGGCTACGGCATCGCCCACGGCGGGGTTCACTGCTCGGCGGTCGAGAGCGTCTGCTCGGCGGGCGCGGCGGTGGACGGCATGGCGCGCGGCCTCTCGGTGGTGGGCCTCGAGAACCACACGACCTTCGTCCGCGCCGTGCGCGCCGGCCGGCTCCGCATCCGGGCCACGCCCATCACGCGCGGCCGGCGCACGCAGGTGTGGGAGGCGACGGTGCGCGACGAGCAGGACCGCGTCGTCGCCACCGGTCGCGTGCGGCTCCTCTGCCTGGAGCCCGACGCGGACCTCGCCGGCGAGAAGGTCGGGCGCCAGTCCCCCGGCGGCTGAGCCCCGGCGGGGGTGGCGGCTCGCCCGCCGCCGGCATGGCCTGTTCGTCGGCCCGTAGCGCCGACTTGTCATCCGCCGGGCGGCCTGGTTCACTCGAAGGCCGCGTGCAACGCGCCGTTCCCCCGTTCTTCCTCGTCGGCAACCCGCGCTCGGGGACGAAGATGCTCCGCGAGCTTTTGAACGCGAGCCCCGACGTCTGGCTCTCCGACGTCGAGTCCCACTTCATCCCGCGCTTCACGCGCACCGTCTGGCAGTACGGCGACCTGGCCGAGCGCGCGAGCTTCGAGCGCCTCGTCACCGCGCTGCGCGGCACGCGCGCGTTCTGGCAGTGGGAGCACCGCGGCGTCCACGTCGACACCGACGACTGGTACCGCGCGTGCCGGACGCGCGACTGGCCGGGCGTCGTCGAGGCGCTCTTCCACTGCGTGCACCGGCGGGAGATTCGCGACCCGTCGCGGCCGTGGGCGGAGATCGTCTGGGGCGACAAGACGCCGGTCTACATGAAGGAGATCCCCCTCCTCGCCGACCTCTACCCGCACGCGCGCTTCATCCACATCGTGCGCGACCCGCGCGACTGCTGCCTCTCCTCGGAGGACGCGTGGGGCAACTCGCCGCTGCGGACGGCGCAGGAGTGGGCCGACCGCATCCGGAGCTGCCGCGCCGCGGGCGCGGCGCTCGGCCCGGGGCGCTACCACGAGCTTCGCTACGAGGATCTGGTCGCCGACGTGCGCGGCCGGCTCGCGGCGGTCTTCGACTTCCTCGGCGTACCGACGCCGCCCGACGCCGGTCGCCTGTTCCGCGTCCCGGAGAACCTCGGCAGCGCGCGCGGCGCGGAGCAGGTCGTCGCCTCGAACACGCAGAAGTGGAAGGAGCGCATGGCGCCCGCGCTCCGGCGGCGGATCGAAGGGATCACCGCCGACCTGCTAGACCAGCTCGGCTACGAGCGCGAGCACCCCGGGCTCGTCACGCGCCCTGTGTCGCCCGCCGCGATGCGGCTCTACCGCCTGCGCGACGCCTGGCGGCAGCTCCTCTTCCGCCGCCGCCAGCTCGGGTGGGTGGAAGCGGTCCGCTTCCTCAGGGCGCGCTGAGCGTCGGCGCTAGGAGCAGGTCAGGTTCTGACCGTTCGGCGGCGGGTTGCTGACCCACACGCACGATTTGATCGCGGAGCCATGCGAGGCCGACACGACGAAGCTCGTGCTGGACGCGGAAACGGTGCACGCGACGCCGGGTGAAGGCACGAACTGAGGCAGGTCGTCGCAGGATCCGGCGAGGTACGTCTGGTGCTTGAGGAAGTAGCGGTCCTCCGCGCGCACGGCGTTCAAGAGGTCACAGATCCCCAGGTCGTCGGGGTCGCCGATGCGGCAGGGGCCCACCGGCGGCGGCCCGGCGCACGTCACGCGGTCGCCGGTGGCGGTGAACTCGCAGTTCGTGTTGCGCAGCGTCGTGTACCACACCTCGCCGCACTGCTCGGTCGCCGAGCCGTGCTCTCCCATCGCCACCACCACCTGGAGCGCGCTCCCCGTCGGGACGCCGTTGTCGATCGCGGAGGTCACCATCGCAGGCGTGACCGCCCAGCTGCCGTGACGACCCGTCACCCCGAAGATGATCTTTCGCAAATGCGTGGTCGGGAACGCCGGGGACGTGAGGTAGACGTCGACGCGGGTGATCCCGCCGGCGCTTCCCCGCGGGTCGCGGTACTGCCAGACGTTCGCGCGTCGCTCCACCCACCGCGAGCCGCCGGGTAGGCTCACGTCCGCGACCGCGGTGCCGCCGGAGCCGTCCGAGGCGAACATGCGAAGCCGCATCCCGCTCGCGGACGGGTCGATGGCGGGCGTGTTCGGGACCACGAGGGTGCCGACGAGCCGAATCGTGTCGTCACCCGGCCCGGTGTTGAGTCGCGTGATCTTGAGCTGCGACTCCTTGATGTACGTACCCTGCCCGTTCGGGCACGGGTCCTGCGCGTCGCACGTGCCGTCGTAGTCCGTGTCGATGAGGTCGCAGCCGGCGGTGCAGCAGTTGTCGTTGCCGTTGCCTGCGCCGTCGTCGCACTGCTCGCCCGGGTCGCGGACGCCGTCGCCGCAGGCGGCGCGGGCAGCGCCTCCGCCGAGGAGACCCGCAAGGAGGATCGCCGCCAGGATGCCGTTCCGTCGCATGGCGGGCTTGGAGCAAGGTCGGTGCCGACCCCGCGCGGCGCGCGCGGGGGGACGGACGGACCGGCCGGCACAGGCTTGGACGGCTGGCGGCGAAACCGTGCCGCGCGCTCAGAGCTTCGCGATCACGCCGTCGGCGAAATCGTGCAGGCCCTGCGTGATGCCGTCGGGGTCGAAGGCGGGCGGCGGGACCATGACGCGCGACACGCCGAGGTCCTCCAGGCGGCGCACGCCGTCGAGGTCGAGGTTGGCGGTGCCGACGGTCAGCTCGATCTCGGTCGGGTTGCGGCCGAGCTTGGCGCACTCGGCGTGCAGCGTCGCGAGCAGCGGCCGCAGCGTCTCCTCCTCGCGCACGCCGGGGAAGAAGCCGTCGCCCCAGCGCGCGGCGCGACGGGCCGCCGCCTCGGTGTGGCCGCCGACGACGATCGGCACGCCCGGCTTCTGCACCGGCTTCGGGTGCGACTCGAGCGGCGGCCAGCGGAAGAAGCGTCCCTCGAAGGGCTCGGCTTCGTCCTTCCAGAGCGAGCGGATGGCGCGCACCGCCTCCGCCGTCCGCGCGGCGCGGTCGGCGAACGGGATGCCGAGGGCCGCGAACTCCTCGGCGAGCCAGCCGACGCCGACGCCGAGGATGGCGCGCCCGTGCGACAGCACGTCGAGCGTCGCGACCTCCTTGGCGACGTAGAGCGGGTGGCGCTGCGGCAGGATGAGGATGCCGGTGGCGAGCCGGATGCGCGTGGTGACCGCGGCGCAGAAGGTGAGCGAGAGCAGCGGGTCCGGGATCGGGATGTTCTCCGGGCCCGGGATCTTTCCCGAGGGGCTGTACGGGTACGGCGACTGGTAGCCGACCGGGATGACGACGTGCTCGACCGCCCAGAGCGACTCGATTCCCGTCTCCTCCGCGGTGCGCGCCAGGTGGGCGAGCGACTCGGGGTAGGTGAACGGGCCGGCGTTGGCGTAGATGAGTCCGAATTTCATGCCGTCCTCCTAGCCGAGGTGGCGCGCCGGCGTCCAGACGGGCAGGTCGTACGAAGGTCGGACGGCGCGTGCGCCGTGGCACGACGGTGCAGCGCCTCCTCGGCCCGGGGACGCGCGCGCGAGCCCTCCCGCCGGCACGGAAGCTGCACCCGGAGGCGGATACCGGTGGGACGGGGCTTTCATGACCGTCGACACCTGGCTCACCTGGGGATTCGCGATGCTGGTCGTCGCGAGCTACGCGCTCTGGGCGCTCGAGCGGTTGCCGCGGGCGCGGGCGGCGCTCGCGATCGCCGCCTTCGCCTGCCTCGCCGTTGCCGTCTGGTGGCACGGCAACCTGCTCGCCGCGGCCAACACGCGGCCGAGCGTCGCGCAGACCACGCCGTAGGCTCGTCTCATCGGCCGCTCCGCGCGCGGTCGCCGAGGAGGCCGAGCCCGACCCGACCCACGGCACGCGTCCGGCGACCACGGGCGGCATCGGCTCGACGCGTGGGAGCGGCACGCTCAGCCGTCCGGAGGCTTCCGCCGGCGGAGCGCGTCCTCGAACGCCGGCCGGAATGCGATCGCCTCGGCCGACTCCTCCTTCGCGGGCACGCCGCGGAGGAACGCGACGTATTCCGCCGGGAGCCCGTGCTCCTCGGCGCCCGCGATCAGGCAGGCCATGTAGCGCCGCGAGGGGAGGAGCCCTTCCACGCGGCGGCCGGCGACGAGCGTGAACGCCTCGACGGGGACGCCCCCGGCGGCGAGCGGCGTCGCCGCGATCGCGACCCGCTCGTAGTTGCCGATCAGCACGCCCTCGGTCAGGTCGACGTGCGCCAGGTCGTCGGGGGTGATCTCGTAGAGGACGCCGAGCACGGTTGCCGTCGGGTCGCGGACGAGGTTCGCGAACGCTTCGTTCATCGGGATGAGGGGTGGCTTGTCGAGGACGAGGCGCCAGCCCGCCGCGCCCGCCGCCAGCGCGCGGCGCGGCTCGATGCCGCGCCGGCCGCGGAACGTCTCCGTCTGCATGTTGGAGCCGTAGGCGAAGTACCAGACGTGGCTCACGCCGCCCGCGGATACACCGGCCGCCCCGCCGAAGCCACCGCGTTTGGAGCCGGCCGCGCCGCCGTGCGAGACTTCGCGCCGCGAGAGGAGGCCGTCATGGACGCGACGCTCTGGAATCACATGTTCCACCTCGGGCTGCCGCTGCTGGAGAAGATCCTGCGGCCCGTGATCGTCTACGTGTTCCTGGTCCTGAGCCTCCGGCTGGCGGGCAAGCGCGAGCTGGCGCAGCTGAACCCCTTCGACCTCGTGGTGCTGCTCACGCTCTCCAACACGGTGCAGAACGCGATCATCGGCGACGACAACTCGGTGACCGGCGGCCTCGTCGGGGCGGCGACGCTGCTCGCCGTCAACTGGGTCGTCGTCCGCTTCCTCTACGGGCACGAGACGCTCGAGCGTCTGGTCGAGGGCGACGCCGACGTGCTGATCGACCACGGGCGCCTCCGCATGGACCGGCTCCAGAAGGAGCTGATCACGCGCGCCGAGCTGGAGACGGCGGCCCACAAGCAGGGCATCGGCTCGCTCGACGACGTCGAGCGGGCGGTGCTCGACCCGGGCGGCACGATCTCCTTCATCGCCAAGACGCCGACGCCGGAGGCCGCTCGGCACGAGCAGGTGCTGGCCAGACTGGACGAGATCGCCCGGCGGCTCGACGCGCGCGCCGGCGCGTAGCCCGGCTACGAGCCGCCGGCGGCGGCGCGGTAGAGCGTCCACCCGCGCTGGCGGCCGTGGCCAGGGAGGACGTCGCTGAAGACCTCCGCCAGCGCGAGCCGGCCGGCGACGCCCTGCACGATCTCCGCGCGCCGCTCCGCGGGGACGAGGACCCACGCGTCGGGGCCGCGGACCGCGCGGAGGAGGTCGCGCGCGTCGCCGATTTCGACCACGTCGTCGCGCCTGGCCTCGAAGCCCACCGTCTCGGCGACCTCGCCGAGGCAGACGAGAGGCTGGCCGGGCGGCACGCTGGCCAGCACGCGCCGCGCGACCACCAGCTCGGGCGCGACGCGCGGCACGAAGGACGGCGGGGGCAGGGCGTAGTACACCGGCGTCGCCACCAGGGAGGCCGCGATGAGGAGCGCCGTCGCGCGTACGAGCCATCGTCGCGGGCTGCGCGTCACCGCCTCGGCGACGGCGAGGGCGAGGAACGGATAGAGCGGCAGGAGGTAGTGGGGACGCTTCTTCGGCACCAGCGAGAGGACGACCAGCAGGACGACGAACACCGCCACCGGCGCGGTGTACCCGCGCCGCCGGACGTCGGCGACGACGGCGGGAAGCAGCAGCGTGAGCGGCAGGAAGCCCGCCGCGAGCTCGCCGAGATACCACCAGACGGGGCGGGGAACGCTGCTCTCGCCGGAGAGGTCGGGCTGGACGAGGACGCGATGGAGGTAGCCGCCGCCGTCGCGCAGGTAGGCCGGCACCGCCCAGGCGCCGACGGCGGCGACGGCGCCCGCCCCGAACACCGCCGCGTCGCCGAGGCGCGGCCGGCGGAGGTCGCGTCGCCCGAGCGGGGCGAGGAGCATGAAGACGACGGGGATCCCGCCAACCGGCCCCTTGGTGACGAGGGCGAGGCCGGTGAACGCGCCGGCGAGCGCGAACAGAGCCGACCGACGGGTGCCGGCGGCGCCGAGCGCGTGGGCGGCGGCGAGGCAGGCGCCGAGGATCACGGCCGTGAAGAGCATGTCGGGGCGCGCGACGTGCGCCATGCGCCCGTACTCGAAGACCCCGAGGCAGGCGAAGGCGGCGAAGAGCGCCGCGCGGCGGTCGGCGAGCACGAGCCCGATGCCGTAGAGGGCGAGCGCGCCGGCGACGGCGGCGAGCACGGAGGGGAGGCGCGCGAGGGCGAGCGAGGGCCCCCCGCCGACGCGGTAGACGGCGGCGATCGCGACGTGGAGCGCGGCCGGCTTGTCGTCGTACTCCGCGCCGAGGAGGTGCGGCACGAGGAAGTCGCCGCGCGCCAGCATCTCGCGCGCGATCTCCGCGTGACGCATCTCGTGCGGCGCCACGTCACGCGTCTGGCCGAGGAACGGCAGCAGCGCCCCGAGCCCCAGGACGACGACCAGCGCGCGGTGGCCCCAGCTCCCCATGGTGGACGGCCGTCCGCTACCACGCCGGGCGTTGATTCCGCCATCGGGGGTGCGTTAGAGCCGGCCAGGAGGTCCGGACATGCGAAGGGTCGTGATCGGAGCGATGGTGACCGCCGCGCTGCTCCTCGGGCGCGGGGCCGTGCGTGCGGAGGACGAGGTGGCGCCCGGCCTGCACGTGAACGACGAGCTCGGCAAGGACAACGCCGACAAGGCGAAGGACCTGCTGCCGCCGGAGATTCTGAAGCACTACGAGCAGGGCGAATACCAGAACCCGATCGTCGACTACCCGGTCGCCAAGAGCCACTGGGAGAAGGCGTTCGTCGCGGCCACCGAGACGAACGCCAGCACGCTGGACGTCGACGACGCCGGCACCATCGTCGAGAAGGCGTCCGGCAAGCAGCCCGAGTACCTCTACGGCCTGCCGTTCCCCAACATCGACCCCAACGACGCCAAGGCCGGCGTCAAGGTGGTGTGGAACCAGTTCCTCGCCTACTGGAACCACGGCAGCACGTACAACATCGCCCGCGTCACCATGCTCCAGCCGAAGTCCATCGACCGCGACCTCGTGGCCGACGGCTGGTTCAAGTTCTACGACGGGCAGAGCGAGAAGTACCGCGAGAAGAACCTGCTGAACCTCCAGAGCCAGTTCCTCGGCATCGTGCGCTCCCCGACCGACCTCCAGGGCACCGCGTCGCTCACCTGGCGCTACCGCGACGGCCGCAAGCGCGACTCGGTCTGGGCCTACGTCCCCGCGCTCCGCCGCGTGCGCGCCGTCTCGCCGACCGATCGCTCCGACGGCTACCTCGGCTCCGACATCAGCGGGGACGACGGCTTCTTCTTCGACGGCAAGCCCGAGGACTTCACCTGGCAGCTCGTCGGCAAGCGCGACGCGCTCCGCATCGTCGACCCGAAATCCGTCGGCGGCACGCTCCCGCACGAGCCCGTGAAGGGCGGCGGCTGGGTGACACTCACCAGCGACAACCCGCACATGGCGGGCTTCGAGGACCCGAAGTGGACCGGCGTGTCGTGGGCGCCCGTCAGCGCCGGCCTCGCCAAGCGCCAGGTCTGGGTCGTCCGCGGCACGCCGAAGGACCGCTACTACCTCTACGGCACGCTCGAGCTGTGGATCGACGCCGTCACCTGGGACGGCTCCTGGAACCGCAAGTTCAACTGGCGCAACGAGATGGTGCACGCGTACCAGACGCTCGCGCGGGTGAATCATCCTGCCGGTCCCACGGATGACCCCGAGTGGCTGCCGTCGAGCACGCAGGTGTGGGCGTGCGCCGAGAACTTCAAGCTGAACCGCGCCACGCTGGGCGGCATGCGACCGTTCGCCGACGCGCCCTTCCTCGCCCGGGTGCCGATCGCGCCCGAGATCTTCGAGTCGTCGCAACTGGTGCGGCACGGGAAGTGAAGTGCGTCCTCGTCTCCCACTCGCACTGGGACCGCGAGTGGTACCGGACGTTCGAGGCCTTCCGCGCCCGGCTGGTCGACCTCGTCGACCGCGTGCTCGCGCTGTGCGACGCCGATCCCGGCTTCCGCTTCCTGCTCGACGGGCAGACGATCGTCGTCGAGGACTACCTGGCGATCCGCCCCGGGCGGCGCGACGCGCTGGCGGCGGCGTGCCGGGCGGGGCGCGTCGCCGTCGGGCCGTGGTGGGTGCAGCCCGACTCGCTCCTGCCGTCGGGCGAAGCGCACGTCCGTAATCTCCTCGAGGGGCGCCGGGTCGGCGCCGCCCTCGGTCCGGTGTCGCGCGTCGCGTACTGCCCGGACTCCTTCGGCCACCCCGCGCAGCTCCCGCAGCTCTTCCGCGGCTTCGGCCTCGGCCCCTTCGTCTACTGGCGCGGCGACGACGACGCGGCGGCCGCGCTGCCGGCGGAGTGGCGCTGGGAGGCGCCGGACGGGAGCGTCGTCCTGGCGCACCGCCTGGGCGAAGGCTACTTCGCCGCCTCGGGCCTGCCGACCGACGCCGAAGCCGCGGCCGGCTTCCTCGAGGAGCTGGCGCGCGGGCTCGCGGCGCGGAGTCGGAACGACGTCGTGCTGCTCATGAACGGCTTCGACCACGCGCTGCCCGAGCCGCACGCCGGCGCCGCGGCCGCCGCGCTCGCGCGGCGCACGGGCTGGACGGTCGCGTGCGGGCTGCTCGAGGACTTCGCCGCGGCCCTCGCCGACGACGCGCCGGTCTTCCGCGGCGCGCTGGTGGGTGGGCGGTCGGCGAACCTGCTGCCCGGCGTGTGGTCGGCGCGCACGCCGCTCAAGCTGCGCAACCGGCGCTGCGAAGCGCTGCTCGAGGGCTGGGCCGAGCCGTGGGCGGCGCTCGGCGCGGCCGCCGGAGCGCCGGACGAGCGCCCGGCGCTCCGCGCCGCGTGGCGCGCGCTCCTCCAGAACCAGGCCCACGACTCGATCGGCGGCTGCTCCGCGGACCGCGTCCACGCGCAGATGGCGGCGCGCTACGACGCCGCGGAGGAGCTGGCGGTCGAGACGACGACGCGCGCCCTCGAGCGCATCGCGGGGCTCGGCGCCGAGCGGCGCTCGCCCTGGAGCGACGCCTTCGACCTGGCCGTCTTCAATCCCTCGCCGCACCCGCGCACCGACCTCGTCCGTTTCCCGCTCGCGCCGAGCCGCTGGCTCGAGTTCCGGGGCGAGCGGACGCGCGAGCTGGCGCTCCACCCGTGGCTGCACGCGGTGGAGGGCTACACCGTGGACGGCCAGCCGGCGCGCGTCGTCACCGACGAGGGCGGGGACCGCATCCGCCTCCTCCCCGACGCGCCGGCGCAAACGATCGAGCTGGTCGCCGCCGACGTGCCGGCCTTCGGCTGGAAGCGGGTGTGCCTCGCACCCTCGGCGGCGCACCCCGACGTCGAGGACGACGGCCGGGAGATCGACGCGGAGGGCATCGCCGTGTGCGTCGCCGACGACGGCACGCTCGCGGTGACCTTCGCCGGGCGCACGTACGCCGGCCTCGCCGGCGTCGAGGACGCGGGCGACCGCGGCGACACGTACGACTTCGACCCGGTGGGTGGCAACACGCCGTCGCTTGCCGCAGTCCGCGTGCGCCGCCGTCGCGAGCCGACCGGTGTCGCGACACTCCTCGTGACGCGGACGTTCTCCGTGCCGACGGCGCTCACCGCGGAGCGCGACGGACGGAGCGCCGAGCGCGTGCCGCTCGTGCTCGACACCGAGGCGCGCCTCGTGCCGGGCACCGGCCGCGTCGACCTCCGCGTCCGGCTCGCCAACACGGCCCGCGACCACCGCCTGCGGCTCCTCTTCCCGACCGGCGCGCCGGTTGCCGACTTCGCCGCCGCGACCACCTTCGACGTCGCGCGCCGGACGACGGCGCCGCGCGCCGCGAGCGGCTGGGTGCACCCCGCGCCGGCGACCTTCCCGCAGCAGGGCTTCGTCTGCGCAAACGGGCTCACGGTGTGCGCGCCGGGTCTCCCCGAGGCCGAGGTGACGCCGGCGGGCGTCATCGCCGTGACGCTCGTGCGCGCCGTCGGCTGGCTCGCGCGTATGGACCTGACGACGCGCCCGCAGCCCGCGGGCCCGGCGGTGCCGACGCCCGGCGCGCAGTGCCTGGAGACGATCGAGGCGGCGCTCGCGCTGTTTGCCGGCCTCGACCCGCGCCGCGCGCGCGACGCGGAGCTCGGTCTCCGGGCGGTCGCGGCCGGGGACGCGCCGCTCGTGTCGTCGGGGCACGCCCTTCTCGAGATCGAACCCCACGAGCTGGTGCTCAGCGCGCTCAAGCCGGCAGACGACGGGCCCGGAATCGTGCTCCGCCTGCTGAACCCGACCGACGCTCCGATCGCGGCCCGCGTGCGGCTCCGCGGCGCGGTGGCCGAGGCGGCGCCGGTCGCGCTCGACGAGACGGTGGCAAGGGTGCCGCTCCCGTTCGACGGACGGGTCGTCACACTCGACGTCCCGCCGCACGCGCTACGCTCCACGCTGCTGCGGTGGGCGCCGTCTTCCGATCGCCGCGGCGGTTGACCGCGGCGCCGCGCGCGGAGTACGCCGCCCGCGGGAGGTGCACGATGGCGGACCCGCGCGAGCTGGAAGCGCGCCTCGCGGCGCTGGAGGACATCGAGGCGATCAAGCGGCTCAAGTACCGCTACTGGCGCTGCCTCGATCTCAAGCTCTTCGACGAGCTGGGCGAGTGCTTCACCGACGACGCCACCGTCAACTACTCGGGCGGCCAGTATCGCTTCACCGGCCGCGCCGCCATCATGGAGTTCCTGCGCGGCGCGCTCGGTCCTGAGTCGGGCTCGATCGGCTTCCACCACGGCCATCAACCGGAGATCGACCTCACCGGTCCGACGACGGCGCGCGGCACCTGGGCGCTCCACAACTACTTCTTCAACGAGCGGCAGAACCGCTGCGTGCGCATCGCGGCCTTCTACGACGACGAGTACGCGAAGACGGCGGGCGCGTGGCGCATCCAGCACACGGGCTACCGCCTCGTGTTCCACGAGGAGTGGCGGCGCGACGAGCCGGGAAGCGTCCGACGTCTTGCTTGACGTGGAGCCGCGACACGCCGGGTAGCATTTAGCGCCTCGATCGCGCAAGCAATCCAGCCTGACAGCCGCTTCGCCCGGAACTGGCGTTTCCTTGACGGCGGGCTCGTTCGCGCCGTAGAGACCCCCCGAAAGGGGGGACCTGCCATGCGCCGATTCGCCGTCGTAGTGCTCGCCGTCGTCGTGGTCGCGGTCACCGTGGCCGTCGCAAAGCCGAAGAAGAAGACGATCGCCCAACGCGTGGCGGACCTCGAAGCGGCGGTCAACGCGCTCGGGAGCCGGAGCGTCGTCGGCCCGCCTGGGAAAAACGGGCCGCCGGGAGCGCCCGGGCTCGCCGGCAAGGACGGCGCGCCCGGGGTGGGCGGCTCCGGGGGCAGCGCGGGCCTCCTGGTCCTCGACGCCACCGGCCTGGAGGTCGGCGTCCTCGCCATCGAGGAGCGCGCCGACAACACGAGCGCCATCCGCCGCATCGGGCCGCACCTCGTCGGCTTCCGGGTCGACGTCGACGGCTTCACGAGCGGCGGCGCCTTCTTCGAGTACGAGGCGCACGGGTGCCAGGGGCCCCAGTTCGTCCCCACCCACTCCTCGCTCGTCCGCAACGGGACTGTGGGCGGCTCGACGTACGAGTACGCCGGCGACCCCGTGCAGAAGAGGTCGATCGGCTCGATCGAGTCCGAGACGGACGCGGCGGACTGCACGCCCGACATCGGGTGCACCGTCCTCCAGAACGGCCACTGCTGCTGCAACGTCGGCGACGATGTCGGCGACAGCACGAGCGGCGCGTTCATCGACCACGTCGGGCCCGTCGTGACGGGGTCGACGGCGAGCTTCGGGCTCAACCCGCCGTTCCACGTGATCGGCCGCTGATCGTCCCGCGGGGGCACGCGGCGGGGGGTCCCGCCGCGTGCCCCGTGGCCGCCGAGCCCTTGCCCGGGCCGGACGTCGCGCGGTAGACACGTCGGCCGTCCCCCGATGCGACACCTCGCCGCGTGCTCGATCGTCTTCCTGGCGCTCGCGGGCCACGCGCCCGCGGCGCGCGCGCACGCGATCCTCGTCCGCTCCTCGCTCGCCGAGGCACCGGTCCGCCCCGACGCGCCGGCGGCGATCACGCTCCGCTTCAACGCCGGCGTCGAGGTGACGCTCTCGCGCGTCGCGCTGGTGAACGGCGTGCACGAGGAGCGGCCGCTCGAGATCGGCGCCGGCGGGAAGGCGGGCGAGATCGTCGTGCAGGTGCCCGCGCTCGGCGCCGGCGGCTACGGCCTCAAGTACCGCGTGATGGCGGTCGACGGGCACCTCACCGACGGCATGCTCCGCTTCACGGTCGCCGCGCCCCGCTGAATGGCGGTCCTCGCCGATTTCCTCGACGACCTGATCGGCGGCGGCGGCGTCGTCGCGTGGGCGCTCGCCGTCGGGGGCATCGTCTGGGCGCTCGCCGTGCTGCGCGGCTGGCGCCGGCTTCCTGCGCCCGCCGCGGCGGCGCACGCGGCGTGCCTCACCGTCGTGGTCGCGGGCGCGCTCGGCGTCGGCCTCGCGGCGGCGAGCCAGGTGGCGATCAAGGCGTGGATCCTGGGGGAGACGCTCGGGCGCTCGCCGTTCCCGGCGTTCCTGCACACGCCGTTCTTCCGGGCGCGGCTCGTCGAGTTGCTCGGCGCGGCGGCGCTCGCCGGGACGACGGCCTGGCTCCGGCGCGCGCCGGACTCGGGGGCGCGCTGGGCGGCGGTCGGCGTCACGGTGGCGGTCCTGGTGGTAGACGGCGCCTGGCTCGTGCACGCGGCGAGCCGGCTCCACCGGCGTGGCCCGCTCATGGCGATCACGGTGGCGCACGAGCTGGGCGCGGCGGCGTGGGCGGGCGGCATCGCGCAGCTCGTCGTCCTCTGGCGGCTCGGGCGGCGCCGGCCGGAGCTGGCGGCGCTGTGGCCCCTCGTGCTGCGCCGCTTCACGTGGGTGGCGATGCCGGCGGTCGGACTCATCGCGGCGAGCGGCGGCGCGCTCGGCTGGGCGTACGTCGGCTCGTGGCGCGGCCTCGCCGGCACGCCCTACGGGGCCCTCGTCGTCACCAAGCTGGTGCTGTTCGCGGGCGCGATCGTGCTCGGCGCGCTCAACTTCCGCTTCGCGCGACGCGTGGCGCCGGAGGTGCGGACGCGCGTGCCGTACTACGTCGAAGCCGAAGCGCTCGTCCTGGTGGCGCTGCTCCTCGCCGCCGCGGCGCTCTCCTCACAGCCGCCCGCCGTCGACATGGGGCGCGACGTGGCCACGCCCGCCGAGGTCGGCCGCGTCTTCGCGCCCAAGTGGCCGCGCCTCGTCTCGCCGACGGCCGAGGCGGTGATCGCCGGCCAGCCCGACGCGCTGGCCGCGCCCGGCACGCCGAGCCCGGGCGACGCGTGGGCGGAGTTCAACCACAACGTCGCGGGGATCATCCTCGTCGGCATCGCGCTGGCGGCGCTCGCCGCGCGCCGCGGCGTCCGGCTCGCCCGCCACTGGCCGCTCGGTCTCGCCGGCCTCTCCGTGTTCCTCCTCTTCCGGAACGACCCCGAGGCCTGGCCGCTCGGCGCGCTGGGCTTCTGGGAGAGCATGAAGGACGGTGGCATCCTCCAGCACCGCCTCGCCGTGCTGCTCGCGTGCACGCTCGGCGTCCTCGAATGGCGCGCGCGGAGCCCGCGCGGCGCGGGGACGCGCCTCCCGTACCTCTTCCCGGTGCTCGCCTTCGTCGGCGGCGTGCTGCTGCTCACCCACTCGCACAGCGCCTTCGAGGTGAAGAGCGACTACCTGGTGCAGATCTCCCACACCGCGCTCGGGCTGCTCGCGATGATCATTGCCTGCGGGCGGCTCCTCGAGCTGCGCCTGGCGCCGGCCGGAGGACGTCTCCCCGGTCTCGCCGCCGCCCTCGCAATGCTCTTGATCGGCGTGATCCTGACCTTCTACCAGGAGCCGGAGGTGGCGCAGGTGGTGGCGCAGGGGGCTGCCACGTGGACCGTGCGGTAGACGGTGGGGGCGTGCCCACGTCGACCGGCCTCTACGGGCTGCTGCTCGTCGCCTTCACGGCCGCCGTGACGGTGGGGGTACGTGCCGGCGCACTCGGGTTCATCGGCGCGGCGACCGCGATCTCCCTCCTGCTCCTGCTCCTCGAGCGATGGCTCCCGCTCGACCGGGAGCGCGGGGCGGCGAACGATCCGCAGCTCCCGAACGACCTGGGTCACGCCGCTGTGGCGAACGGCATCGCGCAGCTGAGCGACGCCAGCGCGCTCGTCGTGGGGGCGCTCCTCGCCGCGGATGCGCGTGCCGGCCTCGGCTTCGCGCTCTGGCCGACGGGCTGGCCGCTCGTCGCGCAGGGGATGCTCGCGATCGTGCTCGCCGACGGGCTCGACTACTGGCGCCACCGCATGCTGCACCGGACGGCCTGGCTCTGGCCCGTGCACGCGCTCCACCACAGCATCGACCGCCTGCACGTGCTGAAGGGGCCCCGCAACACCTTCCTCGACATGGTCTCCCGCTCGGTCGTGGTGTTCGGCCCGCTCGCGGCGCTCGGCGCCCCGGCCGCGGCGCTGGTGTGGTTCCCGTGCGCGATCCTCGTCCTCGGCCCGATCGCGCACGCGAACCTCGACCTGCGCCTTCCCGCCTTCGTGCACCGCGTCCTCGTCACGCCGCCCCAGCACCGCGTGCACCATGCGATGGACCCGACGCTCGGCGACGCCAACTTCGCCGTCGTCACGCCGCTCTGGGACCTGCTCTTCGGCACCTACCGCCAGCCGGACGCGGGCGCGCGCCCGGCGGTGGGGATCGCCGGCGACACGATGCCCGCGTCCTTCGTCCGCCAAGCGCTCTCGCCGTTTCTCTGGGGTCGCTTCGCCGGCTAGGGCGCCCCGCCGTCACGCGCCGGTCACGGCAGCGAGGCGCCGTCCAGGAACGCGCCGCTCGGCGACGAGCAGTCGACGACGAGGTCCGAGCCCGCCTGCTTGAACGGCTTCTGGGGCGGGCTGGGTGCGGGATCGCCGGGCAGCGTCAAGCCGCAGTTCGTGCACTCGACGTTGGTCCACGCCGGCGAGTCGGCGAGCATCCCGTTGATCCAGCTCACGATCGTCGGCACGCCGCCGGTCGTGTCCCCGTAGACCTTGTTGCTGCCGTACATCGTGTGCCGCGAGCCGGTGCCGATGTAGTAGCGGTAGTTCGACGGGAGCGTAGCCGCGGTGTCGATGAACTGCGAGCGCGTCTTGTCGTTGAACGCGCAGGTGGCGTGCCACCAGGCCCCCCACTGGCTCTGGTCGGTGGGGTTCAGCATCACGTTGTAGAAGCCGGTCTGGCCGAAGAGGCCGCCGTCGTACGCCGTCGAGTAGTGCGCCCAGCGCGTGTCGGGGAGGATCTCGGCCACGATCTTCGTGTAACCCGGGATGCCGGTGCCGTTGTGGAGGACGTCGGTGAGCCCGGGGATGTCCTTCGGGATGTTCGCCTCGAAGTTCCAGTGCGGGAAGTTGTTGTCGAGGAAGTCCTGGGTCGTGATGCCGTTGCCGGCGTCCGCCAGCACGTTGAAGTGCGACGCCGGCCAGACGTCGCGCTCGTGGAGCGGGGCGTTGAACCAGGCGCCGTACGCGCCCGCGCTCGAGCCGGTGACGAAGACCTCGTCGGGGTTGACGAAGTGCTCGCGCGCCCACTTCTCGACCACGCGGGAGTTCTGGAAGCCGCGGTGCTCGATGTGGACCGTCGGCAGGTTGCCGGCGTAGTCCTGCGCGGCGTCGCCGAAGTGGATGTCACAGCTGCAGTACGAGACGAAGACCGCGTTCCAGTCCTTGAAGGGGTTGGCCGGGTTGGTGAGGTCGCCGAAGCCGGTGTGGGTGTTGTTCGGGTTGTCGCCGCCGTTCGGGTCGACGCTGATGTCGCAGGCGGGGATGGAACAGGTGAGGTTCTCCCAGCACGCGCCACCGCCCTGGTAGTAGACGACGAGCTTGTTCACGGTGCCGCGCTTGGCGAAGAAGGCGTAGGGCGTGCCCTTGGCGCAGATCGGATGGAAGGTGCGGCCCTGGTAGTGGACGGTGTCGGGCGGGGTGATGGTGGCGTACTGGTTCTGGGGAACGTTCGGCGAGATGGTCGTGTCGCGAACGATGTTGCCCGCCAGGCCGTCGATCGCGGCCTCGACGTCGTGCGCCGTCTGCTGCGTCAGACACGAGAGATAGCGGAGCCCTCGGTCGAACCCGGCGCTGGCCTTGGCGCGCGCCGCGTTCCGGGCGAGCCGGTGGGGATCGGCGGAGAGCCGCTGCACGAAGGCGCTCTCCGCCCGGAGCAGCTTGACGCACTTGAGCGCGGCCGCGTGGAGCACGTTGCGGCCGCAGCCGCCCTCGCCCGGCGTGTCGAGGTCGAGGCCGCCGTTCACCTCGTCGACGACGCCGTGGACCGCGAGGGTGATGGCGTCCAGCGCGTCGTCGGCCGACTCGGTCGTCTCGGCGCAATCGCTTCCCGCGGCAGCGGCGTTGGCGTCGGCCTTGGCCCAGGCTTGCCGGAAGCCGCGAGCGGCGCGCACGAGGCCGGCGTCGAGGGCGTCGCCGTTCTGGTGCGCATCCCACGACCCCCAGGCGTCGAGCATCCGCTTGCACACGTCGCCGGCCGCTTGCTGCTTTGTGCCGACGCACTTGTTGACCGGGTACACCGGGGTGGCGGCACCGGCCGTGCCCGCGCCAAGCGTCGACGTGAGACCGAGCACGAGCGCCGAACGGATCGCGAGTTTCACCATCTTCGAAACCTCCCTCGTGATGCGTGGTCGAGGCTTACGATTGCTGCACGCTTGCGTCAAGTCGAATTCGTCGTCGCTTGGCCGCCGCCGAGCCGCGGTATAGCCTCGGGACGTGACTCGACGCATCGCGCTGTTGCTGCTCGCCGTGGGCACGGCGCACGCCGCCGAGGTCCGCTTCCTCCGCGAGGGCGCGGTGGTGAAGGAAGCCGACCTCGGGAGCGTCATGGCCGCCTGCACGGTGGCGACGGTCGAGATCGACGACCCCAACTACGCCGCGCGCAAGCGCTACCGGGCCTGCCCGCTCGCCGACGTCCTGGCGTGGGCCTTCGGCGAGCCCCCGGCGGCGCTCGGCGGCGCCGACGTCTTCATCCGCTGCTGGGACGGCTACGACAAGCCGACCAGCGCCGACCGCCTCGCCGAGGACGGCGCGTACCTGGCCTTCGGCGACGCCGACCTCTCCCAGGGCGAGACGCTCCGCTGGGCGCCGCTCGGCCCGAAGGGGATCGACCCGGGCCCCCTCTACCTCGTCTGGGCGAAGCCCGGGCAGCGCGACCGCGAAGCGCACCCGTGGCCGTACCAGATCGCGGAGCTGGAGGTGATCGACTTCCGGAAGAAGTACCCGCACGTGCTGCCGACTGGCGCGCCGCGCGACTCGCCCGCGTGGCAGGGCTTCGAGCTCTTCCGCGGCGAGTGCATCGCCTGCCACGCGATCAACCGGGAAGGCGGCACCGTCGGCCCCGACCTGAACGTCCCGCAGAGCGTCGTCGAGTACCGGCCGATCCCGCAGATCAGGGCCTACATCCGCGACCCGGCGACCTTCCGCTACGGCAACATGCCGGCGCACCACGAGCTCACCGACGCCGACCTCGACGCGCTGGTCGCGTACTTCCAGGCGATGCGCCGGCAGAAGCACGACCCGGGCACGACGAAGCCCGCGCCCTGAGGGGTGCGGCGAGCGCCAAAAAGCGTTGCGAGGGAGCAGTGCCCGGGCCTACAATACCCCCCGCGTGCCGAAGCCGACCGACACCAGCGCCTTCGAGGTGACGCAGCCGCTCCCTGCGCGCGACCGCGTGCGCGCCGAGGCGGTCGAGCGCATTCCGTGGTGGTACAGCCCGTGGGGGCATCTCGCCTTCCCGTCGCTGGTCGGCATCGGGGCGATCGCGGCGTCGATCGCGCTCCTCGACCGGCCGACGCTGCTCGGGTGGCTCTTCCTTCCGCTCGTCCTCGTGCTCGTCAACTTCAACGAGTGGCACGTCCACCGCAACGTCCTCCATCGCCGGAGCTGGCCGCTCGAGGAGCTGTTCTGGCGCCACACCCCGGAGCACCACGTCATCTTCGTGCGCGACGACATGGCGATGCGGTCGCGGCGGGAGTTTCGTCTCGTCCTGATCCCGTTCTACGGTATCCTCGCCATCTTCGTGACCTCGCTGCCGATCACCACCGCCCTCTGGCTCTTCGCCTCGCACAACCTGGCGCTCCTCTGGGTGGCGGCGACGATGGGCTACACCGTCGCCTACGAGTGGCTGCACCTCTCCTACCACCTGCCGGCCGAGAGCCGCCTCGGGCGGAGCCGCGTGATCGGCGTGCTCCGCCGTCACCACGCCACGCACCACACGCCGGAGCTGATGCAGCGCTGGAACTTCAACGTGACGGTGCCGCTCGCCGACTGGGTGCTGGGGACGATCTACCAGCAGGCTCGGCCCGAGCGAGCGCGGACGACCGTCACGTCGTAGGCGGCGCGGAGAACGCCGCCAGCTCGGCCGCCGTGAGAGCGCGCACCGTGACCGGGATCGCGCTCTGTCGCGCCATCCCCGACACGGGCTCGAAGTCGCGCTCGGTCGAGACGAGCCGTCCCGTCGTGCTGCCGATCCGCCGCACGGAGCCGTCCAGCTCGGGGACGTCGCCGTGCGCGTGCGCCATCGAGATCACGCCGGGCAGCACGTCGGTCGTCTCCTCCGCGACGCCGTAGATGAAGTCGTGGTCGGAGTCGATCCGCACCAGGTCACCGGGGTGGACGCCGAGCGCGCCCAGGTCGCGCGGGTGCATGAACGCGGGGTTGTACGCGTACTTCCGGTGGAGCCCGGGCAGGTGGTCGCCGGTCGAGTTGTAGACCTCGAGCATGCGACGGCTGACGAGGCGGTGCGTGAAGCGCGTGTCGCCGCGGTAGCCGCCGGCACCGGAGAACGGCTCGCGGCGGATCTCGCGGAGCTGGTCCGTCACCGCCGCCGGCGCGACGTCCAAGCGCGCCGCCGCGCGCTCGGGCCGTCCCGGCTCGACGCGGACGGGCTCGGCGGGCGCGAAGAACGCGCCGCCGGGATGCTTCCGCACCTCGGCGAGCGGCACGCGCGAGTGGGCGTGCAGGAGGTCGAGGTACTCGTCGGGCGTTGGCTTGCAGTCGAGGTCGAGCGGACCCGTCTCCAGCCGGAGCGGCGTGCGCATGCGGTGCGCGAGCCCCCAGAAGAACTCCCACTCCTCGATCACGTCGAACGCCGGCCGGAGGATGGCGGGCGTGTACTGCGCGAACGGCACGTCGAGCTGCTGCTCGGCCGTCTTCGAGGTCCCCGGCTTCTCGAGCGAGAGCTTGCAGCCGAAGACGTAGTGCGCGAGCTTCGCGGTGGCGGTCATCTTCACGTCGAGCACGACCGACAGGTCGAGCGCGCGCAGCGCGGCGATGGTCTTCCGCTGGTCGGGGAAGGCGACGGCCGGGTTGCCGCCGACGCAGACGAGCGCCTTGATCTGCCCCTCGCCGGGCGTGAGGATCTCGTCCGCGAAGACGTTGATCGGCATCTCGGTGGCGAACTGGCCGAGGCCGCGGAAGCGCGACTTCGGGCCGCTGCCCCAGAGGTCGCGCGGTGGCTCGACGTCGGCGAACCAGCGCCGCGCCGGGCGCAGCACGCCGGGGTTGCGTACGACGTCGCCCGCGCGGTTGAAGCGCCCGCAGAGGCTGTTCAGCACGACGACGAGGTGCTGCGTCACGTCGGGCCGCGGCGCCATGTTGACGCCGGTGCAGCTCATCGCCGTGCCGCGCCGACCGGCGGACCACAAGCGCGCCGCCTCCCGCACCAGACGGGCGGGAACGCCGGCGCGCGCTTCCACGTAGTCGGCCGTGAAGTCGGCCACCGCGCGGCCGAGCTCCTCGACGCCGGTCAGGTGGGCGGCGACGAACTCGCGGTCGTAGCGCTCCTCCTCCAGGATGACGCGCACCATACCGGCGAGGAGCGTCGGGTCCTCGCCCGGCCGCACTTGGAGGTGGACGTCGGCGTGCTTGGCGAGCTCCGTCCGGCGCGGGTCGATGGCGATGACCTTCATGCCGCGGCGGCGCGCGTCGCGCAGGTGCTTGAAGGCGTTGGCGTAGGGCGGCCCGCCGTCGCGCGAGAAGGCGGACACCCCGGGGTTGTTGCCGACGAACAGCATGACGTCGGCGTCGGCGAAGCGCTGCACGCCGGCGTCCCAGCCGCCGTGGCGCGCCCACGCCGTCTGCTGCGAGGGCTGGTCGATGGTGTTGGGGGTGAAGTACCAGGGCGAGCCGATGGCGTTGATCCACGCGACGACGAGCGTCTTGGCGGCGCTGAAGAGCCCGTGCGTGCCGGAGTAGACCGCGACGGCGCGGGGCCCGTCGCGGTCGAGGATGGCCCGGAGCCGCGCCGCCACCTCGTCGAGCGCCTGCTCGCTCGGCACGTCCTCGAAGGCGCCCGTCGCGGTGCGCCGCCGGGCGCCGCGCAGGCGGGCGGGGTGCTCGTGCTGGTCGGGCAGCTCGCGGCCCTTCACGCAGAGGTAGCCCTGGGAGATCGGATGCGACTTGTCGCCGCGCACGTCGACGACGCGGCCGTCGTCGACGTCGACCTCGATGCCGCACACGGCGTGGCAGAAGCGGCAGAAGGTCTGGTGGGTTTCCATGCGGCGGCTCCGCGCGTGCGGCCGCGAAGCCGTGGCTGTACCATCGGCCCGCGCGGGGGGTCAACGGACGGACCTTGACTTCCGGACCGTTCCCGGAGGATTTCGCCCGCATGGCACTCCTCGATCGATTCCGTCTCGACGGCAAGGTCGCGCTCGTCACCGGCGCTGGACGCGGCATCGGGCAGGGCATCGCGCTGGCCTTCGCGGAGATGGGCGCGCACGTGGTGTGCGCGGCGCGCACGGAAGGCGAGATCGAGGAGACGGCGGCACGCGCCCGCGCCCTCGGCCGCCGCGCGCTCGCGCTCCGCTGCGACGTGACCGACGCCGCGCAGCTCGAGGGCGTCGTCGCGCGGACGCTCGCGGAGCTGGGCCGCGTCGACCTCCTGGTGAACAACGCGGGTGGGTTTCCGCCCATGCCCTTCCTCGACACCGACCTGCCGTCGTGGGAGTGGTGCATGCGCTTCAACCTGACTTCCGCCTTCGTTCTCACGCGCGCCTGCCTGCCGCACATGCTCGAGCACGACGGTGGCGCGGTGCTCAACATCTCGTCCGCCGCGGGGCGCATCGTCCGCAAGGGTTTCGTCGCCTACGGCACCGCGAAGGCCGCGCTCTCCTTCATGACGCGGCAGCTGGCGGCCGAGTTCGCGCCGCGCGTGCGCGTCAACGCGCTCGCCGTGGGCGCGGTCGAGACGTCCGCGCTGGCGCCGTTCCTGACCGAGGGCGACGTGCGCCAGCGGATGGAGGCGATGACGCCCATGCGGCGGATCGGCTCGGTGGAGGACGTCGCGCTCGCCGCGCTCTGGCTCTGCTCGCCCGCGGGCGGCTGGGTGACGGGCAAGGTGGTGGAGGTCGACGGCGGCATCGAGTCGACGAACTGGCCCTTCGACTAGCGTGCTGGCTCGGCCGCCTTGGTGAGCACGCGGACCCCCGAGACGAGCCAGCGCTCGCCCTCGGCGTCGCGCGTGAAGCGGACGGTGGCCTCGATGCGCTTCTGCTCCAGGGCCGCCGGGAGCGGGCTCGCCGACACGCCCTGGATCACCATGCCGCCCACCGCCAGGCTCTCCTCGCCGCGCGACGCGGGCGCCGCGGTGACGACGCGCACGGTGAGGCCGTAGCCGCCCGGCGCCCCGGAGGTGTCGAGCACGACGCCCGTGATGCGGCTCGCGTTCCGCGGCACCGGACCGCTCGTGTAGCCGGGGTCGGCGGCGTGGGCGGCGACCGCGACGGCCGTCGCGACGGCGAGGAAGAGGCGCACCGACCTCATCCGCGCCTCACGGGTGCACGCGCACGGTGTGCACCGTCCGCCCCCGGTCGCGCCGCACGACGAGCCGGCTGGTCGCGGGGTCGAAGGCGGCGACGTCGCCCGGCGTCGTCTCGACCGCGAACCCGCCGGGGAAGTGGCGCGCGGCGGGGAGGAAGACGACCGTCGGGTCGGGCACGTCGCGCGCGGGATCCTCGGCGAAGGTGTAGGTGAAGTCGTGCGCCGCGGCGTCCCAGGAGAGCGCCTGCGGGATGCCGGCCGTCACCATCGGATACGGGCGCGCGAAGGCGTCGACGAGCCCGCCCTTCTCGGCGCCGTCCGCATCCACCAGCGAGAAGGTGTTGTCGGAGGGGAAGTACGCCCACGCCGCGCCGCCGACGAGCCGGGTGTCCTGCGCGTCGAGCGAGTCGTGGAGGAACGCCTCGGTGGCGGCGCGGAACGTGCCCGCCGTCGTGTTGCCGCCGTACTCGCCCGTCCAGAGGACGGCGTCCTGGGCGGCCGCTTCCGCGGCGGCCTGCGCGTAGTCGGCGGCGACGGCGGCGCGGTCGCCGGTGTACGCGATGTCGGGCAGGCCGCCGGTGATCGTGTAGAGGTGTGGCGCGTAGACGAGGTTCGCGTCGCCCACCGGCTCGGGGTGGGCGGCGAAGCCGACGTTCCGGAAGAGGTAGGGCTCGAGGAAGAGGACCTGCGACGCGCGCGTCCGGCGCACGGCGGCGGTCGCGTCCCGATAGAAGGGATAGAGGGCGTCGTGCTCGAACGTCGTGAGGGCGAGGGCGTCGAGCGGCTCGTTCAGGAAGTCGAAGCCGACGACGGCGGGCGTCCTCCGGTAGTGCCGCGCGAGACGCCGCCAGATCTCCACCAGGTGCGCGATCAGCGTCCGGCCGTCGGGCGCGAGCGCGCCGTGCCAGAAGTCGTGCTCGGCCTGGAAGCCGCCGAACACGTCGGGCGCGTAGCCCTTGCCGGCGCACGTCCACGCCGGCACGCCGTTGCCGCCCGTGCACGGCGACCACTGGAACTGGTGCAGCTCGAGCACGATCGCGACCCCGTGGCGGCGCGCGAAGCGCACCAGCGGGTCGACCTGCTCGCGCAGATGCCCGAGCTCGAAGATGCCGGGCGCGGGCTCGAGGTAGTGCCACGCGAGCGGCAGGCGGACGACGTCGGCGCCCCAGCTCGCCATCTGCGCGAAGTCGGCCTCGGCGGGACCGTTGGGCTTGCCGATGAAGTTGCCGAACTCGAGCCCCGAGTAGTTGAGGCCGCGCAGCAGCACGACGCGGCCCTCACGGTCGCGGAGCCAGGCGCCGTCGCGGCGGATGCGCCCCGTCCAGGGGAACGGGGCGGCGCCGGCGGGCAGCGCGAGCGCGATGGCGACGAGGGCCGCGAGCAGGCGCCGCATCGCACGCGGATACGGCGGCTGGCGCGCGCCTGTCAACGGGCGCCGGCGCGCCGCTCCACCTCGGCCCGCAGGTTGGTGAGGATCTGGGGCAGCGAGCGCTCGAGCAGGAAGCTCTGCACGAACGCCGGCACGCGCCGCCCGGTGTCGATCCAGGCGCGGTAGACGACGACCGTCTTCCGCGCCTCCTCGAGCGACCGGAGCTGCCACGAGCCCCGCGAGCCGCCGATGTCGTGCGGGGCGCTCTCGTCCATCTCGAATCCCATCGTTCCGCGCTCGGGCTCGAGGGTGTTCACCATCCGGACGGCGATGTTCACGAGGAAGAAGCGCATCCGCTCGTCCACCCAGACGCGGTTGCCGTCCACGCGCGCCACGCGCACCTCCTTCGTGCTCGGCGCCCACTCGGGACGCGAGGCGAAGTCGGCGAGCACGGCCCAGACGCGCGGCGGCGGCTCGGGGATGAGCCCCACGACCTGCACGCGCGCGCGGTCGGAGGCGGCGTCCGCGTCGGGCAGCTCCGCGGTGATGATCTCGCCGGCGAGGATGCGCCGCCAGTCGGCGTCCGCGATGCCGTCGCGCGCGGCGGCGGCGTCCTCGCGGCAGGCGACGCAGGGGGGCGAGACGAGTGCCTCCGGCAGCGTCACCGTGGTGACGCTCGCCGACGAAGCCGCGAGCAGGGCGAGCGCGAGCCGCACGCGTCGTCAGCGCGAGAAGAGGCCCTCTAAGGGTAAGGCCTCCCTGGTGGCGCCCTCTTCGGCCATGAGCGGGGGATTCTCTTACAAGCTTTGCCGTCCGGTCAATGGAAAACGGGAGACGGGCTCAGCGCGTGACGCGGAACGAGTACGTCGGCCCGGCCACGACGCGGTACGTGCCCGGCGTGAGCCAGGTGGCGGGGACGCGCACCTCGACCTGGCGCTCGCCGCCGGTCAGCCGGAACTGTTGCGCGAGCTCGCGCCCCGCCTCCGCGTCCACGACGCGCACGCGGAAGGTCTCCGCGGCTCGCGCCCGCGTGACGGGGACCGCGAGCTCCACGCCCGGGCCGAGCTCGGCGGCGGGGACCTCGGGGACGGCGTCTTCGCGGAGCGCCACGCGCCGCCACGCGGGCGCGGCGGCGACTTCACCCGCGGCGTCCGCCGACCGCGACGCGCTCGCAACGGGCGGAGCCGCCGGCTGCTCCTCGGGCTCGAGTCGGGCGCGCAGGCGCCGCTCGCTGGTCGGCTGCGGCTCGTCCTTCTCCTCCGGCGGCGGAGCCACGCGCTTCGCCGACGCCATCAGGTCGCGCGCGAAGGACGCGACGGGCTCCGCGGTGGGCTCCGGCACGTGACGCCGCCCGGAGAGCGCCGGGTAGAGGAGGGCGAGGACGAGCGCGTAGGCGAACGCCGGGTGCAGGACGACGCGCGACACGGCACGGAGGAACGCGGGCGGGCGCGGGCGTGCGACGGCCGCCTCGAAGCGGCGGAGCACCGCCAGCTCCTCGGCGCACGGACGGCAGCTCGCGAGGTGGCTCTCGATCGCCTGCCGCTCGCCGGCCGGGAGCGAGCCGCGCGCTGTCTCGAAGCGGAGCAGCCGCTCCTCGGCGGGGTGCGCGGACGCCGCCCCGAGCACGAGGTGCAGCTCCGTCCACGCGCGTACCTCCTCGGAGCACTCGGGGCAGTGCGGGTAGTGGGCGCGGAACTCCGCCCACCCCGGCGCGCCGGCGTTCGCCATGAAGTCGACGAGGTCGGCTTCGTAAGCCCTGCGGCAGCCCATCCGTATCATCAGTCTATCGCTCGCGGCGCCACGGATCACCCGTCCCCGAACCGGCGGCGGAGCGTGGCAAGGCCGTCGCGCAGCCGGCGCTTCATGGTGCCGAGCGGGAGCCCCGTCTCGCGGCACGTCTCCTCGTACGTCCGTCCCTTGCCGTAGACCTCCTCGACGACCCGGCGCTCCTCGTCCGGGAGCGCGCGCACCGCGGCCCACAGCTCGACGACGCGCCCGTCGGGCGACAGCACCTGCTCCGCGAGCGCGCGGGCGGTGGCGTCGTCCCAGGGCAGCGTCTCCTTCTCGTGGCGCCGGAGCGCCGCCTTCAACCGGTCGAAGAACTTGTTGCGCGTGATGATGCGGACGTAACCGAGGAAGGCCTGCCGCTCGCGGAGGCGCCCGGCGCGGGCGTTGGCGACGACGGCGAGCAGCACCTCCTGGCGGAGGTCGTCCCACTCGTCGCGGAAGTCGTAGGCGCGGAGCTGGGTCAGAAAGCCGCTGATCAGACGGTTCAGCTCGAGCAGCGCCAGGCGATCGCCTGCGAGCAGACGGTCGACGACCCCGATCCAGTCCTTCTCCACCGGCCCCTCGATCCTAGCCGACGCCACGGGGCCGACCAAAACCGCAGACCCGACCGCGGTCACGCCGGGTGATCCGATTTTCCGCCCCCAGGAGACCTACTCGACATGAAGACGATCGCCCTCGCATTCCTCATGGGACTCGCGCTGCTCTCCGTCCACGCCGGCGCCGCCGAGGAGCCTCGCCCCGACGCGGGCGCGCTCGACGCCCGGGACAAGGACGGGAAATCCCTCGGCTCGTGTCCCCTGAAGCACACCGACGTCAGCGCCGAGGTCTCGGGCTTCGTCGCGCGCGTCAAGGTGACGCAGACGTTCGAGAACCCGTTCTCCCGGCCGGTCGAGGCGGTCTACACCTTCCCGCTCTCCGAGCGCGCCGCGGTCGACGACATGTCGATGAAGACGGGCGAGCGCACGATCCGCGGCGAGATCAAGCGGCGCGAGGAGGCGCGGAAGATCTACGAAGCCGCGCGCGCCGCCGGTCAGACCGCCGCGCTCCTCGACCAGGAGCGGCCGAACGTCTTCACGCAGACGCTCGCCAACCTCATGCCGGGGGCGACCGTCGAGGTGCACATCGAGTACGTCGAACCGCTCGTCTTCCGCGACGGCACGTTCGAGCTCAGCTTCCCGACCGTCGTCGGCCCGCGCTTCGTCCCCGGCGAGCCGGTGGGCCGCAGCGGCACCGGCCGGGCCCCCGACACCGACCGCGTCCCCGACGCCTCGCGCGTGACCCCGCCCGTCGCCCCCAAGGGGACGCGCGCCGGCCACGACGTCTCGATCGCGGTGGAGGTCGACGCGGGCGTGCCGATCCTCGACCTCACGTCGCCGCTGCACGAGGTGGACGTCGAGCGGCCGGACGCGAACCGTGCTCGCGTCCGCCTCCGCCAGAAGGCCGCGATCCCGAACCGCGACTTCGTGCTCCGCTACGCCGTCGCGGGAGACGAGGTGAAGAGCGGCTACCTCGTCCACCGCGACGGGGACGGCGACGGCTACGCCACCTTCGTCCTCCTCCCGCCGAAGAAGCTGACGCGTGACACCGCCGCGCCGAAGGAGATGATCTTCGTCATCGACCGCTCCGGCTCGCAGATGGGCCTCCCGCTCGAGAAGGCGAAGGAGACGATGCGCTGGATCCTCGACCACATGAACCCCAACGACACCTTCCAGGTGGTCGACTTCGGCCGCGACGCGAACGTGCTCTTCGCAAAGCCCGAGCCGGCGAGCCCCGCGATGCGCGAGCGCGCGCGTGCCTACATCGACAAGCTGGAAGCCGACGGCGGCACCATGATGGCCGAGGCGGTGCGCAAGGTGTGCTCGCTCCCGGCCGACGCCAACCGGCTGCGCGTCGTCACCTTCATGACCGACGGCTACATCGGCAACGACTTCGAGGTCATCGACCTGGTGCGGAGCCTGCGCGGGACGTCGCGCTGGTTCTCCTTCGGTACGGGCAACGGCGTGAACCGCTTCCTGCTGGAGGGCATCGCGCGCGCCGGCGGCGGCGAGGTGGACTACGTGCTGCTGAACGACTCCGGCGAGGCCGTCGCGCGCCGCTTCTACGAGCGCATCGCCTCGCCCGCGCTCACCGACGTGCGGCTCGACTTCCGCGGCCTCGACGTGGTGGACGTCTACCCGACCGCGCCCTCCGACGTCTGGGAGCGCCGGCCGCTGATCGTCCACGCGCGCTACCGCCGGCCCGGGACGGGCCGCGTCGTGCTGAGCGACTTCCGGCAGGGGAAGCCGTACCGGGAGACGCTCGACGTGACGCTCCCGGAGCGCGCCGCGGCCGACGGCGCGATCGCGTCCATGTGGGCGCGCGCCAAGGTCGAGGACCTGATGTGGCGGGACCTCTCCGGGCTCCAGTCCGGCACGCCGCCGGCGGCGCTCCGCGAGCAGATCGTGGAGGTCGCGCTCGCGCACCGGCTGCTCACGCAGTTCACGTCCTTTGTCGCGGTCGAGGACCGGGTGGTGAACGAGGGCGGGGTGCAGAAGACCGTCACGGTGCCGGTCGAGATGCCGGACGGCGTTCGCCACGAGGGCGTGTTCGGCGGCGGCGACGCCGAGGACCGCCTGGCGGCCCCCGCGCCGATGGCGTTCCGGAGGGGAGGCTTCGGAGGCCTCGCCGGCATGTCCGCGTCGCGGAACCTCGGCGCGGCCATGGGCGGCGGCGCCATGCCTGCCGCCCCGCGCCTGGCCTTCGAGGACGCGAAGGCGCGCGAGCAGGATCCCGGGCCCGCGCCGTCCTCGGTCGATCGGACGCTCTCCGAGGAGCTCCAGGCGCTCGTGCGTGGCGAGACGCCCGCGCGCGCCGTGCCCGTCGTCGACGGGCGCGTGGTGGTGAAGGTGCTCGTCCGGAGCACCAAGGTCCGCACGCTCCGCAAGCTGGAGGCGGTGGGCTTCCGCGTGCGCCAGGTCGGAACGGGCTGGGTGGTCGGCGACGTGCCGGTCGCGAAGCTCGTCGCGCTCGCTCAACTGGCGAACGTCCAGCGCGTGGAGCTGCCGTGACGCTCAGTTCGACGCGATCTCGTCTTAGGCGCGCCCGGTGAACGCGGTCAAGCAGAACCCGTGGCCGGGCACCGGCGCTCACGGTGGAAACAAGATAGCGTGCGCCACGTAGAGGGGAGGCCAGGACTGTGCAACGGGTCGTTTCCGGGCGGGACGGATGAAACGTCGCGCCGATTGGAACCGCTCGATCGTGGCTGGCACCGCGCCCGCTACCGGCGCGTCGCATGGCCGGGGTCTATGCGCCGCGATCGCCGACGACGGGCGTGCTCTCGGGGAGACCGGCATGGTGACGAGCGTGCAGCGCTTCGGCGGCGCGGTGAACCTCCACGTCCACTTCCACACGCTCGTGCTCGATGGGGTCTTCGTGCGCGAGGCGGACGGAACGCTGCGCTTTCATCCGGCCGCGCCGCCC
>JBGQET010000017.1:0-58688 GCA_041496545.1 Binatia bacterium | reverse complement strand
CCTTACGCCGCCCGCGTCAACCCGTGCCGCAGCGCGTACATCACGAGCCCGACCCGATCGCGCACCCCGAGCTTCTGGAAGACGTTCGTCAGGTGCGTCTTCACCGTCCGCTCGCTGATGGCGAGCGTGGCGCCGACCTCCTTGTTCTTCCGCCCGGTGGCCACCAGGCGCACGATCTCCAGCTCGCGCTCGGTGAGCCCGTGCTCGTCGCGCGAGCCGAGGCTCGCGCCTTCCGGCAGGTGGGAGATCTCCTCCACCAGCGTCCCGGCCATGCGCGGGTCGACCCACACCTCGCCGGCGCAGACGGTCTGGATCGCCTGCATGAGCGTCTGGCGGGCGGAGTCCTTCAGGATGACGCCCTTCGCCCCCAGCTTGAACGCCCGCACGTGCTCCTCTTTCTCGTCGCACGCGGTGAGGACGAGGACCCGGGTGCCCGGGCTGATGCGCAGGACGGCCGGCACGGCGTCGAGGCCGCTGCCCTGCGGCATGCGGATGTCGAGCAGCAGCACGTCGGGGCGCGTCTGCCAGACCAGCTCGACGACGTCCTCGGCGCTCTCGGCGTCGGCGACCACCTCGATGTCCTCCTCCAACTCGAGGATGTGGCGGAGGCCTTCGCGGAAGAGCGTGTGATCGTCGACGATCACGATGCGTCGCTTGGGGCGTGGAAGGGTCATGCCAGCATCCTCCGATCGGAACCGAGGCGCGCGCCGCGCGGCCCGGCGGGAATGGTCAACGAGATCTCGCTGCCGCGTCCGGGCTGGGTCCAGACCCGGAGCGCGCCGCCGAGCGCGGCGACGCGCTCGCGGATGGACCACGGCGTGGCGCTCTCGGCGAGGAAGCCGTCCGCGTCGACCGCGCCGTCCCGCTCGGGGAAGCCGCGGCCGTTGTCGCGCACGACGAGATAGAGGTGGGACGGGCGGCAGCCGACCTTGACGAGGGCCTGCGTCGCCTGCCCGTGCCGGACGGCGTTGCGGAGCGCTTCGCGCACGATCTGCACGACCTCGTAGCCGCCCTCCGGCGGGAGCCCGGGGTCCGACTTCGGATGCTCGACGTGCAAGCGGAGCCGCTCGCGCGTCGCGAACTCCGTCGTCACGCGGTCGAGGCCGGTCCAGAGGTCGTCGGTGTCGCGCCGGGCGTCGCGCAGCACGTTCATGTAGTGGCGCACCTCGCGATAGCCGCGGTCGACGACCTGGTGCAGGTCCTCGAGCTCGCGGGGCACGCGTCCCGGGTCGCGCTGGAAGAGCATCTTGCAGGCCTCGATCCGGAGGTCGATGCCGGCGAGCGACTGGATGAAGCCGTCGTGCAGGTCGCGCGCGATGCGAGCGCGCTCCTCGAGCACGGCGACCTCCTCCGCCTTCTGCTGCAGGCGGACGTTCTCGAAGCCGGCGGCGGCCTGCGCGACGAGCAGCAGGAGAAACTCGAGGTCGTCACGCGTGAACTTGCCGCCCGACTCGCGCACGACGACCACGTGGCCGCGCGACTCGCGCTGGATCAGGATGGGCGAGGCGATGACCGCCTGGGTGATGCCGCGGTCGAGGAGCGGCGAGTCGGCGGCGATCCGCTTGCGCTGGATGGTGCCGCTCAGGACGTCGTAGCAGAGCGCGCTCGCGTTGCCGGGGCTCAGGTCGTTGGCGAGGAAGCCCTCGGTGGTGGCGGCGAAGGGCTGCGGGAGAGGATCCGTCTCCGTGATGCGGAGCCCGAGCCGCGTGCGGCCGCCGCGTCGCGTGACCTCCCAAGTGAAGAAGCGGCCGCTCTCCGGGTCGCGCACGACGACGAGTCCGCGCTCGGCCTTGAAGTGCTCGAGCGCGCGCCGCGTGAGGCGCAGGATGGCGCGGCCGGGCGGGCGGTCGTGGTGGAAGGCGGCCGGCAGGTCGAGCATGAAGCCGAGCTTCCGCTTGGAGTGCCGCTCGTGCTCGCCGAGATACCCGACCAGATAGCCGAGCACCAGGAGATAGACGGGCCGGAAGAGGGTGCGGCGGCTCGCGAAGTCGCTCACGTCGGCCCAGTGGCCGGCGAGGTAGAGGGCGGCCGGGTAGAGCGCGGCGAGGACGGCGGTGACGGCCATCGTGGCCGGCATCCCCCAGCGCACGCTCACGCTGAAGACGACGAACGCCTGGAGGAGGAAGTAGGGGCTCGTGCCGCCCTCGGTGAAGACGGCGATGAGCGTCACCCAGACGATGTCGGCGCCGGTGGAGTAGGGTCCGATCAGTTCCTTGCGGATCAGCTCGCCGCGCACCAGCAGGAAGAGCGTCGCGCTGTAGCCGACGTACGCAGTCAGGAGGAGATACGCCAGCTCGGGCCCGAGCGCCGGCTGCTTGGGGTCGGCGACGACGATCGCCAGCGTCGCGGTGGCGAGCAGCACGCGACAGAAGGCGATGATCTTCTCGGTGCGCGAGAAGGCTTCGAGCGCCGTGCGCCGGCCGCCGCGGTGGGCGGCGAAGGGGAGATGACGAGGTCCCGGTTTCATGGGATCGACGGAGCCGAACCCCTGTCGGGCGAGCAACCGATGTGCCACGGCCCAGTCAGCTCCGCCCGCGGATCTGCGAGGTGGAACATGGCAAGTACGCACGATTCGGAGAATCGGCAATCTCGCTCGTCCGATGGGGTGCTTGGGCGCCCATCACATTGACTTTGCAGCACCCCGCCTCTATCGTTCTCGCATGAGCGAGACGCAAGCCGCCCCCGTCGAAACGGGGGTCGTCCTGACCCCGAAGGCAGTGGAGATGGTGAAGCAGCTCCGGACCAAGGAGGGTCTGGGCGACGACCACCCGCTGCGCGTCGCGGTGGTGGGGGGTGGGTGCTCGGGCTTCAGCTACCAGCTCAACTTCGACGCCGCCTCCCAGGAGGGGGATCAGGTCGTCGAGTACGACGGGGTCCGGGTGGTGGTCGACCCGACCAGCGCGCAGTACCTGGCCGGGGTCCAGATCGACTTCGTGAGCGGCCTCCACGGGGGCGGGTTCAAGTTCTCGAACCCTAAGGCCACCCACACCTGCGGCTGCGGCTCCTCGTTCTCCGCCTGACCCGGCGGCGGCGCGGCGGCTGACGGTGGCGGCGCCCGCCCGGCTCGCCTACGAGCACGTCGTCTTCGACCTCGACGGCACGCTCATCGACTCGCGCGCCGACCTGGCCGGGGCCGTGAACCACGTCATGCGGACGCTCGGGCTGCCCGAGCTGCCGCCGCCCACGCTCTACGGCTACGTCGGCGAGGGCGCCCGGGTCCTCGTCCAGCGCGCCCTCGGTCCCGCGCACCAGGACCGGCTGGAGGACGGCGTCCGCTTCTTCATGGCCTGGTACGCCGAGCACCTCCTCGACGCGACCCGCCCGTACCCGGGGATGGTGGAGGCGCTGACGACGCTCGGCGAGCGGGGCGCCGCGCTCTCCGTCCTCACCAACAAGTCGGTGGCGATGAGCCGCGCCATCTTGGACGGCCTCGGCCTCCTGCCCCGCTTCGTCGACGTCCTGGGCGGCGACTCGCTGCCGACGCGCAAGCCCGACCCCGCGGGCCTCGAGCAGCTCCGCGCGCTGACCGGCACGGTGCGCGAGCGCACGCTGCTGGTCGGCGACTCGGGGATCGACGTGCGCACGGCGCGCGCGGGGCAGGTGGCGTTCTGCGGTGTGGCGTGGGGTCTCACGCCCGACGGGCTCCGCGCCGCGGACCCCGAGCGGGTGGTCGAGCACCCCGCGGAGCTGGTCGCCGTCGTCGAGCGCGGTTGATTCTGCGGCCGCAGTCGTTCGCGGTGGTCGTCTTCTAGAGCCGTAGGGCCACCGGCGCCGGCAGCTCGGCGTACAGCCGCGCGTACTCGCGCGCCGAGCGCTCCCACGAGAAGTCCTGGGTCATGCCGTTCAGCTGGAGACGGCGCCACGCCGCCGGGTCCAGCCGCGTCTCGAACGCGCGCGCGACGGCGGCCGTGAGCGCGTCGGGGTCGTAGGTCGTGAACTTGAACCCCGTGCCGGTCTCCGTCGCGGCATCCCACTCGACGACCGTGTCGTCCAGCCCGCCGACCGCGTGCACGACCGGCACCGTCCCGTAGCGCAGGCTGTAGAGCTGGTTGAGACCGCACGGCTCGTAGCGCGACGGCATCAGGAAGACGTCGGCGCCGGCCTCGATGCGATGCGCGAGCGCTTCGTCGAAGCCGACGTGCACGGCGGCGCGACCGGGGTACGCGGCGCCGAGGGCGCGCATCGCCGCTTCGTAGTGCTCGGCGCCCGTGCCGAGCGCGACGAGCTGGACGTCGCCGCGCTCGAGCAGGTGGGGTAGCGCCGCGACCAGCAGGTCGAGCCCCTTCTGCTCCGCCAGGCGCGAGACGATCGCGAGGAGGGCGGGGCGCGCGTCGGCGGGCAGCCCGACCTCGCGCTGGAGCGCCGACTTGCAGCGTGCCTTGCCGGCGAGGTCGAGCGGCGTGTAGGGCGCGGGCAAGTACGGGTCGATCGCAGGGTTCCACTCCCGGTAGTCGACCCCGTTCAGGATGCCGCGCAGCCGCTCGCGCCGCGCGCGCAGCACGCCGTCGAGCCCTTCGCCGAAAGCCGGCGTCTGGATCTCCGCCGCGTAGCGCGGGCTCACGGTCGTGATCGCCTCGGCGAAGACGACGCCGGCCTTGAGGTAGCTCACGTCGCCCCAGAACTCGAGGAACTCCGGAACGAAGAGGCGCGGGTCGAGGTTGAGCCAGTGCCAGTCCTGGCCCGGGAAGCGGCCCTGGTAGGCGAGGTTGTGGACGGTGAGGACCGTCCGCACCTCGGCCAGCTCGGGGTAGAGCGGCGCGCTGGCGCGGAGGAACGCGGGGGCGAGGGCGGTCTGCCAGTCGTGGACGTGGAGCACGTCGGGCGCCGGACGCCAGGTGCGCAGCCACTCGAGCGCGGCGCGGCAGAAGAACGCGAAGCGCTCGGCGTTGTCGCCGAAGGCGCCGCCGGGCGGGCCGTAGAGGCCGTCGCGGTAGAAGTAGCGGTCGGCGCGGATGAGCACCGTCGGCACGGGAGCGTCGGGGACGGGGACGACGTCGGCCGGCTCCATGCGCGAGCCGATCGGCGCGTGCAGGCGCTGGGTGGGCACAGCACCGTGCGCGGCGGCGAGCGCCGAGCGGTAGCCGGGCAGGCAGACCGTCACCTCGACGCCGGCAGCGCCGAGCGCCGCCGGCAGCGCCGCGAGCACGTCCGCCAGGCCCCCCGTCTTGGCGTACGGCTGGACCTCGGGGGCCAGCATCACGACGCGCATCACTCGCTCGTGTCGCGGAGAATGCGGGCGGCGTCCTCGGGCGGCATCGGGTTCACGTGCATGCCGCTGCCCCATTCGAGCCCGGCGCCGCGCGACAGGCGCGGGATCAGCTCGAGGTGCCAGTGGTAGAAGGGCGTGTCGCCGGCGTCGAAGGGCGCCGTGTGCAGCCAGAAGTTGTACGGCTGCGCGCCGAGCGCACGTCCGAGGCGGCCGAGCACCGAGTGGAGCACCGTCGCCAGGTCGCGCAGCTCGGCGGGCTCGACGCGCTCGTACGCGGCCGCGTGCCGGCGCGGGAGGATCCACGTCTCGAAGGGGAAGCGCGCGGCGAAGGGTGCGAAGGCGACGACGTGGTCGGCCTCGGCGACGACGCGCACGCGTTCCTCCAGCTCCTGGCGCAGGATGTCGCAGAACAGGCAGCGCTCCTTGTAGCCGTGGTACGCGCGCGCGTTGTGCAGCTCGTCGCTCACGCTGACCGGCACGACCGGCATCGCGACGAGCTGCGAGTGGGGGTGCTCCAGCGTCGCGCCCGCCTCGGCGCCGTGGTTCTTGAAGACGATGACGTAGCGGAAGCGCTCGTCGCGCCGGAGGTCGTTCATGCGGTCGCGGTACGCGGCCAGGACGTCGGCGACGGCGGCGACGGGGAGGGCGTCGAGGTCGCGGGTGTGGTCGGGCGAGTCGACGATCACCTCGTGCGCGCCGACGCCGTTCATGAGGTCGTAGATACCGCGCCCGCGGCGCTCGAGGTCGCCCTCGATGCGGAGCGCGGGAAACTTGTTCGGCACCACGCGGACGCGCCAGCCGGCGCCGTCGCGGGCGCCGTCGCCGTCGCGGTAGGCGAGCACCTCGGGCGGCGTCTCGTGCTCGTGACCCGGGCAGAAGGCGCAGGGCCCGCCGCTCGGGGCCTCGCGGCGCGGCGCGAAGTCGGACGGACGCCGGACGCGCTCCGTCGCGATCACGACCCAGCGGCCGACGACGGGATCCTTCCGCAGCTCGGGCATGTGCCGGTTGTAGCGGCTGAACCCGCGGGGTGCGAACTGGCGCGGGGGGCGTTCAGGCCCGGACGATGCGCGGTTCGCGCTCGGCGGCCCGGGGCTCGAGCGCGTTCTCCAGCACCTCGTCCATCGTGTCGACGAAGACGAAGCGCATGCTCCGGCGGGCGGACTCGGGCACGTCCTCGAGGTCCTTCTCGTTCCGCTGCGGGAGGATCACCGTGTCGATGCCGGCGCGGCGCGCGGCGAGCACCTTCTCCTTGATGCCGCCGACGGGCATGACCTTGCCGCGGAGCGTGATTTCGCCCGTCATGGCGAGGTTCGGCCGCACCGGCCGCCCGGTGAGGAGCGAGGCGAGCGAGGTGGCCATGGTGACGCCGGCCGAGGGCCCGTCCTTCGGGATCGCCCCCGCAGGGACGTGCAGGTGGATGTCGCTCGACTCGAAGAAGTCGGGCGGGATGCCGAGTCGGTCGGCGCGCGAGCGGATCCAGCTGAGCGCCGCCTGCGCGGACTCCTTCATCACCTCGCCCAGGTGCCCGGTGAGGGTGAGGCCCTTCTGGCCGCTCATGCGGGTGGACTCGATGAAGAGGATGTCGCCGCCGTTCGGCGTCCAGGCGAGACCGATCGCGACGCCCGGCTCGTCGCTGCGCTCGGCCACCTCGGAGAAGAACTTCTCCGGCCCCAGGAACTCGTGCACCTTGGCGACGGTGCAGAGGACAGGCTCGGTGCGGCCCTCGGTGATCGCGCGCGCGATCTTGCGGCACACCCGCCCGATCTCGCGCTCGAGGTTGCGGAGCCCGGCCTCGTGCGTGTACGCGCGGATGATATTGAGCAGCGCCTCGTCGTCGAAGCTCAGGTTCTCCTCCGTGAGCCCGTTCTCGCGGAGCTGCTTCGGGATGAGATGCCGGCGCGCGATCTGGAGCTTCTCCTCCTCGGTGTAGCCGGCGAGCTCGATCACCTCCATGCGGTCGCGGAGCGGCGCGGGGATCGGGTCGAGCACGTTGGCGGTGGTGACGAACATGACCCGCGACAGGTCGAACGGGACGTCGAGGTAGTGGTCCTGGAAGGTGTTGTTCTGCTCGGGGTCGAGGACTTCCAGCAGCGCCGAGGCGGGATCACCCCGGAAGTCCATGCCGAGCTTGTCGATCTCGTCCAGCATGAGGAGCGGGTTGTTGGAGCCCGCGTTCTTGATGTTCTGGACGATGCGGCCGGGCAGGGCGCCGATGTACGTCCGGCGGTGGCCGCGGATCTCGGCTTCGTCGCGGATGCCGCCGAGCGAGAGGCGGACGAACTTCCGCCCCATCGCGCGCGCGATCGAGCGGCCGAGCGACGTCTTGCCGACGCCGGGCGGCCCGACGAAGCAGAGGATCGGGCTCTTGGGGTCCTTCCGGAGCTGGCGCACGGCGAGGTACTCGAGGATGCGGTCCTTGATCTTCTCGAGGTCGTAGTGGTCCTCGTCGAGGACCTGGCGGGCGTGGTGGAGGTCGAGGTTGTCCTCGGTCGACACCGACCAGGGCAGCGTCACGAGCCACTCGAGGTACGTCCGCACGACGGTGTGCTCCGCCGACTCGGGCGGGATCATGCGGAGGCGGTCGAGCTCGTGTTCGGCCGCCTTGAGGGCCTCGGGCGGCATCTTCGCCTCATCGACGCGCCGGCGCAGCTCGTCGATCTCGGCGGTCTTGCCGTCGCCCTCGCCCAGCTCGCGCTGGATGGCCTTCATCTGCTGGCGGAGGTAGAACTCCTTCTGGTTCTTGTTCAGCTCGGACTGGACCTGCGACTGGATCTTGTGCCCGAGCTCGAGCAGTTCGATCTCGCGGTTCAAGATCGTCGAGACCTTCTCCAGCCGGCCGCGGACCTCGAGCGTGGAGAGCAGGTCCTGCTTCTCCTCGAGCGAGACGTTGAGGTTCGAGGCGATGAGGTCGCTCACCTTGCCCGGGTCTTTGATGTTCATCACCACCACCTGCAGCTCGTCGGGCAGGTAGGGGATCATCGACACGAACTTGGCGAACTGGTTCACCATGTGCGCTTGCACGGCGTCGAGCTCCTTCGACGGCTCGACGACGTCCTTCAGGTGGCGCACCTCGGCCTTGAAGTAGGGCTCGCGCCGCGTGAACTGCACGACCTCGATGCGGCGGAGCCCCTGGACGAGGATCCGGACGCTGCCGTCCGGGTACTTGAGCATCTTGAGCACCCGGCCAGCCGTGCCGCGCGAGTAGAGTCCCGCGGCGTCGGGGTTCTCCTCCTCGGGGTTCCTCTGCGCGAAGAGCCCGATCATCCGGTCGCCCTGGAGGGTGTCCTCGACGAGCTTCAGCGACGTGCCCCGCGAGATGAGGAGCGGCACGATCGCCGACGGGAAGATGACGACCCCGCGGAGCGGCAGGATCGGCAGCTCGGCCGGCACGGCGACGCCGCTCACGTCCTCGTCGAAGCCGAAGAAGCGCTGGCTCTCCTCGGGATCGCTTTCGGCGTCTGTCTTGTGATGTTCCTCGTTCGCCATGGTGCATTTCGCCCACGCGACCGAGTGGAAGCCGCGCTCGGATGCGACGACGCATCCGCGTTGCGTGGCGAGCCGCGAATCTAACGCAGGGTTCCCACCCGCACAAGGGGCTTGCCGCCTCGACACCCCTGGGCGAAGCCGCTAGCATCGCGCGCACATGAACGCGGAGAAGCGGTTTCGTCTCGAGGAGGCGAACGCGATCGTGCCGCGGCTCCAGCTCCTGATGGAGCGCCTCCAGCGTGCCGCGCTGGCGCTTCACGAGCAGATGCTGGCGCTGGCGGAGTCGCTTTCCATCCCGATCGCCGACCTCACCACCGAGGAGCTGCTGCGCCGCCGGCCGGCGGCCCGTGCCCTGGTCACGGAGCTCGAGGAGATCGTCCACACGATCGAGGAGAGCGGCGCGGTCCTGAAGGACGTCCAGCTCGGCCTGGTCGACTTCCCCGCCGAGCGGGACGGCGAGACGATCTACCTCTGCTGGCAGTTCGGCGAGTTGGAGATCGGCTACTGGCACCGGCCCGACGAGGGCTTCGCGGGGCGCCAGCCGCTGCCCGGGCCCGCCCGGCCGCGCTACCTCCAGTGATGGGGCTCGTTCGCTTCGTCTACCTGCTCGCCCTCGGCCTCTGGCTCGGCGAGATCGTCTTCTTCTCGTTCATCGGGGCGCCGGCCATCTTCGCCGTCCTCGAGCGGGCGCGGGCCGGCGAGGTGACGAGCGCGATCTTCCCGCGCTACTACGCGCTCGGCCTCGGGTGCGCGGTGGTGGCCGCCGTGTGCGGGCTCCTGCTCGCCCGGGGCGCCGCCCGACCGGGCGCCTGGCGGGCGGCGGTGGGCTGCATCGTCGTCGGGCTCGTCGCCGTCGCCTGGGCGGCCTTCGTCCTCCAGCCGCGCGCCCACCGCCTGCGCACGGCGATGCAGGCGGCGGTGGAAACGGACCCGGTGCGGGTCGAGTTCGCGCGCGTGCATCGGAACGCGGTGCTGCTCAACGCCGGCGCGCTGCTCGCCGGGCTCGCGGCGCTCGGCGCCTCCGCCGGCGCGCTCCGGCAGTAGGATGCCCGCGCCCTACCGCGGCGTCCTGCTCGACCTCTTCGGGACGCTGATCATGTTCGAAACCGTCCGCCTGCCGACGCTCGAGGTGAACGGGCAGGCGGTGCGGACCACCGTAGCCGCCCTCGGCGACCTCCTCGCCGAGTGGGTCCCCGGCGTGTCGCGCGAGGAGTTCCTGGCGGCGCTCCTGACGGTCAGCGAGGCGATGGCCCGCGCGCGGTTGGACGCCCACGTCGAGCTGCCGTCGCGCGAGCGCTTCCGGCGCGCGCTCGAGCGCGTCGGCTGCGACGACCCCGAGGCAGCCGTCCACCTCTCGCGCGCCCACATGGCGCAGATCGCCGCGGCGACGGTCCTGCCGGCGGCGCACTCGGAGCTGCTGAAGGGCCTGCGGCCGGGCTACCGGGTCGGGCTGGTGAGCAACTTCGACGACACCGGCGCGGCGTACGAGATCCTGATGCGCCACGACGTGGTGCAGTACCTCGACACGGTCGTCGTCTCCGAGGCGCTCGGGCTCCGCAAGCCGCATCCCGCGGTGGTGCGCGCCGGCATCCGGGGGCTCGGCCTGGCGCCCGACGAGGTGCTCTTCGTCGGCGACACGTTCGCCGAGGACGTCGCGGGAGCGCGCGCGGCGGGCGTCGACGCGGTGTGGATCGACGCCGCGGGGAAGGGCGTGCCGCCGGGCGCGGCGGCACCGCACGCCGTGGTGCGCGCGCTGCCCGAGCTGCTCCGCGTCCTGGAGGGCGGGTGAGGCGGCTCCAGATCGCCGTCTCGGGCGGCGGCGCGTGCAGCGCGCGCACGGCGCGGCTGGCGCGCGCGGTCGGCCGCGCGGTCGCGGAGGCGGGTGCGGTGCTCGTCTGCGGCGGGCGGGGCGGGGTGATGGCAGCGGCGGCGCGCGGCGCGGTGGAGGCGGGCGGCGAGGTGCTGGGGCTCCTGCCGGGCTACGATCCCGCGAGCGGCAACCGGTACTGCACCATCACGGTCCCCACCGGCCTCGGTCACGCGCGCAACGTGCTGGTCGCGGCGGCGGGCCACGCCGTCATCGCGCTCGACGGGGCGCACGGCACGCTCTCCGAGGTCGCCCTCGCCCGCGTCCTCGGCCGCCCGGTGATCGTCCTCGGTGCCTGGCGCGGCGTTCGGGGCGTGATCGCCGCCCGCACCCCGCGGGACGCCGTCAGCCGCGCCATCGGCGCCGCGCGCAGGAGACGCTCCCGCCGCACATGACGCGAAGGAACGCCGGCCTTCTCGCCCTGATCGTCGCGAACGTGTTCGCGAGCATCCTGCATTACGGGCACAACATCGCCTTTCTCCCGCGCTACTTCGAGCCGAGCTGGATCACCGGGCGCCGCATCGACGTCTTCTGGTTCGTCATGACGCCGTTCGCCGTCGCGGGGTACGTGCTCTTCCGTCGTGGACGCGAGCGGGCCGGCTGCCGATTCCTCTACGTGTACTGCGCGTGCAGCCTCCTGGTCCTCGGACACTACGCGCCGTGGGTCACGCCGATCCGGCGGCTCACCTGGGACATCCACCTGCTCATCGTGCAGGAGGCACTCCTGGCGATCGCGCTCGCGCTCTATGCCCGTCGGCTCGCGATGCGGGCGGGCGTCGCGTAGCGGGCGCGTCTATCCCGGTTTCGGCAGCGGCGTCCGCGGTGTGGACGTCGGCCCGCGGTACGGGACCGGGATGTACTGCACCGACGGCCGCCCCGTGGCGGGCTGGGCGAAGAGGTTCATGTAGTCGTAGATCTCGCGCGGCATGTCGGTGTTGATCGACAGCCCGAGCTCGCGCAGTCGCTCCACGTTGAGCGGATGGTCGTGGGTCCACTCGCCCCGCGTGAAGAGCGCGGCGAGCTCCGCGGCGCGCTCGGGAGGCATGCGCTCGGCGAGGATCGCGCGGACGCACTCCTGGAGCTGGACCGTCGCCTTGCGCCCGACGTCGGCCAGGATGAGCGTCTCGTCGTCGATCTCCTGCTTGTGCTCGGTCTTCCAGTCGACGGCCTTCACGATGGACGCCGCCGGGTGCTGGCCGAGCTGGGGGTCGAGCGAGCCGAGCACGGCGTTCGGGTCCATCACGATCTCGCCGGCCGCGAGCGCGATCAGCGTGCCGCCGCTCATCGCGTAGTGCGGCACGAAGACCGTGACCTTGGCCTTGCGCCGGCAGATCGCGTGCGCGATCTGCTCGGCGGCGAGCGCGAGCCCGCCCGGCGTGTGCAGCACGATGTCGATCGGCACGTCCTCGGCCGTGAGGCGCAGCGCGCGCAGCACCTGCTCGCTGTCCTCGATGTTGATGTAGCGGACGAGTGGGAAGCCGATGAAGCTCATCGTCTCCTGGCGGTGGATGAGCGCGATCAGGCGGTGGCGCTGGCGTTTCTCCCAGCCGCGGAGGAACTGGAGGCGGCGCATCTCGAGCACGCGGCGCTGCAGCATGGGCAACAGCGCCGAGATGATGAAGAAGGCCCAGAGGAAGTCGGCGCCCGACACGTCGACGCCCTACAACCGGCGGGGCGACGGCGTGCTGCCCGTCCCGCCGCGCTTGAGCCGCTGGCGGAGCAGCGGGATGGCGTTGATGCGGAACGGCCGCAGGAGGTCCCAGTAGATGCCGCGCGGCCGCGGATGCGTGGGACGCGTCGCGATCACCTCGCTCGGCGTGACGAGGAAGTCGACGGGCAGGTCGTGCGGCAGCATGGTGATGCGCTCGCCGAAGATCTGGACGAGGTGGACGGTGGTGAGGATGGGTGTGGACTCGCGGACCTTGCCCTCCTCTCGGAGGAGTCCGTATTCGAGGTCGCAGTAGCCGCCGCCCTTGCCGAGGCGCGCGCCGTCGCGCCCGACGGCGACCGAGCCGCAGACGACGAGGTCGACCGGCCGCATCTCGCGCGGCGACACCGCGCGGCCGTAGCGGCACGCGCCCGCGATGCTCGCCGCCAGCGCCGTCTTCTTGCCGAGGCGCTGCGGGTCGATCTCGACGAAGCATTTTTCCGTGCGCAGCCGCGGCACTGCCATGTAGAGGATCTTGCCTTCGGCGAGCGCGAGCCGTCGCACCGCGAGCTGCGGCGCGTCCGGGTTCACCTTCACGACCAGCGCGCGGCGCCAGACGGCGATCTCGCGCAAGAGCTGCGCCGCGTGCTCGGAGCCGACGAAGTTCGGGATGCGACCGAACGCGCCGGGGAACCGCCCTACACCCTCACGCTGAAACGTTTGCCAGACCTTCTGGCGGATCTCCGACTTCGTCATCACGAGCCGGCGCGAACTCCAAGCGGCACCTGTGGCGGACGCTACTATAGGGTCCTGGGGGAGTCAATTGAGAGAACGCTCCCCGGACGTTTCGTGCAACGTCGCGCGGCGCGCGGTCACCCCGCGTTTGGTGCGGTGGCGGGCGCGAGCCGCCGCGCGAAGACGAGGAAGCCCGTGTGCGCGACCATGCGGTGCGTGGGGCGAATGGAGCGGTCGCGGACATGCCAGAAGCGTACCAGGGTCTCGAGCGTCTCCACGGCCGCGAACTCGCCGTGCGCCCGCAGCTCGTCGACGAGCTGCTTCACCTGGAGCACCGTGGGGATGAACCCCGTGAGCACGCCGCCCGGGCGCAGCGCCGTCGCGGCGGCGTTGAGGAGGAGCCAGGGCTCGGCGAGGTCGACGACCATCCGGTCGACGTCGCGCTCCTGGATCCCGGCGAGCGCGTCCGCCGTGCGCAGCGTCCAGTTGGGCGCGTCGCCGTGATAGCGCGCGACGTTCTCCCGTGCCGTGGTGGCGAAGTCCTCCCGGATCTCGTAGGAGACGAGACGTCCCGTGGGGCCCACGGCGCGGAGCAGCGCGAGCGTCAAAGCCGCGGGCCCCGTACCGACCTCGACCACGAGATCGCCGGGCGCCACGTCCCCCCAGAGCAGGATCGGTCCCACGTCCTTGGGGTAGATCGGCTGCGCGCGGCGCGGCAGGTTCGGGATGAGCTGGGCATACGTCGGGCGCAGCACGAGGAACGCGCCGCCGTGCGTGGTCTCGACCCAGCGACCCTCGGGCAGCCCGATGAGCGTGTCGCATGGCACGGCACCGCCCCGCACGGAGATGCGGCCCCCGGCGCGGAGGGTGCGGAGATAGGTGCGCTCCTTGTGGTCGATCAGCACGACGGCGTCGCCGTCGCGCAGGATGGCCCGGGCGTCGGGCGCGCTCACGCGGGCGCGGGCGACGCCGGCTCGCGCCGGCGATGCTCCACCGTGCGCACCAGGCTGCAGAAGGCGCAGAGCGTGCCGTACGCCGGCATGCCGCAGCGCTCGCACGCGTTCGGCGCCTTGCGCTCGGCTTGCGCGAACAGCGGCTGCCCGGTGCGGAGGAACTCCTTCACGAAGGCGGTCTTGGTGCCCGGGCTCGCCGCCTCGAGGCGGTTGAGCGCGTCCTTGTACGCGAGCTGCGTGGCGCCCGCCGCGTTCGGACACTCCTCGACGATGTAGTCGATGCCGCGCATGAACGCGTAGACCGCGGTCTCGTACTCGCTGGTGAGGTAGAGCGGCTTCACCTTGCGGACGAACTTCTCGTGCGTCGCCGGCAGCACGGGGCGCTGGCGCGCGAGGTAGTCCCGCTGCCAGTGGAGCACGTTGCCGAGGAGCCGCGCCGCCTCGTCGTCGAGGTTGTGACCGGTGACGAGGACGTCGAAGCCGCCGTCGATCGCCGCCTTGTCGAAGTAGTGCCGCTTCATCGTCCCGCACGCCGAGCAGGGGACGCGGCGCGTGGCGGCCGCGACGACGGGCACGGCGATGCCGCCCTCCTCGGCGTCGAGTACGACGGCGCGCAGCGGGAGCGCGCGGGCTTCCGCGAAGGCGACGACCTTCGCGTGCGAGACGTCGGAGTAGTCGCCGATGCCGAGGCCGACGTAGAGACCGGTCGCGTCGTAGCCGAGGCCGACGAGCACGTCCCAGAGCGCGAGGCTGTCCTTGCCGCCGGAGACCGCGACCAGGAGCCGCTCGTCCTTGCTGAACATCCGCTCGTGTGCGATCGCGCGCTCGACCTGACGGGTGAAGTAGAAGAGGAAGCACGTGCGGCAGAAGGCCGCGTTGTGGGCCCGGAGCTGGACCTCGGCGGGGGCGCGGCAGCGCGTGCACTTCACGCCGCACCTCCCGAGATCACCGCGCGCACCTCGACCTCCTCCGCGTCCTCGACGACCTCGCCGTCGGTGAGCAGCAGGTCGCCGCGGATCACCATCGCGGTGCCGGGCAGGATGCCCAGCTCGGCGAGCAACGCGCCGACACGCCGCCGGCCCGCGATCTCCACCGTGCGGTGCTGCGGCCGGAGGTGCACGCGCATGACGCCCGGAGGTAGCACGGGGGAACGGACCCCTCAACCTCTTGAACCCGCGCCGGCACGGCCCTAAGAGACGCCCCATGGACGTGGGCGTGTTGCTGCCGCCGCTGCCGCGCCGGAGCGCGACGACCGCGCGGCTGGTCGAGGAGCTCGGCTTCGCGAGCCTCCTGATGCCCGACAGCCAGAACCTGGCGCCGGAGGTGTGGGGACACCTCATGCTGGCGGCGGCGTCCACGGAGCGCATCCTCCTCGGGCCCGGCGTCACGAACTCGGTCACGCGCGACCCTGCGGTCACGGCGAGCGCCGCGCTGTCGCTGCAGGTCGAGAGCGGCGGGCGCGCGGTGCTCGGCATCGGCCGCGGCGACTCGTCGGTGCAGCGGATCGGGAAGACGCAGGATCCGGTCGCGCACTTCGAGCGGTACCTCGCACAGGTGCAGGGCTACCTACGGGGCGACGCGGTCGACCGCGACGGCTTCGCGAGCCGGCTCGAATGGCTGCCGCACGTGAAGACGCCGAAGGTGCCGCTCGAGGTGGCCGCGACCGGGCCGCGCGTCGTCGAGGTCGCGGCGCGGCATGCCGAGCGCGTCTGCTTCGCCGTGGGCGCCGATCCGGACCACCTCGCGCAGGCGCTCGCGCGCGCCCGCCGCGCCGCGCACGCAGCGGGGCGCGAGCCCGGGTCGGTCCGTTACGGCGCGTTCGTCACCTGCGTCATCCACGACGACGTGGCCGTGGCGCGCGACGCCGTGCGCGGAGCCGCGGCCACCTTCGCGCGCTTCTCGGCCTTGCCTGGCAGCCCGCTCGAGAAGCTTCCCCCGCTGCTCCGCCGGACGGCCGAGTATCTCCGGACCCACTACGACATGCGCGAGCACACGCGCGCGGGCGTGGCGCACACCGCAGGCGTCGGTGACGACTTCGTCGACTGGTTCGCGCTCGCCGGTCCCGTGGCCCGCGTGCTGCCGCGCTTTCGCGCGCTCGCGGCGCTCGGCCTCGACTTCGTCCACGTCATCTCGGCTTCGACCGGCGTGCCGCGCGAGCTCGCCGTCGGTTCGCTCATGGCGCTCGGCCGCGAGGTGCTGCCGGCGCTCGGGGCGGCGTAGGATGGCCCGAGCTTGACAGGGTGCGATCGCCCACATATATGGGCCGGCTATCCGGTGCGCAACGTGCGCCCGGGTTTCGGCGCCTCGTACGCCGCGTAACCGATGGCGGAGAAGAAGGCCAAGACGGCGGAGAAGGGCGGCGACGCCGCCCGCAAGCGGTTGTGTCCCTCCTGTGGCGCGGAGAGCCGCGTCGTGCAGTTCACGGGGTACGGCCCGCACGGCTTCTTCTGGGTGTGCGACAAGAATCTGGAACACACCCAGCGCACGCGCTGAGCACAGTACCCCGCGACGGAGGGAAGCGACGCATGGCGCGCGCCCGCAAGAGCGACAAGAGCGGCAGCACCAAGTCGAAGGGCTTCAGCATCTTCGACGACGACGACCACGGCAGCGACGAAGGCCAGGAGGAGCTGCCGAAGGACGAAGCCGGCCGCCGCAAGATCAAGCGGCAGTACGAGGAGCTGCTCGGCATCCGGATCGAGAAGCTGCGCGGGCGGATCCTCAACCGCGAGCGCATCAACAAGACGATCGAAGGCATCTACTTCATCTGCGCGTCGTGCAAGAAGGTGTGCCACAACGTGGACGACGGGCTGGTCGAGGACCCGAACAACGTGAACAACCTCTGTACGGTGTGCTCGACGGTGAAGGAACCGCGCGGCGGTAAGGGCGGCAAGGCCGCCGCGTAGGGTCGGGCTCCGTTAGGTTGCCGCCACGCGAAGGATCGGAGGCGTCCTTCGCTGCTCCGGGTCCTCCGTTCACGCGCGCCGGCGCCTTTGGCGCGGGTCGCTAGCGCTGCACGGCTCCTGGCGGCGCCAGCGACGCCAGATCGCGGGGTAGCTCGGACTCGAGGGCGAGCGTGCCGTCTGCGCTCGGGTGGGGGAGACGCAGGGCCGTGGCGTGGAGTGCGTGGCGGGTGGGCGGCAGCGTCTCTATCGATGGGCCTCCGTAGAGCGTGTCGTTCAGGACGGGGTGGCCGAGCTGGGCGAGGTGGACGCGGACCTGGTGGGTGACGCCGGTTCGGATGGTGGCTTGGACAAGGGCGCGACCGTCGCCTCGGGTCAGCACCGTGAGCTGCGTGGTCGCCGGCCAGGCGCGGGCGGCGGGTGGGGCGGGGATCATCTTGCGGCGGTCGCGGGGGTCGTGGGCGAGCGGGGTGTCGATTCGCGTCGTGCGCCACGTCGGATGATCGGCGACGACGGCGAGGTAGCGCTTCTCCACCTCGTGCGTCCGGAACGACGCGCGGAGCGCTTCGTACGCCGGCGCGGTGCGTGCGACCAGGAGCAAGCCCGAGGTGCCGGTGTCGAGGCGGTGGACGAGGCCGGGCGCGAGCGGCTCGCCGACCGTCGCCGTCTCGGGCCAGCGCGCGAGAACGAAGGCGGCGGCGGTGCCGTGCTGGCGGGGATCGAGCGCGTGCGCGGGCATGCCGCCCGGCTTCTCCAGCGCGACGACGGCGGCGTCCTCGTGGACGACCGGCAGCTCGAGGCCTGGCTCGGGCGCGAGCGCGGTGGGGAGGTCGGGCAGCGTGACGCGGTCGCCGGCCGAGAGCAGCGTCCCCTTGGCGGCGACGCGGCCGTTGACGCGGACCTCGCCCGCCGCGATCAGCTCGCGCACGAGTCGGCGCGAGAGCGCGGGCGCCGCGGCGGCGACGAACGCGTCGAGCCGCGCGGGCTCGCCGACCGTGAGCGTGTGCGCCGTCACCCGGCTTCGGCCGCGTCGCGCGCCGCGGTCGCCGCCCCCTCGGGGGCGAGGTTCTCGAGCACGAGCTGGTAGACGCGCGGCGAGAAGAGGAGCGAGAGGTGTCCCAGCCCGCGCACGGCGATGTTGAACGCGCCCGGCCAGTAGGCGTTGGTCGCCGGCACGACGATCGCGTCGTCGAGGGTGTAGATCGACGTGCACTCGATCCCCGGCGGCGGCGCGCCGAGCCGTTCGAAGAGCGCCGAGCCGGGGCGCATGGTGATCACCATCGGGTCGCGCCCGGCGCGCGGGAATGCCTCGGTCCCCTGGTGCGGCGTGCCGAGGGTGATCACGCGGCCGATGCCGCGACGCTCGCCGAGGGCGCGCAGCGCTGCGCGCGCGACCAGGCCGCCCATGCTGTGCGCGACGACGTCGACGTGCGTCGCGCCGGATTCGCGGCGGATGCGCTCGACGAGCGCAGCCAGGCGGAGCCCGCTCCGCTCGATGTCGCCCCGGAGCGGGAAGTGCGCAACGGTGTAGAGGTGGAGCCATCCGTCGCGCCGGAGTCGGCGCACGAGCCAGAGGAAGTTCGCCGTGTGCTGCGCGTAGCCGTGCAGTAGCACGACCGGACGGCGCGGATCGCCCGCGTCGACGGTGCTCACGCGCAACCGGCGGCGGAAGGCGAGGGGCAGGGTCAGCGCGAGTAACGCGGTCACCGCACACTCGACGACGAACGCCCGCGTCCACGCCAGCGCGCGCGCGGGCCACGACGCGAGCTCGTCGTCGTCGTCGAAGGGACAGTCGTTCGCGGCGCGACGGCGGACGCGCGCCGCGCCCGCATACGCGGCGGCGTTGAAGACGACGCTGCCCGCGACGGCGGCGAAGATCACGAGCGCGATCGCACGTAGCGTCGTCCACGGCACGGACGGGAGCTTATGGCCCGCCGTGTCAACTGGCAACCTTGCTTTTCAGGGAACGCGCGCCTAATCATGGCGTTCTGGCGCGCGCTCCCCGTTTCGCAGTCGTGATGGCCGGCGGCTCCGGAACTCGTTTCTGGCCGCGCAGCCGCGCGCGCGTGCCGAAGCAGCTCCTGCCGATCATCGGAGGGCGCAGCATGCTCGCCGAGACGGTGGCGCGCCTCTCGCCACCCGTGCCGCGCGCCCACGTGGTCGTCGTCACGGGCCGCGCCCACGCGCGCGGGGTGCGCGCCGCCCTGCCGCGGCTCGGCGCGACGCGGCTGCTGGTCGAGTCGGAAGGGCGCAACACCGCGCCCGCCATCGCACGTGCCGCGCTCCACCTGGCGCGCCGCCACCCCGACGCGGTGATGGCCGTCCTGCCCTCCGACCACGCGATCGGCGACGTGCGCGCGTTCCGCGCCGACCTGGCGCTCGGCCTCGACCTCGCCGAGCGCACGGGTGCTCTCGTCACCTTCGGCATCCCGCCGACGCACCCGGAGACGGGCTACGGCTACGTCCGCCCCGCCCGGGCGGTGCCCGGGACCCACGGCCGCGCGGCGTGGGTCGAGGCGTTCATCGAGAAACCCAACCGCGCACGCGCCGCCGCCCTCGTCGCGGAGCGGGGCATGCTGTGGAACGGCGGCATGTTCGCGTGGAGGGTCGACGTCATCCTGGCCGCGCTCCGCGCCCACCTGCCCGGGGTGATGGGCCCGCTCGAGGCCGCCGCCCGCCGCGACAGCGCACGCGCCTGGGCGGACGCCTACCGCCGGGTCCCGTCGGTTTCCATCGACACCGGGGTCCTCGAGCGCAGCGATCGGGTCGCGGTCGTCCGCGCCCGCTTCCCCTGGAGCGACGTCGGCAGCTGGGCGGCGGTGGAGCCCTTCTGGCGCGGCGCGGCGAACGGGCGCAACGCCGTGCGGGGCCACGCGCTTCCGATCGACAGCCACGGCTGCGTCGTGGACAGCCCGCGACGCCTGGTGGCGCTCCTCGGGGTGGACGACCTCGTGGTGGTCGACGCCCCCGACGCCGTGCTGGTGTGCCGCAAGGACCGCGCCCAGGACGTCCGTCTGGTGGTGGACCACCTGCGGCGCCGGCGCCTGCTACAATACTTATGATGGGCGAGACGACCTCCGGGCCGGCGGTGGCCGAGACCCTGAAGCCGGCGGTCACGCCGCCGGCGCCGCCCGCGGTGGCGCTGCCCGAGCAGGGCTCGACGATGCTCGAGCGCTTCGGGCTGCTCGCCCGCCTCTTCGTGCGCCTCCTCTTCCGGCACGTCCGCTTGCGTCCCGAGGCGGTGGACCACATCCGCCAGCTCTCGGAGACGGGTACCGTCATCTACGTGATGCGGTATCGCTCGACGCTCGACTACCTGCTGGTGAACGCGCTGCTCCTCGCCGAAGGGCTGCCGCTCGCGCGCTTCGCGCCCGAGGTGTCCACCCTCTGGTTCCGGCCGCTCGGCGACTTCCTCCGCTGGCTCTTCCGCGAGCGCGCCCGCGCCCGCACCTCCGTCCACGCCGCTTGTGCGGCGCTGGTCGCGTCCGGAAAGCCCGTCCTGCTCTTCATGCGGAGCCTCGCCGTGGCGGGACGCCGGCGCCGAGCGCTGGCCGCCGCCCGCCTGGGGCCGCAGTACCTGCGCGACGTCGTCCGCGCCGCGCCCGTGGGCGGGCGGCCCGTCTTCCTGATCCCGATCGGCATCTTCCGGGGCAAGGGGTTCCGCCGGAAGGAGACGCGCTTCGCGACCCTCCTCTACAGCGTGCAGGAGGCCCCGGGCGAGGCGAAGCGCCTCTTCACCTACCTCTGGAACGCGCAGGAGACGCAGGTGACGGTCGGGCACGAGATCTCGCTCGACGAGTTCGTCGCCGAGCACCCGCGCGAGCACGAGGAGCGCGTCGTCCGCCGTCTGGCGCGCGCCCTCCAGATCTTCCTCTACCGCGAGGAGCGCCTGGTGTGGGGGCCGACGCTCCTACCGCGCCGTCGGGTCCGCCGCCAGGTTTTGCGCGACCAGGAGCTCGCGCGGCTCGTGCGCCGCGTCGCCGCCGAGCGCGGCGTGCCCCGCCGGCGCGTGTGGCGCGAAGCGCGCGGGTACTTCGACGGCATGGCCGCCAACTTCAACGGCCTCTACTTCGGCGTGCTGGAGGCCGTCTTCAACCGCGTCTGGCGCCGGGTGTTCGCCGGGCTCGAGATCGTCGGGCTCGACACGGTGATCGACTGCGTCAAGCAGCACCCGGTGGTCCTGGTGCCGTGCCACCGGAGCCACTTCGACTACCTGATCCTCACCTACATCTTCCACATGAACTACCTCTCGCCGCCGCACATCGCGGCCGGCGACAACCTCTCGTTCTGGCCGATGGGCCCGCTCTTCCGCGGCGCGGGGGCCTTCTTCATCAAGCGCAGCTTCGACGACAACGAGCTCTACAAGATGGTGTTCCGGAAGTACCTCGCGTTCCTCATCCGCGAGGGCTACACGCAGGAGTTCTTCATCGAGGGCGGGCGGACACGGACCGGGAAGATCCTCACGCCGAAGCTCGGCATGCTGTCCGCGATCGTGAACGCCTTCACCCAGGGCGTGCGGCGCGACCTCTACTTCGTGCCGATCTCGATCCACTACGGTCGCATCCCGGAGGAGGAGGCTTATCGTCGCGAGGTCGCGGGCGAGGAGAAGGAGAAGGAGTCGTTCGGCGCGCTCATGCGCGCGCGCAGCGTGCTGAAGCGCCGCTACGGCACGGCGTACGTCAGCTTCGGGGAGCCGATCTCGCTCCAGACGGCGCTCGGTCCGGCGCGCGAGCGGTTCCAGGGCGGGTTCGGCGATCCGGCCATCGAGGAAGAGAAGCGACGCTTCATCCAGCGGCTCGGCTTCCGGTTGCTGCGCGAGGTGAACGGCGCCGCGGTGGTCGGCGCGACGTCGCTCAGCGCGACGGCGCTGCTGGCGGCGCCGCGTGCCGCCTGCCGCATGGGCGACTTCCTCGCCCTGGCGAACGCGCTGGTCGGGCTCATACGCTGGAACCGCATCCGCCTGACGGCGTCGCTCGAGCGTAACGAGAAGTCGAACTTCCGCGAGAGCCTCGCCTGGCTCGAGTCCGGCGGGCTGGTCGAGCGACTCGTCGACAGCGGCGGCGCCGTGCTCCACGTGCCCGACGAGAAGCGCCTGAACCTCGACTTCTACAAGAACAACACGATCCACTTCTTCCTGTTGCCGTCGCTGCTCACGCGCGCGCTCCTCGACGAGGTCCCGCTCACCGCTCTCCGCCAGCACGTCGCGTGGTGGCTCGACTTCTACCGCTGGGAGTTCCCGCTGCCCGAGCGCGACGCGCTCTCGGCGGAGCTCGCCCGCTGGCTCGAGTACTACCGGCAGACCGGCGCGATGGTCGGCGACTCGGCCGTCGTCGATCATCCGGTGATCCGCGCCACGAGCGGCATCCTCGACAACTTCCGCGAAGCCTACCTGATGGCGGCGCGCACCGTCGCGGCGCAGGAGGAGTGGCCGATCACGCAAGCGGCCCTGATGCAGCGGATGCGCCGCCAGTTCCAGACGAGCCTCCTCCTCGACGAGGTCACGAAGCCCGAGGGCAATTCGGTGGTCACGTTCGGCAACGCGCTCTCGCGCCTCGCCGAGCTGGGACACGTCACGATCGTGCGGCGTGGGCGCGGCGGTCGCGAGCAATGGGTCGACCGCGGGCCGAGCTTCGACGGCCTCGCCGATCTGATCCGGCACTTCGGCGTGTGACCCCCGGCTCGCGGGCGCGCGGCGTGCCTCTCGCGCTCATCACACTCCTCGTCCTCTGCGTGCGGTTCGCCGTCGCCGCACCGAGCGTGGTGGTCGCGGTCGGCGCGCGGTCGCCGCTCGGGTTGCCGTTCTCGCGCTTCTCCGACGTCGCGCTCGACGACCGCGGGCGGCTCGCCTTCATCGGCACGTCGGCGGCGATATTCCGTCGCACCCCGGCGGGGCTCGTGCACCTCGCCGGCGCGGGCGACACGCTCGGCGGGCGCGCCGTCGCCGGCGTCGGCACGCCCGCGCTCGGCGCCGGAGACTGCCTCGCCTTTCGCGCCGTCTACGTCGACGGCGTCGTGGGCGTGCTCCGCCGCTGCGGCACGACGCTGGCGCAGGTCGCAGAGGTCGGACAGCCGGCGGCGGGCGGGGGTGTCTTCACGGGCTTCGGGGCCGCGGTCGTGACCGGAGCCGGCGGGCGGGTCGCGTTTACGGCGCTCGTCGACGACGGGCGCACCGGCGTCTTCGTCGGCGACGGCGCGACACCGGCGGCGCAGGTCGCGCGCACGGGCGGGCAGGCGCCCACGGGCGGCACGTTCAGCGGCTTCCGCCTGGTCGGCGTGGCGGCCGACGGCTCGGTCGGCTTTCGGGGCACGGTGTCGGGCGGTCACGACGGGCTCTTCACGTGGAACACGACGGCGGTCGCGGCGGTCGCCGTGGTCGGCGACGCGAGCCCGGCCGGCGGCGCGTTCACCGCGCTCAACGGCGCGACGCTGAACGACGCCGGGAGCTGGGCCTTCCGTGGCCGCGTGTCCGCCGGCGGCGACAGCAGCGGCGTGTTCCGCTTCGACCCCGGGCAGGCGACGCCGCGCGTGGTCGCGATCGAGGGCGTGCCGGCGCCGGGCGGCGGCACCTTGCGGAGCTTCCCGACGTCGCTCGTGCCGGCCATCAACACGGACGGCGCGATCGTGTTCCGCGCCGCGCTCGGCGGCGCGGTCGCGTCGGCCGGGGTCTTCGTCGCGGCGCCGGACGGGTCGCTGGTCAGGGTGCTCGGCGTCGGCGAGACGACCGGCGTCGGCCTCCTGCTCCGGCTGCGCGACCCGGTGCTGGCGGACGACGGGGGCGTGGTTGTCCGCGCCGCGCTGGCCGACGGCACGCCCGGCCTCTTCCGGATTCGCGCCGGGACGGTGACCGCGGCCGCGCTGCTGGGCGACGCGACGGACCTCGGCGGCCGCTTCCGCTTCTCGGACGCGGCCGTCCGCGAGACCGCCGACGGCGCGGTGTTCGCCGGCGTTCGCGAAGCCGTGTTCGTGGCCGGGACGGGCGGCGCTCCCGTCGCGGTCGCCGTGCTCGGCGACCCGACGCCGCTCCGCGGCCGGTACGCGGGATTCGAGCCGCCGGCGGCCGGCGCGCGCGGCCGGATCGTGTTCGGCGCGAGCATCCAGGGCGGGCGCGCGGGCGAGGCGCTGTTCGGGGTCGGCCGCCGCCGCGCCGTGCCGCTGGTTCGCACCGGGGCGCGGGTCGGTCACCGCGTGCACCTGCTGGACCTCTTCGCGGACCCGCTTGACGGCGCGACGCGCGCCGCCAGCGGTCCCGCCGGGCTCGCCTTCCAGGGCGCGCTCGACCACCCGTCGGGGACGAGCGCCGTCCTTCTCGGCGGCCGCGGCTTGCGCGTCGTGGTGCGCGAAGGCCAGACAGCGGTCGCGGGCGGACGCTTCGCGGGCTTCGGCACCCCGGCGCTCTCGGGCGACGGCGGCGTCGCCTTCGTGGGGCAGATGAGCGGCGGCAACGCCGACCTGGGCGTCTTCCTCGCGCGCGGCACCCGCGTGAAGACGCTGGCGCTCGCGGGCCGCCAGACGGGGACGCGCGTCGGCGGCCGCTTCGACCGCTTCGGCCCGCCGGCCGCGGGCGGCGACGCGGTCGTCTTCGACGCCACGCTGCAGCCGACCGGCGAAGCCCTGTTCGCGTCGCGCCGCGGCCGCCTGGCGGTGCTCGTCGCGGTGGGCGACCCGGCCCCCGGCGGCGGTCGCTTCCACGGCTTCGACGCCCCCACGATCGTCGGCAAGACGGTCGTCTTCCGCGCCACCCTGAGCGGCGGCTCCGTCCCCGGCGGCCTCTTCCGCGTAGCGCTGCCCCGCGCCGAGCCCGCGCCCGCCGCCAGCGCGGTCCTGGTGGTGGGCGCCCCGTCGCCCTTCGGCGGCACGCTCCTCGGCTTCGGCCTACCGGACGGCAACCGCCGCGGCGCCATCGCCTTCACCGCCGACGTCACCGGCGGCACCGCCGCCGGCGGGGTTCTGCTCGACCCCGGCTCGTGACGCGCGGTCGTCGGCCGCGCGAACGACGGCGCGCCCGCCCGACGCGCCAGCTTTACTTGACTGTCCATAGCGAAGCCCGTAGACGTGCGAGACTTTCATGCCGGACGACCACGAGCAGAACGTGGTCAGGCGGAAGAAGCTGAGCGCGCTTCGGGAGCGGGGTGAGAATCCGTATCCGAACGACTTCCGGCCTGACCACACCGCGGGCGACGTGCATGCGCGCTTCGGGGCGACCGACGCCGACCTCACGAGCGCACCGCCGGTGCGCGTCGGCGGGCGCATCGTGGCGCTGCGCGACTTCGGCAAGGCCGGTTTCCTCCAGCTCCAGGATCGCACCGGCCGGATCCAGGTGCACGCCCGCCGCGACCGCCTCGGCGACGCGGCGTTCGAGCGCTACCAGACGCTCGACCTGGGCGACGTCGTCGGCGTGGCGGGCGTCCCGTTCCGCACCCGCACCGGCGAGCTCACCGTCGAAGCGGCGGAGCTGCGGCTCCTCGCCAAGGCGCTGCGGCCGCTGCCCGAGAAGTGGCACGGCCTCCAGGACGTCGAGACGCGCTACCGCCAGCGCTACCTCGACTTGATCGTCAACCCCGACGCGCGGCGCATCTTCGAGGTGCGGGCGCGCGTCATCCGGGCGATCCGCGACTTCCTGACCGCGCGCGGCTTCGTCGAGGTCGAGACGCCGATGATGCAGGCTATCGCCGGCGGCGCCGCGGCCCGACCGTTCGTCACCCACCACAACGCGCTCAACGTCGACCTCTACCTCCGCATCGCGCCGGAGCTGTACCTGAAGCGCCTCGTGGTCGGCGGCCTCGAGCGCGTCTTCGAGCTGTCGCGCGTCTTCCGCAACGAGGGCCTCTCCACCGAGCACAACCCGGAGTTCACGCTGCTCGAGTTCTACCAGGCCTGGGCCACCTACGAGGACCTCATGGACCTCACCGAGGAGATGCTCGTCGGCTTGGTGCGCGAGGTCACGGGCGGGACGACCGTCGAGTATCGCGGCAAGGGCGTCGACATGGTGCCGCCGTGGCCGCGACGGACGATGGTCGAGCTGGTGGCGGAGTGGGGCGGCGTGGCGGCGGGCCGCGTGCTCGAGGCGGACGTGGTGCGCGCGCTCGCCGAGCGCGCGGGCGGCGTGGAGCGCGCGCGCATGACACCCGGCGAGCTCCTCTACGGCGTGTTCGAGCGCGCGGTCGAGCCCACGCTCGTGAACCCCACCTTTGTCTGCCAGTTCCCGGTCGAGGTGTCGCCGCTCGCGCGCCGCAACGAGCGCGACCCGCGCTTCGTCGACCGCTTCGAGCTGTTCGTCGCCGGCGCCGAGCTCGCCAACGCCTTCTCCGAGCTGAACGACCCCGATGACCAACGCAGCCGTTTTGAAGACCAGCTCCGCGCCCGCGCCGCCGGCGACGAGGAAGCGCACGCCATGGACGAGGACTACGTGCGCGCGCTCGAGTACGGGCTGCCCCCGACGGCGGGGGAGGGGATCGGCATCGACCGCCTCGTCATGCTGCTCACCGGTGCCGGCTCCATCCGCGAGGTCATCCTCTTCCCGCAGCTCCGCCCCGAGGCGCCGGCGTGAGCTGGGAGCTGTTCGTCGGGCTTCGCTACCTGCGCTCCCGGCGCCGCGCCGCGCTCCTCTCGCTCATCTCGCTGATCTCGCTCCTCGGCGTCACCATCGGCGTCGCGACGCTCGACATCGTGCTCGCGGTCATGTCGGGCTTCGAGCAGGACATGCGGGACAAGATCCTCGGTTTCAACCCGCACGTGGTGGTGGTGAGCTACGGCGGGCCGGTGCCCGACGATCCCGCGCTGGTCGCCAAGGTGCGCGCCCTGCCCGGCGTCGTCGCGGCGGCGCCCTTCGTCTACGGGCAGGCGATGCTCGCGGTCGGGCGGAGCGCCTCGGGCGTCGTCGTGCGCGGCATCGACCCCGCGGCCGCCGGCGCCGTGGTCGACGTCGAGCGCCACCTCGAGAGCGGCAGCCTCGGGTCGCTCGCCGCGCCGCACGCGGTCACGCTGCCGGCCGAGGAGGGGGGCGGGCGCGTCGAGCTGCCGGGGCTCCTGATCGGCAACGAGCTCGCCCACCAGCTCGGGGTCGCCGCCGGCGACGTGGTGAGCGTCATCTCGCCCCTCAGCAGCCCAGGACCGACGGGCCTCGTGCCGCGCATCAAGCGCTTCGTCGTCGCGGGAGTCTTCAATTCCGGCATGTACGACTACGACACCACGCTCGCCTACATGGCGCTCGCCGACGCGCAGCGGTTCTTCGACATGAAGGGCCTCACCGGCCTCGAGGTCCGCGTGCGCGACGTCTACGACGCGCGCTCGGTGGCGCGGCGGATCGAGGAGACGCTCGGCGGCTTCCCCTACCGGGCGCGGGACTGGATGGAGATCAACCGCAACCTCTTCTCGGCGCTCAAGCTCCAGAAGGTGGTCTCCGGCATCGTCCTCTGCCTGATCGTGGTCGTCGCCGCCTTCAACATCCTGGCCACCCTCACCATGGTGGTGAAGGAGAAACGCCGCGACATCGCCATCTTGAAGTCGATGGGCGGCTCGGACGCCTCGATCGGCCGCATCTTCATCCTGAACGGCGCGGTCATCGGCGTCTCGGGGACGGTGCTCGGCAACCTCCTCGGGCTCGCCGGCTGCTGGATCCTCGCCCGCTACCAGTTCGTCGAGCTGCCGAAGGACGTCTTCCTGGTCACCACGCTCCCCGTCCACATGGACCCGGTCAACTTCCTGGTGGTGGCGGCCGTCTCGATCGGCATCTGCGTGTTCGCCGCGGTATCCCCCGCCCGGAGGGCGGCGAGCCTGGTCCCCGTCGAGGTGATCCGCTATGAGTAACGCCCCGCGCCCGGAGGGGGAGACCCCGCTCGTCCGGGCCCGGCAAATCACCAAACGCTATGTGGACGGCCCGACGGTGGTGTCCGTGCTGGAGTCGCTCGACCTCGATGTCGGGCCGGGGGAGACGATTGCCGTCGTGGGGCAGTCGGGCGTCGGCAAGAGCACGCTCCTCCACCTCCTCGGCGCCCTCGACCGCCCGACCGCGGGCGAGATCCTCTTCGACGGCGAGGACGTCTTTGGCCGCCCCGACGGCGAGCTCGCCGCCTTCCGCAATCGCGAGGTCGGCTTCGTCTTCCAGTTCCACCACCTCCTCGCCGACTTCACCGCGCTCGAGAACGTCATGCTGCCGAGCCTGATCGCGCGCCATCCGTTCGAGGCGACGCGGCTCCGCGCCGTCGACCTGCTGGCGCGCATCGGGCTCCAGGACCGGCTCCATCACCGCCCCGGGCAGCTCTCGGGCGGCGAGCAGCAGCGCGTCGCCGTGGCGCGCGCGATGAGCCAGCGCCCGCGGCTCCTCCTCGCCGACGAGCCCACCGGCAACCTCGACCCGGCGACGGGCGAAGGCGTGCAGCAGGTTCTCCTCGAGCTCAACCGCGAGCACGGCTCCGCGCTCGTGATCGCGACCCACAACGACCGTCTCGCCGCCGCCATGGGCCGCGTGCTCCGTCTCGCGGACGGGCACCTGGCCGATGTCGCGTCACCGGTGCCGCGCGCGCCGATCGCGCGTCGCGGCGGAGCAGGGGGAGGCGCCCCATGAGGAAGAGGCGAAGCAGGTTGACCCGGACCGCGGCGCTCGCCCTGATGGCCGTCGTCGCGACCTGGCCCGCGCCGCCGCCGCTCCGCGCGCAGGGCGAGCCCTCGGTCGCGAAGGTCTCGATCGCCGGCAACACGCGCGTCGAGGAGGACGCCATCCGGGTCCACCTCCGCACCCAGCCGGGTCAGCCCTTCGACCAGGACACCGTCGACCGTGACATCCGCGCCGTCTACGCGATGGGCTTCTTCGACCAGGTCGACGCCGAGGTGACGCGCGTCGACGCGCACCACACCGACGTGACCTTCCACGTGAAGGAGCGGCCGCTGGTGCGCGCCGTCAAGGTCGACGGCACGAAGAAGATCAAGAAGGACGAGCTGGAGGCCGCCCTCAAGATCCGGCCCCACACCATCCTCGACCCGGAGAAGGCCCGCGAGGGGGTCGAGGCGGCGAAGAAGCTCTACGTCGAGAAGGGCTACCTCGACGCGGACATCTCGTACCGCACGGAGCCCGTCGGCGAGGCCGAGGTCGACCTCTACTACACCGTGACCGAGAAGGAGCCGGTCAAGATCACCGACGTCGACTTCGAGGGCAACCGCGCCTTCAAGACCCGCGAGCTGCGCGGCGTGATGCAGACCCGCAAGAAGTGGCTCCTCGGCTTCATCACGGGGGCCGGCGTCCTGAACAAGGACGTGCTCCGTACCGACATGGAGCGGTTGACCGCCTACTACTACGACCACGGCTACGTCACCGTCCGCGTCGACGAGCCGCGCGTCGACCGGCGCGACGACGGGCTCCACGTGACGGTCAAGATCGACGAGGGCGAGCAATTCAAGGTCGGCGACGTGACCGTCGCCGGCGAGGGCGTGCCCGCCGAGACGAAGAAGCTCCGCCAGGGACTCCAGCTCGCGCCCGGCGAGGTGTTCCGGGCGAGCGCGCTGCGCGAGGACGTGCAGAAGCTCACCGAGCGCCTCTCCGAGGACGGCTACGCCTTCGCCACCGTCGAGCCGCAGACCGACGTCCACCAGGACGAGCACAGGGTGGACGTCGTCTACCAGGCCGATCGCGGCCGTCCCGTCATCGTCGACCGCATCGACGTCGCCGGCAACACCAAGACGCGCGACAAGGTGATCCGCCGCGAGATGCGTCTCCAGGAGCAGGAGATGTTCTCGGCCACCAAGCTCCGCAAGAGCCGCGAAGCCCTCCAGCGCCTCGGCTTCTTCCAGGAGGTGAACATCACCACGCGGCGCACGGCCAGCGATGACCGCATGAACGTGGTCGTCGACGTCAAGGAAGCGCAGACGGGTGCGTTCAGCGCCGGCGCCGGCTTCAGCTCGGCCGACCAGCTCCTGTTCAACGTCCGCATCCAGGAGAACAACCTCTTCGGGCGCGGCCAGCGGCTCGTCCTGCAGGGCGACATCGGCTCGCTGCGGCGGAACATCATCCTGTCCTTCACCGAGCCGTACTTCCGCGAGACCCCGCTCACCCTCGGGGTGGACGCCTTCAGCTGGCAGCTCGCCTTCAATCAGTTCGACCGCGCCGGCACCGGCGTCGGCACGCAAGTCACCTATCCGGTGACGGCGTGGGGCTACAACTCGATGTTCGGCCTGCCGCTCGAGGACCTGCGCGTCGGCACCGACTATCGCTTGGAGCGCGCCGAGATCAACAACGTCAGCTTCGACGCGACGCGCTCCATCCGCGCGGAGGAGGGCTCCGCGCTGATCAGCAGCGTCAAGCCGAGCCTCTCCCGCAACACCCTGAACCACGCCTTCGACCCGACCGCCGGGTCCTTCCAGGACGTCTCGGTCGAGCTCGCCGGGCTCGGCGGCCAGCAATTCACCAAGCTCGAGGCGCGCGAGCGCTGGTACTACACCTTCCTGCGCACCAAGGCGCTCGGCGACTTCACCTATTCCCTCGGCGGTACGCTCGGCTACGGCTTGGGCAACGCGGGGTTGAACGGCAACGACCTGCCGCTCTTCGAGCGCTACTTCCCGGGCGGCATCAACTCGATCCGCGGCTTCAAGACCCGCACCCTCGGCCCGCGCGAGGAGTCGAAGGACATCTTTGGCCGGGTCACCAACACCACCCCGATCGGCGGCAGCGAGCAGGTCATCCTGAACAACGAGGTCATCTTCCCGGTCGTCCAGGGGATCGGCCTGAAGGGTGTGGTGTTCGTCGACGCCGGCAACGCCTACGGCGGCAACGAGAACATTTCGCTCGACAACACCCGCTTCTCCGCCGGCGGCGGCCTGCGCTGGCTCTCGCCGGTGGGTCCGCTGCGCGTCGAGCTCGGAAAGCCCTTCAACACCAAGCCCCACGACGAGACGAGCCTCTTCTCGTTCTCCTTCGGCGGGCCCTTCCAATACTAGGAGGCTCGGGCAGCGTGATGAGACGGCAGATGGGCTGGACACGGATCGGAGCGGTCGGGCTGACGGCGGCGCTCGCGCTGGCGGGCGTGGCGGCGGCGGAGGTCAAGGTCGCGGTCGTGGACATGCAGCGCGCGCTCAACGAGTGCGACGCCGGCAAGAAGGCCAAGGACCAGGTGAAGGCGAAGTTCGAGCACTCCCAGGAGTCGCTGAAACGCCAGCGCGACGACCTCGACCGCAGGAAGGAGGAGTACGACAAGAAGGCGCTCGTGCTGAAGGAGGAGGAGCGACGCAACGTCGAGCGCGACCTCGAGACCCAGCAGCTCGAGTTCAAGCGCAAGTACGAGGACTTCCAGCGCGACCTGAAGCGCACCGACGCCGAGCTCACCTCGGGGATCGTCGAGGAGCTCTACGGGATCGTGCGTGACTACGGCGAGAAGCACGGCTACACGATGGTGCTGGAGGCGTCGAGCGGCGCGCTCCTCTACAACGACAAGTCGGTCGACGTGACCGACGACATCGTGAAGCTCCACAACTCCTCGCCCCACAAGGGGACGTCCTCGAAGAAGAGCGGCGACAAGGAGTAGTCATCCGGGCGGCGCCAGAGCATTCGGCGGGACCCGCGTTCCCGTACCCACTCGTCGACCGCGTGCTCGAGGTCGAGCCCGGCGTGCGCGCGGTCGGCACCAAGCTGGTCAGCGCCAACGAGCCCTACTTCGCCGGCCACTTCCCCGGGACGCCCATCCTGCCGGGGGTGCTGCTCTGCGAAGCGCTCGTGCAGCTCGGCTCGGAGATCGCGGGCGACGAGGGGCCGCTCCTGCTGCTCGCGGTGGAGAAGGCGCGCTTCCGGCGGCCGGTCGTCCCCGGCGACACGCTTCACCTCGAGGTGACGTGCACCGCGCCCGGGCCGCCCTGGCGGCTCCGCGGCGTGGCGACGGCCGGGGAGGTGCTCGTCGCCGAGGTCGAGTTCGCGGCCGCGCGCCCCGCCGGGCCGCGCGTCCACCCGACGGCGTCCGTCGCCCGCGGCGCCGACCTCGACGACGGCGTGGTGGTCGGCGCCTACGCCGTCGTCGGCCCGCACGTCCGGGTCGGACGCGACTCGACGATCGGGCCGCACGCGGTCGTCGACGGGCGCACCACCCTCGGCGCGCGCACGCAGGTCTTCCAGTTCGCGAGCGTCGGGACGCGCCCGCAGGACCAGAAGTACCGGGGCGAGCCGAGCCGGCTCGAGATGGGGGAGGGCTGCATCGTCCGCGAGTACGTGTCCATCAACCCCGGCACCGAGGCCGGGGCGATGGTGACGCGCATCGGGCGCGGCTGCCTCTTCATGGTGAGCGCGCACGTGGCACACGACTGCACGGTCGGCGACCACGTGATCCTCGCCAACGGGGCGGCGCTCGGCGGCCACGTCGTGGTCGAGGACTACGGGATCGTCGGCGGCCTCGCCGGGCTCCATCAGTACGTCCGCGTCGGCGAGTCGGCGCTCTGCGCGGCGGGCGCGATGGTATCGATGGACGTGCCGCCGTTCTGCGTGGCGGCCGGCGACCGCGCCCGCCTGCACGGTCTGAACAACGTCGGGCTGCGCCGCCGCGGCTTCTCGCAGGAGGCGATGCGAGCGCTCAAGCACGCCTATCGTCTCCTCTTCCAGCCGAGCTGCACGCGTCGCGAAGCGATGGTGCGCGTGCAGGCGGAGCTCGGCCAGGTGCCCGAGGTGGCGCGGCTCCTCCGCTTCCTCGCCGACTCGCGGCGCGGGGTGTGCCGGTGAGTGAACGCATCGGGCTCATCGCCGGAAGCGGGCGCTTCCCGGTGCTCTTCGCCGAAACGGCCCGGCGCCGCGGCGTCGAGGTGATCGCCGTCGCCCACCGCGGCGAGACCGATCCCGACCTCGAGCGCGTGGTCGTCTCGGTCACCTGGATCTACCCCGGCGAGCTGTCGACGATGATCGAGGCCCTCGCGGGCGCCGGCGTCCGCCGCGCCGTCATGGTGGGCGGCATCGCCAAGCCCCGGCTCTTCAACGAGCTCCGCCTCGACGCCCGTGCCCTCGCGCTGATCGCCCGCGTGGGGCAGCTCCGTGACGACCTCGTGCTGCGGGCGGTCGCGGCCGAGTTCGAAGCCGAGGGGATCGCGATCGTCGAGTCGACGCTGTATCTTCAGGAGCTCGTGCCCACCGCCGGCGTCCTCGGGGCGCGGGCGCCCACCGCCGAGGAATGGCAGGACATCCGCTTCGGCTTCCGGGCCGCGAAGGTGATAGGACAGTTCGACATCGGGCAGAGCGTGGTCGTGCGCGGCGGCGCCGTCGTCGCCGTCGAGGGCATCGAGGGCACCGACGCCACGATCCGCCGCGCGGGACAGCTGGCGAACGGGGACATCGTGCTGGTGAAGGTCTGCAAGCCGACGCAGGACACGCGCTTCGACCTGCCGGCGGTCGGGCCGCAGACGGTGCGCACGCTGGCGTCGGTGCGCGGCCGGGCGCTCGCGCTCGAAGCCGGCCGCACCATTACCCTCGACCGCGAGGAGCTGATCGCGATCGCCGACGGGGCCGGAATCGCCGTCGTCGCGGTGGACGGCACGGAGTCGGGGCGATGAGCCGACTGCGGGCCGCGGTGGTGGGCGTCGGCTACCTCGGGCGCTTCCACGCCGAGAAGTACGCCGCGCACCGCGACGTGGAGCTGGTCGCCGTCTGCGACGTCGACGTCGAGCGCGCCGCGGCGGTGGCGCGCGAGTTCGGGACGGAGGCCGTCGCCGACTACCGTGCCCTCGTCGGCCGCATCGACTGCGCGAGCGTCGCCGTGCCGACGCAGCAACACCACGCCGTCGCGCGCGACCTCCTCCAGGCGGGGGTCGACGTGCTGGTGGAGAAGCCCCTCGCCACCACCATCGAGGAGGGCAAGGCCCTGGTCGAGCTGGCGGCCCGCGGCGCGCGCGTGCTCCAGGTGGGCCACCTCGAGCGCTTCAACCCGGCGCTGCTCGCGCTCGAGGGGATTCTCACCCAGCCGCGCTTCATCGAGTGCCACCGCCTTGCGCCCTTCAGCGAGCGCGGCACCGACGTGGACGTGGTGCTGGATCTGATGATCCACGACCTCGACGTCATCCTCAGCATGACCGGCGGCGCGACGTGCTCCGTGGAGGCCGTCGGCGTGCCGGTACTCACGCAATCGGTCGACATCGCCAACGCGCGGCTGCGCTTTTCCAACGGCTGCATCGCCAACGTGACGGCGAGTCGGGTCTCGATGAAGCGCGAGCGGAAGCTCCGCATCTTCCAGCGCGACGCCTACGTCGCGATCGACTTCGGCGAGCGCCGCGTGCGCATCTGCCGGCGGGAGGAAGCGCCCGACGGCCAGCCGGCGCTCACCCTCGAGGAGCGCGCGGTGCCCGACAGCGACCCCCTCGAGACCGAGATCGACGCCTTCCTGCGCGCCGTGCGCCACCGCGAGACGCCGCCGGTGACCGGCTGGGACGGACTCCGCGCGCTCGAGCTGGCGCACCAGATCCGGGAGAGCCTGGAGGCCGAGGTGGCGGCCGCCCAGGCCGCCGCGGGGTCCTGATGCCGTACGCGCGGTCCCAGGAGACGCCCCGCGCGGCGGCGGGGGCGACCTCGCCGTCGTGGGGCGCCCGGCCGCGGCCGCGCCGGATCGTGCTCGTCGCCGGCGAGGCCTCGGGCGACCTCCACGGTGCGGACCTGCTCGCCGCGCTGCGCGCCCGGGTGCCGGAGCTCGAGGTCTTCGGCCTCGGCGGCGAGCGGCTCCGCGGCGGCGGCATGGAGACGGTCGCCGACGTGGGCGAGGTGGCGACCGTCGGGCTCACCGAAGGCGCGGGCCGCCTGCGCGCGCTCGTGCGCGCCTACCGCACGCTCGCCCGTCGCATCCGCGAGGACCCGCCCGACCTCTGCGTGCTGATCGACTTCCCGGAGTTCAACCTCCGGCTGGCGCGCGTCGCCAAGCGCGCCGGGGTGCCGGTCCTCTACTACATCGGGCCGCAGGTGTGGGCGTGGCGGCGGGGGCGGGTGCGGAAGATCGCCCGGCGCGTGGACCGCATGGCCGTCGTGTTTCCGTTCGAGCCGGCGGTGTACGCCGGGCGGCGGACGCAGGTCGAGTTCGTCGGCCACCCGCTCCTCGACCGCGTGCGCGTGACCCGCGAGCGCGCCGACACGCTCCGCCACCACGGCCTCGACCCCGCGCGCCGCACGGTGCTCCTCCTCCCCGGCAGCCGGACGAGCGAGATCGACTTCCTCCTGCCGCGCCTGCTGGAGGCCGTCCGCCTGCTCGACGCGTCGGCTCCTGGTCGCTACCAGTTCCCGCTCGCGCTCGCGCACACCGTGTCACCCGACCAGGTCGAGGCGCGCGTGCGCGCGGCGGGGCTCCCCGTGTCGGTGGTCGAGGACGACACCTACAACCTCATCGCCGCCGCCGACCTGGCGCTCGTCAGCTCCGGCACGGCCACGCTCGAGTGCGCGCTGCTCGAGTGTCCGATGATCATCGTCTACCGCCTGGCGCCGGTCACCTACGCGCTGGCGCGGCTGCTGGTCCACGGCGTGCGCTGGGTGGGGATGCCGAACATCGTCGCCGGGCGCGAGGTGGTGCCCGAGCTGCTCCAGGGCCGCGCCACCGGCCCGCAGATCGCCGCCGCGGCGCGCGCCATCCTCGACGACCCGGCGCGCCGCGCCGCCATCGTGCGCGACCTCGGCCTCGTCCGCGAGCGGCTCGGCGGCGGCGGCGCGGCGGGACGGGCGGCGGCGATGGCGGTCGAGATGCTGGAGGCGGGCGGGTCGTGAAGCACTACCAGCGCATCCTGGCGTACTTGAAGCCGTACCTCTGGCCGCACTCCATCGTGGCCGTCGTCTGCATGCTCGCGTTCAGCGCCGTCGAGGGGATGATCCCGTTCGTCGGCAAGTTCACCCTCGACCGCGTGTTCGGGAACAAGGAATCGTGGGCGCTGATCCCCGTCGCCGTCGGCGTGCCCGTGCTCATCTTCCTCCGCGGGTGGCTCGACTTCGGTGCGAGCTACCTGACGGATTGGATCGGACAGCGCGTCGTCACCGACCTGCGGAACGAGATCAGCGCCCATCTCCAGCGCCTCGATCTCGCTTTCTTCAACAAGCAGCGCGCCGGGCAGATCGTGTCCCGCGTCACCTCGGACGCCGGGCTCCTCCGCAACATGGTGACCGACGTGGTGACCTCGATCTTCCAGGACTTCACGCGGCTCGTCATCCTGGTCGGGGTCGCGGTCTACATGGACTCGGGGCTGGCGCTGATCGCGGTGGGCCTCTTCCCGGTCGCGGCGCCGCTGCTCTGGTACTTCTCGACCCAGCTCCGTCAGGCGAGTCGTCGGCAGCAGGAGGGCTTCGGGCGCCTGAACGCGATGCTGCACGAGAACGTGCAGGGGAACCGCGTCGTCAAGGCGTTCGGCCGTGAGGTGTTCGAGGAGCGTCGCTTCGCGGAGCACAACGACCGGCTCTTCCGCATCGCCATGCGGGCGAGCTTGATCCGTGCGCTTCCCGTCACCGAGATGCTGGCCGGCGTCTCGATCGGGCTCACCATCTGGTTCGCGGGGTCGAGCATCCTCGTCGGGACGCGGACGGTCGGCTCGTTCGCGGGGTTCTTCTGGTCGCTCTTCCTGCTGTACGACCCGTTCAAGAAGCTCGTGAAGGCGAACAACACCATCCAGCAGGGCCTGGCGGGCGCCGAGCGCGTGTTCGGCCTGCTCGACACGACGCCGCACGTGTGTGAGCGGCCCGGCGCCGTCGCGCTGACGGGAATCCGGGACGCGATCGAGTTCCAGGACGTGAGCTTCGCCTACGAGGAGGAGCCCGTCCTCCGGCACATCGACCTCCGCATCCCGGTCGGCCAGGTGGTGGCGCTGGTCGGGGTGAGCGGCGGCGGCAAGAGCACGCTCGCCGACCTGATCCCGCGCTTCTACGACGTCGGCGAGGGCCGCATCACGATCGACGGGGTCGACATCCGCGACTACACGCTCAAGAGCCTGCGCGACCACATGGCGGTCGTCACCCAGTTCACCTTCCTCTTCAACGACAGCGTGCGGAACAACATCGCCTACGGCGAGCCCGACCGCCCGATGGAGGACATCATCGAGGCCGCCCGGGCCGCCAACGCGCACGACTTCATCACGGAGCTGCCGCAGGGGTACGAGACCCACATCGGAGACCTCGGCGTGCGCCTCTCGGGCGGCCAGCGCCAGCGGCTCGCCATTGCCCGCGCTGTCCTGCAGAACGCGCCCATCCTGATCCTCGACGAGGCGACCTCCGCGCTCGACACCGAGTCCGAGGGCCTGGTGCAGGAGGCGCTCGAACGCCTGATGGCCTATCGCACGACGGTCGTCGTGGCGCACCGGCTCTCCACCGTCCGCAAAGCCGACCGCATTGTCGTCATCGTGCGCGGCGAGATCGTCGAGAGCGGCTCGCACGACGAGCTGCTCGCGCGGGGCGCGGAGTACCGCAAGCTCTACGAGCTCCAGTTCCGCGACGGCGGACCGGAGGGCAACGGCCGCGAGGCGGCCCCGAGCGAGCCGGCCCGCAAGGCCGCGCCCTGAGGGACGTCTCGATGGAAGCCGGCGCGGCGCGCGCGGGCGGCGTCCGTGGCGGCGGACGGACCGAGGGCGCGGCGTTCCGCCGCCGGTGGAGCTGGCGCACGCGGCTCTGGGTCGCGCTCTCCGGCTGGCTGATCGCGGCGGTGTTGCGGCTCGTCTATCTCACGCTCCGCGTCCGGCTCATCGACCCGGCCGACGTGTTCGGAGGCCGGGCGCGCGGGCAGCACGTGATCGCGGTCTTCTGGCACGACACCATCATGCTGACGCCGCTCCTCGTCGCGCGGCTGCGCTGGCCCGGCACCGTGACCGTCATGCTCAGCTGGCACCGCGACGCCGAGATCGCCGCCCGCGCGCTCCACCGGCTGGGCATCGAGTCGGTGCACGGCTCCTCGACGCGGGGCTGGCTCGGCGGGCTACGCGGCCTGCTCCACGCCCGGCAGCGCGGGAGCGACCTCTGCATCGTGCCCGACGGCCCGCGCGGGCCGCGGCACGTCGCCAAGGAGGGCGCGGTGCAGCTCGCGCGCGCGACCGGACTCCCGGTCGTCGCCTTCGGCGCGGCGGCGGCCCCCGCCCGTCGCCTCGGAAGCTGGGACCGCATGCAGATGCCGCGCCCGTTCGCGCGCGTCGCGCTGGTGGTGAGCGACCCGATCGCCGTCGCTCGCGAAGCCGACCCGCCGGCGCAAACCGCGGCGCACGCCGCGATCGCGGCCGCGCTCGAGCGCGTCACGACCGCCGCCGCCGCCGCGGTGGGGACGGCGCCGTGATCGAGTCGCTCGCCGGGGGCGCCTACCGCGGCGCCATGACGACCGCCGCCGCGTTCGTCGAGGTGCTCGCGCGCGTGCCCGGCGTGCCTGTGGGGTGGCGCGCGGGGAGCGACCGCCTGGCGCGGTTCGACGCGGACGCGCGTGCGGCGGCTTCGAGCGGCACCGCGATCTGGCTCCACGCCGCGTCAGTCGGGGAGCTGGCCGCGGCGCGGCCGCTCCTCGCCCGCCTACGCGAGCGCTTTCCGCAGCGTCTCTACGTCGTCTCGACGCTCACGCCCACGGGCCTCGCCCTCGCGCGCGAGCTGCCCGAGGCGCACCTCGCGTTCCTCTTCCCGCTCGACGCTCCCGCCACGGTCCGCCGCCTCGTCGCGCAGTTCCGGTTCGAGGCGTTCCTCTTCACCGAGACCGAGATCTGGCCCACGTGCCTCTCCGAGCTCGAAGCCGCCGGCGCCGCGACCTTCATGGTGAGCGGGCGGGTGAGCGCGCGCACCGCGGCGCGCGCACGCTGGCTGCGGCCGCTCTACCGCCGCGCGCTCGCCGACGTCACCTGCTGCATGCAGACCGACGACGACGCGCGCCGCATCGTCGCGCTCGGCGCCGACCCCCGGCGCGTGCAGGTCGCCGGCAACCTGAAGTTCGACGTCGCGGCGAGCCCGCCGCCGCCGGAGGTGCAGCGGGCGGCCGCGGCGCTGCACGGGCGCCGCGTGGTGGTGGCGGGCAGCACGCACGCGGGCGAGGACGAAGCCCTCCTCGGCATGTATCGCCGCCTCGTCGCCGGCCGCCCGGACCTGGTGCTGGTGCTGGCGCCGCGGCACCCGGAGCGACAAGCGGCGGTCGCGGCCGCGGTCGAGGCGGCGGGTCTCGAGCTGGTGCGGTGGAGCACGCTCGACGCGCGCGTCGAGCCCATCGCGCCGCCCGCCGTCGTGCTGCTCGACCGCGTGGGCCCGCTGGCGCACTGCTACGGGCTCGGCCTCGTCGCCTTCGTGGGCGGGAGCCTGGTGCCCGCGGGGGGCCACAACGTCCTCGAGCCGGCGCGCGCCGGACGTCCCGTGCTGGTCGGGCCGCACACCGAGCACGCCGCCGACGTCGTGGAGCGGCTCGTCGCCGGCGGCGGCGCGCTCCGCGTCGGGTCGGCCGAGGCGCTGGAGGCGGCGCTCGCGACCCTCCTCGACGACCCGAGCCGCGCACTCGAGATCGGCCGGCGGGCCCGCGCGCTCGCCGAGGGCGGGCAGGGCGCCGTCGAGCGGCATCTGAAGATCATCGCGGCGCGCCTCGAGGGCGCGCGCTTCGCGCGCGCCGCGGGCGAGCGATGATGGCGGCGCTCGGGACGCTCGCCGAGCGCGCGTGGGCGGGCGACACGGCGGGCGCGCGCGCGCTCCGCGCCGGCCTGGTGCCGGCGGCGGTCGCCTACGGCGTCGCGGTCGCGCTCCGCAACCGCCTCTACGACGCGGGCTGGCTCGCCGCGACGCGCGTCGCCGCGCGCGTGGTGAGCGTCGGGAACCTCGCCGTCGGCGGCACCGGGAAGACGCCGGCCGCGCTCTGGGTGGCGGAGGGCTTCGCGGCGCGCGGCCGGAGGGTCGGCATCGTGGCGCGCGGGTATCGCAAGCGACGCCGCGGGGTGGTCGTGGTCGGCGAAGCAGGGCGCGCGCTGGTCTCGCCCGAGGAGGGCGGCGACGAAGCCGTCATGCTCGCGCGACGCTTCGCCGGCCCGGTGGTGACCGGCGAGCGCCGCGCCGCCGCCGCCGCCTTCGCGTGCGCGCGCTTCGCACTCGACACGGTCGTCCTCGACGACGGCTTCCAGCACCGCGCGCTCGCCCGCGACGCCGACCTGGTGCTGGTCGGCGACGACGCCGACGCGTGGCCGCTCCCCGCCGGCCCGCTGCGCGAGCCGGCCACCGCGCTGGCGCGCGCCCGTGCGGTCCTCGCCGTCGACGCCCCCGCGCCGCCGCCGGCGCCCCCCGGCGTTCCCGTCTTCCGCGGCCGCCTCCGCCCGACGGCGCTCGTCCGCGCCGCGGCCGACGGAGGTTGGCGCGAGGAACCGCTCGCCCGGCTCGCCGGTACGCCGGTGGTCGCCGTCGCCGGCGTCGCTCGCCCCGAGCGCTTCGTGGCCACGCTCCGCGCCGCCGGGGCGACCGTGCGCGACCTCGTCCGCTTCCCCGACCACCACGCCTACACCGCCGCCGACGTCCGGCGCATCGCGGCCGTCGCCGGCGACGCCCTCGCCGTCACCACCGAGAAGGACCTGGTCAAGCTGCCGACCTTCACGGGGGTGGCGCTGCGCGTGGTGCTCGAGGTCGACGACGGAGAGCGCCTGCTCGACCTCCTCGGCGGCGGCGGTGGATTTGCCGGTCAATAGGGGCTAGACGTGTCGGCCGCGCGCCACGCAGTCGAGCAGACACAGGAGACCGCACCGATGGCGATCAGCAAAGAGCTTCTCGAAATCCTCGTCTGCCCGCAGTGCAAGGGGGACGTCGCGCTGACGGACCACGAGGACGGCCTCGTCTGCCGCGCCTGCCGGCTCCTCTACCCCGTGAAGGACGACATCCCCATCATGCTGATCGATGAGGCCCAGCGCCTGGAGTGACGCGGGGGCGGGCGGCGCCGCGGGCCCGGCGGTGCTGGTCGCGCAGACGAGCTTCCTCGGCGACGTCGTTCTCACCACGCCGCTCGTCTCGGCGCTCCGCCGCCGGTTGCGGCCGCGGCGCCTCGCCGTGCTCGTCCGCCCCGAGGCGGCGCCGCTCCTCGACGGCCACCCCGACGTCGACGACGTGTTGCTCGACGACAAGCGCGGCGGCGAGCGCGGGGTCGTCGGGCTGGTGCGCGTGGCGCGCCGGCTCCGTCGCGAGCGCTTCGACCTCGTGGTCTCGCCCCACCGCTCGCTCCGCACGGCGCTCGTGCTCGCCGCGGCGCGCATCCCGCGCCGGGTCGGCTTCCGCGAGAGTCGCGGCGCGTTCCTCTACCACGAGCGCGTGCCACGCGACCGCCGCCAGCACGACGTCGAGCGTAACCTCGCCCTGATGGCGCCGTTCGGCGGCGCGCTCGAGCCGCCGCGGCTCCACCTCCCCGTCGGCGACGCCGCGGCGGCGCGGGCCGCGGCGCTCTTGCCGGCGGGCGACGGGCCGCTGGTCGGCGTGGCGCCCGGCTCCGTGTGGCGCACCAAGCGGTGGTCGCCGGAGGGTTTCGCGGCGGTCACGGCGGCGCTCGCGGCGGACGGCGCCCGCGTCGTCCTCCTCGGGGGCCCCGACGAGGCGGCGCTCGCCGCGCGCGTCGCGGCCGACGCGGGCGCGGGCACGGTGCTCGCCGGCCGCACGGACCTGGCGACGCTGGTGGCCGTCGTCGATGGCCTGGCGCTCCTCGTCGCCAACGACAGCGCGCCGATGCACGTCGCCTGCGCGCGCGGTGTGCCGGTGGTGGCTGTGTTCTGCGCCACCACGCCGGCGCTCGGCTACGGGCCGTGGGGGCCGCGCGCCGCCGTGGTCGACGTCGATCTCGCGTGCCGGCCGTGCGGGCGTCACGGCGGGCCGCGCTGTCCGCGCGGCACGGAGGACTGCATCCACCTCGTGACGCCCGGCGCGGTGCTCGCGGCGGCACGCGCGGCGCTCGGGAGCGGCGGATGAGCGCGGGGGTTGCCGCGGTCGTCCTCGGCGCGCGCGGCGGGGCGCGGCTCGCGCGCACGCTGGCGAGCGTCGCGTGGGCGGCGGAGCGCGTCGTCCTCGACCCGGCGGGCCGGCTGGTGGCGGAGCCGCTGCCGGCCGATGTGAGGTGCGTCTCGGAGGCGGTCGAGCCCGCCGACGCGACGGACGCGCCGTGGCTGCTGCTCCTCGAGGAGGGCGAGGTGGCGTCGGCCGCGCTCGCCGCGGCGGTGGCGGCCGCGGTCGCGGGCACGCCGCGCCCGCACCGGGTTGGGCTCGAGGTGACCGGCCTCGGCACCCGCCTGGTACCCCGGCACCACCCCGTCCGTCTCGCGCCGCGCGCGGGCGCGCGGCTGGTGCTCGACCGCGGGCTCGGCGCCGCGCTCGCCGCGCCGGGCACGCCGGCGGCGGCGGCGGCCGGCGTCGTCGCCGAGCGCGCCGACACGCTCGCCGAGGCCGTGCGCGATCTCGACGCCGACGGCGCGACGCTGGCCGCGCTGCTGCGGGCGGGACGCGTGCGGGCGAGCGTGACGCGCATGATCGTCGCGCCCTGCGCGGCCGCGGGGCGGCTGCTCCTCGCGCGGCGCCTGGCGCGCACGCCGTGGGGGCGCTGGCACCTCGCGGTGCTGGACGGCTACCGCGCCGTGGTGGCGTGCGGGAAGCTCTGGGAGATCCAGGACGCGGAGGCGGCGAGGTGACCGTGCCGCCGGGCTACGTCGCCGTCGCTGCGCCGCCGGTGCGCGCGGTCGTCCGCCGCGACCTCGCCGAGACGCTGGCGCCGTGGCTCCTCGCGCCGGAGCTGGTGCTGCCGGCCGGCGCCGAGCGGCTGGGCACGGGGCGGGGCGCCGCCTACCGGATCGTCCTGCCCGGCGGGCTCCGCGCCGTGGTCCGGCTCTACCGCCGCGGCGGTCTCGTCGCCCGGCTCGTCCGCGAGACGTATCTTGGCCTCCGCCCGCGGCCGCTCCGCGAGCTGGCCGTCACCGCCGAGGCGCGCCGGCGCGGCGTGGCCGCCGCCGAGGTGCTGGCGGCGCGCGTCGCGGGCCGGCTCGTGTACCGGGGCGCGCTGGTGACGGCCGAGGTGCCCGCCGCCGCGACGCTCTACGAGGCGTTCCGCGCCGCACCCGACGCCGCCGCGCGTCGCGCGCTCGCGTCCGCGGCCGGCCGTGCCGTCGCCGTCCTGCACCACGCCGGCGTCTTCCACGCCGACCTCAACCTGACCAACATCCTCGTACGCCCCGGGCCGAGCGGGCCCGACGTCGCGCTCCTCGACTTCGACCGCGCCCGGCTCCGCGGGCGTCCGCTCGCGTCCCGCGCCCGTCGCCGGAACCTTCGCCGCCTGCGCCGTTCGCTCGCCAAGCTCGACCCCGCGGGCGCGTTCGCCGGCGCCGAGGAGACGCGCGCCTTCCGGGCGGCCTACGCCGCCGACGGTTCATGCGCCTGCTGATCGTGCTGCCGGGCGCGCTCGGCGACGTGATCCGCGCGCTGCCGCTCGCGGGGCGCATCCGGCGCGCGGCGCCCGACGCGCACCTCGGCTGGGCGGTCGAGCCGCCCGCGGCGCCGCTCCTCGCCGGGCATCCGTGGCTCGACCGCGTCCACGTCTTCGAGCGGCCGCGCGCGGCGCGCGCGCTCGGCCCGTTCCTCGCAGCACTCCGCGCCGAGCGCTACGAGGTCGCGCTCGACCTCGGCCGGAGCATCAAGAGCGCCTTCTTCGCGCTCGCCTGCGGGGCGCACGAGCGCCTCGGCTTCGCCGCCGCCGACGGTCGCGAGGCCGGCTGGCTGCTCGCCACGCGTCGCCTGCCGCCGCAGGGCCCCGAGTGCCCGAAGCTCGCCCAGTTCCAGGCTTTCGCCGACGCCCTCGGCCTGGCCCCCGCGCCGGTCGAGTTCGGGCTCGCGCCGACGGCGGCCGAGGCGGCCGACGCCGAGCGCCTCGTGGCCGGGCTCGCGGGCCCGCTGATCGCCGCCTCGCTCGGCTCGTCCTGCCCGAGCCGGCGCTGGTTCCCCGAGCGGACGGCGGCGGTGCTGGCCGCGCTCGCGCGCTCGCACGGCGCCAGCGCCGTCCTCCTCGGCACCGCCGCGGACGGCGCCTTCGCGCGCGCCGTCGCGGCGGCCGGCCCCGGCCCGCTGCGCGACCTGGTGGGGCGGACGACGCTCCGCCAGCTCCTCGCCGTGCTGGCGCGCGCGCGGCTCGTGGTCGGGCCCGACTCGGGCGCGCTCCACCTGGCGGCGGCGCTGGGGCGGCCGGTCGTGTCGCTCTGGGGTGCCACCAGCCCGGCGCGCTCGACGCCCTTCGGCAGCGAAGCGCTGGCCGTGACCGGCGCGGCGCCGTGCGCGCCCTGCTTCCTCGCCGAGTGTCCCATCGGACGGGCGTGCATGGGCGCGATCGCGGTCGAGACGGTCGTCGCGCGCGGCGGGACGGCGCTGGCCGTATGAGCCGCGACGGCTACCGGCGCTGGCGCGCGGACGGCTGGGTCGGCTGGCTCGACCCCGCGGCCGGCGTCGATCCCGTCTCGTGCCTCGCCGCCGCGCAGGCGACGACGACGCGCGCTTCCCGTCACGCGCGCACGGTCCGGGTGGAGGCGCCGGGCGGCGCGCTCTTCGTGAAGACGTGGGGCGCGCCCGGCGGCTGGCGGGCGGGACGCGCCTTCCGCATGAGCCGCGGTCTCGCGGCCGCCGGGCTCGGGGCGCCGCCCGTGGTGGCGGCGGCGCGGCGTGGCGGCGAGGGCCTCCTCGTCACGCGCGACGTCGGGGGCGTGGACGTGGCGCGCGCCGTCGCGGCGCTGGGGGACGCGCGCGCCGAGAAGCGGCGCTTGTTGCGCGCGCTCGGCGCCGAGGTGGCGCGGCTCCACGCGGCGGGCTTCGTGCACGGCGACCTCGTGCCCCCCAACGTGCACGCGACGACCGGCGGCTTCGTCTTCCTGGACAACGACCGCACGCGCCGCCACCCGCTGCTCGTCCGCCTGGTCGGGCGGCGGAACCTCGTGCAGCTCGGGCGCTTCGTCGTCCCCGGCTTGACGCTCGCCGACCGCGCGCGCGTGCTGGCGGCGTACGCCGCCGGCCGCGGCCTCTCGCGCGCGGCGCGGCGGCGGCTCGCGTGGTGGGTCGTCGGCAAGACGACGCGGCGGCGCTGCACCATCGACCGCATCCCGCACGAGGTCGCCGCGCGCGCCGGCTACCGCGCGCTGATGCGAAGCGGCGGCCCCTTCGACCCGGCGCGGAGTCGCGCGTGAGGCGGGCGCTCGTGACGCTCGGTCACCCCGAGCACGCCGGCATGCTGCGCGCGCTCAGGGTGCTCGACGACGCCGCCGCGCGCCACGGCTGGGAGCTGCGCTTCGTGCTCGCCGAGCCGCATCCGCTGGTGGGGAGCGAGGGGCTGCCGGCGGCGCGCGTCCGGTACCTGCCGGCGCTGCGCCGCTGGCGGCGCTGGACGTCGCGCCTCGGGCTCCCCGTGACGGTCGCCCGGCTCGCCCGGCTGGCGCGCGAGGCGGACCTGCTCTACGCCTGCACGCTCTCGAGCTTTCCCTTCTGTCTCTTCGCGGGGCGGCTCGCGGGGCGGCCCCAGGTGGTGCACGTCTACTCGAGCTACGGCGACGCCCGGCCGTACCGCAAGCACCTGCTCGGGCGGGCGCGACACGTGATCGCGCCCTCGGCGGACTCGCTCGCGCTGGCGCGCGCAGCGGTCGGCGGCTTCCCGCCCGGCACGCGGGCGCGTGTCGTCTACAACGGCATGGACGTCGAGCGCATCGCGCGCGCCGCGGCGGCGCCCGCGCCGGACGGCCTGGGCGCAGGTGGCGCGCTCCGCATCGGCATGGTCGGCAACCTGGACGAGCGAAAGAACCCCGCGCTCCTGGTGGAGGCGCTGCCCGCGATCCGCGCCCGGGCGGGCGACGTCCGCGCGCTCCTCGTGGGCGCCTTCCCCGACCCGGTGTACGAAGCCCGGGTGCGCGCCCGCGTCTCCGCGCTCGGTCTGGAGAGCACGGTGACGGTGACCGGCTTCCTCCCGAACCCCTTCCCGGTGGTGCGCGCGCTCGACGTGCTGGTGCACCCCGCGCGCCGCGACCCCTTCCCGCTGGCGCTCCTGGAAGGCATGGCGCTCGCACGCCCGATCGTGGCCGCGGCGGTGGGCGGCGTGCCGGAGATGATCGCCGACGGCGAGAGCGGGCTCCTCGTGCCCAGCGACGACCCGGCGGCGCTCGCCGCGGCCGTCGGCGCGCTGCTCGTCGACCCGGCGCGCCGCGCGCGGCTGGGTGAGGCCGCGCGCACCCGGCTCACGACCCGCTTCTCGCTCGACGGCTTCGCCGGGGCGATGTTCGCGGCCTTCGACGAAGCGGTGGAGGACGCGCGCCGGTGATCCCCGAGGTCGCCGTGGTGCTCCCGACCTGGAACCGGGCGCAGTGCATCGACGAGAGCCTGGAGAGCCTCCTCGCCCAGGACGGCGTCGCGTTCGAGGTGATCGTGGTCGACGACGGCTCGACCGACGACACCGTGCGCCGCGTGGCGGCCCGCGACGACCCCCGCGTCCGGCTGCTCGAGCGCCCCCACGCCGGCGTCGCCGCGGCGCGCAACGCGGGCGTCGCGGCGGCGGGCACGCCCTTCATCGCCTTCCACGACTCGGACGACCTGGCGCTCCCCGGGCGGCTCGCCATCCCGGTCGCCTACCTGCGCGAGCGCCCCGAGGTCGACCTCGTCATGCAGAACGGGCGGATGCTCGCCGGGGAGGGCGAGCCGGAGGCGCCGTGGGTCGCGCCCGAGGTGGCGCACACGCTCGCCGGCCGGTCGATCGGCTGGGCCGAGGTGTTCCGCTGGAACCTCGGGCAGCTCCAGGGCATGTGCTTCACGCGACGGAGCCTCCTCGCGGCGGGCCCCTTCGACACGAGCCTCCGCATCCTCGACGACCTCGACCTGGTGCTGCGCGTGACGGTGCGCGGGCCCGCGGTCTTCCTCGACCGGCCGGCGTTCGCCTACCGCCGCCACGCCTCCGGCCTCGCGCGCGACCGGAGGACCGTGCGCGAGGAGTCGATCCGCGTCGCCGACAAGCTCGTCGCCGCGCACCCCGAGCTGCTCGCCGTCCTCGGACGGGCGAGCTTCGCCCGCCGCCAGGCGCGCCGCTGGGCGCGTCTGGCGCGGCTCCGCGCCCGCGAGGGCGACGTCACGGGGGCGCGCGCGGCGCTGGCGGAGGCACGCCGGCTCCGCCCGGTGAACCTCGAGTACCGGCTGCGCGCTTTCTTGCTCGCGCACGGCCCCAGGCGGTGATGCGCATCGGCTTCATGCACCGGAGCCTCGCCGGCGGGGGCACCGAGGCGGACCTCCGGCGGATGGCGGCGGGGCTCGCGGCCCGCGGGCACGAGGTCCGGGTCTTCTGCGCGCGCCGGGACGCCGAGGTGCCCGGCGTCGCGCTCGAGCGCGTCCCCGTGGTGCGCGCGGGGCGCGTGGCGCGGCTCCTCTCGTTCGCGCTCGCCGCGCCACGCGCCGCGGCCGCCGCACACTGCGACGTCGTCGTCGGCTTCGGGCGCACGCCGCGGCAGGACGTGGTGCGCGTCGGCGGCGGCACGCACCGGAGCTATCTGGCGCGCATGGAGGCGGCCGGGCTCCGTCCCCGCGCGCGCGGCCCCTACCATCGCGCGATCCTCTGGCTCGAGCGCCGCGCCTTCGCGCCCGCCGGGCACCGGCGCGTGCTCGCGGTGTCGGCCCGTATCCGCGACGAGGTGGTCGCTGACTACGGGGTGGCGCCCGAGCGCGTGACCGTCGTGTACAACGGCGTGGACCTGGTGCGCTTCCATCCCGACCACCGTGCGACGCTCGGCCCCGCCACGCGCGCCGCGCTCGGCGTCGGCGCGGGGCAGCGCGTCTGCGCCGCCGTCGGCACGGGCTTCGAGCGCAAAGGCTTCGACCTCCTCCTGGCACTCTGGCGCGGAGCGCCGCCGCCCGGGACGGTCCTCGTGCTGGTGGGCGACGACGAGCGCCTGGCGCGCTTCCGGCGGGCGGCGGCCGCGCTCGACGGGCGTGCGATCGTCACGGGCCCGCGGCCCGACGTCGAGGCGATCTTCGCGGCTGCGGACGTGGTGTGCGTGCCGTCGCGGCAGGAGGCGTTCGGGAACGTGGTGCTCGAAGCCTGCGCCGCCGGCGTCCCCGTCGTCACGAGCCGCCGCACGGGCGCCGCCGAGCTGCTCGACGGGCCGCTCGCGCGGCTCGTGGTCGAGGATCCGGAGGACGGGCCCGCGCTCGGCACAGCACTCCTCCGGGCGCTCGGGCCCGAGGGCGCCGAGCTGGGACGCGCGGCGCGGGCGCGCGCCGAGCGGCTGCCGTGGGACGCGCACCTCGACCGCGTGGAGACCCTGCTGCGAGAGGTTGCCGATGGCGACTGAGCGCGCGCGGCTGCCGGAGGAGGACACGGAGGTGGTGCGCGGCGGGCTCCGCGCGCGGCTCGTCCCCGGCGTGCCGCTCGCCGCGCTCGCGCCCGGCGGTGACCCGGACCGACTGCTCACGCGGCCGGAGTGCGCGATCGTCAAGATGCAGCGGAAGGTCACCGTGGGCCGCATCACGACCGGGCTCGGCGCGCTCTACGTGAAGCGCTACAACGTGTTCGCGGCCCGCGTCGCGCTCGGCGCGCTCGGGCGGCCGTCGCCGGCGTTCGCGGCGTGGACGGCGGCGCGCGCGCTCGCCCGGCTCGGCTTCGGCGTCCCGGAGGTCGTGGCCGCGGTCGAGGTGCGCCGCGCCGGCTGGCTCCGCAAGAGCTTCTTCGTCACGCGCGCGGTCACGGGCACGGTGCCGGCCGACGTACGCTGGCAGACGATCCTCGCCGAATCCGACGGGCCGCGGCGGCGCGCCGCCCAGCGCGCGCTCGCGCGCGCGCTCGGCGACCTCTTCCGCCGCTTGCACGCGGACGGCGTCTACCACAACGACCTGAAGGACGCGAACATCCTCGTCGGCGGCCCGGTCGCCTCGCCCGCCTGCGTGCTCCTCGACCTCGAGCGCGTGCGGCTCGGCGCACGGCTCACGACGCGCCGGCGCCAGAAGAACCTGATGCAGCTCGCCCGGACGCTCGGCCGCCAGGCGAGCGCCACCGATCGGCTGCGCTTCCTCGCCGCGTATCTCGGCCCGGAGTCCGACCGCGGCACGCGGCGGCGCTGGGCCACGGACGTCCTCGGGCGCGCGGCGCGGAAGGACGCGCGACGGCCCGCGGCGACGCCCGCGCCGGCGCGGGCGCGCGTGTCGGCAGCCGTCATCTGCCAGGACGAGGAGCGCCACCTCGCCCGCTGTCTCGAGAGCATCACCTGGTGCGACGAGATCGTCGTCGTCGACGGTGGCTCGCGCGACGGCACGGTCGGGATCGCCCGCCGCTTCACGGAGCGCGTGCTCACCCATGCGTGGCCGGGACACCGCCCGCAGAAGCAGTACGCCCTCGACGCCGCCCGCGGCGACTGGGTGTTCAACGTCGACGCCGACGAGCGCGTCACGCCGGATCTCGCCACCGAGATCCGCCGGGCGCTCGCGAGGGTGCCGGACGACGTCGACGGATTCGCGATCGAGCGGCTCGTCTGCTACCTTGGCCGCTGGTGGCAACGCGGCGCGCTGCGCCCGCGGCCCGTGCTCCGGCTGGTGCGCCGGTCGATGGCACGCTGGGGCGGGCGCGACCCGCACGAGCGGGCCGAGGTGCCAGGACGCGTGCGCCGGCTGCGGTCGCCGCTGCTCCACTACACCTACGACGACATGGGGGACCACGTGCGCAGTGCGAACACCCTCACCACGATCGCGGCCGGGCGCGACGAGCCCCCGGGGCGGATCGGCGTCGCGCGGCTGGTGCTCGAGCCCGCGTGGCGCTTTCTCCGCGCGCACGTGGTGCGCGGCGGCTGGCGCGACGGGGTGCCGGGTCTCTTCGTGTCGGCGACGGCCGCGTTCTACGTCTGGCTGCGCTGGGCCAAGGTGTGGGAGCGCTTGACGGTGGCGCCACCCGATCCTACTAAGGCGCGTAGATGAAGGCGGTTCCGAACGCGCTCAGCATCGACGTCGAGGAGCACTTCCAGGCCCACGCCTTCGAGTCCGCCATCGCGCGCGCCGACTGGGAGCGGCAGGAGAGCCGGGTGGTGGCGAACACGCTCCGCATCCTGCGTCTGCTCGCGGCGCACGGCACGCGCGCGACCTTCTTCGTGCTCGGCTGGGTCGCGGACCGCCATCCGGAGCTGGTGCGCGACATTGCGCACGGCGGCCACGAGGTGGGCACGCACGGCTACGCGCATCAGCTCGTCTACCGCCAGACCGAGAGGGAGTTCGCCGACGACCTCGCGCGCTCGCTCGACGCCATCCGCGGCGCGCTCGGCGGCGACGGCGCCGGCCAGCTCCTCGGCTACCGCGCGCCCGCGTTCTCCGTCACCGACGAATGCCGCTGGGCGCTCGACGTCGTCGAGCGCCACGGGCTCCGCTACGACTCGAGCGTGGTGCCGGTCGCGACCCGCGCGGGCCAGGTGAACGCGGCGCTCCGCGGCGGGAAGCGGCGCGGGCTCGCGGGCGCGGGACGCTTCGCAGCGCGGCTCGGCGGGCTCTGGGAGTTCCCGGTGAGCACGGTGCGGCTCGCGGGGCGCAACTGGCCGGTCGCCGGCGGCGGCTACTTCCGGCTGCTGCCGCTGTGGATGACCCGCGGCGCCATCCGTCGGATCAACGCCGAGGGCCAGCCCGCGATCGTCTACCTCCATCCCTGGGAGTTCGACCCCGAGCAGCCCGCGGTCGGCGACGCGCCCGCGCTGGCGCGCTTCCGTCACGGCGTCAACCTCCGCCGGACCGAGGCGCGCCTCGCTCGCCTGCTCGCGACGCTGCCGTTTGCCCCGCTGCGCGAGGTGTTCGCCGCGCAGCTGGCGAGCTGAGCGGGCGGCGATGGGGCGGCCCGCCACGGTCGGGTCGGCCGGCGCGGTCGCCGTCTCGGTGGTGGTCGTGAACTGGAACGCGGGCGTGGCGCTCGGCGACTGCCTGGCGAGCGTCCCCGCGGCTGCGGGCCAGGAGGTGATCCTGGTCGACAACGCGTCGACCGACGGCAGTGCCGCCGCGGCGCGGGCGCGCCATCCGCACGTCCGCCTGGTCGAGACCGGCGCGAACCTCGGCTTCGCCGGGGGCGCGAACCGCGGCGCCGCCCTGGCGCGCGGCGAGGTGCTGGTCTTCCTGAACCCCGACGCGCGCGTCCTCCCCGGCGCCGTCGAGGCGCTCGTCGGCGCGCTGCTCCGCGTGCCCGGCGCGGGCATCGCGGGCGGCGGCCTGGTCGACGAGCGCGGTCGCTGGCAGCCGGGCGCGGCGCGCTTCGCCCCCGTCCCGCACCTCGTGCTCGACACGACGCTCGGTCGCCTGCCGGCGCGCCGGCGGCGCGCGGCCCACCGCGTCGACTGGGTGTACGGCACCTTCATGGCGGTCCGGCGGGACGTCTTCAACCAGCTCGGCGGCTTCGACGCGCGCTACTTCGTCTACGGCGAGGACCTCGACTTCTGCTGGCGCGCGTCGCGCGCCGGCGTGCGGGTGATCCACGTGCCCGCGGCGCGTGCCGTCCACGGGCGGAACCTGAGCGCCGTGCAGCGCTTCGGCAGCGGCCGCGAAGCCGAGGTCGTGAAGGGCGAGATGCGCTTCTACGCCGCTCGTCGAGGGCGCGGGTCGCTCGCCGCGTACCGCGGCGTGGCGGCGTGCAAGTTCGGGTTGAAGGCGCTGCTCGCCGCGGCCGTCCACCGTCGCGAAGCGGCGGTTGCCTACGCGCGCGTCGTCGGCGCCTGCGTGTCGTTCGACCCGGAGCGCCCGCGTGGCTGACGGTCTGACGCTCGCCGTGCCGTGCCGCACCGACGAGCCGGGCCTCGGCCGCACGCTCGCCGCCGCGCTCGCGAGCGCACGGCGGGCGGGCGAGGAGCCTCTCGAGATCCTCGTCTGCGTGAACGGCGACGACCCCGCCCGCACGCTGGCCGACCTGCGCGCCTTCGCGGCGCGCGCCGGCGCGCCGCTCGCGGAGGTCGACCTCGACGCCGGCGCCGCGGCGCCCGCGTCCGCCGCCTCGCTCGGCGTCGCGGGGCTGCTCACGCGCCGCGCCGGGAAGCCGATCGCGTGGAACCTGCTGCGTACGCACGTGCACACGCCGCTCGCCGTCTTCCTCGACGCCGACGTCGAGTTCGCGCCCGACGCCGTCGGTCGCCTCGTCGGCGCCTTGCGGGCCCGGTCCGATGCGGCGCTCGCCTCGGGGAAGACGACCTGCGCGCCGCGCCCGGGGCTCTTCGAGGCCGTCATGGCGGCGCCCTACGGCGTCGACTTCCCGAACCTCTCGCCCCAGCTCTACGCGGCGCGCTTGACGGCGCTGCCCGCCGCCATGCCGGAGGACCTGATCGAGCCCGAGCGCTGGCTCGAGCTCGTGCTCCTGCGCGAGGGCCGGGCCGTCGTCCGCGATCCCGAGGCGTGGGTGGCGGTGCGCCTCCCGGGCACGCTCGCCGACTTCTTCCGCCAGCGCATCCGCATCGAGATGGGCAAGGTGCAGCTCGCGCGCGCGTACCCCGGTCTCGAGGCGCACGGCGCGCGCCAGCCTCGCGCGCGGGCCACGCTCGGCCTCGGACCCGCGGGCGCGGCGCGGCTCGGCGCGTACCTGGCGCTGCGCTCGGCGGCGCACGTCGTGGCGTGGTGGCGCTGGCGGCGCGGCGCCACCGCCGGCGTGTGGCGGCAGGCGGCGACGACCAAGCAGTGGGGGGCCGCCTGAAGGTCCTCGTCCTCGTCACCCGCTTCCCGGTGCCGCCCTGGCGCGGCGACCAGGTGCGGGCGTACCACCACCTCCGCCTCCTCGCGTCCCGTCACGAGATCACCTGCGCCGCGCTCGTCTTCACGCCGCCGCCGCGCGACGCGGTGGCGGCCGTGGAGGCGATGGGCGTGCGGGTCGAGGTGGTGCCGCTCGGGTTCGTGGGCGCGGTACCGTCGCTCGCGCGCGCGCTCGCGGGTGACCGCCGCCCGCTCCAGGCGCTGCTCTTCCTGCGCGCCGCAGCCCGCCGGCGGGTGGCGGCGCTCCGGGCGGCCGAGGGGTTCGACGTGGTGCACGCGCAGCTCGTGCGCGCGCTGCCCTTCGTGCCGGCGGGCGCGCCCCTCGTCGTCGACCTGATCGACGCGCTGTCGATCAACTTCGCGCGCCGGGCAGCGGCCGAGCCGTGGCCGCTCGCGGCGCTCTTGCGCTGGGAGGCGGCGCGTCTGGCGGCGTGCGAGCGCGACCTCGTCGCGCACCGCACGCCGTGCCTCGTCGTCTCGGAGGCGGAGCGGACGGCGCTCGGCGGCGGCCCGGCGCTCCGGGTCGTGCCCAACGGCGTCGACCGCGACGCCTTCGCCTACCGCGACGACGGCCGGGCGCCGGCGCGCCTCGTGTTCGGCGGCAACCTCGGCTACTTCCCGAACGTCGACGCGGCCGGCTGGCTCGCGCGCGACGTCCTGCCGCTGGTGCGCCAGGCGGTTCCCGGCGCCGAGCTGCGGCTGGTCGGCGCGCGGCCGGCGCGCGCCGTGCTCGCGGCGGCGCGGCTGCCGGGGGTGTCGCTCGCGGCCGCGGTGCCGGCGATGGCGCCGGAGCTGGCGGCGGCGACGATCGCCGTCATCCCGCTGCGCGCCGGCTCGGGGCTCCAGAACAAGGTGCTCGAGGCGATGGCGGTCGGCACGCCCGTGGTGGCGACGCCGCGGGCGGTCGCGGGGCTCGACACGAGCGTCGCCCAGCACGTGCTGCTCGCCGATGACGCCGCGGGGCTCGCCGCGGCGGCGGTCGCGCTGCTCGGCGATCCCGCCCGTCGGCGGGCGCTCGCACGCGGTGCGCGGGACTTCGTCGAGCGACGGCACCGCTGGGAGGACTCGGCCACCGGCGTCGAGGCGGCGTGGGCGGAGGCGAGGCGACCTTGAACGCACGCCGCCGTCTGCTATGTCGCGGACGGTGTACCGGCGCGACAGGGGGTGGCGCTTTCGCTGGGCGATCGTCGTCGCGGGCGACGTGGTGTGCGTGCTGGTCGCCTACCAGCTCGCCTTCCTCCTCCGCGAGCGCTTCCCGTTTCCGCTGACGCAGGGCTACCTGCCCGCGGTCCGCTTCTCCGAGCTGCGCCACCACTGGATCGAGATGCAGCTCGTGCAGGTCGGCGTGCTCTACTTCCTCGGCTTGTACGAGGTGCGCGCGCTCACCGATCCCCGCGCGTACGTGGGCGGGCTCGTCGCCTCGGCCGCGCTGCAAGCGCTCCTCCTGATCGCCGTCTACTTCTTCCGCCAGGACCTCGTCTTCCCGCGCTCGATCTTCGTCGTCTTCGGGGCTTCGAACGCCACCCTCCTCGCCATGTGGCGCATCGGCAGCCGGCCGCTCCTTGGCAGCTATCCGCGCCGTCGCGTGCTGGTGGTCGGCACCAACGCCGCCGCCGCCGAGGTGATCCAGACGATCCGCGCGCAGCACTGGCTCGGCATGGACGTGGTGGGCGCGGTGTCCGCCGACGGCGCGGCGGGCCCGGCGACGCTCCCGAGCCTGGCGGAGGTCCCCGTCCTCGGTCGGCGCGACGACCTGCCCGCGGTCTGCGAGCGGCACGACGTCGACGAGGTGATCATCGCCTCCGACCTGTCGTGGCAGGACCGCTTGCTCGACTCGCTCAGCCGGTGGGAAGGGACGCGCGCACGCATCTGCGTCGTGCCGTCGCCGTACGAGATCCTGATCGGACGCACCGAGCATCTCCGCTTGCACGACATCCCGCTCATCGAGGTCGTCGGCGACCCGCTCAGCGGCGGCGCGAGCCTGATGAAGCGGATATTCGACCTCGTGCTCGCGACGCTGCTCGCCGTGCTGACGGCGCCGGTCATGGCGCTGGTCGCCTTCGGCGTGATGACGACGTCGCGTGGGCCCGTCTTCTACACGCAGGCGCGGGTGGGGAAGGGCGGCCGGCCGTTCACCATGGTCAAGTTCCGCACCATGCACGTCGGCGCGGAGCGCGCGACCGGTCCGGTGCTCGCCAGCGAGAACGACCCGCGCGTCACCTGGCTCGGGCGCTACCTCCGCGCCGCGCGGCTCGACGAGCTGCCGCAGCTCTGGAACGTGCTGCGCGGCGACATGAGCTTCGTCGGCCCGCGTCCCGAGCGCCCGGAGTTCGTCACCGTCTACGAGCAGGACATCCAGGGCTACGCCGAGCGCTACAAGGTGCGCCCCGGCCTCACGGGCTACGCGCAGGTGAACGGCGAGTACCACACCTCGCCGGCGACCAAGCTGAAGTACGACCTCGCCTACATCTACAACCGCTCCCTGTGGCTCGACCTCAAGATCCTCGCCGAGACCGCGAAGGTCGTGCTCACGCGGCGGGGCATCTGACGGTGGCCGCGGCCCCGCCCCCCGTCCGCCGGGCGGCCGACGCGCTCCTCGTCTACACCGCGCTGTGCGTCCCGCTGTCGACGACGGGCATGCAGCTCGGCATCGGGGCGCTCGGGGCGCTGGCGCTGGTCGGCGCCGTCGCCGGCTGGGGCGTGATCCGGCGGAGCCCGCTCGACGGCGTGATCGCCATCTTCTTCGGCACGCTGGCGCTCTCGACGCTCGTGAGCCTGCGCCCGCTCGAGGCGAGCGGCTGGGCGCGGCCGTGGGTCGTGATCGGCTACTTCGCCGTCTACTGGTGGCTCCGCGACCGCGCGCACGCGGCGCGCTTCGCGCGTATCGTGGTTGCGGCGGCCGCGGTGGCGGCGGCGTACGGCATCCTCCAGCACTTCACGGGCGCGGACTGGTACCGCGCGCTCCTTGGACGGCCGACGGTGGTGCGGCCGCGGGTGGCGGGCGGGGAGGGCTTCGCGGTGGTCGGTTTCTTCCGGAGCTATCTCACCTTCGGCCACGCGATGGTCGTGCCGCTCGCGTGGGCGCTCGCGCTCGGGACGCCGTTCGGCGGGGTCACGGCCGCGCTGCTCGCGGTGGCCATCCTCTTCTCGAGCGCGCGCGGCGCGTGGCTCGCAGCGGCCGCGGTCTACCTGACCGTGCAAGCGCTCGGCTGGCGGGAGCGGAGAGTCGTCGGACCGATCGCGATCGCGCTGCCCGTGGCGGCGCTCGCCACCTTCCTGCTCGTCCCCGGTCTCCGCGAGCAGGCCGCGACGATGTTCTCCTCCGGCGGGCAGAACGCGGCACGCGTCGCGATCTACCGCGCCAACCTCGACATCGTCCACGACCATCCCGTCCTGGGCCTCGGCTTCGGCCGCTACCAGCGCGCGGCGACGCCGTACTACGCCCGCCATCCCGCCGCCGACCGCCGCTCGCACGCGCACAACGACTATCTCCAGATGGCGGCAGAGGCGGGGCTCACGGGCCTCGCGGCCTTCGGGCTCCTCTACGCGACGGCGCTGCTCCGCGCCTGGGACGCGCTCGGCCGCGCGCCCGACGCCGCGTCGTGGGCGGCCGCGGGCGCGTGGGCGGGGACCGTCGGCTTCCTCGTCGGCGGGCTCACGCAGTACAACTTCGGCGACAACGAGGTGGCCCTCGGCATGTGGGCGGCGCTCGCGGTGCTCATGCGCTGCCGGGACGGCTGATGCGTGTCCTGCACGTCGATCCCGAGCGCGGCTTCGGCGGTGGCGAGGTGCAGGTGCTCTGCCTGGTGCGCGAGCTCGCCGGGCGTGGCGTCGCCTCCACGCTCGCGGCCGACGCCGCGGGCGCGCTCGTCGGGGCGGCCGGCGACCTCCCGTCCGTCCCGCTCCCGATCCGCAACCATTTCGACCTGCGCGCCGGCCTCCGGCTGCGGCGTCTGGCGCGCGACTTCGACGTCGTCCACTTCCACACCGCCCGCGCCCACGCGCTGGCGCCCCTCTGCCGCGGCCGGGGCGCCCGCCTGGTCGTGACCCGGCGGATGGACTACGTGCCGGCGGGCGGGCCCTACGTCCGCTTCCTCTACAACCACGCGGTCGACGTGGTGATCGCGATCTCGGAGGGCGTGCGCGCGGCGCTGCGCACGGCCGGCGTGCGCGACGACCGCATCCGCGTCGTACCGAGCGCCGTCGACGAGCGGCGCGTCGTGGCGCCGCCCGGGGCGCGCCAGGCGCTGCGCGCCGAGTGGGGGGTCCGGGCCGACGAGGTGCTCGTGCTCGTGCCCGGCGCGCTCGAGCGCCGCAAGGGCCACGCCGTGCTCCTCGCAGCCGCCGCGCGCCTCGCGCCGCGGGCGCCGTCGCTGCGCTACGTCTTCTGCGGCGCGGGACGCGAGCTCGAAGCGCTCCGGCGGGTCGCGGTCGGGCTGGACGGCGCGGTCGTCTTCGCCGGCTTCCGTCCCGACATCGGCGCTTGCCTGGCGGCGGCCGACGTGGCGGCGCTACCCTCGCTCCAGGAGGGCCTCGGCGTCGCCGTGCTCGAGGCGATGGCGGCCGGGCTGCCCGTCGTGGCGAGCCGGGTGGGCGGCCTCGGGGAGGCCGTCGTCCACGGGGAGACGGGGCTGCTCGTGCCGCCCGGGGACGCGGGGGCGCTCGCCGCCGCGCTCGACCGCGTCGCCGGCGATCCGGCGTTCCGCGCGCGGCTCGGTGCCGCGGGGCGCGCCCGCGTCGGGGAGCGCTTCTCGGCGGCGCAGATGGCGGAGGGCACGCTCGCCTGCTATCGAGGGCGGCCATGCGGGTGAGCCGGCCGCGGCTCGGCGAGCTGATCGGGCGCTTCGGGCGCGTGCGGGTGCTCGTCGTCGGCGACCTGATGCTCGACCAGTTCATCTGGGGGCGCGTGCAGCGCATCTCGCCCGAAGCGCCGGTCCCCGTCGTGCAGGTGACGACCGAGGAGGTGCGGCCCGGCGGCGCCGGCAACGTGGTGAGCAACATCGCCGCGCTCGGCGGCCGGGCGGCGGCGTGCGGCATCGTCGGGCACGATGCCGCGGGGTCGCGCCTGATCGACGCCCTCGGCACGCTCGGCGCCGGCACCGAGGGGATCGTCGTGTCGCGTAACGGCGCGACCACCGAGAAGACGCGCATCATCGCGCACCACCAGCAGGTCGTGCGCCTCGACCGCGAGCCGCCGGGCAAGCGCGACGGCACGAGCGTCCGCAAGCTCCGCGACTGGGTGCTCCGCCAGCGCGCGCAGTTCGACGTGCTCGTCGTCTCCGACTACGGCAAGGGCACGATCGGCCCCGAGCTGCTCGGCCCGCTCGCCGACGCCTGCCGGCGCGAGCCGTTCACCTGGCTCATCGACCCGAAGCAGCCGAACTTCGCGCACTACCGCGGCGCTTCGCTGATGAAGCCGAACCGCGAGGAGGCGGCCGCGGCCTCCGGCGTCGCCATCACCGACGACCGGACGCTCCGCGCCGCCGGCGCCGCGCTCTTGAAACGCTGGCAAGCGGGCGCGGTCCTGATCTCGCGCGGGGAAGAGGGGATGGCCCTCTTCAAGCGCAGCGCCGCCGTGCAGAAGTTTCCCACCCTGGCCCGTGAGGTCTTCGACGTGACCGGCGCGGGCGACACCGTGCTCGCCGCGTGCGCGCTCGCGCTCGGTGCCGGCGGCACGCTCGAGGAAGCGACGGTGCTGGCAAACCACGCCGCCGGCGTGGTCGTGGGCAAGGTCGGCACGGCGACCGTGAGCGCGGCCGAGCTGCGCGCCGCCGTGAAGCGCGACTGAGCCGTGCGGAGCATGACGGGATACGGCGCGGGCAGCGCCGAGGCGGCGGCGGCGCGCGTCAGCGTCGAGATCCGGAGCGTCAACCAGCGCTTTCTCGACGTCAAGGTGAACGCGCCGCGCGAGTACGCCGCCTGGGAGCGTGAGGTGCGCGAGCGGGTGCGGACCTTCGCCGAGCGCGGACGGATCGAGGTCAGCGTCGCGCGCACGCCCGTCGCCGCGCGGCGGCGGTACCGGGTCGCGGTCCGCACCGAGCTGGCGCGGGCCTACGTGGCGTCGGCGCGCGAGCTGGCGCGGACGCTCAAGCTGGGGAACCGCCTCGGGGTGAGCGAGGTGCTCCGGCTTCCCGACCTCTTCGAGGTCGCCGAGCGCGCGCCCGACGTGAAAGCGGAGCTGCCGGCGCTCAAGCGCGCGCTCGGCGCGGCGCTCCGCGCCTTCGACGCCGAGCGCCGGCGCGAGGGCGCGCGCCTCGCCGGCGACAT
>JBGQET010000016.1:0-60284 GCA_041496545.1 Binatia bacterium | reverse complement strand
TGCCCGGCTACCTGGCGCTCGCCGGCGTGCTCGCCGCCTTCGTGGCGACGGTCGGCGCCGAGTCGCTCGGCGTCCACGGCCTCCTCCCCGGCACGGCGCCGTCCTGGCTCTTCGGTCGCATGATCGTGCTCGACGGCTTCAGCGTCTTCTTCAAGGTGCTGCTCGGCCTGGCGCTCCTCGCCGCCATCTGGATGTCGCTCACCTCGCGCGAGGTGCGCGGGCAGCCGAACGAAGGCGAGTACCACGCGCTGCTCCTCTCGAGCGGCCTCGCCATGTTCCTCATGGCGAGCGCGGCGAACCTGCTGATGGCCTACCTCTCGCTCGAGTTCGTGAGCCTGACCTCCTACGTGCTGACCGGCTTCCTCCGCCACAACCGCCGCTCGGGCGAGGCGGCGCTCAAGTACCTCATCTACGGCGGCGTCGCCTCGGGGGCGATGATCTACGGCATGAGCTGGGTGTTCGGGCTCACGGGCGCGATGGACTACGCGGGCATCGCCGCCGGCGTCGCGAAGCTCGACCCCGCAAGCCGCGGCGCGCTCTTCCTGGCGCTCGTCCTGGTGCTCACCGGCTTCGGTTACAAGATCGCCTCGGTGCCGTTCCACATGTGGGCGCCCGACGTCTACACCGGCGCGCCCATCCCCGTGACCGCGTTCCTCGCCGTCGGCTCGAAGGCCGCCGGCTTCGCCATGCTGCTCCGCTTCTTCGCCTTCGGCGGCGACCCGGCGAGCACCGCGGCGCTGGCCGGCATCCCGCTCGCGCCGCTCACGAGCCTGCTCTGCGTCGCCACCATGACGCTCGGCAACTTCGCCGCGCTCTCGCAGACGAACATGAAGCGGCTCCTCGCCTACTCCTCGATCGCGCACGCCGGCTACGCGCTCCTCGGCGTCGTGGTGCTGGCGCAGGCGGGGCTCGAGGCGGTCCTCTTCTACCTCACCGTCTACTACGTGATGAACCTGGGCGCGTTCTGGATCGTGATGCTGGTGACCAACGCCACCGGCCGCGAGGACATGGAAGCCTATCGCGGCCTCGCCTGGCGCGGCGGCGCGCTGCCCGCCCTCGCGCTCGGCGTCTTCCTCTTCTCGCTCGCCGGCCTCCCGCCGCTCGCCGGCTTCGTCGGCAAGTTCCTCGTGTTCAAGGCCGGCATGCAGGGGGGGCTCTACGCGCTCGTGCTGATCGGGCTTCTGAACAGCGTGGTGTCGCTCTACTACTACGCGCGCGTCGTGAAGACGATGTTCCTCGACCAGCCGGGTGACGGCGACCCGGTGCTGGCGTTCGGCGCACGGGATCTCGGCGCGGTGACGGGGCTGGCGGTCGTCACCATCGTTCTCGGCGTGCGGTTCAACTGGCTGCTGGATGCGGTCCGCGCGGCGCGGCCGGTCTTTCCCGGGTAGCCCGTGAAGGGGCCCGCGCGACCGGGCGCCTTGCCGAGCGCGCGGCCCGGTTCACGCGCGTAGGGGAGAGCGGCCTTGCCGCCCGGCACGTTGTACGTGGTTGCGACGCCGATCGGCAACCTGGAGGACGTCACGCTGCGCGCGCTGCGCGTGCTGCGGGAGGTCGATCTGATTGCGGCGGAGGACACGCGGCGGACGCGGCTGTTGCTCGACCGGCACGGGATCCGGAAGCCCGTGACGTCGTACTACGACGCCGTCGAGCGGGCGCGGGCGCCTGGCATCGTCGAGCGGCTGCGCGCGGGCGCGTCGGTGGCGCTCGTGTCGGACGCGGGGACGCCGGGGATCGCCGACCCGGGGTACCATCTCGTGCGTGGGGCGCTGGAGGCCGGCATCGCCGTCGTGCCGGTGCCCGGGGCGTCGGCGGTGGCGGCGCTGGTCGCGGTCGCGGGGCTGCCGGCCGAGCGTTTCGTCTTCGAGGGCTTCCTGCCCGCGCACGCCGGACGGCGGGCGGTACGGCTGGGCTCCATGGCGAGCGAGCCGCGGGCGCTCGTCTTCTTCGAGTCGCCGCGGCGGCTGCTCGCGATGCTGGCGGACGTGGAGACGGTGCTCGGCGACCGCGAAATCGTGGTGGCGCGCGAGCTGACCAAGCTGCACGAGGAGCTCGTCCGCGGGCCGGTGTCGGCGGTGCGCGAGCGCCTGCGCCGCCGGGCGCGGGTGCGGGGCGAGGTGACCGTGCTCGTCGCGGGCGCTCCGGAGACGCGGGCGGCGGTCGCGCCCGCCGACCTCGACGCCGCCATCCGCGCCGCGCGCGCCGCGGGTCGCTCGGTGCGCGAGCTGTCGGCCGAGGTGGCGCGCGCGACCGGCGTGCCGCGGCGGGCGGTGTACCGCCGGGCGCTCGAGCTGGCGAAGGACGAAGCGTAGGCCGTCAACGCGACGGCGCGTCCTGGACGGCGAGCACCGCCCATCCCCGCGTGATGTTGCCGAGGCGCCCGCGCGCGACCGTGACCGGCGCGCCCACGAGGCCTGCCGTGAAGATCTCCCGGTAGCCCGTCTCGGTGGCGATCACCGCCGTGCCCGGCGCGAGCGCCTCGCGTCGCGTCACCGTCGGGACCGGCCGGCCGACGTAGACGGCGACGGGGCGGATCGTGTCGCGCCAGAAGACGAGCGGCGACGGCGGCGGGAAGCGTGCCGCGGCGTCGCGCGCGAACCCCTTCAGCGAGTCGCGGGCGGCGACGGCGGCCGCGAGCCCCGGCTGGGCGACGGCCAGCCACAGCGCCGCCGCCAGCGCGACGAGCGCGACCGTGGCCCGCCAGGCGCGCAGCGCGACGGCGACCGCGAGCACGCCGGCCGCGAAGCCGATCGCCGTCGCGGCGCCCCGCGCGCCGCCGGGGACGAGCGGAAGGATCGCGGCGAGCGTCGCGCGGTCGGAGCGGGAGAGCGAGAGCCGGCCGCCGAGGACCGCCCACGCGGCCGCGGTGACGGCGACCGCGGCGACGCCCACCGCGGCGAGGACGCGCCAGTCGAGGCGGCGTGGGGCGCCGTCGCGCCCGCGCAGCGCCGTCGCGGCGAGCAGCGCCATCGCCGGCAGCGCGGGCAGCAGGTAGTAGCGGAGCTTGTACTCGGCGGGCGTGAACACCACGACGGGTGCCAGCATCCAGCAGACGAGGAAGCGGAGCCGCGGGTCGGCGAAGCCACGCGTCCGCCCCGCGCGCCAGAGCGCGACGGCGACCAGTGGCGTCCACGGCAGCGCCACGAGCGGCAGGTGCTCGGCGTAGAAGAGGAGGTGGTAGGCGAGCGGTCGGCTCGAGTACGTGCGGACCGTCCCCAGGCCGCCGATCAGGTTCCCGACGTAGCGCCCGAGCAGGTGCTCGCGCACGAACTCGTCGCCCCAGCCGGCGAGCGCGACGGCGTACCAGCCGAGCCCGAGGACGGCGAAGGCGAGCACGCCGGGGCCGGTCAAGAGCCGCGGCAGACGGCGGAGCTGGCGCTGCCAGGCGAGGAAGCCGCCCAGCACCGCGACGAACAGCACGGGCGCGACGGGACCCTTCGCCAGCGTCGCGAAGCCGAGGAGGGCGAGCGCGCGCGTCGCGTCGGACGGCCGCGCGTCGCGCCACCAGCGGAAGGCGAGGACGAGCGCGACGCTCAGCAGGAGGACGAGGAGCGCGTCGGGTCGCGCCACCCGGGCGCGGTCGAAGAAACCGGGCATGGTGGCGAGGAGGGCCGCGGCGACGAGCGCGCCGGGGGGATCCACGAGCGCCGCGCCGGCGGTCGCGATCCAGCCGACGAGGGCCGCGCCGGCGAGCGCGGACGGCAGGCGCACCGCCACCTCGGAGAAGCCCGCCGCCGCGCACGGCAGCGCCGCGAGCCAGTGGTACCCGATCGGCTTGTCGGGCAGCAGCTCGCCGTTGAAGCGCGGCAGGAGCCAGTGGCCGGCGACGATCGCCTGCACGATGCCCGCTTCGCGTGCTTCGTCGTCGCCCACGATGTCCGCCGCGCCGAGGCCGTGGAGCGCGAGCGCGAGGTAGCCGATCGCCAGGACGAGTGCGGGGCGCTCAGTGACGAACCGCAAAGCCGCTCCGCGCGCCTTCGGGGGCGAGCGCCCGCGTCTCGACGCGCTCGACGCGCGCCCCCGACGGACCCTGGTGCGCCCAGGCCACCAGCGCCTCGACGGCCGCCGGCTCGCCCTCCGCCTCGGCCTCCACCGCGCCGTCGTGCCGGTTGCGCACCCAGCCGCCGACGCCGAGGCGCTCGGCTTCGTGCTGCATCGCGCTGCGGAACCAGACGCCCTGCACGCGTCCGTGGATCACGAGCTGCACGCGGACCGCCATCAGCCGCCGAGCAACCGGAGGAACTTCTTCTCGTCGAGCACGGCGACGCCGAGCTTCTCGGCCTTGGCGAGCTTGGAGCCGGGCTCGGTGCCGGCGACGACGTAGTCGGTCTCCTTGCTGACGCTCGCGACGAGGCGGCCGCCGAGCGCCTCGATGCGGCGCTGCGCCTCGGGCCGCGTCATGGAGTCGAGCCCGCCGGTCAGCACGAACTTCTTGCCGACCAGCGGGCCCTTGGGACAGGTCACGGCGGCGGGCTTCACGCCCGCGTCGAGCAGCCGCTGGATCACCTTGCGGTTCTGCCGCTACGCGAAGAAGCGCCGGATGCTCGCCGCCACCTCGGGGCCGACGTCGCGCACCTCCTGGAGCTCCTCCTCCGACGCGTTCATGGTGCGCTCGAGCGTGCCGAAGTGCTCGGCGAGCGCCTTGGCCGTGGCCTCGCCCACCTGCCGGATGCCGAGCGCGATCAGGAAGCGGGGCAGGGTGGTCTGCTTGCTGCGCTCGAGCTGCGCTGTGAGGTTGGCCGCCGACTTCTTCCCCATCCGCTCGAGTGCGACGAGCGGCTCCTCCTCGAGCCGGTAGAGGTCGGCCAGGTCCTTCACCAGGCCCTGCTCGACGAGCTGGTCGACGAGCTTCTCGCCCAAGCCCTCGACGTCCATCGCGCCGCGCGCGGCGAAGAAACGGACGGACTGCTTGAGCTGCGCCGGGCAGGAGAGCCCGACGCAGCGGTAGGCCACCTCGCCCTCGGCGCGGACGACCTCGGCGCCGCACACCGGGCAGTGCTTCGGCATGCGGAAGCGCTTCTCGGCGCCGGTCCGCTTCTCCTCCAGCACCTTGACGACGTAGGGAATGACGTCGCCGGCGCGCTCGAGCAGCACGTGGTCGCCGATGCGGATGTCCTTGCGCGCGATCTCGTCCATGTTGTGCAGCGAGGCGTTGCGCACCGTGACGCCGCCCACCGGCACGGGCTCCAGCTCGGCGACCGGCGTCAGCACCCCGGTGCGCCCGACCGAGGCGACGATGCGCTCGATGCGCGTCACCGCCTGCCGCGGCTTGAACTTGTAGGCGACGGCCCAGCGCGGCGAGCGCGAGATCTCGCCCAGGCGACGCTGGAGCCCGAAGTCGTTCACCTTTACCACCAGGCCGTCGACTTCGTAGGGAAGCCGGTCGCGCTCGCCGTCGAGCGCGGCGAAGAAGAGGGTGACCTCCTCGAGCTTCTCGAGCACGCGGCTCTTGGGGACGGGCTTCAACCCGAGCCGGGCGAACGCCTGGAGCATGTCCCAGTGCGTCTTCGCTTCCAAGCCGACGACCTCACCGGCGCCGTGGCAGACGAGGTCGAGGGGGCGGGCGGCGGTGACCCCGGGGTCGAGCTGCTTGAGCGAGCCGGCGGCGGCGTTGCGCGGGTTGGCGAACGGCGCCTGCCCGGCCTCCTCGCGCTCGCGGTTGAGGCGCCGGAAGGCGGCGATGGGCAGGAAGACCTCCCCGCGCACCTCGAGCAGCTTCGGTACCCGGCCGCCGTCCTGGAGCCGGAGCGGGACGCTGCGGATCGTGCGTACGTTCTGGGTGATGTCCTCGCCGGTCGTGCCGTCCCCCCGGGTGGACGCGGCGGTCAGCCGGCCGCGCTCGTACACCAGCTCGACGGCCACTCCGTCCACCTTGGGCTCGCCCACGTACTCGATGCGCGCGAGGCCGAGGAATTTGCGTGCCCGGGCGTCGAACTCGGCCATCTCCTCGGGCGTCGTCACGTTGGCGAGCGAGAGCATCGGATGGCGGTGGCGCACGGTGCCGAACTTCTCGAGCGGCTTCGCTCCCACCCGCTGGGTGGGCGAGTCGGCCGTCCGGTGCGCCGGGTGCGCCTCCTCGAGCGCCTGGAGGCGGCGGAAGAGGGCGTCGTACTCCGCGTCGGCGATCGTCGGCGCGTCGAGGACGTAGTAGCGGGCGTTGTGGGCCTGGATCTCCGCCCGCAACCGCTTCACCTCTTTGGCGACATCACGGGCGGCGCGCGCCATCGGCGACGATGTAGCAAGTTGACCGCGCTCCGTCATCCCGTCCGCGTCTTGATTAGTCGCGGTCATCTGGTATGAGGCGAGAAACCCACCGTGCTCCGTCGCCTGATCGCCTTACTGCTCGTGGTGCCGTCGGCTGCTACGGCGTTCGAGTTGCCGGTCGTGGAACGGACGCTCCCCAACGGGATGCACGTCCTGCTGCACGAGGACCACTCGGCGCCCGTCGTCTCGTCGTACATCTTCTTCCGCTCGGGCTCGCGCAACGAGACCTGGGGCGGGACCGGCATCGCGCACCTCTTCGAGCACATGATGTTCAACGGGGGGAAGAAGTTCGGGCCGGGCGTGTTCGACGACATGATCGAGGGCAACGGGGGCTCGACGAACGGCTTCACCATGCGCGACTGCACGGCGTACCTGAACAACTTCCCGCTTGAGGCCCTGCCCATCGTCCTCGACCTCGAGAGCGACCGCATGGCGCACCTGGCGCTCACGCCGAAGAACCTGGAGCAGGAGCGCGGCATCGTGATGGAGGAGCGCCGGCTCCGCATCGACAACCAGGTGTCCGGGCTGATGAACGAGGCGCTCTACCTGCACGCTTTCGAGCGCAGCCCCTACCGCTGGAACACGCTCGGGTTCATGGAGGACCTAAAGCGAATCACGCTGGCCGAGGCCCGGGCGTACTTCCACACCTACTACGCGCCCAACAACGCGACGATCGTGCTCGCCGGCGACCTCCAGCCCGGGCCGACCTTCGCCCTCGTGGAGCGCTACTTCGGGAAGATCCCGCGCCGCCCCCCCCCGCCTCCGGTCGACGCCGCCGATCCCTCGCAGGAAGGTGAACGGCGCGTGATCGTGAAGAAGAACGCGGAGTTGCCCGCCGTGCTGATCGGCTATCACGGCGTCGCCGTCCGCGACCCCGACCGCCCCGCGCTCGACGTCCTCGAGCGCGTGCTGTCCGGCGGCGAGAGCGCGCGTCTGCACGAGGACCTCGTGCGCGCGCACGAGGTCGCGACCGCCGTCGAGGCCAACAACTCCTGGGGCATCGACCCGGATCTCTTCTGGTTCTACGCACAAGCGCGGCCGGGGAAGACCGAGGCCGCGCTCGAAGCGCGGATCGACGCGGTCCTGGCCGCCGTCGCCGCCAAGCCCGTCCCGGACGTTGAGCTGCGCAAGGCGAAGAACCAGCTCCGGGCGGAGCTGGTGCGCGGTCTCAAGACGGTCAGCGGCAAGGCGAACCAGCTCGGCTACTTCGACGCCGTCTTCGGTGACTACCGGGCGCTCTTCGGCCTCGAGGCGGCGTGGGAGGCGGTGACGGCGGACGACCTGCGTCGCGTCGCAGCGCGCTATCTGGTGTCCGAGAAGCGCACGGTGGTGGTGCTCGTGCCCGTTCCCTCCGGCCGCCCGCTGGGCGAGGGGCCGCCCAAGGGCGGAGCGACGTCGTGAGGACCGCGCTGGCGCTCGTGCTCGGGCTCGCGGGCGCCGCCGGGGCGGCGGACGAGCTCCGTCTGCCGCCGATCACGCGCGCGACGCTCGACAACGGGCTCCGCGTGCAGGTGGTCGAGTACCACGAGCTGCCGCTGGTCGAGGTCCAGCTCATGGTGGGCGCGGGCGCCGCACAGGACCCCAAGGGCAAGGACGGTCTCGCCGCGCTCACGGCGGACGCGCTGCGGCGCGGTGCCGGCAAGCTCTCGGCCGACGAGGTCGCGCGTGCCGTCGAGTTCCTCGGCGGGCGGATCGACGCCACGGCCGGCACCGACGGCACCGTCGTCTCCGCCGAGTTCCTCTCCAAGGACTTCCGCGCCGGCCTCGACCTGCTGCGCCAGGTCCTCCTCGAGCCGACCTTCGCCCGCGACGAGATCCGCCGTGCGCGCGACGAGCAGGCGGCCGGCCTGGTCGCGGCGCTCGAGGACACCAGCGCCGTCGCCGAGAAGTGCTTCGCGGGCTTCCTCTACGGCGCCCACCCCTACGGGCGGCCGGTGGACGGGCGGCGCGCCACCGTGCCGCGCCTCGAGCGGGGCGACGTGCGCGACTTCTACGAGCGCTGGTACCGGCCGAACGCGACGCTCCTCGTCTTGGTGGGCGACGTCGACGCGCAGAGCGCGCTCGCTGCGCTGCGCGAGGCCTTCGGGACGTGGCGGCCGCGCGCCGACGCGCTCGCCGAGCGCACGCCCACGCCCGCGCCTTTGACGGCCCGCAAGCTCCTGCTCGTCGACAAGGCCGACGCCACCCAGACGCAGATCCGCTTCGGCAACGTCGCGATTCCCCGCAACCATCCCGACTACATCCGGGCGCAGGTGGCGAACACGATCCTGGGCGGTGGCTTCACCTCGAAGCTCATCGAGGAGCTGCGCATCAAGCGGAGCCTCACCTACGCGGCCTGGAGCACGTTCGCGGCGCGCCTCACGGGCGGTGACTTCCGGCTGGGGACCTTCACCAAGAGCCCGACCACGGCGGAAACGCTGGCGCTCGCGCTCGAGGTCGAGGGCGACTTCCGCCGTCACCCGCCGGAGCGGGCGGCGCTCGACAAGGCCAAGACGTACCTGCGCGGCCAGTTTCCGCTCAAGCTCGAGAGCCCCGACGCGCTCGCGGGGCGCCTGGCGGAGATCCAGTTCTACGGCCTGCCCGACGACGAGCTCACCACCTATCGCACCCGGGTCGCGGCCGTCTCGGCCGCGGACGCGCTGGAGGTCGCGGAACGGCTCATGCCGTCGCCCGACGCCGTCGCGATCGTGGTGGTCGGGAAGGCGGCCGAGATCCGGGACCAGCTGACGGCCAAGTTCGGGCCGTTCGAGGCGATCGCCGCCGAGGCGTGCGAGTCGCTGTCGGAGCGGCGGTGAGGAGTCGGGCGCCGCCGCTCTCACGTCTTTTTGTTTCGGCGATCCCACGTCCTCCCGTGCTAAGAGGAGGGCGCTGGTCTCAGCAAGTAGGACAATCGTCAAAATCGAAGGAGGGGCCATGACACAGAATCGTAGAGTGGTGGTGATTGGAGTGACCGCAGTCGTGGTGGCCGGGCTCGCGGGACGGGTGGCGGCGCAGCCGCTCGACCGGAACCTCGCCGACTACTGCGTCTTCGCGCAGCGCAGTCTGGCGGGAAAGAATCTGCACGTCGACAGCGCCTGCAACGTGGGGGTGAACTGCGCCCAGCCGTCGGCGAACTCGTCGTGCGGCGTGGCGACGTTCGAGGACGCCATGTTCGCCGACGGCTCTCAGCTTGCCTCGGACAAGGTCGGTTTCAACAAAGCCGGCGCCGTGGTCGCTCAGTTGTTCACCAACAAGCCGTTCAACACCGCCAACGTGACGCTGCTGCACCCGCCGTCACAGACGTTCACGACGCCGATCATCGCCGGCACGTGTGACGGCAGTTGCAACCCGAGCCCGAGCGCGCTCGAGCAGTTCTGCAACTTCCCGAACCCGTTCCCGGACTGCGACCCCGGCAAGCCGGTCATCGCCCAGCCCGGCCTGGATTGCAGCTCGTTCGACTCCAACCCCGGCAACGGAGCGTGCGACCTCGCGCCGGGCACCTACGGCGACATCTCCGTGCAGAACTTGGCCCGCCTGAACTTCACGAACGGCGCGTACAACATCTGCTCGCTGAACGTCGGCAAGAACGCCACCGTCCAGGGTAGCTCGACCGTCCTCAACATCGCCGACGACGGCTTCTTGCGCGTGAACAACGCGAGCAAGTTCGGCGACCAGAACTGCGGCGAGTTCAAGGTCCGGATCGAAGGCAAGGGCAGCGTCTCGCTCGGACGCAACGTCGTCTTCGCCGGGCAGATCTGCGGCCCGCAGAGCGAGATGAACCTCGGGCACGGCAACGTGCTGCTCGGTCAGTTCATCGGCCTCGACGTCGACTTCAACCGCGACAACAGCCTCAAGGCGTGCTGCGACTGCTCCTGCGCTCCCTGAGCTTATCCACACGCTGTCGATAATTGGCACGCCGGCCGGGATCCGCTCGCGATCCCGGCCGGCGCCCGATCCGCCGTCCACCGAGTCCGCACAAGATTTCAAGAAAAGACTTGACGCTCACCCCCCGGTTCGTGCTCTATGCGCACGCACGCGAGCGCACGAAGAGGGGGGGGTGACAGATGGTTGGTCGGCGTAGGGTCGTACTCGCGACGCTTGCTCTCGCGGTTCTCTCGACGCCGGGCTCGGCATGGGCGAGCCCCCCGCTGCGGCGCACGCTCCCGGCGTTCTCGGTCTTCGCGCTGCGCTCGGCTGCGCTGAAGAACCTGAGCGTGGTCGGCGGCTGCAACGTCGGCGTGGACTGCGCGTTCCCGGGCGGCAATGCCTCGTGCGGCACGGCGTCGTTCGAGGCGCTCACCACGCCGGGCGACGGCTCGCAGGTCGCCGCCGACCGCTTGAGCATGGACGCCGGCGCGGACGTCTTCCAGCTCTTCCGCAACGGCGGCAGCTCCCTCGCGGGGGTCACCATCCGGCATCCCCCGGTCGAGGCGCTGACGCCGCTGCCGATCCTGCCCGGAACCTGCGGCGCCGGCTGCACGCCGGACGTCGCCGCGGTGGAGGCTGCGTGCGGCTTCCCGGCGTCCTTCCCGTCCTGTGGCTCGACGCCGCTCGCGATCCAGGCCGGCGCCGACTGCCCGAACGGTCTCGACACCAGCCCCGGGAACAACCGCTGCGACCTCCCGCCCGGGACCTACGGCGCCGTCACGATCCGCGACGACGCGCGGGTCAACTTCACCGCGGGCACGTACGTCGTCTGCTCGCTCGCCGTGGGCAAGGACACGCTCGTCACGGCGGACGGACCGGCGGTGGTGGACGTCGCCGGCGGCTCGTTCAACGTCGGCAACGGGAGCATCTTCGGCACCCGCTGCGGCGACTTCGCGGTGAACGTGAAGGGCAAGGGCGAGGTCGTGATCGGGAAGAACCTCTTCCTCACCGCCAACGTCTGCGCGCCGGCTTCCGAGGTGCACCTCGGCCGGTCGAACCGGCTGGCGGGCCAGTTCGTCGGCGACACCATCGTCGCGGACCGGAACATCACGATCGAGTGCTGCGCCGGCTGCGTCTGCATCGACGGCTTCATGCCGCAGTCGGCGGCGGTGGGTGACAGCATCACGCTGAAGAGCCACTGCGACCTCGAGGGTACGACGGCGGTGCGCATCTGCGGGATCGCAAGCCCCATCCTCACGCGGACCGCGTCGCAGATCACGGTGAAGGTGCCGGTGGGGGCGAGCGGGGATTGCACGGTGGAGGTGGAGAGCGCGCCGGGTGTGTTCACGGCGACGGGCAAGCTGCACGTCGGGCCGTGAAGGTGTGGTAGCGGCGCGCGCGTCGCGGGCGGGACCCGGGGGCGGCTTCGCCGCCTCCGGGTCCCGGCCCCACGTGCAGGCCGCGGCTTCTTGGTGCCGAAGTGCTCGGCGGCCCCGACGCCGATCAGCGTAGAGGTTCTGGCCTTCGCTCAGGGCGGGCAGACCGCGGTCGTGCGCATTGTCCGAAGTTATCGCCAAGGAGTGTCGCGATGTGGCGTCCCGCCGTGTGCCCGCCGGTACACCTCGCTCACGGCTTGATCGGTGCGTTCACGGAGAAGGGATGAGTCGCGAACGGCGTCACGGTGAACGTGCTACCGGGTAGAGTACATACGTCGTCCGCAGGGTCGGACCCAGGCCCCGTCGGAGCGCCCCAGTAGTTGTGCGCAGCAAGCGCGCTGGCCCCTGATATGACGGCCAGACCGCAATCCTTGTTGCCGAACACGTTGTTCTTCTCGATGCTGCCGCTGAATGGGCCGGCAACCACGATCCCCTCCCGGTTGCCGTACACGGCGTTGCCGACCGCGCTGGCCGCACCCATCAGGTGAATGCCGCGGTCGCTGGCGGTGACGACGTTACCGACAACGACGCTCGCCCCGGTGGCGGAGATGCCTTGCTCGCCGCTCAGCGAGACCTGATTCTTGCTCACCGTCTTGCCCGCGCCGTGGGCCTCGATGCCGGAAAACCACGCGATCACCTGGTTCGCTTCGATGAGAATTGTCTGGGTGGCGTCTACCGTGGCGATCCCAGCCCCCGGGAAGCCGCCAATGGGGGGTGGGATGACGACGAGCTGATTTCCCCGGACTTTGACGTTTGTGGAGTCGATCACGATGCCGGCCCCGCCGCCCAAGCGTGCCGTGTTCGTCACGGTGAAGCCCTGCCCCGGCTGCCCGAACGCCCCGCCGTCGGCGATGATGAGCACGTTTTGGATGACGTCGACGGTGTGCGCGTCGATCACGGTCGCGGCGGCGCCCTCGCTGGATCTGAGCTTGACCGGTTTGTTGACCGAAAGCATGCAGCCACAGCCGGGCGAACCGATCTCCTCGCCCGTCTCGCCGGGAGTGCCGTCCCCGTCGAGATCACCGTACCGGCCGGGACCAACGATGATCGTGTCGCCCGCCACCGCATTACAGATCGCGCGCGTGATCGACCGGCACGGGAACGCCTTCGACCCGCAGCCGCCCACGTTCAAGCAGAGAACCCCATCGAGCCCGTTGTTGGCAACGTAGAGGGTGCTGCCGTGAACCGAAGGTGCCACGGCGAAGAGTACTGCGACGGTGAGCAAGATTTTGATTGCGTGATGCGGCATGACGTTTCACCTCCTGGCGGACGGCCGTTCTCGGACCGATGGTGGCACAGCCCCGGTTGCGCGAATACCTTCGGGGAGGGACGCAGTGGAAGTCAAAGAGATTCTTCAGCGGAAATGGTGGCGCTGCCGAGATCCGACCAACTCGGACATCGACGCGGAGCGTCGCTGGAGGGATCGTCATCGACGCGGCGGGGGCCGGTAGTCTGGATAATCCTACGAAGTTGACCGAACCCCCACACTCGGACTTGGCCTCGGCTCACCCCCCCACGGCTCCCGGCTGGCGCGGCGGCTTCGCCGCATCCGGGTCCTCGCCCCACGCGCGCCGGCGATCGCGACGTCGTTACCGCTGGTCGCGGGCGCGGTGGTGGCCCAGCCCACCCGCGTCTATCCGCGATCGAGCTGTAGGTTGAGGTTGTACTGGTAGGGGCCGCGGCCGACCGCGACCAGGGCGTTTCTCGCCGCGCGCAGCTCGATCATCTTGCGGCGGAACTCGGCGACCGTGCCGATCGGGGCGCCGCCAAGGCCGAGGAGGCGGTCGCCGCGCTGCATGCCGACGTGGGCGGCGGGGCTGCCGGGGCGGATCTTCTTGATCTCGAGGCCGTCCTTGTCCTCGATGACCCCGACGCCGATCAGGCGCCACGCCAGGTCGTCGGCGCGGGCGGCGGGGAAGGTCGCGGCGTCGAGCTTGATCTCGGTGTCCTGGCCCTCGCGGCGGCGGGTGATGGCGACGGGCTCGCCCTGGCCGTGGTCCTCGACGCGCTGCTCGAACTCCTCGCGCGAGTGGATGTCGCGCCCGTCGACGCGCATCACGAGGTCGCCGCGCTCGAAGCCTGCCGCCACAGCCGGGCTGTCGGGCTCGACCTCGGCCACCACGACGGCCTTCTTGGTGCCGAAGTGCTCGGCGAGCTGCGGCGTCAGGTCCTGCACCACGAGCCCCACCCAGGCGCGGCGGACCTCGCCGAAGGAGACGAGGTCGCCCACCACCCGCCGGACTCGGTCCACCGGGATGGCGAAGCCGATGCCCTGGGCCTTGCCGTAGATCGCGGTGTTGATGCCGATGAGCTGGCCCTTGATGTTGAGCAGCGGGCCGCCGGAGTTGCCGGGGTTGATCGAGGCGTCGGTCTGGATGAAGTCGGTGTAGGTGCGCTCCTCCTCGTGGAGCGAGCGGCCGACGGCGCTCACCACGCCCGTCGTCACGGTGTGGGAGAGCCCGAAGGGGTTGCCGATCGCGATCACGCTCTCGCCGATCATCAGGTCGGTCGAGCTGGCCATGCCGATGAACGGCAACTGGTCGCCGGTCTTGACGCGCAGCACGGCGAGGTCCGAGTCGGCGTCGGCGCCGACCAGCGTGGCGTCGAACTCGCGCTCGTCGGCGAGCGTCACGTGGATGCGCGTGGCGCGCACGACGACGTGCACGTTGGTCACGATGGTGCCGTCGGCGGCGACGATCACGCCCGAGCCGAGGCTCGTGCGCGTGAAGCGGCGCGGCCGCGGGTCGACGAAGTCGCGGAAGAACTCCTCGAAGAGCGGGTCCTGGGGGAACGGGAAGGCCGAGCCGCGGCGCTCGATCACCTCCTCCGTGGAGACGTTCACCACCGCCGGGCTCGCCTTCTCGACCGCTTGCACGACCAGGCTCCGCCGCTCGGGGTCGGTCTCGGCGCCGCGCGCGCCGGCCCCGACGGGCAGCGCGAGCGCGATCAGGAAGAGCGCCGTCGCCTTGTCCATCCGCCTGTCCTCCTGGGTTCCGTGTCGGCCAGCACGAAGTCGATCCTCCGACGCTCGATCGACACCCCCGCCACCTCGACCCGCACCGGGTCGCCGACCCGGAACGTCCGCCGCGAGCGCCGTCCCCGGAGCAGGTGCTCGCGCTCGACGTGCTCGTAGAAGTCGTCGCCGAGCGCCGAGACGTGCACCAGCCCCTCGACGAAGAGGTCGCGCAGCTCGACGAAGAAGCCGAAGTTCGCGACGCCGGAGACCAGGCCGTCGTACTGCTCGCCCACCTTGTCCTGCATGAACTGGATCTTCTTGAGCTGCACGATCTCGCGCTCGGCCTCCATCGCCACCCGCTCGCGCCGCGAGGTCTCCTCCGCGATCGCCACCAGATCGGGCGGGACGCGACCCGTGCCGAGGATACGGTGCACGACGAGGTCGGGGTAGCGGCGGATCGGCGAGGTGAAGTGGGTGTAGTTCTCGGTGGCGAGGCCGAAGTGGCCGAACGACTCGGCGGCGTAGCGCGCTTGCTGCATGGAGCGGAGGAGCACCGTGTTCACCAGCCGCTCCTCCGGCCGCCCCGCCACGCGCTCGAGCACCGCCTGGAAGGCGGCGGGCGAGGCCTTGCCGCCGACGAGCTTCAAGCGGAGCCCGAAGCCTTCCAGGAAGCGGGCCAGCTCGCCGACGCCGTCGGCCGCGGGCGGCTCGTGCACGCGGTGGAGGAAGGCGAGCTTCCGCCGCGTCAGCTCGCGGGCCACGGCTTCGTTGGCGGCGAGCATGAGCTCTTCGATCAGCCGGTGCGCCACCGAGCGCTCGGCGCGCACGATGTTCTCGGGCCGGCCCCGGAGGTCGAGGATGACCTCGGCCTCGGGCAGGTCGAAGTCGATCGCCCCGCGCGCGTGGCGGCGGGCGGCGAGCAGCTCGGCCAGCGCCGCCGCCTCCTCGAGCGGGCGGACGAGCGGGCCGAGGGCCTCCAGCACCGCCGGATCGCGGTCGGTGAGCGCCTGACGCACCTGCGTGTACGTGAGCCGGGCGGCGCTCCGGATGACGGCGTCGTGGAAGGTGGCGCCGCGCACCTGCCCGCGGGCGTCGAAGTCGATACGGACCGCCTTGGCGAGCCGGTCCTCGTGCGCTCGGAGGCTGCAGATGCCGTTCGACAGCTCCTCGGGCAGCATCGGGATGACCCGATCGGGGAAGTAGACGCTGGTGCCGCGGGCGCGCGCCTCGGCGTCGAGCGCGCCGCCCGCCGGGACGTAGGCCGCGACGTCGGCCACGGCGACCGTCAGGCGGAAGCCTCCGGCGATGCGCTCGGCGAGCACGGCGTCGTCGAAGTCGCGTGCGTTCTCGCCGTCGATGGTGACGATCGGAAGCGCGCGGAGGTCGAGTCGGCCGGCCGCCGCCTCGGCGGACACGGTCTCGGGGACGCGCCGCGCGGCCGCCGCCACCTCGGGCGGGAACTCGAGCGGCAGCCCGTGGGCATGGATGACGGCCTCGGTCTCGACCCGCGGGTCGGTGGCGGGCCCGAGGACCGTCGTGACCCGCGCCTCCGCCTCCGACGCCATGCCCGGCCAGCGGACCAGGTCGGCGACCACCATGTCGCCGTCGGCCGCGCCGCCCTCGGCGCCGCGCGGCACGACGATCGGGACCGTGATGCGCTGCTCCTGCGGCACGACGACGCTCGCCGTCTGGCCGTGGCGGAGGACCCCGACGACCCGAGTCGTGCCGCGCTGGAGCACCTTCGTCACCCGCCCCTCGGTCCGGCCCCGGCGGCGGAAGCCCTCGATCCGCACCAGCACGCGGTCGCCGTGCATGGCGGGGCGGACGCCGGCGGCGGGGACGTAGACATCGTCCTCGTCGGGGTCGTCGCCGACGCAGAAGGCGAAGCCGGCCGGGTTGACGGTGAGGCGTCCGGCGCGGAGGTCGAGCCGCTCGGGCACGGTGAAGCGGTCGCCCTTGGTGCGCACGAGCCGGCCCTCGGCCTCGAGCGCGGCGAGCCGCGCCGCGACGCGCGCGCGCTCGTCGCGGGAGACCCGGGCGGCGCGCACCAGGTCGGCGGTCGCCACGGGCGCGCGACGGTGCGCCACGGCGGCGACGAGCCGGGCGTCCAGGGTGCCGTCGTCTTCTTCGGTGGTGGTCAGCGTGGGGGGCGGGGGAGGCGCGTCACTCGGCGAAGACCGCGGCGGCGACGACCGACGTCCAGAGCCCGTCGCGGTCGCCGATCGCGGACTGCGTCACCTGGCGGGTGATGACGATCTTGTCGCTCATGCGCCAGATGTCCTTGCGCTCGTCGTAGCCCTTGTTCGGGTCGAAGTCGACGCCGAGGATGGTGGCGAGCATGGTAGCCGCGAGGTCCTCGGCGTAGTCGCCCGCTTGCTTCTCGGTCTGCCCGAAGCTGTGGTGCTCGGAGAGGTAGCCGTACTGGTTGCGGTCTTTGGGGATGGCGACGCCGACCGACGCCGCGACCAGACGGTGCGGCTCGTTGGTGGCGTTCTCGCTCATCACGACGTAGAGCACCTGCCCCGACTTCATGAGCTTCTGGCCTTCCTGGGGCGAGATGAGCTTCGAGTGCGGCGGGAAGATCGACGACACGCGGACCAGATTGTACTGCGCGATGCCCGCGCTGCGCAGCGCCATCTCGAAGCTGGAGAGCTTCTCGCGGTGCTTGCCGACACCCTTGGTCAGGAAGATCTTCTTGGGAACGAACGGGGTGCTCATCGCCTGGGTAATCATTTGCCCCTAACACGATCGAGCAAGGGCCACAAGCCACGCGAGCATTTTTGCTCACTCGACGATGGCGAGCAGCTCGCCCGCGTCGACCGCCTGCCCGGGCTTCACGCGCACCTCCCGCACGGTGCCCGCCCGCGGCGCTCCGACCTCGTTCTCCATCTTCATCGCCTCGATCACGAGCAGCCCCTGGCCGCGCTCGACCGTCGCTCCGACCTCGACCAGCACGGCGGCTACCTTGCCCGGCATGGCCGCCCGGACCTCGCGCTCGCCCGGCCCCCCGGGGCCCCGCTTGTGGGCGCGGAGCGCGCGCTCGTCCAGCAGGCGGAGCCGGTGGGTCCGGCCGCCCAGCTCGACGGCGTAGGCGTCGCCTTTGGCGAGGACGCTCAGCTCGACGGCCGCGTTGTCGATCAGGAGCGAGTACGACGCCGGGCCCGTCGGCTGGCCGTCGACCACCCGGGTGTGCCCGTCGATCGCGACCTGGAAGCGGCCGGGGCCGAGAACGACGACCTCCACCGTCCTCGTCTGGTCGCCCACCAGGGCGGTGAAGCGGGTCGGCCGCCCCGGGGCGGCGCTAGTCACGGAGCGCCTCGCGGCGCGCGCTGTCGCGCCAGCGCGTGCGGGGTGCGCCCGCCGCCGCGGGCGCAGCGCCGCTGGCGGGCTGGGCCGCCCGGGAGACGGCGGCGATGGCCGCGCCGATGATCGGCAGGTCGGCGTCGGCGCCGCCCAGCACGCCGGGCTGGAAGTGGCGGCCGATGAAGCCGGTGTCGATCTCGCCGGCGCGGAAGGCCGGGTGGTTGAGCGCCCAGCGGTGGAAGGCGACGTTGGTGATCGGCCCGACCACCGTGTACTCGTGGAGCGCGCGGAGCATGCGGCCGATCGCCTCGTCCCGCGTGGCGCCCCAGGCCACCAGCTTGGAGAGGATCGGGTCGTAGAAGGTGGAGACCTCGTAGCCCTCGTAGACGCCCGAGTCGTCGCGGATGCCGATCCCGCTCGGCACGCGGAGCACCTCGATGCGGCCGGGGGCGGGGAGGAAGTTGTTCTCCGGGTCCTCGGCGTAGATCCGGCACTCGATCGCCCAGCCGCGCTGCACGACGTCCTGCTGGCGGACGGGGAGAGGCCGCCCGGCGGCGATCTCGATCTGCGCCCGCACCAGGTCGACGCCGGTCACGGCCTCGGTGATCGGGTGCTCCACCTGGATGCGGGTGTTCATCTCGAGGAAGTAGAAGTTCCGCTCCGCGTCCACCAGGAACTCGATCGTCCCGGCGCCGACGTAGTCGACGGCCTTCGCCGCCTGCACCGCGACGCGGCCCATCGCCTCGCGCGTCTTCTGGTCGATGGCGAGCGAGGGCGACTCCTCGATGACCTTCTGGTGGCGGCGCTGGATCGAGCACTCGCGCTCGTAGAGGTGGATCACCTTGCCGTGGGTGTCGCCCAGGACCTGCACCTCGACGTGCCGGGGGCGGGCGATCGCCTTCTCGACGTAGACGCGGTCGTCGCCGAACGCGGACTTGGCCTCGGAGCGCGCGGCGCGGAGCCCGCTCTTCAAGTCCTCCGTCCTGGTGACGAGCCGCATGCCCTTACCGCCGCCGCCGCCCGCCGCCTTGAGCATCACCGGGAAGCCGACCTCGCGCGCCACGCGCTCGACCTCGGCGTCCGAGCCGATGGGCTCCTCCGAGCCGGGGACGACGGGGACGCCGGCGGCCATCATGCGCTTGCGCGCTTCGACTTTGTCGCCCATCGCCTCGATCGCCGCGGCCGACGGACCGATGAAAACGAAGCCGGCGTCCGCGCACGCCTGCGCGAAGTGGGCGCGCTCGGAGAGGAAGCCGTAGCCGGGGTGGATGGCCTCGGCGCCGGACTCCTTGGCGGCGGCGATGATCTTGTCGACGCGGAGGTAGCTCTCCGCGGCGGCCGCCGGCCCGATCGGATAGGCGTGGTCGGCCTGGCGGACGTGGAGCGCGGTGCGGTCGGGCTCCGAGTAGACCGCGACCGACTCGATGCCGAGCTCGCGGCAGGCGCGGATGACGCGCACGGCGATCTCGCCCCGGTTCGCCACCAGCACCCGCCGGAAGAGGGGGCGAGCGGCGGGGGGCCGCTCAGAGCGGGATGTTGCCATGCTTCTTGGGCGGGTTCTTGTCGCGCTTGTTCTGCAGCATCTCGAGCGCTGCGATGAGGCGCGGGCGCGTGTCCTCGGGCTGGATGATCTCGTCGACGTAGCCGAGCTCGGCGGCCTTGAAGGGGTTGGCGAAGGTCTGGCGGTACTCGGCGACCAGGCGTCTGCGCTCGGCGTCCGGGTCGGTCGCTCGCTCGATCTCGTTGCGGAAGATGATGTTGACGGCGCCGTCGGGCCCCATGACGGCGATCTCGGCCGTGGGGTAGCAGAGGTTGACGTCGCCGCGGATGTGCTTGGACGACATGACGACGTAGGCGCCGCCGTAGCCCTTGCGCGTGATCACCGTGACCTTCGGCACGGTCGCCTCGCAGAAGGCGTAGAGGAGCTTGGCGCCGTGGCGGATGATGCCGCCGAACTCCTGCGACGTCCCGGGGAGAAATCCCGGCACGTCGACGAAGGTGACGATCGGGACGTTGAAGCAGTCGCAGAAGCGGACGAACCGGCCGGCTTTCACGGAGGCGTCGATGTCGAGCACGCCGGCCAAGTGCGCGGGCTGGTTGGCGACGATGCCGACCGGCCGTCCGCCGAACCGCGCGAAGCCGACGATGATGTTGCGCGCGAAGCCGCGGTGCACCTCGAAGAAGTAGCCGTCGTCGACCACCGCCCCGATCAGCTCGAGCATGTCGTAGGGCTTGTTCGGGTTCTCGGGCACGATCGTGGCGAGCTTGGGGTCGCGGCGGCTCGGGTCGTCGGCGGTGGCGGTGAGCGGGGGATCGTCGAGGTTGTTCGAGGGCAGGAAGGCGAGCAGCTCCTTCACCATGGCGAGGGTGTCGGCGTCGTCCTCGCCCTCGAAGTGCGCGACGCCGCTGCGCTGGTTGTGGGTGTCGGCGCCGCCCAGCTCCTCCTTGGTGACCTCCTCGTGGGTCACCGTCTTGATGACGTCGGGGCCGGTGATGAACATGTAGCTCGCCGTCTTGGTCATGAAGATGAAGTCGGTCATGGCGGGCGAGTAGACGGCGCCCCCCGCGCAGGGGCCCATGATAACGGAGATCTGCGGGATCACGCCGGAGCCCATGACGTTGCGCTGGAAGATGTCGGCGTAGCCCGCGAGCCCGACCACGCCCTCCTGGATGCGCGCGCCGCTGCCGTCGTTCAGGCCGACCACGGGCGCGCCGTTCTTCATGGCGAGGTCCATGATCTTGCAGATCTTTTCGGCGTAGGCGCCGCCCAGGCTGCCGCCGAAGACCGTGAAGTCCTGCGAGAAGACGAACACGAGCCGGCCGTCGATCTTGCCGTAGCCGGTGACGACGCCGTCGCCGAGGATCTTCTTCTCCTCCATCCCGAAGTCGGTGCAGCGATGGGTCTTGAAGCGATCGGTCTCGACGAAGCTCCCGGGGTCGAGCAGGATGTCGAGGCGCTCGCGCGCCGAGAGCTTGCCCTCCGCGTGCTGGCGCTTGACGCGCTCCTCGCCGCCGCCCAGCAGCGCTTCGTGGTCACGACGCTCGAGCTCGGCGCGATTCTCCTTGATTCCCATGCAGTTGGTTCTCCGGGCGGAAGCGGGTCCTGTAGTCTACGTGTGGGCGAAATTCAAGGCAGGCGCACGCCGGCGAGCTCGACGCGGTCGCCGGTCGCGATGCCGCTTCGGCGGGCGAAGCCGCCCGGCACCTCGACCACCCAGCGCGACGGCGAGCCGACGGTGATCGGCGCGGTCGAGAGCGGCGTGGCGTCGGCGTGGATGCCGACGATGCGACCGTCGGCGGCGACGAAGAGCATGTCGAGCGGGATGAGCGTGTTCTTCATCCAGAACTGGTGGTCGCCGTCGTCGGGGAAGACGAAGAGCATACCGTGTCCGTCGGGGAGCGCCGACCGGTACATGAGGCCGTGCGCCATGGCGTCGGGCGTGGAGGCGACCTCGAGCGAGACGACGACCACCTTCTCGGCCGCGGTGTGGATGCGCGCGAGGGGCCCGCCGCTCGAGCATGCGAGCGCGATCAGGAACGCGATTCCGCCGAGGCGTCGCCGAAAGGCGGGAACCCCGGGCGCGAGCCATCGAAACATGATTCCGCCGACCCCTGGACTTCATCTACCAGGTGTGGCGCCGGTTCAACCTCGTGCGCGCCGGCACGTGGCGCCCGCGTCGAGCGCGGTGCGTGCCGAGCTCGGCACGCGGACTCTGGGCGCAACTCCAGCGGCGTGGGCGGAAGCCCGTCCCGGCCGCCGCTTGCCGGAGGCGGCCCGGGGAAGGGGGCCGGTCCCCCCCCCGCGCGCCGGGGAGGACGCGCGGGGGGTCCGGCCGTCGGGATGCTAGAGATCGAGGAACGCGCCGATCGGCGACCCAATCGTGGAGGTCGTCGACTCGGTCGTCGTGGTCGTGGTCGTCGTCGACGTGCTGGTCGTCGTCGATTCGGTCGTCGTGGTCGTGGTCGTCGTCGACGTGCTGGTCGTCGTCGATTCGGTCGTCGTGGTCGTCGTGGTGGTGGTCGTCGATTCGGTCGTCGTGGTCGTCGACGTGGTCGTGGTCGTCGACGTGGTCGTCGTCGTCGTGCTGGTGGTACCGCCCGCGAGTATCTTCGTCGACGGGACGCACAGCTCGTCGCGGTGGATCACCTGGAGCGTCAGCGAGCCGAACTGGTCGGCCGTGAAGACCGGCCCCAGCGTGGTGAAGTTGTCACGCGCCTTGATGCGGTAGCACAGGAGGTGGTTCTCGTGATTCTCCGCGCCCGGGTTCTCGTTGTTCTTGTTCGCCGGCGCGCAGAGGAGGAGCGGCTTGCTCAGATCGACCGTCTTGGTCCCGAACTGGTCCTGAACCGTGATGCCGGTGATCTTCGGCAGCGCTGCGGCCCCGCGCGTGCGCCGGGTCGTGTAGCAGTTGAAATGGTCGACGCCGGGGTTGACGATCGGATCCGGCGGCTCGATCCGGCTCTTCGCCGCGGGCACGAGCAGGCGGGTCGGACGGAGGATGTCGATCAACGTGCTTCCGAACTGGTTCACGATCGTCACGTTGTGGACGGCCGGAGGCGGCGGGCCGATCTTGTGGATCTTGTAGCCGGTCAGGTGGTTCGCGTCCTGCACGGCCGACCTGTCCTCGTCCCGCTTGTTCGCCGGGTTGCATATCCGCTGCGGCCCGATGACGGACACTTGCTGCGTCCGGAACTGGTCGGTGAGCGTCACGATTCGCGTGTTGAACCTCTGCGGCTTCGTCTCGAAGCACTGGAAGTGGCGAGCCGGCAGCGTCGTGGTGGTCGTGCTGGTGGTTGTGGTGGTGGTGGTCGTCGTCGTGGTGGTGGTCGTGGTCGTGGTCGTCGAGACGATCTCCACCGTCACGGTGCCCACGGGATCCGATGAGCTATTGTCGCTCGCGCTGTCGTGGAGCGTGCCATGCGCCTCGGCCCTGTCCGTGTAGAAGGCCGGCGGACCGGCCACGTTGCAGGAGACGTCCTCGTAGCCCTTGCTGCTGGGCACCGCGAACAAGTCGGTGAGGGCGAGCACGCAGCACGGCGGCGCGAGCGGTGCACAATCCGCAACGCTGGCGCTGTTTCCGACCCCTGGGCAGACCGCCGGTATGCCCGTGGGGTTCCCGGTCGAAACAGGGCAGCGGAAGAGCACGCGCGTCCCGTCCTGGCTTATCTCTCCGCCGGCTTCCGTGCCGACGTCGCAAGGGTTCATGTGGTTTGGCAGGGCTATGGAGAGGTTCGTCACCGCCACGTTGTAGATCACCGTGCAGAAGCCGCCGACGCAGTGCGAGCAGCAGACCGCCGCGTTCGAGCACGTCGTGGGGAAATTGCAGTAGCCGCAGTCGGCGTCCACGGTGCAGTACTTCACCTGGTCAGGGAAGGCGCTACTGGTATTCTTGCTCTGGACGATGCTGAGGTTGTTGTCGGTACACGCTGCCGGGCTGACGTGTGCCGTCGCCAAGCGGCCCATTCCGACGACGAGGCAGAGCACGAACAGGTTAAGGGCGGGACGAATTGTGATTTTTCCGCTAAGCAACATGTCTACCCCTCCATGGTAAAGCCGCCGCGACGGGACGTTCTCACCCGCCGCGACCGTTTCTTAGAGCGCCGGCGGCGGGGAACGTGCAATGCTCACCTCGTCTGGCATCTGTCAGTTGTCCAGCGTCCCCTTAGACCAACTTGCGGGTCCTGTGCAAGTGATGGGGCAACCGCCGGGGTGGGGCGCATAGAACCCGTCAAGGTTAATGTGCCTCTACACTTCACCCGTCAAAATAGGTGAACAATCTGATGAAATCGTTCAGGGGATGGTGGGGGCTGGGCGGGTCGATTTCCTCGGATTGGACCCGCGCTCGGGGAAAATTAATTCTGGCGCCCACCCGAGGCGCGCGAGCGGCCGAGAGGCCTGAGATCGCCGATGCGCAATCAGGCCGGCGATGGGAGCGTGAATGCGGGTCGTGCTGGACCCGATCTCGCACGAGGGCCACGACGAGTCTCCGCGGCGGGCCACGATGGACGGCGCCGCAGCGCGGCTCGGTCTCGCGTCGCGCAGCGCCTACTGGCCGAGTTTCACGAGGAAGGCGTCGGTGGAAGCGTTACCGCTCGCGCCACCGGCGTTCGTCAGCGGCCCGCCGCCGAAATCCAGAGTCGCGAAGAACTCTCCCGTGAGGACTGAATCACCGCTCGCGTCCACGGCGATCGCGCGACCCGCATCGCTACTGGGGGATGACTGCGGAAAGCGTTTGGACCAGAGATGTCCGCCCTGTGGAGAGAGCTTCGCCACGAACGTGTCCGGTCCACTGATGGGGAGAAGCGGCCCGCCTCCGAAGTCGATCGAGTCGACGACATAGCCCGTCAACAGCACGTTTCCGGCGCCGTCGACGGCGACGGCATATGCCGCGTCGTCGGTCTGGGCTCCGCTGTTTCCGAAACTCTTCGACCAGACGTGCGCCCCCGATGACGAGAGCTTCGCCGCAAAGGGCGACGCATGGGAACCGCTCAGGTTCGGCCGCGGCCCGCCCCCGAAGTCGAGCGTGCCATAGGAGTATCCCGTGACGATCGCGTTGCCGCTGGCGTCCGCGGCCACGGAGAGGCTTCGCCCTGGGCCGCCGCAGCCTCGGGACCACAGGTGGGCACCCGACGCCGAGAGTTCCGCGACGACGACACCCGAGGCTTGGCTGGGGAGCGGGCCGCCGCCGAAATTCACCGCCCCCGAGTACTCCCCCGTGATGATCACGTTGCCGCTCGGGTCTACCGCGATGCCTCGGCCGACGTCCGGATCCGTGCTCCCGAAACGCCGTGACCAGAGGTAAGCGCCGGTCGAGGAGTACTTCACGACGAAGATATCCGAGGACCCGCTGCTGCTCAGCGGTCCGCCGCCGAAATCCACCGTGCCGGAGAAGTCGCCCGTCACCACCACGTTGCCACTGGTGTCCACCGCAATGGCGTTCGGGTGTGCCATGTCCCACGTTGCCTGCAGGAGGAAACTCGTCGACCAGAGGGGTGCGCCCGAGGCGGAGAACTTCCCGACGAACCCATTGACGTTCGGGGGACTGGGCAGCGGCCCGCCGCCCAGGTCGAGCGCGCCCAGGAAGTCGCCCGTCACCAGGATGTTGCCGGTCCAGTCCGTGGCGACGCCCGAGCCGTGAATGAGGCCCGAGGGTGGGCCGAAGCGCTTGGACCAGAGGTGGTGTCCGTCGGATCCCGAGTAGCGCGCCAGGAAGAGGTCGGTGCTGCTGACACTGTTGAGCGCCCCGCCGCCGAAGTCGACCCCGCCATGGAAGTGTCCTGTCACCGCCACGTTGCCGCCAAGGTCCACGGCGACGCCGCGGGGACTCGCGATGTCGTTGCTGGTGGGACCTCCGAAGTTCTCCGACCACCGGTGCGTACCCGCCGGAGGGGGTGTGCTTGCGACGGTCACGGTTGCGGCATCGGTGCCGCGCGCGCCGCGGTCGTCGGTGACCGTCAGGGTGGCGACCTTCGCGCCTGCTGACGCGTACGTGTGGGTCACGACCGCGCCGGTCGCCGACGCGCCGTCGCCGAAGTCCCACGCGTAGCTGGTGATGCTGCCGTCCGGGTCGGACGAGCCGGAGCCGTTCAACGTCACGGCCGTACCGGGATTCGTATTCTGGTCCGGCCCGGGGTTTGCCACGGGGGGCCGGTTTGCGACGCCAACCGCCGCCGTGTCTCTCGCCGTCGCGCCGCTGCTGTCGGTCACCGTGAGCGTCGCCGTGTAGGCTCCCGGGGTCGTGTAGGTGTGTGAGACGGTGCGGCCCGACCCCGAGGCGCCGTCGCCAAAGTCCCAGGCGTAGCCGACAAGGGTTCTGCCCGAGACGGAGGAGCCGGAGCCGTCGAACGCGACCGGGGTGAGCGTCTGCGTGAACTGGTCCGGACCTGCGTTTGCGGTCGGCGGCCCGCCGCTCGTCACGCACGCCGGCGTGGAGCGCCGGACGCCGCTGGTGAACGCCGAGAACGTGCCCGCGTTGTTGACCGCGCGCACCTTGTAGGTGTAGCGCGTGGACGCGCTCAGGCCGGTATCGGGGGCGGTGACTGCCGGGGCGGTCACCTGCTTCACCAGGACGTTGTTGCGGTAGACTTCGTAGCCTCGCAACCCGCTCCCGCTGGTGTCGATCGATGCCTGCCACGAGAGGTCGATCCGCCCGCAGTCGATCGCCGTCGCGTTGAACCCCTTCGGAACGGACAGCCCCGACCCCGATGGCGCACCGCCGACGCAGGGCGGCGTGGTCACGCTCACGACCGCGCTCCGCGCCGACTCGTTCCCGTCGTGGTCGACCGCCGAGACCTCGTAGTCGTAGCTGGTCGAGGCGCTCACCGAGTCGCTGGCGTCCGTCGCGGGCGCGAGGACCTCCGCCACGACGTTCCCGTCACGATAGACCCTGTAGCCCTTCAGCCCAGAGCCACCGGCGTCGGTCGCGGGCCCCCAATCGAGGGTTACCTGCGAGCAATCGTCCGCCGTGGCGGTGAGTCCTGCCGGAACAGTGGGCGGGATCGTCTCGCAGCCCGTGATGCAAAGCATCCCGAGCATGCAGAGAAGCCACCCGGTCGTTCTCCACATCATTCGCCTCATCCCATCCTTGACGGTGCGCTCGCGCGTGTATTCCGGGTACGCCGTGCAAGGGACGCGCCAGTGGCGCGAGGCGGAGGCGACGTGTCGCGGTGAGGAGCGCGACGGCGAGAAATTGGCGTACGACGCGGCGCGCTTACAGATTTGTGCCCGCGCGCAGGCGCGTGCAGCAGAGCCGCGGACACCCCGCAACCGTTTTTCGGGGCGCCGGTCACCGTGATGCAGAGACGAAAGACGGCGGCGTGCGGCGTGTGCGAGACAGGTATACTGCCTAGACTCCTAGAAAACCGTACCGCCCGCGCCGCCACCACCACAACTCGCCCGCCTCGCGGTCGCATGCGTTTAGCAGGCGACGCGAGCGTCTGCAAGCGAAAAACAGGGTGCATTTGACGTGTCGTCTTCGTTCCGACGTCCGGATGGACGCGCGCTCGTGATTCCGCCTCGGCGGTCCGGAGCCTAGTATTCGGTGATGCGCGGGGCCGCAAGCCAGATTGGCACCTCAAATGCGACGTAGGTCCATGTTTGGGTCGCTTTCGCGTCGCGGGTCGCGTGGTGTGTCGTCTCGAACGATGCGGGAGTGCATGGGCTTGCACTGCGGCCGCACGAAGCCCGACCTTGGGGCATGCTCGAGAGCGTCGGAGTCGCACTGACCTCACCACTTAATTCTTGCGCGGGATCGGGGTGCCGCCGTCTCCCTCGCCGAGCGACGGCGACCGCCGCGTCCCGTTGCAACCGCTGGTACCGTGGACTAGTGAGTGGCCTCGGAGAAAGTGATGGTGTCCTCGATACTTTTCACGCTTTGCCTGGTGCCTGCCCTCGGCTTCTTCGTCTACCAGCTGTGGGGCCGGTTCAACCTGCTGCGCGCGGCGCGCTCAGCCAACCTCTTCGACCGCATCCCGGAGCGGGTGCAGGCCGTCCTGGTCTATGCGTTCGGGCAGAAGAAGTTCGTGCGACCCGAGGTGCGGACCGTCGGTGAGACGGTCGCGGGCTGGATGCACTTCTTCATATTCTGGGGCTTCATGATCCTCGCGCTCCAGATCATGACGATGTTCGGCCGCGCCTACAGCGAGCACTTCTACCTGCCGCTCTTCAGTCCGAGTCTCCTCGGCGGCCCGTACATGCTGCTCCGGGACGTGATGGAGGCTGTCGTCTTCTTCTGGATCTGCGTCGCCTTCGTGCGCTGGCTGGTGATCCGACCCCAGCGCCTGCTCGGCTTCCCGCCCGCCGAGGCGCGCCAGCTCTCGCACCACCACTGGGAGGCGTACGTCATCCTGGCCGCGATCGGCATCATCATGCTCGGCGGGCTGGTCTACGACGGCGCGCGCCAGATGCTGCACGCGGGCGACCCGTTCTTCATGGCCGAGGGCCGTTTCGAGCCGGTGTCGCGCCTCTTCGCCGCCGGCTTCGCGGGCCTCCCGGCCGCGACGGTGACGGCGATCGGCGTGACGGCGTGGTGGGCGCACAACCTGGCCGTTCTCGTGATGCTGAACTTCCTCCCGCGCGCCAAGCACTTCCACGTCATCACCTCGCTGTTCAACGTCTTCTTCAGCAAGCTCGAGCCGATCGGCGCCCTCTCCAAGCAGGACCTGGAGAACGCCACCACCTTCGGCACCTCGCACATCGACCAGTTCACCTGGAAGCAGGTGCTGGACATGTTCAGTTGCACCGAGTGCGGGCGCTGCTCGGCGCAGTGTCCCGCGACGGCCACGGGGAAGCCGCTCGCGCCGCGCCAGCTCCTGCTCGACCTGCGCGACTACCTCTACGAGCACCAGAGCGAGGTGATCGAGAAGCGCGTCGCCCACAAGCCGAACGGCGACGGCGCCGAGCCGCCCGAGGTCGGCGGCAACATCGTCGGCCCCGTCATCACGGACGAGGTCCTGTGGTCGTGCAACGTCTGCCGGGCGTGCGAGGAGGCGTGCCCGGTGATGATCGAGTACGTCGACAAGATCGTCGACATGCGCCGCCACCTCGTCCAGGAGGAGTCACGCTTCCCGGCCGAGCTGACGCGTGTCTTCAAGGGCATGGAGACGCAGTCGAACCCGTGGGGCATCGGCGCCGAGAAGCGCTTCGGCTGGGCCGACGGGCTCGACATCCCGACCCTCGCCGACACGCCGGACACCGAGTACCTCTACTACGTCGGCTGCGCGGGCTCCTTCGACGACCGCAACAAGAAGTCGACCCAGGCCTTCGCCAAGGTGCTGAAGGCCGCGGGCGTGAGCTTCGCCTGCCTCGCCACCGAGGAGCTCTGCAACGGCGAGACCGCGCGCCGGCTGGGCAACGAGTACCTCTACCAGTCGATGGCCACGACGCTGGTCGAGACGCTGAACGGCCACAAGGCGAAGAAGATCCTCACCAACTGCCCGCACTGCTTCAACACGATCAAGAACGAGTATCCGCAGTTCGGCGGCACCTACGAGGTCATCCACGCCGCTGAGTTCGTGCAGCGGCTCATCGCCTCCGGCAAGCTCCGCGTGCCGCCGGAGTTCAAGAAGAGGACCACCTACCACGACTCCTGCTACTACGGCCGCTTCAACGACATCTACGACTCGCCCCGCGAGGTCCTCACGGCGACGGGCGCCGAGGTGCAGGAGGTTCCGCACCGCCACAAGAAGTTCGGCATGTGCTGCGGCGCCGGCGGCGGCCGCATGTGGATCGAGGAGGACCCGAACCAGCGCGTCAACCTGATGCGCACCGAGCAGGCCCTCGAGAACGACCCCGAGGTGATCGCCGTCTCCTGCCCGTTCTGCATGACGATGCTCACCGACGGCATCAAGGCGAAGGACCTCGAGGACAAAGTGAAGACGCTCGACGTGATGGAGATCGTCGCGCAAGCGGCGAAGGTTTGAGGAGCACACATGGCGATCGACATCGGCATCAAGGAGAAGGATCGGAAGAAGATCGCGGACGGCCTGTCGCGCCTGCTGGCCGACACCTACACGCTCTACCTGAAGACGCACAACTTCCACTGGAACGTCACGGGCCCGATGTTCCAGACGCTGCACCTGATGTTCGAGACGCAGTACAACGAGCTGGCGCTGGCGGTGGACCTGATCGCCGAACGGATCCGGGCGCTCGGCTTCCGCGCCCCCGCCACCTACGGCGAGTTCGCCCAGCTCGCCTCGATCCCCGAGACGCCGGGTACGCCCAGGGCGCAGAAGATGATCGCGCTCCTGGTGCAGGGCCAGGAGGCCGTGGTGTGCACGGCGCGCTCCGTCCTCCCGCTCGCGGCGCAGGTGAACGACGAGCCCACCACCGACCTGCTCACGCAGCGGATGCAGGTGCACGAGAAGACCGCCTGGATGCTGCGCAGCCTGCTCGCGAAGTAGGGGGTGCCGCGATGGACGACGCACGCGCCGCGATGCTGGAGGGCCTGAACGTGTTCCGCGCGCTCGAAGCCTGGGGTGCGAAGCTCTACGCGTGCTGGGCCGAGCACGAGTCGGACGCGGCGCTCCGCGCCGGCCACCTCGTCATCGCCGAGCGGGAAGCCAACCACGCCCGCATCCTCGCCGAGCGCATCCGCGCGCTCGGCGGCGAGCCGGGGCCCGCGTGCGTCGACGACGTGCTCGAGGCACAGCTCGCGGAGCTGCAGAACGTCGCCGGCTTCGTCGCCCAGCTCGACGGTCTCAAGCGCGTGAACCAGCGCGACGCCGAGCGCATGGCCGGCTGCCAGGCCGCGCTCCGCCGCGGCTTCGAGGCCGCGAAGACGGCCGACCCGGAGACGCACCGCCTGTGGGCGCAGCTCTACAGCGAGGAGCGGGTGAGCGGCGACTGGTACCGTGGCACGTACAGCGCGCTCACGGGGAAGCGCGCGGACCGCCCCGGCGTGCCGGCCCTCGCGCCGGGTCAGGTGATCCGCCGCGCCGAGACGGTCACGGTCACCGCCGGCGAGCCGGCCGCGTGCGCCGTCGTCGACGGTGTTTGAGACTCGGCGGCGCCGCTGACCCGCCGCTTCCGCCGCCGCTCGTAGCGAGGCGCGTCGGCCCGGAGACGGCCCGGCTGCCGCGCAGCGCGAACCGCCAGCGCCGTGCGGCGTCCGCCCCCGCGTAGTCGACGCCGATGCGCGGCGTGCGGACGACGGCCGCGTTCGGCACCGCCGCCGCGCCCCGGATCCGGAGCGCGCCACGCACGAGATCGGCGCCGTTCTCCGCACGCCCGATGCCGAGCGCCTGGCAGAGCGCGCCGGGCCCCCGACAGAGCCGCCACGCGGGCGCGTCGGGGAGCCCGCGGCGCCGGCGCATGAGCGCTTCGCCGTCGAGCGGCTCGAGCGCGCGCAGCAGCACGGCCTCGGGCCGGCCCGCCGGCTGGCAAACGACGTTCACGCAGAAGTGCATGCCGTAGATGAAGTAGACGTACGCGCGCCCGGGCGGACCCCACATGACCTCGTTCCGCGCCGAGCGGCGGCCGCCGGAGCTGTGTGCCGCCCGGTCCCCGGGGCCGCGGTACGCTTCGACCTCGACGATGCGTCCGGCGGCGACGCCGTCCGGCGTCGCGTGCACCAGCGTCTTCCCGAGAAGGTCGCGGGCGACGCGGAGGGTGGGCTGGAGATAGAAGCGCCGGGCGAGGGCGCGCCCGGTCACGCGTGCTTCAGCTTCTTGATCTCCTCGGTGAGCTCCGGCACGGCCTTGAAGAGGTCCGCCACCAGTCCGTAGTCGGAGATCTGGAAGATCGGCGCCTCCTCGTCCTTGTTGATGGCGACGATGACCTTCGAGTCCTTCATCCCGGCGAGGTGCTGGATGGCGCCGGAGATGCCGACCGCGATGTAGAGCTGGGGGGCGACGACCTTGCCGGTCTGCCCGACCTGGAGGTCGTTCGGCACGAAGCCGGCGTCGACCGCGGCGCGGCTGGCGCCCATGGCGGCGCCGAGCACGTCGCACAAGGGATCCAGATAGATGGTGAAGTTCTCGCCGTTCTTCAACCCGCGGCCGCCGGAGCAGACGATGCTCGCCTCGGTCAGCACGGGACGGTCGGACTTCGTCTCCGCGAACTCGACGAACTGCATGCGCGTGTCGTTCGCGCCCGGCGCGACGCTCGCCTTCTCGACCGCGCCCTTGCCCTCCTTCTTGGCCGCGTCGAAGGCCGTGCCGCGCACCGAGACGACGCGCGGCGTGCTCTCGAGCTTCACGGTCGCGATCACGTTGCCGGCCCACATGAGCCGCTTGAAGGTGGACGCGTCCACGATGCCGGTGATGTCCGACGCCATGCCCGCGCCGAGCCGCGCGGCGAGGCGGGGCGTCAGGTCCTTGCCGAGCGCGGTCGCGGTGGCGATCACGGTGTCGACGCCCTTCTGCTTCACCAGCTCGGCCAGCGCCGCCGTGTGGGCGTCGGCCAGGTAGTGCGCGAACGGCGCGCCGTCGACCGCGACGACGTCGACGCCGTACTCGGCCGCCGCCGCGGCGAGCGCGTCGACGCCCTGGCCGAGGACGGCGGCGATGCACTTCCCGCCGGCCAGCTTGGCGAGCTGCTTGCCGGCCTCGAAGGCGACCAGCGTGGTCTTCGGGAATTTTCCGTGCTGATGCTCGGCGACGACGAGGACGTTGCCCATGCTCAGATCACCTTCGCTTCGTTGTGGAGCATCTGGACCAGCTCCTGCACGGAGCCGACCTTGCGGCCGCCGGTGCGCTTCGGGGGGGTCTCGAGCTTCACGATCTTCACCGTCGGCGCCACGTCCACGCCCAGCTCGGCGACCGGGATCTCCTTCATCTCCTTCTTCCGCGCCTTCATGATGCCGGGGAGCGAAGCGTAGCGCGGCTCGTTCAGGCGGAGGTCGGCCGTCACGACCGCGGGCAGCGGCACGGCGTCGGTCTCGAGGCCGCCGTCGACCTCGCGCGTGACCTTGGCGGATTTCTGGTCGCCGCCCAGCTCCACCTTCGACGCGAAGGTGGCCTGCGGCCAGCCGAGCAGCTCGGCGAGCATCTGGCCGGCGCAGTTGGAGTCGTCGTCGATGGCCTGCTTGCCCATCACGATCAGGTCCGGCTTCTCGGTGTCCGCGATCTTCTGCAGCACGCGCGCCACGGCGAGCGGCTCGAGGGCCGCGTCGGAGACGACCAGGATGGCGCGGTCGGCGCCCATCGCGAGCCCGGTCCGGAGCTGCTCCTGCGACGTCTTCAGGCCGATCGAGACGAGGACGACCTCGGTGCCCGAGACCTTCTCCTTGATGCGGAGGGCCTCCTCGATGGCGATCTCGTCGAAGGGGTTGATGACCCACTTGACGTTGTCGGTGACGATTCCGGCGCCGTCGGGGGCGATCTTGATGACGGTCTCGGGATCGGGGACGCGCTTCACGGTGACGAGTATCTTCACGTCGGGAGCTCCTTCGCCTGGGTGTGCCGAACAGGAGTCATTACCCAGGCGGCCCCGGCGAAGTCAACAAACCGTGCGCGCTGCGCGCCGGCTACCGCGTGGGGTTGACGAGCAAGAGCGAGCTGACGGGGACCATCAGGGCGCCCGGTCCGGGGAGGCCCGCCAGCCCGTCGACCGACGCGCCGCCGGTCGCGGGCAGGCAGAATGTCGCCACCGCGACGGCGCACGCACCGGGCGTGCAGGTCGTCTCCGCCGATCAGGCGACGCTGCGCGCGATCGACGCCCGTCTCGCGGCGCTCGTCGCCGACGGCCCGGTCGCCTTCGCGCCCTCGGACGTGGGGACGCTCTTCACCGACACGCTCGCCGCCATCGACCTGCTCACGCGCGGCGTGCCCTGCCGCCGGTACTGAGTCAGCCCTGCGCTTCGCGCCGGCCGAGGTCGAAGCCGAGGCGGCTGGACAGCTCGCGCCCGGCTTTCAGGACCAGCGGCGCGACCTCTTTCTCGATCCGCTCCGCGGTGAGCCGCGAGGCCGGCGCCGCGACGGCGAGCGTCCCGACGACGCTGCCGGTGTAGTCGCGGATCGGCGCCGCGACGGCGCGGATGTCCTCGAGGTGCTCACCCATGTCGACGGCGTAGCCCGACTGCGCGATGCCACGGAGCTGCTGGAGGAGCGCCGGGCGCTCGGTCACGGTGCGCTCGGTGTAGCGCTGGAGCCCGTCGGGCAGGAGCGTCCGGAGGTCGTCCTCGGCCTCGAACGCGAGGTAGGCCTTGCCCGCCGCCGTGCAGTGGAGCGGGAGCGCCTCGCCGAGCTGAGAGACGATGCGTACGGGACGGTCCGCTTCCACCATCTCGACGGGAACCACCGCGCCACGGCGAAGGACGGCGACGTACGCGGTCTCGCGCACCTGTCGCACCAGGTCCGCCATGATGACGCGGGCCTGACGGAGGAGCCCCATGTGCTGCACGTAGCTCTGGCCGAGCTGGAGGCAGCGGATGCCGAGCCGGTAGTTCTCGGTGGCGCGGTTCTGCTCGATGTAGCCGCGTGACTCGAGCGTCGCGAGCAAGCGGAAGACGTTGTTCTTGTGCAGCTTGAGACGCTTGGACAGCTCGGTCACGCCGAGCTCGTCGGCGTCGCCGCAGAACTGCTCGAGCACGTCGAGCGAGTGCGACACCGACTGGATGATGTAGTTCGATTTCTCGCGCCGCATGGTGCTCTCGCAAAAGGCGTTTTAGGCTATGCCGGCCTCCACGGGGAGTCAACGCCGGTCGGCTTTTCGGCCCGAAACCCGGGAAAACCGAGGAGAATATGGCCCGAACGGGAGGGGGAGCCGGGCACCGGCCCGTATTGAAAAGCGAGGATCGGCTCCGCTATCAATCGGGCCCGCAATCCAATTTGATCGGAGGAGCAAAACCACATGGACGTCCAGACGACGATGGTCGAGGTGCCGGCGAGCGGCGGCACGATGCCCTGCTTCATCGCCCGCCCGAAGGGCGACGGGGCGCAGGCCGCGGTGATCGTGATCCAGGAGGCGTTCGGGTTGAACGGCCACATCAAGGACGTGGCGCGGCGGCTCGCCGCCGAGGGCTACGTCACCCTCGCGCCCGACCTCTACTGGCGCGGCGGCAAGGGACGCGCCGTCGGCTACGACCAGCTACCCGAGGCGATCGCCCTCATGATGAGTGCGCGCGACGACGAGATCGTCGCCGACGTGAAGAGCGCCGTCACCTGGCTCGAGAAGCAGCCCGGCGTGCGCGCCGACCGCATCGGTATCAGCGGGTTCTGCATGGGCGGCCGGGTGAGCTACCTCGCGGCCTGCGAGCTGCCCGACAAGATCGCGGCCGCGGCGGCGTTCTACGGCGGCGCCATCCCCGTCGACAAGACGTCGAAGCTGCGCGCGCCGGTCCTCGCCTTCTTCGGCGAGAAGGACGCCTTCATCACGCTCGACAGCGTCGAGGAGCTGAAGAAGGAGCTCCAGCGGACCGGCAAGCAGGCCGAGGTGATCGTCTACCCGGGCGCCGACCACGGCTTCTTCTGCGACGAGCGCGCGTCGTACCACGAGAAGTCGGCGAAGGACGCCTGGAAGCGACTGCTCGACTTCTTCGGGAAGCACCTGAAGGAGAAGTAGATGCGCATCCTGCTCGTCGGGCAGGCGGCGTTCGCCGAGAAGGTGCTCGAGGGGCTCGAGGCCGCCGGCGACCGGATCGCCGCGGTCGTCTGCCCACCCGACGCGGGCAAGCCCGATCCGGTGAAGGCGGCGGCGCTCGCGCGCGGCATCCCGGTGCATCAGTTCCGCACGCTGAAGGGCCCCGAGGCGCGCGCCGCCTTCGCGGCGGCCGACGCCGACCTCGCCATCCTCGCCTACGTAACCCAGATCGTGCCCGAGGCGCTGCTCGCCATCCCCCGCCGCACGGCGATCTGCTTTCACCCCTCGCTCCTCCCGCGCTACCGCGGCGGCAGCGCCATCCCGTGGCAGTTGATCCGCGGCGAGACGCGCACCGGCGTGACGGTCTTCTGGCCCGACGCCGGCATCGACACCGGTCCCATCCTCCTGCAGCGCGAGGCGAGCATCGGCCCCGACGACACGGCGGCGACGCTCTACTACCAGAAGCTCTTCCCGCTGGGCGTGCAGACCGTCCTCGACGCCGTCGCCCTCATCCGCGAGAACCGCGCCCCGCGCATCCCGCAGGACGAGTCCCAGGCCACCTACGATCCACTCTGCCGCGACGAGCACGCCGCCATCGACTGGACGCGCCCCGCGCAGGAGGTCCACGACTTGATCCGCGGCTGCGACCCCCAGCCGGGCGCGCACACGACCTGGAACGGCCAGCGGCTTCGCCTCTTCGAGTCGAAGCGCGTCGAGGTCACCGGCGTGCCCGGCACGATCGTCGCGCTCGCCGCCGACGGCATCACCGTCGCAGCCACCGGAGGCGCCGTCCGCTGCGCCCGCGCGCGCGCAGCGGACGGCGCCAAGGCCCCGGCAACCGAGACCGCAAACAGAGTCGGCATCACGCCCGGCGCGCGCCTCGGCTGACGTTCCGAACGCCGTGCACGGAAGTCGGCGCGGAGCGGGCCGGGTCGCGCCGACCTCCGCGGGCCCCGCGCCCGCCCGCGGCCAGCGGGGGGACGCTAGGCCGTCTCGCGCGCCGGTCCGAGCGGATCCCGGATCCCGTGCCGCTCCATCCGTCGCCAGAGCGTGACCCGCGAGATGCCGAGCGCCGCCGCCGCCCGCTGCCGGTTCCAGCGGTGCTCCTCGAGCACGTGCAGGATGCGGCTCCTCTCGTCGAGCACGAGCCCGGTCCCCGGCGTGTGCCGCGCGAGCACCTCGTCCAGCCCGGCGCCCGAGGCGCTCGCCAGGATGAGCAGCGACTCGAGCGTGTTCTCCAGCTCGCGCACGTTGCCCGGCCAGCGATGCTCGAGCAGCGGCCGCAGCGCGCCCGGCGCCGGGAGGCGGAACGCGGTGCCGTGGGCGCGGTTGAAGCGGCGGACGAAGTGCTCGATCAGGAGGGTCAGGTCCTCGCGCCGCTGGCGGAGCGGCGGCAGGCGGATGGAGAGGACGCGGAGCCGGTAGTAGAGGTCGCGGCGGAACGTGCCGGCCTCGACCATCTGCCAGAGGTCGCGGTTGGAGGCCGCGATGAAGCGCGCGTCGACCCGCCGCGCGCTGCTCGCCCCGAGCGGCTTCACCTCGCGGTCCTGGACGACGCGCAGCAGCTTCGCCTGGAGCGCGGGCGGCAGGTCCTCCACCTCGTCGAGGAAGAGCGTGCCGCGATCGGCGAGCTGGATCACGCCGGGCCGCTCCTGCACCGCACCGGTGAACGCGCCGCGTGCGTGGCCGAAGAATTCGCTCTCGGCGAGCGTCTCGGGCACCGCGGCGCAGTTGACCGGGACGAACGGCGCGGCCGCGCGCCGGCCGAGGGCGTGGATGGCTCGCGCGACGACCTCCTTACCGGTCCCGGTCTCGCCCTCGAGGAGGACGTGCGCATCCGTCCGCGCGGCGGTGTGGACCATCTCGCGCACCTCGGCCATCGCCCGTCCTTCGCCGATCAAGCCCGCGAGCGCCTCGGTGGCGCCACGCCCGGCCGCCCGCGGCGGGTGGCGGCCGTCGCGCGCGGGGGCCAGGCGCGCGAGCGCCGCCGCGACCTCCTGCCCGCCGTCACGCAGCACGGCGTAGTCGGCGGCGCCGGCCTGCATGGCGGCGACCGCGGGCCCGGCGCCGTCGTGCTCGGCGGCCACCACGACGGGCAGCCCCGGCCGCCGCGCCACGAGCGCGCGCAGGACGTCGAGGCCGGCGGTCGGTCCGAGCACCACCACCGCCGGCGCGGCGTGCTCGACGGCGCGCTCGGCGTCGCGGACGTCGGCGCGCGACACCTCGGCGCCGGTGCAGCCACGCACCGCGGCGAGCAGGTCGTCGCGAGGCGGCTCGCCGTCGAGGATGAGGATGCGCATCGCACCTCCGCGGCGGAGCGAGGACTCCGGCGTCCAGCGGTCCATCAGCACGACCGTGTGCCGCCGAGCGTATGCCCCGTCCACCCGACGGCGCAAGAAATGCGAGCGGAATACGGCGGCCCTACGCCGCGGGCGTGATCTCGACCAGCAGCGCCCCGCCGTCGACGGTTGTTCCCGCTACGGCGGCGACCGTCTTCACCGTCCCCGCCACCTCGGCGACCAGCGTGCTCTCCATCTTCATCGCCTCGAGCACGACGAGCGGCTGTCCGGGCTCGACGGCGTCGCCGGCGGTGACCAGCACCGCGACCACCTTGCCCGGCATCGGCGCGACGACGGTGCCCGAAGCCGCGCCGCCCGCGCCCGCGCCGCGCGCCGCTTCGCCGGTCGCGAACGCATAGACGCGGCCGCCGAGCGCGACCAGCACGCGGTCGCGCGTGCGGGCGACGAGCGCGCGGCGCGGCCGACCGTCGATCTCGACGTGGAGCTCCTCGACGGTCGCCCCGCCCGCGGCCGTCGCGCGCGGCCCGGCGGACACGGCTCCGAGCGCGAGCGAGGCGTCGTTCACGGTGGCGGTCGCGGCGTCGAGCCGGACCGTCACCGCGTGTGCGCCGCGCCAGAGCCGGACCTCCACGGTCACCTCCCGAGGCGCCACGCGCCGAGCGTCTGCCACGGTGTCGGGGCGGCGGCGCGCGCGCCGGAGTCGGCGCCGCTGGCCGGGCGTCCGAGTGCCAAGGCCGCGACCACGGCGGCCGGCGTCTCGTCGGCAACGCTCTCGCGCCAGCCGGGCAGGTGCTCGGCGAGGAAGCCGGTGTGCGTCTCGCCGCGGGCGAAGGCGGCGTGCGCCAGCACGTCGAGCAGGAAGCCCAGGTTCGTCGTCGGGCCGAGGACGGCGGTGTCTTCCAGCGCGGCGGCGAGCCGGGTGATGGCCGTGGCGCGGTCCGCACCCCAGGCGGAGATCTTGGCGAGCAGCGGGTCGTACTCGACCGGGACGACGGTGCCGGCCGCGATCCCCGAGTCGACGCGCACGCCGGGTCCGCTCGGCTCGCGCAGTGCGAGGATCGGCCCCGCGCTCGGCATGAAGCTGGCGGCGGGGTCCTCGGCGTAGACGCGCGCCTCGATCGCGTGCCCGCGCGGGCGGACGTCGTCCTGCGCGAAGCCGAGCGGCTCGCCCGCCGCGACGCGGAGCTGGGCGGTGACCATGTCGATCCCCGTCACCAGCTCGGTCACCGGATGCTCCACCTGGAGCCGCGTGTTCATCTCGAGGAAGTAGAAGCGGCCGTCGGGGTCGAGCAGGAACTCGACCGTGCCGGCGCTCGTGTAGCCGACGGCGCGCGCGGCAGCGAGCGCCGCCGCCGTCATCTGCTCGCGGAGCGCGGGCCCGACGACGGGGCAGGGCGTCTCCTCGATGATCTTCTGGTGGCGGCGCTGGCTCGAGCACTCGCGCTCGCCGAGATGCACCAGCGTGCCGTGCCGGTCGCCCAGCACCTGCACCTCGACGTGGCGGGGGCGGACCAGGAGCTTCTCCAGATAGACTCGACCGTCGGCGAACGCCGACTCGGCTTCGCGTGCGGCGCCCGCCAGCGCGTCGACCAGCTCGGCTTCGCTCGCGACGGTGCGCATGCCCTTGCCGCCGCCGCCTGCCGCTGCTTTCACCAGCACGGGGTAGCCGAGCGTCTTCGCCCGCCGCTTCGCCTCGGCGGCGTCGCCGGCCGGGATGTCGGCGCCCGGCACGAGCGGCACCCCGGCGGTCGCCACCGCCGTCCGCGCGGCGAGCTTGTCGCCCATGGTCGCGATCGCCGACGGCGGCGGACCCACCCAGGTGAGGCCCGCGCCTTCGACCGCGCGCGCGAAGGCCGCGCTCTCGGCGAGGAAGCCGTAGCCCGGGTGGACGGCGTCAGCGCCGCTCGTTCGCGCGGCGGCGAGAAGCGCCTCGACGCTCAGGTACGACTCGCGCGCCGGCGGCGGCCCGATGTGGACCGCGCGGTCGGCCGCGAACGTGTGCGGCGCGCCACGGTCGGCGTCCGAGTAGACGGCGACGGAGCGCAGCCTGGCCTCACGGCACGCGCGCGCGATGCGGACGGCGATCTCGCCGCGGTTCGCGATCAGGACGGTCCGCATGTGGACGGCACGGTTGCCACGACGGCGGGCGGCGTGCAACCGAGCCGAGCAGCGTCGAGCGGCAGCGCTCAGCCGTACATCGCGCGCATCGTGCGGCCCATCGTCGCGACGGCGAAGCGGCGCGGCAGGAGGCGGGTGACGAGGAAGCCGACGAGTCGGTTGGTGCGGCCCGCGACACCGCTCGGCGCCCGCCCGAGCGTCGCAAGCGCCTCGCTCACGACCGGCTCCGGCTCCATTACCGGAGGCGAGAGCGTCCCGAGCGGCCGCGGGCGCGACGCTTCGTAGTTCGGCGTCCGCGTCGCGCCGGCGCAGTAGCCGAGCACGTCGACGCCCTGCGCGCGCAGCTCCTCCCAGAGTCCCTCGGCGAGGATCAGGTCGTACGCCTTGGTGGCGGCGTAGGTGGCGATCAGCGCCGAGCCCTGGAGGGCGGAGAGCGACGAGACCAGGATGATGCCGCCGCGGCGACGAGCGGCCATCGGCCGCCCCAGCTCGTGCGCGAGGACGAGCGGCGCGCGGCAGTTGACGTCGAGGACGCGGAGGAGGTCGTCGAGGGACTGGTCGAGGAAGGGACCGATGGGGGAGTACGCGGCGTTGCAGACGAGGAGACCGACCTCGAGATCGGCGGTCGCGGTCCGGATCGCGGGCAGGAGGTCCGCGCTCGCGAGGTCGAGCGTGAGCGTCCGCACCTCGACGCCGTGCGCCGAGCGCAGCGCCGCGGCGCACGCCTCGAGCGGCCCCGGCCGGTGCGCGACCAGGAGGAGGTTCAGCCCGCGGGCTGCGAGCTGGCGCGCGAACTCGCCGCCGAGCCCGACCGAGCCGCCGGCGACGAGCGCCCAGGGACCGTATCGCGCGCGGAAATCCATGCGCGCCGCTTAGCACCGCGGCGCGCGCTGCGACAACCGCGCTACGCGAACGTGCGCTTGAAGAGCCCCTCGATCGCCGCCCGCCCGTTGTCGTGAAGGAAGCGCGTGCCGGTGCCGGTGAAGAGCGCGTTCCCGATCACCGGGTCGCGCTCCGCCTCCCACGCCTCGCCCGTCCAGCGGAACCAGCCGTCGCGCTGCTGGTCGAAGACCCAGAGCGGCTTGTTGAAGAACTTCGCGATCTCGGCGCTGACGCCGGTGCCGCCGACGACCGTGTCGTCGGGCTGGATGCGTCCGACGAGGAAGATCTCGCGGCCGGCGTTGACCTCGTGGAAGACGCACTGGAGCACCTTCCGGAACAGCGGCGTGTCGGGGAACTTCCGGTGCATGAGGCGGCTGGCGTAGGCCAGGCTCACGTCGCCCTGCTTCAGCTCCAGGTTGGTGAGGACGCGGAGCCCGCGCGTGCGGGCGTCGTTGTGGCCCTCGAAGCTGAAGTTCACCTCCTGGACGCCCCGGCGCTCCGCCGCGGCTCCGAACTCGGCTTCGGCGCCGTTCGCGGCCCCGCTGAAGAGCGTGCAGTCCTCCGGCTTCATGCCCATGCCGACGGTATGACGGGGCGCGGCGGCGCGCGCAAGCCTTGACTCAGCGGGCGCGGGCTGGGATGGCGGATGCACCACCCGCGGAGGAGGCCCTCGATGCAGGCGACGCAAGCCGTGGACCCGTCGATCTCCCGTACCCCGCTGCCGCTCGACGCGACCGACCTCGCCACGGTCTGCGTGCTGTGCAGCCACAACTGCGGCATCCGGGTCGACGTCGCAGGCGGGCGCATCGCCGCCATCCGCGCCGACGAGCGGAACCCGATCACCGCCGGCTACGTCTGCAACAAGGCCTTTGCCGTCGCGGCCTACGTCGAGCACGACCAGCGGGTGACGTACCCGCTCCGCCGCCGCCCCGACGGCACCTTCGAGCGCGTCGGCTGGGAGGTGGCAATCCCCGAGATCGCCCGCCGGCTCGCCGAGATCCGCCGGCGGCACTCGCCGCGCGCGATCGGTCTGGTCGGCATCGGCGGCCAGGCGAACCACATGGACGCCCCGTACGGGCTCGGCTTCCTGCGCGGCCTCGGGTCGAAGAAGTGGTTCAACGCCTTCGCGCAGGAGAAGACCCAGCACAATCTGATGGACCAGTGGATGTTCGACGCCGCGCCCACCGTCGTGCTCCATCCCGACGTCGAGCGAACGCGCTTTCTCCTCGTGCTCGGCACGAACCCGAAGATCAGCAACCGCGGCCACAACGCGACCGACACCTTCAAGCGGATCGTCGAGGACCCGGCGTGCACGCTGGTCGTGGTCGACCCGCGCGAGACCGAGACCACCCGCGGCGCGGACCGCCACCTCCGCGTGCGCCCCGGCCGCGACGCCTACCTCCTGCTCGGCATGGCGGCGCACGTGGTCGCGGCGGGGCTGGTCGACGAAGCCTTCGTGCGCGAGCGCACGCACGACTTCGACCGCCTGCGCGCGGCGCTCGCGGAGGTCGACGTCGCCGAGATGGCGCGCCGCGCGGGCGTCGAGACGGCGGCGCTGGTCGAGACGGCGGCGGGCTTCGCGACCGCCGAGTCGGCCGCCATCTTCTACGACCTCGGCGTCGAGCAGACGCCGTTCTCGACCCTGATCTCGTACCTGATCCGCGTGCTGCTCACGATCACCGGCAACCTGGGCCAACCCGGCGGCGACGTCTTCATGGAGACCATCCTGCCGCCCGTCGTCGACCACACCCTCGACCGCGAGCCCGAGCGCGCGCTCGCCTCCGGCATCCCGGCGATCATGGCGCTCGGCCACTTCGCCATGTTCTCGCCCACGCTCGTGCCCGAGGAGGTGCTGGTCGACCATCCGGAGGCGCTCCGCGCGCTCATCGTCGAGGGCGCGAACCCGCTGCTCTCGTACTCCGACAGCGCGCGCTGGCGCGAGGCGCGCGAGCGGCTCGAGCTGCTGGTCGTGATCGACCCGGCGATGAGCGAGACCGCACGGCTGGCCGACTGGGTGCTGCCGGTGCCCGTCGGCTACGAGAAGTGGGAGTTCGCGGCCTTCCCGAAGCGCTATCCCGAGGTCGACGTCCAGCTCCGGCCGCCGGTCGTGCCGGGGCCGCCGGAGGCGCTGCCGGAGCCGGAGATATACGTGCGGCTCGCGGAGGCGATGAACGTCTTCGGCACGCCGCCGGCGGAGCTGCACGCGCTCGCCGCCGGCGCGCTCACGCCCGAGGGCGGGGCGCGGTACATGATGGCGCTCCAGGCGGCGGCGAGCGGCGACGCCAACCGCGCGCTCTTCTGGGCCTACCGGACGCTCGGCCCCCACCTGCCGGCGCCGTCCCTGGTCGCCATGTGGCTGCAGAGCGGTCTGAACGCGTTGCTCCGCCCCGCGTCCGTCGCACGGACGCTGGGGCCCGCGTGGGAGGGCCGGGCGCCGTTCGAGGTCGCGGCAGAGCTCTTCGCGCGCATCATGGCGCACCCCGAGGGGGTCGAGATCGCGCGCGTCGCGGAGGCGACGAACCTGGAGGACCACGTCAACTTCGAGGACAAGCGCGTGCGCCTGGCGCCCGAGCCGATGCTCGCCGAGATCCGCCGCGCGCTCGCCTCCGAGCCGGCCGTCGACCCGGCGTACCCGTTCGTCCTCGCCGCGGGCCTCCGCACGCGCTGGACGGCGAACACCATCCAGCGCGACCCGCGCTGGCGGAAGGGCCGCGGCCCGCACTGCGCGCTCAACCTGGCGCCCGCCGACGCCGCCCGCCTCGGCGTCCGCGACGGCGACCGCATTCGCATCGCCACCCGGCGCGGCGCCGTCGAGCTCCCGGCGCAGCTCGACGCGAAGCTGCGCGACGGCCACTGCTGGATGCCGAACGGCTTCGGGATGACGTACGACGGCGACGGCCGCACCGTCGTCGAGGGCGCCAACCAGAACGAGCTCACCGACACGACCGACCGCGACCCGTTCACCGGCATCCCGCACCACCGCCACGTCGCGTGCCGGCTGGAGCGCGTGGGCTAGCGTCACATGCGGAAGACGCCGTACGTGGTGGCAGGGATCGGCGCGTTCAGCGCCGCCGCGATGCCGAGCCCGAGCGCATCGCGCGTCTCGACCGGGTCGAGGATGCCGTCGTCCCAGAGGCGTGCCGTGGCGTAGTACGGGCTCCCCTCGGCTTCGTACTTGGCGCGCACCGGCGCCGTGAACGCGTCCTGCTCGGCGGGCGTCATCGTCTCGCCCTTGGCCGCGAGCTGCTGGAGCTTCACGGTGAGGAGCGTCTGCGCCGCCTGCTCGCCTCCCATGACGGAGATGCGGCTCGACGGCCAGGTGAAGAGGAGGCGGGGTCCGTACGCACGGCCGCACATGGCATAGTTTCCGGCGCCGTGCGACGCGCCGGTGAAGACGGTGAGCTTCGGCACCGCGGCGTTGGCGACCGCGTTCACCATCTTGGCGCCGTGCTTGGCGATGCCGCCGTGCTCGGCTTGCTTGCCGACGATGAAGCCGGTGATGTTCTGGAGGAAGACGAGCGGCAGGCGGCGCGCGCAGGCGAGCTCGATGAAGTGCGTTGCCTTGAGCGCCGACTCGGAGAAGAGGACGCCCTGGTTGGCGAGGATGGCGACCGGGTAGCCGTGGACGTGGGCGAACCCCGTCACGAGCGTCGCCCCGTAGAGCGCCTTGAACTCGTGGAAGCGGCTGCCGTCGACCAGCCGCGCGATCAGCTCGTGGGCGTCGGTGGCGCGCCGCGGGTCGCGCGACACGATGCCGTAGAGCTCGCGCGGGTCGTAGGCGGGGTCCTCGACGGGCGCGCGCTCGAGCGGCGTCTTTCGGGGCGCCGGCATGGCGGCGAGGATCTCGCGCGCGATGCGGAGCGCGTCGGCGTCGTCGGCGGCGAGCTGGTCGGCGACACCGGAGATGCGGGTGTGGACGTCGCCGCCGCCGAGCTCCTCGGCGGTCACCTCCTCGCCGGTGGCGGCGCGGACGAGCGGCGGGCCGCCGAGGAAGATCGTGCCCTGGTTCTTGACGATGACGGCCTCGTCGCACATCGCGGGCACGTAGGCGCCGCCGGCGGTGCAGGAGCCGAGGACGACGGCCACCTGCGCGATGCCCGCCGCCGACATGCGCGCCTGGTTGTAGAAGATGCGGCCGAAGTGCTCGCGGTCGGGGAAGACGTCGGCCTGGAGCGGCAGGAAGGCGCCGCCCGAGTCGACCAGATAGATGCAGGGCAGCCGGTTCTCGTACGCGATCTCCTGCGCCCGCAGGTGCTTCTTCACGGTGAGCGGGTAGTAGGTGCCGCCCTTCACGGTGGCGTCGTTGGCGACGACCACCACCTCGCGCCCCGCGACCCGGCCGATGCCCGTCACCATGCTCGCGCCCGGCGCTTCGTCGTCGTAGCAGCCGCGCGCGGCGAGCGGCGACAGCTCGAGGAAGGGGGCGCCCGGGTCGAGCAGACGATCTATTCGCTCCCGTGGGAGAAGCTTGCCGCGCGCGGTGTGCCGCTGCCGTGCCTCCTTGGGGCCGCCGAGTGCCGCGCGGCCGCGCGCCTCGCGCAGCTCGGCCACCAGCCGCTCCATGTGGGCGGCGTTGGCGCGGAACTCGGGATCGGCGGGCCTGACCCGGCTCTCGAGACGCATCTACCAGAAGAGCGAGCGCCGCGCCGCGATCCCCGACGCCAGCATGGTCGCGATGCGCTCCTTCACCTGGTCGACCTTCTCGCCCACGACCTCGTCCTCGTCGTGGGGATTGCCCTCGAAGCGCATCGGTTCGCCGAAGTAGATGTTGTACTTGACGGGCAGCGGGAGCATGCCGAGGAGCCCGAGCCAGGGCCAGGTGAGCGTGATCGGGAACGCCGGCATGCCGAGCATGCGACCGAGCCCGCGGAGGTTCGCGATCGACGGCGCCTGCTCCTCGGAGCCGACGACCGCGATGGGGACGATCGGCGTGTCGGTCTCGAGGGCGAGGCGCATGAAGCCGTGGCCGAAGTCCTGGAGCTGATAGCGCTCCCAGATGAGCTTGTTCATGCCGCGGATGCCCTCGGGGAAGGCGATCACGGCCTCCTCGTTGTCGAGCAGGTCGATGCAGTTCTTGCGCGTCCCGACGACCGACCCGGTGCGCACCATGAGCTCGTTCACGAAGGGCACCGTGGGCAGCCAGTACTCGCCCATACCGCGCACGACGCGCGGCGGCTCGGCCTCGAGGAAGCAGCCGACGCCGACCATGGCGGCGTCGAGGGCGACCTGCCCGGCGTGGTTGCCGATCAGCAGCACGCGACCGGGCGGGATGTTCTCGATGCCGTGCACCTGGACCCGGAACCAGTAGCGGTAGAGGAAGGCCGTCACCAGCATCGCCCGCCGCGCGGTGTCGGGGTGGAAACCCCAGGCGTCGTAGCCGTAGGCGTTCAACCGCGTCGGAATGCGGAGCATCCGCTCCTCGATCTCCGACTCCAGCGAGCGCATCCGACCCGGCAGCATCTCCGCGGCGGTGTCGGCCAGCGTGGCGATCGTCTCGTGGACCATCTCAGTGCCGCACGCTGGCGAAGATGTCCTCGAGCGTGAAGAGCGGGTTGAAGCCCGTCGCCCGGGCGAAGGCGCGCCCGTCCACCGTGCAGGGATATTTGAGGAAGTTCATCGCGCCGAGGGGCGTGGGGAAGAGTCCGAGGCGGAAGAGCCGCCCGAACACCGCGCGCGCCACCGTCTCGGGGATCGGCACGGCGGTACCGCCCGTCTCGTGGATCGCGACTTTGAGGGGGACCGCCCCTGGACCCGCGACGTTGAACACGCCGTGCGCGCCGGTCTGAAGCGCGAGCGCGACGGCCTCCGCGACGTCCTCCTCGTGGATGAACTGCGTCATCGGGTTGAAGCCCATGATGGTGGGGACGTAGCGTCGGCGGAGGTAGCCCCCCATCGTGCTGTGCACGTAGTAGCCGAGCGTGTTCACGGGACGGAGGAGGGTCGTGGTCACCTCGGGATGCCGCCAGAGGAAGGTCGTGACGAGGGAGTCGACCTCGGTGAGGTCGCGTATCTCGGGGTAGGTGCGGCTCACGTTCAGCGGATACTCCTCGTTCACGTAGTACGGGTTCTCCGCCAGCGCCCCGTAGACGTACGAGCTGGACAGCACGACGATGCGCTTCACGCCGTTCGCGATCGCGTACTCGAGCACGCGCCTCGTCCCCAGCACGTTCACCTCGTGGCGGACCTCGGGGGCGGCCTGGAAGTGACGGACGAAGGCGAGGTGCACGACGGCGTCGGGGCGCTCGGTGCGGAAGACGTCCTCGAACTTCCGCTTGCGCAGGTCGACGACGTGCATGTTCACGCCGGGCGGGGCGCCGTCCCAGGGCGCGCGGTCGACGCCGGCGACGTGGAAGAGGTCGGCGACGCGGCGGGCGATCAGCCGTCCCTGGCCGCCGGCGATGCCCGTGATGAGGAGCTTCTCGCCGGGCTCGGCGCCGCGCCGCGGCGCGGGCCCGCTGGGAGCGGGGTACGCCTTGGCGAAGTGGAAGAGCTGCTCCGGGCCTTCTTCGGGTCGACGCGCCATGCGGGAAGCTCGCCTTATGACACGCGACGGGTCGCGCGGCGAGCGAGACTCGGGGGCGTATAGCCCCGCGTGCCGCCGAGCGTCAACGGCGAGGGGTCCCCCCGGGCCTCAAGTCTCCAGTCGAGACCGCCGATACCGATTGGTGCGGGATGCCGACCAGCAATGACACAGTGAACGCGCAGGCGAACGCCGGTGCGGAGGCCCCCTTGGTGCTCGTGGTTGACGACAACCCCGACACGCGGGTGATCTGCGAGACCACCCTCCAGGCCGCCGGCTACCGGACGGCGGTCGCCGCCACGGGCGCCGAAGCGCTCTCCCGCCTGGACGAGCTCAAGCCGGCCCTGGTGGTGCTCGACCTCGCCATGCCGGGCGTGGACGGGTTCGCGACGGCGCGGGCCATCCGCAGTCGTCGCGACATGCAAGCGCTGCCGATCCTCGTCTTCACCGGCCTCCCGATGGAGGTCGAGGAGAACGCGCGCAAGGCGGGCGCGACCGCCTTCTGCACCAAGCCGATCGAGCCGCGGCGTCTCGTGGCCGAGGTCCGCCGACTCTGCCCGGCGGTGGGAGGACGTTAGGATGGACGAGCAGGACTTGCAGCACTTCCGCGCCGAGGTCATCTCGCGCAAGAACCTGCCCACGATCCCGGCCGTGCTGGCGAAGATCCTCCAGCTCTCCGACAGCATCGACGCCAACGGCAAGGACCTGATCGTGGTGATCGAGAAGGACCAGGCGCTGACGGGCAAGATGCTGCGGCTCGCGAACAGCGCCTTCTTCGGGCAGAGCCGGCGCGTCGCCACCATCCCGCGGGCCGTCATGCTGCTCGGCTTCTCGACGGTGCGGAACCTGGCGCTCGGCGTGAAGGTGTGGGACGCGCTCGGCAGCGGCATCTCGCGCCCCCGCCTCGAGGAGCTGTGGTCGCACTCCGTGGCGGCCGCGCTGGCGGCCAAGATGCTGGCCGTGAAGCTCCGCGTCGGCGATCCCGACGAGACGTTCACCGCCGGGCTCCTGCACGACGTCGGGCGTCTCGTGCTCGCCATACGCTTCAAGGAGGAGTACTGGAAGGCGGTCGGCGGCCCCGACGAGAGCGGCACGATCGAGGTGCAGGAGCGGGAGACGTTCGGCGTGGACCACGCCGAGGTGGGGGGGTGGATGCTGGAGGCCTGGTCGCTGCCGCCCGGGATCGTCGAAGCCGTCCGCTCGCATCACAGCACGTCGGGCCGCCTGACGGCGCCCAACATCCTCGCCATCACGGATCGGCTGCTGGCGTGGACCGAGATGGCGACGGGCACGCTCAAGCCGGACGCCACGGCGCTGCTCGAGAGCACGGCCGAGCGAGGCGTCACCGCGGAGCTCTGGGAGTCCACGCTCGCGCAGTTGCGGGACGCAGGGGGGATGTCGGCGTTCGCGCTCGACTCCTGAGCGAAGGGCGATGGCCGAGGAACGCCAGCGGGGCGGGGAGCGAGCCGGAAGCGGGCGAGACGCCCGCCGCTGGAGCGAACGCTTCCGCGACGCGCTCGCGGAGGTCGAAGAGCAGCGGGACGACACGGTCGTCTATCTCTCGGCCATCAAGAGCGTGGTCGACATGCTGGCGCGCGGACACGGCACGCGCGACTCGGGTCAGGCGATCGCCGAGGCGCTCGTCCAGCAGCTCGCCGTCGAGACGTGCGCCATCGCGGTCCGTGAGGGGCCGGGCGGCACGCTCGCCCTGGTCGGCTTCGCGACCCAGGCGCAGCACCACGGCGGCAGCGCCGACGCCACGCTCGCCGAGTCGGGCTGGCTCGCGCTCGCCGAGCTGGTCGGGCCGGGATCGACGCCCACCTGCTTCCGCCGCATGCCGGACGGGAGCTTCGTCGCGGTCGGCGCGGGCGAGCTCGCCGCCGAGGGCTTCCTCGTGCTGCCCTTCGAGGTGAGCGACGAAGCGGGCGGCGCGCTCGTCCTCCATTCCCTGGTCGAGCCGGCCCAGGCGTTCGCGCGTGGACGCGCGCTCACGCTGGTCGCCGAGATCGTCGGGCAGGCGCTCACCGTCGCCGGCATGCGGGACTCGGTGCAGCGCCTCTGCCAGGACCTCGAGGGCGAGCTCGGCATCACACGCCGGCGGCTCTCCGCCCAGCAGGACAGCCTGCGCACGCAGGAGCACAACATCCAGGGCCTCACGCGCGAGCTCATCCGCTCCAACCGCGTGAAGCGCGACTTCCTCGGCACGGTGTCGCACGAGCTGCGCACGCCGTTGAACGCGATCCTGGGTTACACCTCGCTGGTGCGCGAAGGGCTGGTCGGGGCGGTGAGCGGCGAGCAGACGAGTCTCCTCGACCGTGTGCTCGACAACACGCGGAACCTGAACGCCCTCATCGACGACATGCTGTTCTTCGTCCAGGTGGAGGCGGACCGCGTGCTGGTGCGGCCCGAGCGGCTGGCGACTCGCGCGACGATCGACGAGGTGGTGGCGACGCTGCCCGAGCGGACGAGCAAGACCGCCGTGACGCTGGTGGTGGAGGTGGCGCCCGAGGCGAGCGCGCTCCGCGTCGACCCGGGCCTGCTGCGCCGGCTCCTGTTCCACCTCGTCGGCAACGCCTTCAAGTTCACCGAGCGCGGCGAGATCCGGGTGCGGGTCGCGCCCGACGAGGACGAGGGCACTGCGGTGCTCACGGTGCGCGACTCCGGCGTCGGCATCGCGCCGGAGCGCGTGCAGGAGCTGTTCGAGCTCTTCTCGCAGGCCGACGCCTCGACGACGCGGCGCTTCAACGGGATGGGCATGGGGTTGACGCTCGTGCAGCGCTGCGTGCGGTTGCTCGGCGGCGAGGTGAGCGTCGACAGCGAGCCGGGGACGGGCAGCGAGTTCCGCGTCCGGTTGCCGGGCGCGCTCGCCGAGTCGGCGCCGGCGCACGAGACGGCCGACATGCCGTCGCGCGCGCTGCACTGAGCCACCGCTCCGCGTAGTCGCGCCCGCGCCGCTTGTGCTAGAGGCCGGCGCGATGCCTCCGCCGCTCGCCGGCTTGCGCGCGCTCGATCTCACGGATGCCCTCGGGTACCTGTGCGGGCGGCTGCTGGTCGACCTCGGGGTGGAGGTCGTGAAGGTCGAGCCGCCGGGCGGGGACGCGGGGCGGACGCTCGCGCCGCGCTGGCGGGACGCGGCGGGGCGCGAGCACGGGCTCTACTGGCGGGCGACCAACGCGGGGAAGCGCGGCGTGACGCTCGACCTCGGCCATCCCGAGGCGGCGGCGGTGCTGGAGACCTTGCTCGACGGCGTGGACTTCGTGGTGGAGTCGTTTCCGCCCGACTCGCGCGAGGCGGCGCTCGTGGCGCGGCTGGCGGCGGCGCGGCCGGCGCTGGTGCACACCAGCGTCACGCCGTTCGGCGATCGGGCGCCCGGGCGGGCGCTGCACGCCGACGACATCGTGCTGTGGGCGATGGGCGGGGCGATGTACATCTGCGGCGACGAGGACCGGGCGCCGACGCGGGTGCCCTGCTGGCAAGCGTTCTGTCACGCGGGCGCGGAGGCGGCGGCGGGCACGATGCTCGCGCACCTCGCGCGCGGGCGGAGCGGGCGGGGGCAGCACGTGGTCGTGAACGCGCAGGCGGCGATGGTGTGGACCCTGATGAACGCGCAAGCGTTCCCCGTCCTCCACGGCGACTACCTCCGCCGGAGCGGGCCCTGGGTCGGCTCGCGGGGCGTCCGGCGCCGGATGATCTTCCCCTGCGCCGACGGGCACGTGAGCCTCCTCTTGATGGGAGCGCAGGGGTCCCCGTCGACGCGCGCGCTCATGGGCTGGATGGAGGAGCACGACATGCTCCCCGGGTGGCTGCGCGCCTGGCCGTGGGAGCAATGGGAGCCGGGCTTCGCGATGGAGGCGAAGCCGGAGGCCCAGGCGGAGATGGAGCGCATCGAGGACATCGTCGCCGCGTTCCTCTGCACGCGCACCAAGGCCGAGGTCCACCGGGAAGGGTTCCGGCGTCGCATCCTCGTCGCCCCGGTGGCGACGGTCGCCGACATCGCCGCCGACCCGCAGCTCGCCGCGCGCGGCTATTTCCGCGCCGTCGCCGACCCGCCGCTTCGGCGCACCGTCGAGTATCCGGGGCCCTTCGCCCGGCTCTCGGCGACGCCGCTCGCCGACCCGCGCCGCGCCCCCGAGCCGGGCGAGGACAACGCCGCGGTGTACGGCGCGCGGCTCGAGGCGCTGCGCCGCGCGGGAGTCGTCTAGCGATGGCGCTCCCCGTCGACCCCGAGCTGCCGCTCGCCGACCTCAAGATCCTCGACTTCTCGTGGGTCGGCGTCGGCCCGATCACCGTCAAGTACCTCGCCGACCACGGCGCCACCGTGATCCGCGTCGAGTCGCACCGCCACTACGACGTCGTGCGCCTCGGACCACCGTGGCACGACGCCAAGCCGGGCATCGAGCGGAGCCAGTTCTACGCCAGCTTCAACACCTCCAAGCTCGGCCTCGCGCTCGACTTGACGCACCCCGAGGCGCGCGCCGTCGCGCGACGGCTCGCCGCCTGGGCCGACGTCGTGGTCGAGAGCTTCACGCCGCGCGTGATGCGCGGCTGGGGCCTCGGGTACGAGGACCTCCGCGCCGTCAACCCGCGCCTCGTGATGATGAGCACGTGCCTCCAGGGGCAGACGGGTCCGCACGCCGAGTTCCCGGGCTTCGGGCAGCTCATGGCTGCGCTCTCCGGCTTCTACGAGATCACCGGGTGGCCCGACCGCGCCCCCGCGCCGCCCTACGGCGCGTACACGGACTTCATCGTGCCCCGGCTCGCCGCCACGGCGCTTCTCGCCGCCGTCGACCACCAGCGGCGGACGGGCGAGGGCCAGTACCTCGACGTGTCGCAATTCGAGGCGTCGCTCCACTTCCTCGCCCCCACGCTGCTCGCGCACTCGCTCGACGGGACGGTCGCCGGCCGCGCCGGCAACCGGAGCGACCACGCCGCGCCGCACGGTGCCTACGCTTGCGCCGGCGAAGACCGCTGGATCGCGCTCAGCGTGCGCGGCGACGCGGAGTGGCGCGCGCTCGCCGCGACGCTCGGGCGTCCGGCGTGGCTCGCCGACCCGCGCTTGGCGACGCACGCGGGCCGGGTCGTCGCGGCGGACGCGCTCGACACGCTCGTCGCCGAGGCGACGCGCGCCGAGGACGCGGCCGCGCTCGCGGCGCGGCTCCAGGCGGCGGGCGTCGCGGCGGGCGTGGTCGAGAGCGCGCTCGACCTGCACGCTTGCCCGGTGCTCGCCGGCTGGGGCTTCTTCCAGTGGCTCGAGCACCCCGAGCGCCCGCCCGCGCCGTACGACGGGCACGCGCTGCGGCTCGAAGCGACGCCCGGGCGACTCCGCCGCGCCGCGCCGACGCTCGGTGAGCACACGGCGCTCGTGCTCGGCGAGGTGCTCGGGTTGTCGGAGACGGAGATCGCGCGTCTGGTCGAGGAGAAGATCGCCTGGTGATCAGCGGGAGCAGTCCGTCGCGCACGCCTCCACGGTGAGGCAGCAGGTCCGGCAGCGCCCGCCCTGGACGTCGACCGTCCAGCAGTTCGTCTTCGGCGGCCCCTTCTCCATGATGTCGCCCGGCGTGCCGGCGCGGAGGTCGATCTCCAGCACGTTGGTCACCTCGAGCGGCAGCGGCGAGAGCTCGCTCACCGTGCTCGGCCCGCCGGCCTCGGCGCGGTGGAAGTGGACGAGCCGCGAGTCGGGGTGGACGTAGACCAGCTCGACGTCGGTCGGGCCCCCGACGTAGACGAAGTCCGGCTGGCCGTACCGCTCGACGAAGCGCCGCACCGTCTCGTCCCGCGCCATCTCCCCGCGCAGCTCCTCGGCACCGAGAGTCCGCGCGTTCAGCATCCAGCCCTGGTAGCGCGTCTCCGGCGTGGCGCGGAGTCCGGGCGCGCAGGCTGCCGCCAGGAGGGTGATTGCGAGGAGACGCATCGACACCATGGGCGCGACGCTACAGCGCGGCGGGCCCAGGCGCCATCCCGGAAGCCAGCGGCACTGCGGCGTAGGCGGGTCGATTGCGCGCCGCGCCGCACGGAACGCTCGCCGCGTCCGCTTCCGTCGCCCGCCTACGCCGCGCTGCCGAGCAGCTTCCGCCGCCAGCCGGAGCCGAAGAGGTCGATCGCGCGGCGGAGGAGCTTCGCCTTCCCCGCCGTGACCGGCCACCAGTTGATCTCGCTCTTCATGCCGAAGCGGTCCACGACGACCGTCTGCTGGGCGCAGAACTTGCGGATGCCGCCCGGGCCGTGGCGGTAGCCGACGCCACTCTCCTTCATGCCGCCCATGGGGACGTCGGTCACCACGAAGTTGGCCAGCACGTCGTTCACGCACACCGCACCCGACTGGATCCGGCGGGCGATACGCGCGCCGCGGGCGAGGTCCTTCGTCCAGACACTGGCGTCGAGCCCGTAGCGCGAGTCGTTGGCGAGGCGGACGGCTTCCTCCTCGTCGCGCACGCGCATGATCGGGATCACGGGGCCGAACGTCTCGTCGCGCATGACGTCCATGTCGTGCGTCACGTCGGCGAGGACCGTCGGCTCGAAGAAGAGGCCGGGGAGGTCCGGACGGCGACGACCGCCGGCGAGGACGCGCGCGCCGCGTGCGACCGCGTCCTCGACGTGCCGCGTGACCTTGTCGAGCTGCGGCGGGAAGGTCATGGAACCGACCTCGGCGAGCTGGCCGGGCGGGCCCTGGCGCACCCGGCCGACCTTCTCGACGACGCGCCGCACGAAGTCGTCGTACACCGGCGCCTCGACGTAGACGCGCTCGACGGAGATGCAGACCTGGCCCGCGTTCATGAGGCCGCCCCACACACACGCGTTGGCGGCGCGCTCGACGTCGGCGTCGCCGAGCACGATCATCGGGTCCTTGCCGCCGAGCTCGAGGGTCACGGGCTTCAGGAGCTGCCCGCAGCGCGCCGCAACTTTTCGGCCGGTCTCGACGCTGCCCGTGAAGCAGATCATGTCGGCCAGCTCGATCAGGTGCTGCCCCGTCTCGCCGTAGCCGGTCACGATCTGGAGGAGCCCGGGGGGCAGGCCGCCCTCCTCGGCGAGCCGCGCGCCCGTGACCGCGGTGCCGGGCGTGATCTCCGACGGCTTGATGACGACGGCGTTGCCCGCCATGAGCGCGGGGATGGCCTCGCCGATGGTGAGCGTGAAGGGGAAGTTCCAGGGGCCGATGATACCGACGACGCCGAGCGGCAGGTAGCTCACGTACGCCTTCTTGGTCACCATGAGGTGCGGCCGCACGTGCTGGTCGGCGAGGAAGCGCGCCGCCCGCTTGCCCCAGAAGCCGATGGCGTCGCAGACGTAGAGGAGCTCGTTGGAGAACACGTCGTGGCGCGGCTTGCCCGTCTCGGCCGTGACGACGTCGGCGATCTGGTCCTTGGCGTCGACGAAGCGGTCGCGCACCCGGCGGAGGATGCGGGCGCGCTCCTCGAAGCCGAGCGCGGCCCAGCGGGCCTGCGCTTCGCGCCCCCGCGCCACCGCGGCGGCGACGGCTTCGCGGTCGGCGACCGGGTACTCGGCGACGGGCTCCAGCGTCGCAGGACTGCGGACTGCGATGGTGCGCCGGGCTGGCGCTTCGACGACGGATGCACCCTGGGCCATGGCTTCGCCCTCCTCGGAACGAACCTAGGGCAAGCGGCCGCCCGGGGCAACGCCCGCGCGAGCCAGGGCAGGGCGCATGTGGAGGACGGCGGCCGTCGGCTCCAGCGCGCCGCCGTCCCCGCGTCGCCACGGGATTGAGCAAGCCGCTGCCTCGGCTTTGGGCAATCAGAGAGAATGTCGCGCCGGTGCGCGCGCCGGGACGCGGAGCGCGACTGGTCGCGATCTTGCTTCCTGTGGTTCGTATGAAGCGGGTCGACGCGATCATCAAGCCCTTCAAGCTCGACGAGGTGAAGGACCGGCTCGCGGCGGTCGGCGTGCAGGGGATCACGGTGCACGAGGTGAAGGGCTTTGGGCGCCAGAAGGGCCACACCGAGCTCTATCGCGGCGCGGAGTACGTGGTCGACTTCCTGCCCAAGGTGCAAATCTCCGTGCTCGTCCCCGACGAGCGTGTCGCGGACACGGTCGACGCGATCGTGGCCGGTGCGCGCACGGGGCGCATCGGGGACGGGAAGATCTTCATCACGCCGGTCGAGGAAGTGGTCCGCATCCGGACGGGTGAACGGGGGGCGGCGGCGGTCTGAAACGGGGTCGGAAACGATGAAAGCACTCGCAGTTGGCCCGGCGTCGACCATGGAGTGGAGGTGACGGCCGCGCCCGTCGCCGTCGTCTCGAACGCGCAGGCCGCCCGCGAGCGGGCGAAGATGACACGACGAGCACAGGTGATCGCCTTCCCGAGCCGCCGCCAGCGCTGGCTGCGTCGCGTGCTCGTCTGGCTGCGCTACGGCCGTCTGCCGGCAGCGGAGGTAGGGTGATCTCGCGCCACGACCGCCTTCTCTCGGTGGAGGGACGCCTCACCGAGGCCGCGCTGAGCGGTGAGATGGTCGAGGTCATCCTCGTCCTGCGCGGCAAGGTCAGCCCCGCCCGCGCCGCGGGCCGCTGGCGCATCCGCGTCCCCGGTCAGCGTGTGCTCAGCTTCAGCGCCGACGCGGTGGTGGCGGCGACCTCCGCCGGCCGGCCGACCCGCTCTCGACCTGCCTAGTTTTTGCGCGGCGCCCCGGGAACGAGCAGGTCGCCGGGCGGCCCCCGCGGCGGGACGCGGAGTTTTCCGTCACCACCCGTGGCATGGGCGTTGCAATTTGCAGCTTCGAAGAAATGGGGACAACCCATGGCAGAGGCGAAGCCCGCTCCCGAGGTGAAGGCGACGCTGGGGCTCACCGGCGTCACGTCGTCGCCAAGCGAAGGGCACTCGACACGTGGGGAGCGCCGCGAGCGCCGCGCTCGCAATTCGTGTTGGAGGGGCATCGCCGTTGCTCTGGCTCGACCGGAACGAGCATGTCGAGCCACTCCACGCCATCACCAGGTCGGTCGAGCACGATGAGGCGGGCATTCCCAGTCGTCCGCAGGGCACCTCGAACGGGTTCGTCTCACACGACGTGCTGAATCTGAATCCCCGGGACCGCCACCAGTCTCCGGACCGGCAAGCCGAGTCGTTTCTCCCCGCGATCGAGGCGTTGCCGCAGGTGAGACGCCGGGCCGGGCTGCCGACAGACGACGAGGAGGGTCGATGAAGAAAGTCGAGGCGATCATCAAGCCCTTCAAGCTCGACGAGGTGAAGGAAGCGCTCGCGAAAGCGGGGGTCCAAGGCCTCACGGTGACCGAGGTGAAGGGCTTCGGGCGGCAGAAGGGCCACACCGAGCTCTACCGCGGGGCCGAGTACGTCGTGGACTTCTTGCCCAAGGTGAAGATCGAGATGCTGCTCGACGACGCCAGGGCGCCGCAGATCGTCGAGATCATCAAGGACGCGGCGCGGACGGGACGGATCGGCGATGGCAAGATCTTCGTGTCGCCGGTGGACGAAGTCGTCCGCATCCGGACCGGTGAGCGCGGCAGCGACGCCATCTGATGTCACGAAGCTGTAGAACCCGGGGAGGGAAACTCATGGTGACACGTCTCGGAAAGACTCTGCGCGTGCCCGCGCTCCTGCTGCTCATGGTCGTGCTGTCGGCGGCATGGAGCGCGGCGCACGCGGCCGATCAGCCGCCGGAGCTACCGGCTTACTTCACGGCGACGAGCCCCGACGCGAACAAGCCCACGTGGCCCGATCCGACCGGCGGCGCCGCCGGCGTGTGGGCGACCCCGGCCGGCGACGCGAAGGGCGACGTCCCGGGCTCGCTGTCGAGCGGCGATCTCTACGACCGGATCGCCCACAACGTGTTCTCGATCAACTTCGTGTGGACGCTCGTCACCGGCTTCCTCGTCATGTTCATGCAGGCCGGATTCATGTTCGTCGAGACGGGACTCTGCCGCGCCAAGAACGCCGCCCATACCGCGGCGATGAACTTCATGATCTATCCCCTCGGCTGTCTCGCGTTCTGGGTCTACGGCTTCGCGATCGGATGGGGCAACTGGTGGAACGGCCCAGTGGCGCCCGGATGGTATCCGTCGCTCGGGCCCGGCCTCTCCGCGCTGAACGGCGGCATCGGCCTCGGGGCGGCGACCGACGCGGCGGGGAACCTGACCGGCGCCTTCACGTACGGGATTCTCGGCACCAAGGGCTTCTTCCTGAACAGCGCGGTAGGCGACGTCAGCGTCCTCGCGCTCTTCTTCTTCATGATGGTGTTCATGGACACCACGGCGACCATTCCGACCGGGGCGATGGCCGAGCGCTGGTCGTGGAAGAACTTCTGCCTCTACGGCCTCTGGGTGGCGCTGCCCTACTGCATCTACGCCAACTGGATGTGGGGGGGCGGCTGGCTCGCGCAGGGGGGCGTCAACTGGGGCCTCGGGCACGGCGCGGTCGATTTCGCGGGCTCGGGGGTCGTGCACGGGATGGGCGGAATCATCGGGCTCGCGGGGGCGATGGTCATCGGGCCGCGCATCGGCAAGTACGACACGAAGGGGCGGCCGCAGGCGCTCCCGGGCCACGACGTGCCGATGGTCGTGCTCGGGACGTTCATCCTCGCCTTCGGCTGGTTCGGCTTCAATCCCGGCTCGACGCTCGCCGGCACGGACCTCCGCATCAGCTACGTGGTCGTGAACACGATGCTCGCCAGCATCACGGGCGCGATCGGCGCGCACGTCGTGCTCTCGTTGAAGGGGCTCAAGCCCGATCCGACGATGCTCTGCAACGGCATGCTCGCCGGCCTGGTGGCCATCACCGCGCCCTGCGCCTTCGTCGATCCGTGGGCGGGGGCCCTCATCGGCTTCATCGCGGGCATCCTCGTCGTCTACAGCGTCTTCTTCTGGGAGCGGCGTGGCGTCGACGATCCGGTCGGCGCCATCTCGGTGCACGGCGTGAACGGCCTCTGGGGCGTCCTCTCGGTCGGCATCTTCGCGACCGGCCAGTACGGCGCCGGCTGGAACGGCGTGGTGCGTGACGGGATGGTGAAGGCCTACGGCTCCGACGGCGTGCGCGGCCTCCTCTACGGCGACTTCTCGCAGTTCGTCATGCAGTTCATCGATTGCGTGGTGCTCGCGGCGTTCGCCTTCGTGATGGCATACGTCTGGTTCAAGCTGAGCGACCTCATCACCCCGATCCGCGTGAGCCGAGAGACCGAGATCGAAGGGCTCGACGGACCGGAGATGGGCACGCTCGGCTATCCGGACTTCCAGATCCATCCCGGACGGCGGCTCGCCGAGTAGCGGCGCGGGCGGCCCGCCGGAGCCTCCCCCCGGCGGGCCGCCCGACGTCACGGCGTTCGCTCGTTCACGCCGATGAGACCCACCCGAATCGATCATGGCCGTGCCGAAGCGCGCCGCCTGAGCGCGAGTCTCTCCGACCCCCCAGGGCCGGCGGTCCTCCTGGCCGCCGGCCCGTTTGCATCATGCTCGAGGTCGAGTTCTTCCAGTTGACCGACGTCGGCTGCGTCCGCGAGGAGAACGAGGACGCGGTCGGCCACTGGCCGCACGAGGAAGGCCTCGTGTTCGCGGTCGCCGACGGGCTCGGCGGCAAGGCCGCCGGCGAGGTCGCGAGCGCCCTCGCCCTCGAGGTCCTGTCCCGCGAGATGGAGCGCGCGCCGGGCACCTGGCCGGTGGGCAAGCGGCTCCGCCGTGCCGTCCAGGAAGCCAACCTCGAGATCTACAACAAGAGCATCACGGTCCCCGAGCTGCGCGGCATGGGGACGACGCTCACCGCGAGCGCGCTCGTCGGCGGCACGCTGATCGCCGCACACGTCGGCGACTGCCGGCTCTTCCTCCTCCGCGACCGCAAGCTCGTGCAGCTGACCAAGGACCACACCTGGGTCTGGGAGCAGGTCCAGTACGGCGTGCTCTCGCCCGAGCAAGCGCGCACGCACCCGCGACGTCACGTGCTGACGCGCTGCCTCGGGCAGGAGCTGATCGTCGGCGTGGACGTCCTCACCACCGACGTCCGCGCGGGCGACCTGCTGATCCAGTGCAGCGACGGGGTGCACGCCAAGCTCACCGAGGACGAGATCGCGGAGCTGGCCGTGGCCCACACCCCGGAGCCCGCCTGCCGGGCGCTGGTACGCCGGGCGCGCGAGGAGGGCGGGGAGGACAACCTGAGCGTGCAGGTGGCGGCGGTCGTGTCGTGCCCGGAGCCCACGGCCCGTCCCTGGTGGCGATTCGGTCGTTGACTCTTCGTCGACGTCCTGGCGCACGGCGGCATGGCGACGGTCTACCGCGCCCGCGACGACGACGGCCGCACCGTCGTCCTCGCCTACGGCGCCCTCATGTGGGCGCTCGCCCGGTTGCGCTGAGCTGCCTGGCCGCCGGGCAGCAGACTGCCCGAAGGGAGGGCGTTCGGCCGCGCCCGGGTCCAGACGGCCAGCATTGGCGGCGCCGTCCGCCGGCACCGGGGTTGCTTTACCCCGTCGTCGGCTCCCGGCTGATCGCGGCGGCGGCCCGGTCCCCCCCTGGCTGCCGCCAGCCGGGGGTCGTACCCGGTGGCTGGACGAATGTGCGCCGCGTTCGCGGCGCGGCGCCGGAAAAATGACGGATCAGGCGGCGGGACGGGAGGCGACGCGGAGGGGGGCCTGCGTGTCGCGGTTCCCGGCCGGCAGGGTCCCGGCGTGTATCCGGCGATAGGCGCCGAGGGTCGCGTCGAGCGCGTCCGCTTCGGCGGTCGCCGGCTCCCAGCGCACGTAGTAGCCACCCGGTCTCGCGGAAAGCTTCGCATCCTGGGTCAGCAGGCCGATGCGGGCGCGCAGGTTGCCGTCGGCGGCGGCGATGTACAGCACCGTCCGGACCAGGTTGGCGACCTCGAACACCGCGGACACTTCTGGAAGCTGGGCAACCGTTTCCGGGGTGAGGCGTCGCCAGGCGCGAGGATCGTGCAGCATGAGATCGTCGAGCAGCAACGGGCATGCCACGAGCGACGCACGTCGCACGGGCGTAGAGCGCTGCTTCCACGGCGGTTTTGTGACGCGCATCCGGCGAGCCGGGCGTTGAACAAGCCGGGGGAATGGCCCATGGTAGCGGCCATGGCCGACGCCGCCGACCTGGCCCGCTGGCTGGATATCGCTCGCAAGGAGCGCAAGGGCCGGGACCCCGACGAGCTCGTCTGGCAGACCCCCGAGGGCATTCCCGTGAAGCCCCTCTGGACCCGGGCCGACATCGCCGGCCTGGACTTCCTGGACACCACTCCAGGCGACCTTCCCTTCCTGCGCGGCCCCCGGGCGACCATGTACGCGGGGCAGCCCTGGACCGTCCGCCAGTACGCCGGCTTCTCCACCGCCGAGGAGTCGAACGCCTTCTACCGCGCCAACCTGGCCGCCGGGCAGATGGGTCTCTCGGTCGCCTTCGACCTCGCCACCCACCGCGGCTACGACTCGGACCACCCCCGCGTCGTCGGCGACGTCGGCAAGGCCGGGGTCGCGATCGACTCCGTCGAGGACATGAAGATCCTCTTCGACGGCGTGCCGCTCGACGAGATGTCGGTGTCGATGACCATGAACGGCGCCGTCCTCCCCGTGCTGGCCAGCTTCATCGTCGCAGGCGAGGAGCAGGGGGTGCGTCAGGAGCAGCTCACCGGGACCATCCAGAACGACATCCTGAAGGAGTTCATGGTCCGCAACACCTACATCTATCCGCCCGG
>JBGQET010000015.1:0-63109 GCA_041496545.1 Binatia bacterium | reverse complement strand
GGCGCAGTACCCGTCGAAGGGCACGGCCGAGGTGGCCGACGCGCTCAAGATGTACGACCGGCCGGTCAGCATGGTCGTCAACTACTGCGCCACCGGCACCGACGCCTTCCGCTACGGCGTCTTCGCGGTCGCGTGCGGCATGTACGACACGGTGCTCGTCGTCGGCTTCGATAAGCCGAAGGACCGCGGGGTGTCGGGGCCGAGCGTCGCGGTGACGGGCGTGCGCGGCCTTCCCGCGACGCCCGCGGGCTGGTTCTCCCACTGCGCCGCGCGCTACTTCGAGACGTACGGCGCCGGCCGCGAGGACCTGGCGCGGATCGCCGTCAAGAACCACCACAACGGTACGCTCGCCCCGAAGTCGATGCTCAAGCGCGAGATCACCGTCGACGACGTGCTGAAGGCGCGCATCATCTCCTGGCCCTTCGGCCTCTACGACTGCGCCGCGCAGTCCGACGGCGCCGCGGCGGCCATCATCACGCGCCGCGAGCTGGCCAAGAGCTTCCGCGACGACTTCGTCCTGGTGCGCGCGATCGGCATCGCGCTCGCGCCCGACCCCAAGGAAGACCCCGACTTCGACTTCCTGCGCTGGAAGCCGACGGTCTACGCCGCCAAGCAGGTCTACGCGCAGGCGGGGATCACCAATCCCCGAAAGGAAATCAGCGTGGCGCAGGTGCACGACTGCTTCACGCTGACCGAGCTGCTCGCCTACGAGGACCTCGGCTTCTGCGAGAAGGGGTCGGCCAAGGAGCACATCGCGAGCGGCACCTTCGCGCTCGACGGCGAGCTACCCGTCAACACCGACGGCGGCCTCAAGAGCTTCGGCCACCCGACGGGCGCCACCGGCGTCCGCATGATCTACGAGAACTACAAGCAGCTCCAGGGCAAGGCCGAGAAGCGCCAGGTGAAGAACCCGACCGTCGGGCTGTCGCACAACATCGGCGGCGCGCCGCAGGCGTGCGGCATTTGCATCGTCGCCTTGCCGTAGCCTTCTTCCTTGACAAACAGCGCGCCCGGCGACTAGAGCGCTGACGCATCTCGGCGGATAAAGGAAGGTCACATGCGCTGGCTCGTGCTCCCGTCGACCGCAACCCTGGGGGTCCTCCTCCTCACGGCCCCGGCGCTCGCCAAGAAGCCGGCGCCGTGTCCCGACGGGCAGTACGGGGTCCAGGGCCAGCCGCTCATCGCGGGCGGCAAGTCGATCGCCGACGACTCCGACGGGATCGTCGTCCGGGGCCGCTCGATCTCGATTGCCAGCGGCTGCGCGCTCACCCGGGGAAAGGTGACCGCCACGAAGAAGGGGACGATGGTCAGGGGCCGCTGGCAGACGTGTGGCAGCTTCCGGAAAGTCAGCCTGAAGGCGCGGATCTCGCTGGATTGCAAGACCATCACCGGGACGCTCACGGCGAAAAAGACGGCGGCCGCGACGGCCGGCGTCTGGACGTCAGCCGCGGGCGGCTGCCCGAGCGGCTATGTCTGTTTGACGGTCAACGGCGTGCTGTTGATCTGCGCACTGCCGGGAACCGGCTGTGGTGGCGATAACGAGTGTTGCTCGCGCGCGTGTACCGCGGGAACGTGCTGCGGCCTCGGGGGCCCCGGGCAACGTTGTCAAGCCGATGCGAACTGTTGCTCGGGCGCATGCTTCGGGGGATCTTGCTGCAACCTTCCGGGTCAGGGCTGTCTCGACTTCTCCAACCTAAAGGGCGAAGCCGACCTGTGCTGCTCCGGCGATTGCCATCAGGACGCATGTACGTCCATCGACGTCACTCAGCGCTGCTCCGATGACCGGGTCTGCTCCACCGGGAAATGCGGCGCAGGGGGCACGTGCTGCGTCCCTCCGGGCGGCGTCCCTCCGGGCGGAGTCTGCATCGGCCCGGCGTGCTGCTCGGGGAGCTGCGCTACGCCCCAGGCGTGCAACTGATCGCGGCCGCCCGCTGACACTCTCGTGGAGCCGGCTTCCTTGACATGGCGCCGGCGCGCCCCGCACAGTGGGGCGAGGCGACGGGAGAGGGGATGCGTGCGGCCCGTGACTACACCGCTTCCGCCCCGGCGCTCGTCGCCGAGGAGCCGGGCCTGCTGCGCGCCACCTGGTCGCTCGCCTGGCCGGTCATCTTCGCGTTCTCGATCGAGTCGCTGGTCGGCATCTGCGACCTCCTGATGGTGGGCCGGCTCGGGCCGGCCTCGGTGGCGGCGGTCGGCGTCGGTGTCCAGATCCTGTCGGCGGTGAACGCGATGATGTTCGCCGTCGGCACCGGGACGCTCGCCGTCGTCGCGCGCCAGATCGGCGCGGGCGAGCGACGCGAAGCCGAGGAGACCTTCCTCCAGTCGGTGCTCGCGGCGTTCGTGCTCTCGGTGCTCGCCGTCCTGCCCGTGCTCCTCTGGCCGGGGCCGCTGCTGCGCTTCTTCCGCGTCGACCCGGAGGTGGTGGCGATCGGCGTGCGCTTCGTCCGCGTGGTCATGCTCGCGGTGCCGTCGGGCGCCGTCGTGTTCATCATCTCGGCGAGCCTCCGCGGCGCGGGCGATACGCGAACGCCGCTCGCCGTCGGCGCGACGGTGGGCGTGCTCAACGTCGCACTGGCGTACGTGCTCATCTTCGGGCACCTCGGGGTGCCGCCGCTCGGCGTTGTCGGCGCGGCGACGGCGACCGCTTCGGCCTACGCGACGGGGGCGCTGCTCGGCGTCGGTCTGGTGACGGGCCTGCCGCTCGTGCTGCGGCTGCGCTGGCGCGGGCTGCGCGTCCGGCTCGACGTGATACGGCGCGTGCTGCGCATCGGCTACCCGGCGGCGCTGGAGCACCTCCTCATGCAGCTCGGCTTCTTCCTCTACATCATCTTCGCCGCGCGCTACGGGACGGGGGCGGTGGCCGCGTACTTCATCGGCGCGCGCATCCTCGCCCTCTCCTTCCTCCCCGGGCTCGGCTTCGCGGTCGCGGCGGGGGCGATGGTGGGGCAGGCGCTCGGCGCGGGCCAAGCGCGAGACGCGGAGCGGAGCGGCTGGGCGGCGCTGCGCCTCGGTTCGTACCTCATGACGGCCGCGGGGGTCGTCATCTTCCTCGCGGCGCGGCCGATCGCACGGCTCTTCGTGGCCGACCCTGCGGTCGTCGCCGACACGGTGGGCTTCATCCGCGTGCTCGCCGTCGCGCAGCCGCTGATGGCGGTCGACTTCGTGGTCGGCGGCGCGCTCCGCGGCGCGGGCGACACGCGCTTCCCGCTGGTCGCCGTGTTCCTCGGCTTCTACCTCTGCCGGCTCGGGGCGGCGTCGCTGGTGACCTTCGCCTTCCACCTGCCGCTCATCTGGCTCTGGCTGGCGGTGATCGGCGACTACGTGGCGCGCGCCGCGCTCAAGGCCTGGCGCTTCCACTCCGGGCGGTGGAAGCACGTCCGCGTGTGAAGGTGGACGAGCGCCGCCGCCCGTGGTAGCCGCCGGCGCGTGGAGCGCGCCGTCGTCATCACCGGCCTCGGCGGCCAGGGCATCCAGCTCGTGGCCAAGCTGCTCGCGCAGGCCGGCATGCGCGAGGGGCGCCAGGTGATGATGTTCGGCATCTTCAAGGGCACGATCCGCGGCGGCTCGAGCGAGTCCACGGTCGTCGTCGCCGACGAGGAGATCACGACGCCGCCCATCGTGCCGCGCGCCTGGGGCGTGATCGCGATGCACGGCGAGGACCTGCCCGGCCTCGCGGCGAAGGTCGGCCCCGGCAGCGTGCTCCTGCTGAACTCGAACCTCGTCGGCAAGCCGCCGGCGTGGGATGGCGTGCGACGGATCGCGCTGCCCGCGACGGACCTGGCGACGGCGCTGGGCAACCCCATGGGCGCCAGCATGGTCGCGCTCGGCGCGTTCGCGGCGGCCACCGGCATCGTCGGCCCAGCCGCGCTCGAGGCGGCGCTCGGCGACGTGCTCCCGCCGCACCGCCGGAAGCTGATCGACGCCAACCGCGCCGCGCTCCGCCGTGGCGCCGAGTTCGTCGGCGCCGAAGACGCCGCGCTCCGCGCCTGGGGCTGACCCTCGCGTTGCGTCGTTTCCTTCCGGCGTGTTACGCCAGACGGAGTGCCGCGCCGCCCCGCGACCGTGACGATCGACGTCGAGACATGCAAGGGCTGCGTCCTCTGCGTCGACGTCTGCCCGCCGAAGGTGCTCGTCATGTCCGAGGACGTGAACGGGATGGGCTACCGCTACCCGCTCCTGCTCGACGGCTGCACGGGGTGCGAGCTCTGCTACAAGATCTGTCCCGACTTCTGCTTCGAGGTCTTCCGCGGCGAGGCGCCGTCCGCGTGACGAAGGTATTGATGGAAGGCAGCCACGCGATCGCCGAAGCGGCGATCCAGGCCGGCTGCCGCTTCTACGCCGGCTACCCGATCACGCCCTCGACCGAGATCCTCGAGTACATGTCGCACCGCATGCCGCAGGTGGGCGGTACGTGCATGAACGCCGAGAGCGAGATCGAGGCGATCGGCATGGTGTGGGGCGCGGTGGCGTGCGGCGCGCGCGCCATGATCGCGTCGACGGGGCAGGGCATCTCGCTCATGCAGGAGAGCCTCGCTGAGCTGGCGAACGCCGAGCTGCCGTGCGTCGTCGTCAACATGATGCGCGGGCAGGGCGACTACTACCAGGCGACGCGCGGCGGCGGCCACGGCGACTACCGCCACCTCGTGCTCGCGCCGCACACCGTGCAGGAGGCCGTCGAGCTGATCGCGCTCGCCTTCCACCTGGCCGACAAGTGGCGCAACCCGGTCGACGTGCTGGGCGACTTCATCGTCGGCCACACCTCCGAGCCGGTCGAGTTCCAGCCGCTCGACGAGCGTGACCTGCCGCCCAAGACCTGGGCCGCGACCGGCGCCGCCGGCCGGCGCTCGCAGAACGTCACGCCCCTCGGCGCGCCGGCCAAGCTCAACCTCGACCCCGGGAGCCACTACGGGAAGATCGCGGCCAAGCTGCCCGCCATCGCGGCGGCCGAGAAGCGCTGCGAGACCGGATTCCTCGACGACGCCGAGCTCGCGGTCGTCGCCTTCGGCTCGCCGGCGCGCTTTGTCAAGTACGCCGTGCGCCAGTGCCGCGCCCAGGGCATGAAGGTCGGCTTCGTCCGGCCGATCTCGCTCTGGCCTTTCCCCGACGAGACGCTCGTCGCTGCCGCGGGGCGGGTGCGCGCCCTCGCCGTGTTCGAGCAGAACGCGGGGCAGATGATCGACGACGTGCGCCTCGCCGTGCTCGGCCGCGTGCCGGTCGTGCCGATCGGCGGCATCAGCCACGACAGCTCCGGCTTCGGCGTCGGGCCCGCGCTCGAGCCGGCGCACATCATCGGTCGCATCACCGAGGTCTACCGGGGGCAGGTCGCCGCTTGAGCACGCTCAGGGCAGGACGTGGACGTAGAGCCTCGCCGGCTGCGGATCCCCGTCGTCCACCCCGGCGTCGGCCTTGAACGCGTTCGCGCTGATGTTCATGAGCTTCCCCGCCAGCCCGGGAGGTGGGGAGACGACGAAGGCGAGACGCACCCGGTCCCCCCGGCGCGGCAGGCCGCGGATGCGTCCCGCCACCGCGCCGGTTGCGAGGTCGTAGGTCCCGTCCTCGACCCACTCGTTGGCCGCCACCGTCCAGAAGACGGTGCCGGCGGGGAACTTCGCGGCGAAGTTGGCCGCCAGCCTGCGCAGCGCGTCCTCGCCGTAGTTGCGGACGACCATGACGACGGGAAAGCGGTCGCTGACCCGCACGCCGCGTTTCAAGACGCGCTTGGTCGTGGCGAGGCCGGTCGAGAGCCGGCAGGTCTGCACGGTCTCGGGCGCGCAAGCACCCCCGAGGGTGTAGCGGTGGCCGTCCTTGCCCTTGGCCGTGCCGTGCAGCGTGACCAGATCCCAGTCGAGGTATCCCCAGACGCCGAACGCGCCGGCGGTCTTGTCGTAGAGGGTGCCGGTGAAGCCCAGGGCACGGGCGACGCCCCGGAAGCTGCCGCCGGCGTAGTACCCGTTGAGGGCCGTTCCGCGCTGGCCGATCTCGATCAAGCCGATGGAGCTGCCCGCGACGGTGACGCCGCAGAGTATCCCGTCGAACGCGAGCAACTCGCCCGCGTCAGCCGGGCGCGTGGCGGCGAGCAGGGCGGACGCGAGGGTCAGGACGGCGAGCCAGCGACGCGGCGAATGAAACACCAGAGCCTCCTCGTCCCTCCGGCGAGATATCGGCAGGTCGCGGCGTTTCCTTGAGCGACCCACGTTGCGTCGCGCGCGCGGAGGGTGCTAGCGTCGCCGTCACCTTGGAGAAGGTTTCCGCCAAGCCCGACCTGCTCCTCTCCACGCAGCACTCGCTCTGCCCCGGCTGCGGCGAGCCGCTCGCGCTCCGCACCATGCTCGAGATCATCAGCGAGCTCGGGCTCCGCGACCGCACCGTCATGGTGTGCGGCATCGGCTGCTACACGGCGTTCCCGGGCATCGTCGACCTCGACGTTATCCAGGCCCTCCACGGCCGCGCGCCGTCGGTCGCGACGGGCGCCAAGCGCGTGCTGCCGGACCGCTTCGTCTTCACCCTCCAGGGCGACGGCGACATGGTGTCCGAAGGGCTCCAGGAGGTCATCCACTGCGCGGCGCGCGGGGAGAAGTTCACCGCCGTCATGCTGAACAACGGCGTCTTCGGCGAGACCGGCGGCCACATGACGACGACCAGCGTCCTCGGCCAGCGGACGAAGACGACCATGGACACCGGGCGCACGGCCGAGCAGCACGGCTATCCGATCAAGATCGCCGACCTGCTGGCGCAGGTGGACGGGGCGGTCTACGTCGCGCGCGGTGCGATGCACACGCCGGCCGCCATCGCGTGGACGAAGCGCATCTTGACCGAGGCGTTCGAGACGCAGCTCGCGGGCAAGGGGTTCTCGTTCGTCGAGATCCTCACCATGTGCCCCACCGACTGGTACGTGACCCCGGCCGAGACGCCGGCCTGGGTGGAGGAGAACTTCATCGGCACGTATCCGCTGAAGATCTTGAAGACCGGGTGAAGGGGAGGGCCGTCGTGTCGAAGACCTGCTGGATCATCGCCGTGCTCGTGATGACGCTGCTCTCGCTCGCCCGGCCGGTGGCCGCCGCGTTCCACAACACGGTCATCGACGAGGTGGTGGCGAGCGTTGGCGGCGACACCGACCAGCAGTTCGTCGAGGTCCGGCAGCTCGGGCCCTCTCAAACCTTGGTCACGAACGCCGTCATCGGTGCCTTCGACGCCAACGGCAACTACGTGAACGACGTTCTCGTCGCGAATCACAACGTGACCAACTCGAGCAACGGCGGGCGCTGGATCGCGGCGACACAGAAGTTCCAGATGACTCAGGGCTTCACGGCTGACTTCGACATCAGCTCCGGCATCATTCCCGTCCAGTCGGGCATGATCTGCTACGGCTCGGGCACGGCGATGACCACGTTCTTTCCCGTGGCGCCCGGGAGCTGGGATCACACCAACGCGGCGAACTACATCGACTGCGTCGCCTACGGTGCGTTCACCGGTAGCAACTCGCCCTCCGGCCTCCCGATCCCGGACTCGCCCGCCGACCACGCCATCGCCCGCACCGGCACGACCTTCCGCAGTGATGCGGACTTCGCCTGCATGCAGAACATCACGCCGAAGAACAACGCCGGCGGCACGCAGACGATCATCGGGACGTCGTGCTCCAACCTCCCGCCGCCGCCGCCGACCACGACGACCACCTCCACGACCACGACGACGCTCCCACCCGCGCCCGTCGGCACCGCGCTCTCGGGCGGCCCGCCGCTCTCCACCGACTGCTTCGGCGAATGGCGGGTCGTCGGCCCCTCGAGCAGCAAGTCCACGGTGCGGTGCAAGCACGGCGATGCGAGCTGTGACAAGGGCACCGGTGCCGACTGCCAGCTGCGCGCCGAGGTGTGCTTCGGCGACGCCGACAACTCGCTCTACCGCGGCAAGTGCGCCCGCCGTGCGGTTACGCGCTTCGCGCTCCTCGGCAACGTCGACGCCACCACCGCGAGCGCCGTCCTCGACGCCGTGCGAGCGCTGGGCGGCGTGCGCTCCGGGAACGCCGTCGCCTTCACGACCCCCATCGCCACCACGCGCTGCACGGCTCCCTTCACGCTCTCGGTGCCGCTCAAGATGCGGGGTGGGAAGGCGAGAACCGGCACCCGCATGCTACGCTCGAAGACGAGCGCGGGGAAATCGGACACCGACGCGCTGAAGATCCTCTGCCTGCCGTAGTCGTCGTGGCGGAGAAGCCAGTCCTCGCCTGGGCGCTGCTCGCGCTTGCCTTCGGCGTCGCGTCGCCGGCGGGCGCCGTCAACCACCTGATCGCCATCGACGAGGTGCTGGGGAGCTGGCAGGGGGATTCGGGGGTGCAGTTCGTCGAGCTACGGCTCCTCGCGGCGGGGCAGACCCAGCTCGCGAGCGCGGGTGGGGCAGACCTCGTGTTCGACGACGCGAGCGCGTCGCCGGATGCGCAGCGCGTGTTCCCGTTTCCCTTTCCGAACGTCGGCAACGGGCTGGCGGGCGCGCGGATCCTGGTCGCGACCTCGGGGTTGGCGGCGGTGACGGGGGTGCAGCCGGACTTCACCCTGCCGGACGGGTTCGTGGCGCCGCGCGACGGCCGGGTCTGCTACCGGGTGAACCCGCCGCAGGCGCCGTTCCAGACGACGGGGGTCATCGACTGCGTCGCGTACGGCAGGTTCACCGCCGACACCGGGTCCTTCGGACCGCCGACGCCGCTCACCCCGGACGGGCGGAGCCTCCAGCGCGTCAACACCACGGGCAGCACCGTCGACGACTGGAGCACCACGCTCATGCCCACGCCCGAGCGCAACGACGGCACGGGCGTCGAGCTGCCGACCCTCTGCGGGAACCAGACGATCGACCCGGGCGAGGAGTGCGACGGCGCGAACGTCGGCGGCAAGACGTGCGCCAGCCTCGGCTTCGCGCGCGGCCCGCTCGGCTGCGCCGAGTGCCACTACGACGCGAGCGCCTGCACGGCGTGCGGCAACGGCGCGATCAACGGCAGTGAGCAGTGCGACGGCGCGGACCTCGGCGGGCGGACGTGCACCGGGCTCGGCTTCACGGGCGGGACGCTCGCCTGCACCGACAAGTGCCGCCTCACGACCGCGGCCTGCGACCCCACCTTCTTCGTGCCCGGCGACGGCCCGCCCGGCCCCGAGTGCCTCGCCGAGTGGCGGGTCATGAACGCCGCCGCCCGCCCCGGCGCCGACGGCAAGGCGGCGGTGCGCCAGCGCTGCAAGGACGGCGACGCCGGCTGCGACGCCGACGCGACACACGGCACCTGCACCTTCGCGCTGGCCCTCTGCTTCGACCGCGACGACGCGCGGCTCGCGCGGCGGGGCAAGCCGTGCCGGCGCGCGCCGGTGGCGAGCTGGACGCTCCAGAAGCCGGCGAACGACGCGGCCATCGCCGGCGCGCTCGTGTCCGCGGTCGGCGCGCTCGGCACCTCCACCGTCGCCGGCGCGACGATCCGCTTCGCGCCCGCGCTCGACGTGCAGGAGCGCTGCACGGCGCCGGTCGCGGTCGTCGTCCCGGCGGCGCCTGGCAAGGCCGGCATGCGTCTCGTGAAGACGCGCACGGTGGGCGGGCGCCTGCGCGACGTCGACACGCTCCGTCTCGTGTGCATACCGTAGGCGCGCCATGTCGACGGAGCGGGAGCTACCCGGCCGGGGCACGACCGCGAACCCGCCCAACCGCTACGAGTCGCTGAACGTCGATCTCGACGCCGCCGACTACGACCCCGAAGAGGGACCGCCCCGCCAGCCCACCGTCCTCTACCGCGACGCGAGCCGCTCGATCCTCGCCGAGAACGACAGCCCCGACCTCGGCTTCCGCTTCAGCCTCAACCCGTACCGCGGCTGCGAGCACGGATGCTCGTACTGTTACGCGCGCCCGACCCACGAGTACCTCGGCTTCAGCGCCGGCCTCGACTTCGAGCGCAAGATCATGGTGAAGGACGACGCCCCGGCGCTCTTGCGGAAGGCCTTCACGTCGCCGCGCTGGGAACCGCAGGTCGTCTCGCTCTCCGGCAACACCGACTGCTACCAGCCCGCCGAGCGCCGGCTCGAGATCACGCGCCGCTGCCTCGAAGTCTTCCTCGAGTTCCGCAACCCCGTGTCGGCGATCACCAAGTCGGCGCTCGTCGCGCGCGACGCCGACCTCTTCGCCGCCCTCGCGGCGTACGGGGCGGCGCACGTCTTCTTCTCCGTGACGTCGCTCGATCCCGAGCTCGCGCGTCGCATGGAGCCGCGCGCGGCGCGACCCGAGCGGCGGCTCGAGGCCATGCGCGCGGTCGCCGCGGCCGGCGTGCCGGTGGCCGTCATGATCGGGCCCGTCGTGCCCGGTCTCAACGACGCCGAGATCCCGCGCATCCTCGAGGCCGCGAAGGCCGCCGGGGCGCGGAGCGCGAGCTGGGTCCTGCTCCGGCTGCCCGCGCCGGTCGACGCGCTCTTCGACGGCTGGCTCGCCGAGCACTACCCCGAGCGGCGCGAGCGGGTCCTCGGCCGCATCCGCGAGACCCGCGACGGGCGCATCAGCGACTCGACGTTTGGTCGCCGCCAGCGCGGGCAGGGCGAATACGCGAAGCAGATCGGGTCCCTGTTCGCGGCGGCCGCCCGCAAACACGGCCTCGAACGGCCGCTCCCCCCGCTCGACGCCGAGTCCTTCCGCCGCCCCCCGGCCCCCGGCTCCCAGCTCTCGCTGCTCTAGGCGTCCGCAGCCCGCCGACTGCGGCGGGGCGCCACCTGCTGCATGCACCTAGGTAGGCCGGCCTCGGTTTTCCGCGGGGATGGCGTTGTCCTACAATTGGCACGTCCGTTGCCTAGGAGGGAGGTGTGACTCCACGACCATGGCGCTCATCGGCTTCCTGATCGCGATGTACTGCTTCTGGCACTACAAGGACCGCTTCCGCGACTCCTTGCGCCAGACCCGCCGCGACGCCGGCAAGGACGGCCAGCCCTGCGGCGTCAGCTGGCACGAGGTGTGGACCAAGGAGTGGGCGGAGAAGTTCCGCCAGCAGGCCCACCATCGCCAGCACCACTGGGAGAAGCACGCCGACAGGTGGCGCAAGCGCGCGGAGCGGGAAGCGCAGCGCTGGCAGCGGCGCGCCGAGAAGCACGCCAGGCAGTGGGGCTGGGATCCCGCGCAGATGTGGAGCTGGGCGCAGCCCGAGCAGGGGCCGCCGCCCCCGAAGGACGCGCCGCCCGACGACGACGTGATGCGCCGCGCCCGCCGGCGGGCGGCCGCCGAGGCCGGGTTCTACGCACATCTCATGTCGTACCTCGGCGTGATCGGCTTCCTCGCGCTCATCAACCTCTTCACCACCTGGTACCCGTGGTTCATCTGGCCCGCGCTCGGCTGGGGCGTCGGCATCTTCTCGCACTACATGGCGGTCTTCGGCTCGCGCATGATCAAGGAGCGCTACTTCGACCCGGCCGTCGAGCGCGAGGTGCGCCGCGAGAAGGTCGACATGACCGCCGAGAAGCAGGCGAGCATCGACGAGCTGTCGTCCACCCTCGCCCACGAGCTCCGCAACCCGATCGCGGCGGCGAAGAGCCTCGTCCAGCAGATGGGCGAGGACCCGACCTCGCTCGAGAACGTCGAGTACGCCAAGGTCGCGCTCGAGGAGATGAACCGCGTCGAGCGCAGCATCTCGCACCTCCTGAAGTACGCCAAGGAAGAGGACTACAGCTTCGCGCCCGTCGGCATCGCGACCGTCGTCGACGCCGCGCTCACCGAGATGCGGAGCAAGCTCGACGCCGCCAAGGTGGCGGTGTCGCGGAACTACATCGGCGGGCCGACCGTCGTCGCCGACAAGGAGAAGCTGCGCGCGGTGTTCGCCAACGTGCTCGACAACGCGATCGACGCGCTCGCGACCGTGCCCGAGGGCCGCCGGATCGACCTGTTCGTCGAGAACGGCGCCGGCAACGCCACCGTCCGCGTGCGCGACAACGGCTGCGGTATCCCGGCCGACAAGATCGACCGCATCTTCAACCCGTTCTTCACCACCAAGGAGAAGGGCACCGGCCTCGGCATGGCGATCTGCAAGAAGATCGTCGAGGGCCACGACGGCTCGATCGACGTGGTGAGCGAGACCGGCGAGACCGGCCGCGGGACGGAGATCGTCATCTCGCTGCCGCTGCCGCGCTGAAGGAGATCCCATGGACGAGCCGAAGACGAGCATCCCGCTCACCTCGTGGCCCGAGTTCTTCACCGCCTACGATGCCGCCCACCAAGACCCGGTGAACCGCTTCATCCATCACGCGACCCACCTGGGCGCCGGCGCGGGCGTGCTCATGCTGGGCGCGCACCCGCTGTTCGGCGCGGCGCTCCTCCTGGGCGCTTTTCCCGCCAACTGGGCGGGGCACGCCATCTTCGAAGGCAACACGCCCGCCTTCCACGAGCCGCCGGACGCGTGGGGCAAGGCGCAGGTGGCGCTCGGCGGCCTCGCCTGGACGGCCACCACGCTCGCGAGCGACGTCTGGAAGCTCGTCGCGAAGGCCTAGGACCCATGCACGGACGCGTCCTCATCGTCGACGACGAGAAGGCGATGGTGCTCGCCTTGAAGGGCCTCCTCTCCAAGGAGGGCTACGAGGTCGAGACCGCGCGCAGCGGCGAGGAGGCGATCCGTCACCTCGAGACCGGGAGCTTCCACCTCGTCGTCACCGACCTCAGCATGGACGGCGTGAGCGGCTTGCAGGTGCTGGAGCGCGCCCGGGCGCTCGACCCCGACGTTGCGGTGGTGATGATCACCGCCCACGGCAACGAGAAGCTCGCCGTGCAGGCGATGAAGCTCGGCGCCGCCGACTACCTGCCGAAGCCGTTCGACAACGACGAGCTGCGCGTCGTGGTGCGGCGTAACGTCGAGACGGTGTGCCTCCGCCGCGACCACCGTCGTCTCCTCGAGCAGGTGAGCGGCAACTACGGCTTCGAGAGCATCGTCGGCACGAGCCCCGCGATGCAGCGCTTGTTCGAGATGATCGACAAGGTGGCCGGCACCGACGTCACGGTGCTGGTGCGCGGCGAGAGCGGCACGGGGAAGGAGCTGGTCGCCAACGCGCTCCACTACCGGAGCCCGCGCCGGACCAAGCCGCTCGTCAAGATGAACTGCGCGGCGCTCTCGCGCGAGCTGGTCGAGAGCGAGCTCTTCGGCCACGAGCGCGGGGCGTTCACCGGCGCGCTGGCGCGCCGCGAGGGCAAGTTCGAGGCCGCCGACGGCGGCACGCTCTTCCTCGACGAGTGCGGCGACATGCCGCTCGAGACGCAGGCGAAGCTGCTCCGCGCCATCCAGGAGAAGGAGTTCGAGCGGGTGGGCGGCAACGTCCCGATCAAGGTCGACGTGCGGATCATCGCCGCCACCAACCAGGACCTGGAAGCGGGGGTGCGGGCGGGAAAGTTCCGCGAGGACCTCTACTACCGGCTGCGCGTCGTCGAGCTGGTGATCCCGTCGCTCGCCGAGCGTCGCGAGGACATCCCGCTGCTCGTCGACCACTTCCTGAAGGACGCCGCCACGCGCTTCGGCCGCGAGGTGAAGCCGCTGACGGGCGAAGCGCTGCGCGCCGCCGTCGGCCACGAGTGGAAGGGCAACGTGCGCGAGCTGCGCTCGGCGGTGGAGCAAGCGCTGCTGCTCACCCCCGGCCCGGAGATCACGGCCGACGACCTCTTCGGCGGGCGCGCAGGCGTCGCCGACGGCGCGCTTGCGGGGTCGCTGCCGGCGGCGTCGCCCAACGCGGCCGGCGCGGCGGCCGGCTCCTTCCGCGAAGCGAAGGAGCGCGTCGTCGAGGCCTTCGAGCGCGACTTCCTAGTCCAGGCGCTCCGCCGCCACGGCGGCAACATCAGCAAAGCGGCCGAGGACGTCGGCATGTACCGGCAGAACTTCCAGCAGAAGATGCGTGAGCTCGGCATCAGCGCCGAGGACGCGAGCAAGAACTGAAGGAGGAGCTTCCATGTTCTTCGCACGGCTACGCAACCTGATCCGCGGCACGTTCGCCCAGTGGCTGCACCGGCGCGAGCACCGCAACCCCGGCGCCGTCTACGAAGCCGCCATCCAGGGCCGCCTGGAGCAGTACGCGCGGCTCCGCGCCGCCGCGGCGGGCGTCCTCTACATGCGCACGAAGCTCGGCCGCGAGCTGGAGGCGAAGAGCGGCGAGCTGGCGCGCATCAGGCGCCAGCTCGAGCTGGCGGTCGACGCCGACGACGACGGCGTCGCGCTCACGTTGATCGAGCGTCGCGACACGCTCAACGCAGACCTCGAGCGTCTGACCGCGGAGCAGGCGGAGCTCGAGACGGAAGCCGAGACCGCGAAGAAGAACCTCGGCGCCTTCCACAACGAGATCGCCCGGCTCCGCGAGGAGAAGGTCCGCATGCTCGCCCGGCTCGCCAACGCCAAGGCGCGGCTCCGCCTGCACGAGACGCTCTCCGGCGTCTCCGCCGACGCCGACATCCGCGCGCTCGACTCGGTGCGCGACCACATCAACAAGCTCCTGGCCGAGGTGCAGCTCGCCAAGGATCTGGGCGACCAGGACCTCGAGCGCCGGCTCGGCTCCATCCGCGACGCCGAAGCGCAAGCCGCGGCCCGCGCCCAGCTCGACGAGCTGAAGCGCGCGCGGCGCGCGAGCCGGACGGACGGAGTGCAGGCGGCGGCGTCCTGAGCGGTGCGCGTCGCCGCCATCCATCGCTACCCGGTGAAGGGGCTCGACGCCGAGCCCCTCGAGAGCGTCGCACTCGCGGCCGGGAACGGTCTGCCGCAGGACCGCCGCTTCGCAATCTTCCTCGGCGCGCGGCGCGAGGGGCCGGTGCGGCTGGTCGAGGCGGGGCCGCTCTCCTTCAGCGACCTGCCGGCCAACTGCGTCTCGCTGATCAACCTCGCCAGCGTCCGCGAGCTGGAGGCCCGGCTCGGCACGCCGGTCCACCCGCTGCGCTTCCGCGGCAACGTCTACCTGGACGGCGGCGCCGCGTGGGAGGAGTTCGCGTGGGTCGGCCGTCAGGTCAATGCCGGCGGCGTCACGTTCCGGGTGGGCTCGCGCATCCCGCGCTGCGCCGCGACCGGCGTCAACCCGGAGACCGCGGAGCGCGACCTGAACGTGGTGAAGGGCCTCCAGAAGACGTACGGGCACCACGACATGGGCGTTTACGCGGAGGTGATCGTCCCCGGAACGCTCGCGGTGGGCGACCTGGTGGAGCCGCGCGACGCGGCGGCACCGTCCTGGCTCGGCCGCTGGGGCCGCGTGGCGCGTTTCTGGTTGCGCAACGTGGTGGTCTTCTTCCGCGGTCGAGCCTAGATGCGGCTTGCGAGAGATCCGCGCGCGCGATACCTCCGCCCCATGATCGACCCGATGATCGACCTCCACTACTGGCCCACGCCCAACGGCTGGAAGATCAGCATCATGCTCGAGGAGTGCGGGCTGCCGTACGCGGTGAAGCCGGTGAACATCGGCCGCGGCGAGCAGTTCTCGCCGGCGTTCCTCGAGCTGTCGCCCAACAACCGCATGCCGGCGATCGTCGACCACGATCCGCCCGGCGGCGGCAAGCCGGTCGCCGTCTTCGAGAGCGCCGCCATCCTCCAGTATCTCGCCGAGAAGACGGGCCGGTTCATGCCGGGCGACGTGCGCGGCAAGTACGAGGTCCTCCAGTGGCTCGCCTGGCAGGTCGCGAACCTCGGCCCCATCGCCGGGCAGCTCAACCACTTCGCGAACTACGCGGCCGAGAAGATCGCGTATCCCATCGAGCGCTTCACCAACGAGATGAATCGCCTCCTCGGCGTCCTCGAGCGGCGCCTCACCGACCGCTCCTACCTCGCGGGCGAGTACTCGATCGCCGACATGGCGACCTGGCCGTGGATCTTCCCCGAGTTCCAGGGCAGGAAGGTCCTGACCGACTTTCCCCAAGTCGCACGCTGGTGGGACGCGGTGGCGAGCCGGCCGGCGGTCAAGAAGGGGCGGGCGGTCGGAGAGGAGCTCCGCCGGAGCGGGCCGCTCGACGACGAAGCACGCAAGGTGCTGTTCGGCCAGACCGCGGCGAGCGTGACGAAGGCGGAGAAGGACCGGGGCACGACCGTTCGAGGCTCGTAGCCGCTCGTATGCCCGCGGTGCTCGTTCACGGCGTTCCGGACACGCACCGGTTGTGGGAGTCGCTCCGTGCCCACCTCCGGCGCTCCGACGTGGTCGCGGTGTCGCTTCCCGGCTTCGGCGTCCCGCTTCCCGCCGAATTCGCGGCCACCAAGGAAGCCTACGTCGACTGGCTGATCGGCGAGATCGCCCGGCTCGGGTCGCCGGTGGATCTGGTCGGCCACGACTGGGGCTCGCTCCTGGTGCAGCGGGTCGTGGCGCTCCGATCCGACCTGATCCGCACCTGGGCGTGCGGCGAAGGCCCGGTGGACGTCGAGTACGTGTGGCACGACTTGGCGCAGCAGGGCTGCGGGCACTGGTGGCCGCTGGAGCGTCCGGCCGAGGCCGCGGGCGCGCTCGAGCGATTCTGGGCTGGGTGACGCGGTTCACGCGCACCGAGCGCCACGTGCTCGCGCTGACCGGCGTCGCGCACACGGCGACGCACTACGCGGAGCTGGTCTACCCGACGCTCGCCGTGGCGCTCGCGCGCGAGACCGGCATTCCGCTGGAGCGCGTGCTCGGCACGGTCGTGCTCGGCGCGATCGGCGGCAAGTTCGTGCTCACCTTCGGTGTCGGCTCCGCGGGCGTCTGGCTGGTGCGCACGGTGCAGGCGACGTCGTCGCTCGCCGACGTCTTCCGCGTGCTCGCCGGCGTCGTCGGCTTGCTGCTGGTCGCGATCCTCGCGCTCGTCGCGCTCACGCGGCCGCGAGAGGCCGCGGCGGGGGCCGTCGGCGAGGTGCCGATCGCTTAGGCGAGCGCGCGGCGGCAGGTCGCCAGGGCGAGGCCGTCGTAGGCGACGGTGGCGAGCGTGCGGGCGAGCGCGGCGCGCCGGGGCGCGACCCCGCACGCGAGGCCGTCGACCAGCGCCACCACCGCGAGCGCGTGCAGGACGAGGAGGGGCAGGGCGAGCGGTACGGCGCGGCCGCTGTCGAGCGCCAGGGTCGCCAGGGCGACGAGGATGGCCGCCGCGATCCGCTTGTCGGTCGCCGTCATGCAAGGGGTATCGACCGGCCGGCGGCCGGCCTTGAGCCCCCGGCTTGCAACAGGGCGCGGGTTCACGTTATTAACAATTCTGTTGATTAAGGAGGACCCCATGGCCACCCCCGCCGCCGCCATGACCGCGCCCCGCCCCACCCCCGAGCCCGACCGCCGCCTGGCTTGCGTGCAGGCCGTCTCCGGACTCGTCTTCCTGCTCTTCGTGAGCCTGCACCTGGTGAACACCATGCTCGCCGCGCGCGGCCCGGCGGCGTACAACGGCTACCAGCGTGCGCTCCGGCCGCTCTACCAGTTCCCGCTGCTCGAGATCGGGCTGGTGATGGTACCGCTGCTCGTCCACGTCGTCGCCGGCGTGCGCCGGCTGCGTCGCGGCCCGGCGCCGCGCACCTGGCGCGACCGCCTGCACCGGTGGAGCGGGATCTTCCTCCTCGCCGTGATCTTCGGCCACATCGCGGCGGTGCGCGGGGCGTCGTTCTTCGGCGGCGTGTACCCGGAGTTCGAGGGGCTCTCGTTCTCGCTCTGGCTCGTTCCCTGGCTCTTCTACCCGTACTACGCGACGTTCAGCGTGGCGGCGGTCTATCACGGCGTGAACGGCGCCCAGGCCGCGCTCGGCATCCTCGGCGTCCGCGTGCCCCGCGGGCTCCGGACGGGCGCCGGCTTCTGGGCTCCGGTCGCGGTCGGCGCCGCGCTCTGCTTGACGGGCATCCTCGGCATGGGCGGCTGGCTCTTCCCGCTCGCGGACCCGCGGACGTCGGAAGCCGCCCGGCTCGCCGAACGCTTGCTGGGCGTGCAGTTCGGCGCCCGCTGAGCGCGGTGGGCCGACCCGCCGGACGCTCGAGCGAGGAGACGCGCGCGCGGATACTCGCCGCGGCGGAGCAGGAGTTCGCCGCCCGCGGCTACGACGGCGCGCGGATGGTGGCGATCGCGCGGCGCGCCCGGCTCACGCACGCGATGCTGCACTACCATTTCGTCGGGAAGGCGGCGCTCTATCGTACCGTCCTCGAGCGTGTCTTCGGCGCCATGACGGCGCGCTTGGAGGAGGCGATCCTCGCGGGCGCGCGCGGCGGAGCGGCGCCGGCGCTCGCGGACCTCGCGGCGGCCTCGCACGAGATCTTCGCCGCGCACCCGCGCTTCGTCCGCATCATGCTCTGGGAGGTGGCCGCCGGCGGCCCCCGCGTCGACGCCGTCGCCGGGCCGTTCTTCGACCGCATGGCGACGCTCGTGCGCGCGAGCGGCCGCCTGGTCCGTCCCGGGCACGACCCGGCCGACGTCGCCGTCTCGCTCACCGGTGCATTCCTCTTCTACTTCTTCGATGACCCGCTCGTGCTGCGCCTGTGGGGCCGGCGCCGCTTCGGCCCCGCGCGGCGGCGCGCCCGCGCGGCGCACCTCCGCGTGCTGATCGAGGCACTCATGCCGGCGCGGCGCCGGGGCGGGTTGTCGAGCGGCGGCGCGGCGTCGTAGAACGCGCGCCATGCACGTCGAGCCGTTCACCATCGCCGTCTCCGACGCCGTCCTCCGCGACCTGCGCGAGCGCCTCGAGCGCACCCGCTTCCCCGACGAGATCGCCGACTCGAGCTGGACCTACGGCACGAACCTCGCCTACCTCCGCGAGCTGGTGACGTACTGGCGCGAGCGATACGACTGGCGGGCGGCCGAGACGGCGCTCAATCGTTTCCCGCAGTTCCGCGCGCGCGTCGGCGACCTCGGCATCCACTTCATCCACGTGCGCGGCAAGGGACCGAAGCCCTTCCCCCTGATTGTCACGCACGGCTGGCCGGGCTCGGTGGCCGAGTTCGTGAAGATCATCGGCCCGCTCACCGACCCGGCGGCCCACGGCGGCGACGCGGCCGACGCCTTCGACGTCGTGATGCCCTCGATGCCCGGCTACGGCTTCTCGGATCGGCCGTCGAAGCCGGGCATGGACGCGGAGCGCATCGCGGCGCTCTGGGCCGAGCTGATGGCCGGCCTCGGCTACCGCCGCTTCGGGGCGCAGGGCGGCGACTGGGGCGCGATGGTGAGCACGTACCTCGGCGCGCGCCACGCCGACGTCGTGGCCGGCATCCACCTGAACATGGTGATCGCCTTCCCGCCCGACCCGCAGAACCCCGTCGCCGGCCTCGCGCAGGAGGAGGTCGTCGACCTGATGGGCGCGCAGCAGTTCCTCAAGGAGGAGACCGGCTACCAGCGCATCCAGGGCACCAAGCCGCAGACGCTCGGCTACGGCCTCAACGACTCGCCCGCGGGTCTCGCCGCCTGGATCGTGGAGAAGTTCCGCACCTGGAGCGACTGCGGGGGTGAGGTCGAGAAGCGCTTCACGAAGGACCAGCTCCTCACCAACGTGATGCTCTACTGGGTGAGCGAGACCATCAATTCCTCGTGCCGGCTCTATTACGAGATGGTGCACGCCGACAAGTTCCCGCCCACCAGCTTCCGCGTCGACGTGCCGACCGCGTGCGCCATCTTCCCGGGCGAGATCCTGAAGCCGCCGCGCGCGTGGGTGGAGAAGCTCTACAACGTGCAGCGCTGGACGCGTTTCCCGGCGGGCGGGCACTTCGCGGCGATGGAGGAGCCGGCGGCGCTGGTCGGCGACGTGCGCGCCTTCTTCCGGACGCTCCGCGGGTGAGGCCTGAGCCTCACAGCACCTTCGGGAGCTCCCGCACCGATTTCGCCGCGAAGCCGTCGTCCTCGATCCGGAGCGTGCGGTTCAGCCGCGCGCGGAAGTTCTCGAACGCCGCCTGCGCCACGACCTCGACGATCTCGCGGTCGCTCAGGTGCCGGCGCGTCTCGGCGAACATCTCGTCGCTGACGTCGTTCGGCGAGATGGTCACCATCTCGGCGAGCGCGAGCGCCGCCCGCTCGCGCTCGGTGAAGGCGGGGTGCGTGGCGTAGTCCGCCACCGCCCCGAGCTTGTCGTCCGCGATCCCGCCCTTCCTGCCCACGGCAGTATTGATGTCCTGTCAAAAGACGCAGCCGACGATCGCCGCGACGCGGAGATGGATCAACGTCCGGAGCTGGGGGCCGATCGTCCACTCGCCGGTGCCGAAGAGGACGTTCATCCAGGTGACGGCCGTGACCAGCCGGGGCGAGCGGCCGATGATCGGGTAGGGCCGCAGCACGCGGCCGAACATCCGGCGCTGGAGCCAGAGCCAGAAGCGCGTCGAGCGCGAGAGCTGGTGGAGCGGCAGCGGGTCGAGGCGGGCCATCGTCACGCCCCGCGGAACGGCTGGTTGCCGAAGCGATCGACGTGCACCACCTCGCCGACGGGGCGTCGCGTCGTCGGGCCGTAGCGCCCGCGTGGCCAGCCGAGCGGGATGACGCAGATGGGCGTCACGTTCCACGGCAGACCGAGCGCACGGCGGGCCAGGAAGGTGCTCCACAGCGGCAAGGTGGTGAGCACCGCGCCGAGCCCCGCGGCGCGCGCCGCGAGCAGCAGGTTCTGCACCGAGGGGTAGATCGAGCCGTAGTAGCTGCTGACCGCGATGGGCGGGATCCACGTCCGCATGCCGCGGAGGCACGGGACGACGATCACTGGCGCCTCGCCCATGTGATCCGCGAGGTGCTGGCCGGCGTCGAGCAGGCGCTGCTGCTTGGGGTCGTCCCCGACCATGCGCCGCCCGATCCGGCTGTAGAGGCTCCACGCGCCGCGGTTGAGCGCCGCGAGGCGCTCCTTCACCGCCGGGTCCTTGACGACGAGGAACTCCCAGTTCTGCTGGTTCGAGCCGCTGGGCGCCTTCAAGGCCAGCTCGATCAGCCGGAGCACGAGCGCGTCGTCGACGGGGTCGGGCTTCAAGCGGCGGATCGCACGCTGGGTGCGCATCGCCTCCTCGAGCGGCATCGAGAACTGGGCCGTCGGGGTCGGGATCGGGCTCGTCTCCGCCATTGTGGACCTCCGGGGCGGATCAAAGCACGTGGCAAGGGGCGATCCAACGCCCGTTGCGGGGGGTCGGAGCCGCCTCCTATAAGAGCCGCATGGCGCTCGAGCTCCGGAAGAAGGTCGCGGTCGTCGGCGTCGGCTGCACGCAGTTCGGCGAGCTGTACGAGAAGAGCGTCGAGGACCTTCTCTGCGACGCCGTCGACGAGGCGCTGGCCGACGCCGGCTGCGAACGCGACCGAATCGAAGCGGCGTGGGTCGGCTCCGTCATGTCCACCTTCGGCGGCGACGCGCTCGCCGACGCGCTCAAGCTCTTCGGCCGCCCGATGACGCGCGTCCAGAACTACTGCGCCTCCGGTATGGACGCCTTCCGAAACGCCTGCCTCGCCGTCGCGTCGGGGCAGTACGACGTCGTGCTCGCGGTCGGCTTCGAGAAGATGCGCGACGGCGGCATCGCGCGGCCCAACAAGAGCCACCCCGTGATCGACTTCGGCGAGCGCGCGCCGCACGTCTTCGCCCTCTCCGCCAACCGCTACTTCGCGCGCTACGGCGCTTCGAAGAAGACCCTCGCCGCGGTGGCCGTCAAGAACCACCGCCACGGCCTCGCCAGCCCGAAGGCCCATCTCAAGATGGAGGTGAGCGAGGAGACCGTGCTGCGCGCGCCGATGATCTACAGCCCGCTCGGCCTCTTCGACTGCTGCCCCACCACCGACGGCGCCGCCGCCGTCGTCGTCTGCCGCGCCGACCTCGCGCGCGACTTCCGCGCGACGCCCGTCTGGCCGCTCGGCATCGGGCTCGCCGCCGTCTCCGGCCAGCCGTACTACAAGCCGAGCGCCGGCTTCGTCGGCTTCGACGCCACGGTGCGCGCCGCCGAGCAAGCGTACGCGCAAGCCAAGGTGACGCCCGCGGAGGTCGACTTCGCCGAGGTGCACGACTGCTTCACGATCACCGAGATCCTGAACTACGAGGACCTCGGCTTCTGTGCGCGCGGCGAGGGCGGTCGCTTCGTCGAGGAGGGGAGGGCGACGCTCGGCGGCGAGAAGCCCGTGAATCCGTCGGGCGGGCTCAAGTCCTACGGGCATCCCATCGGTGCGACCGGCGTGCGCATGATCTACGAGTTGGTGACGCAGCTCCGCGGTCAGGCGGGCGCCCGCCAGGTGAAGGACGCGCGCGTCGGCCTCGCCCACAACCTGGGCGGCCCCGGCGCCGTCTCCTGCGTGTCGATCCTGACCAACCAGGCCTGAAGCGCCGCGCGCGTCACGTCCGTGGCGCCGCGCCCGCCGCGGCGCCGGGCATGGCGCTCGCCATCCGGGCACGTTCGGCGGGGCGTTTCCGAGCCGCGTCGGGGCCGCGCCGCGCCGGCATCCGGGTTGCAGAACATCGGCGAGGCGCATGGCGATCTCTGGGATAGGCCTTCTCGGCACGGACGTCCTGTCCGGTCTGCTCGACGGCCGGTTGCAGGCCAAGGTGCAGAGCCGCGAGCGGCTCGCGGCGGGGCAGACGGCCGACGACCGCGCCGCCCGCAGCGAGGTGAGCGGCGCGCTCGGACGGCTCGCCGCCGCGGCCGCCGCGCTCGACCTGCGCGACGACGGCAGCGCGCTGCGCGCGCGCGCCGTGAAGTCGACGGACGCGGCCGCGGTGACCGGCACCGCGGACCCGTCCACCGCCGCCGACGGCTCGGCGCCGACGGCGTCGTACACGGTCACCGTCGGGCAGGTCGCCGTCGCGCAGACGAACGTCGGCAGCACGCTGTCGAGCGAGCAAGCGAGCGGCCTCGCACCCGGGACCTACTCGGTGAACGTCAAGGGCAACGACGGCGCCGGCACGACGGTCAGCTTCACCGTGAAGGCCGGCGACTCGAACGGAACCGTGCTCGGCAACCTGGCGAGCGCGGTCAACGCCTCCACGGCGGGCGTGGCCGCCTCGGTCGAGCGCGACACGACGAACGGCACGAGTCGGCTGGTGCTGAGCGCGCGCGCCACGGGTACGGGCGGTGCCTTCACCGTGGCCGACGTCACGGGCGTCGCCGTGCACGCGACCGGCATCGGCACCACGACACGCGCGGCGGCGGACGCGGCCTACACGGTGAACGGTACGGCCTTCACCTCGCAGACGAACGACGTCGCGGTCGCGCCCGACGTGCACTTGACGCTCCACGGCGCAAGCGCGGCGCCGGTCGTCCTCACGGTCGGCCCCGACGCGGACCGGATCGCGGCTGCGGCCGGCGCGCTGGCCGACGCCGTGAACGACGCGCGCACCACGCTCGACGCCCGTCGCGGGCGCTACCCGCGCGAGGCGGCCGCGCTGGCGGACGCGGTCGAGGACCGGCGCGGCGCGCTCGGCGCCGCCGGGGTCGAGGTGGGGAACGACGGTCGCGTGAGGGTGGACGCCACCCGGGTCCGCGCCGCGCTGGCCGACGCCCCGGACCGGGTCCGCGCCGCGCTCGGGGCGGCGGACGGGCTCGCGCACACCGTGCGGACGGTCGCCGCGCGGGCGCTCGGCGCGCCCGGCGGCCTCGGCGTGCCGACGCCGGAGACGCTCGCGTCGTACCGCCAGCAGACGCGCTACGGCGCGCTCGCCGCGCTCGCCCGCGGCGGCCTGGTCAGCACGCTGGCGTAGGGTCACTCGGCGTAGCCGAGGGCCTTCAGCTTCTTCTGCACCTCGGGGTCGATGGCGTCCTCGGGGGTCGGTGCGGGCGGTGGGCCGAGCAGGTTGCACACCTCGTCGTACTCGTCGCGGAGCTTCTTCCAGGTGTCTTCGGGGAACTGCTTGGAGATGTCCTGCCGCTCGTGCGGATCGAGCGCCAGGTCGTACGCCGTGGCCGAGCGTCGGCCCGTGATCCACTTCACGGTCGGCGTGCGCGCCGCGATCAAGCCGAGGGTGTCGAGCTGCGCCCACAGCGTGCGCGGCGCGAGCGGCCGGTCGTGGAGCGTGGGGACGAGACTCACGCCCTGCGTGTGGATGGGTGGCGGGAGGCCGAGGAGGTCGAGCACCGTCGGCACGACGTCGATCAACCCCGCGACGTCCGCGACCCGCTTTCCCGCCGGCACGAGATCCGGCGCGCGCATGACGAGGGGCACGTGCAGGAGGTCGTCGAAGAGCGAGTTCCCGTGGCCGAAGAGGTCGTTGTGCTCTCCGAACTGGTCGCCGTGGTCGCCGGTGAAGACGACGAGGGTGTCGTTGCCGATGCCGGCCGCTTCGAGCCCGGCGAGGAACTGGCCGACCAGCTCGTCGGTGTAGCGGATCTCGCCGTCGTAGAGCGCCGCGTCCACCGACGCCCGGTCGGTGCCGTGCTCGGGCGCGACCTTCTCGGCGTATCCCTCCGGCGGCGTGTAGGGCTGGTGCACCTGGTAGGTGTGGAGGAAGAGAAAGAACGGCAGCCGCTTCTCGTTGCGGGCGAGCCAGCTCCGCCCGCGCGTGAACGTCTGGAAGGCGTGCCCGGGCGGGCCGCCGTCTTCGAAGGCGCTCTTGAACTCCGAGAAGACGGCGAAGCCGCGCGCGAAGCCGGTGGCGGCGGTGACGTACGCGTCCTCCGTGAAGGCCGCCGTCTCCCAGCCCGCGGCGCGCAGGTACTCGGCGAGGGTCACGGCTTCGGTGCGCGAGCGGTGGAGGCTCGCGGGGCTCGCGCGCAACCCATGGACGCACGGGTAGAGGCCGGTGAGCAGCGACATGTGGCTGCCGTCGGTGCCGGGGTACGTGACGTAAGCGCGCTCGAAGAGCGTCCCGCGGGCGGCGAGCTGGCTGTCCACCTGTGGCGACGTCGGGCGCGGGTAGCCGTAGCAGCCGAGGTGGTCGCCGCGCAGCGTGTCGATCGAGATCAGGACGACGTTGCGGTGGGTGTGCAGCGGCTCGCGCACGTAGAGGGTCGGGTCGCCCCACACGGGGTCGATGTAGGGCGGGCCCGGCGTCTCGGAGGCGGCGTCGAAGCGCAAGCGGATCGAGCGGCCGGCGAACGCTTCGAGGTCGACGTCCTGGTCGAGCCAGCGGCGATCGTCGGGGTTGGCGCCGGCGTCCACCCGGCCGCGGAAGACCTCGTGCTCCTTGCTGCCGTCGATCGCCGTCACCGTGAAGAGGCCGGCCGGCAGGGTGTCGGCCCAGAGCGTTTCGTAGAGGCCGATGCCGAAGTGGAGGTGCGTCCCGGGCCAGATGGTGAGCGGCCCGCTCACCCAGCGCTCCTCGGGCACCTGGCGGCCGGTCACGAAGAGCGTCTCGTCCGTGCCGGGCGCCGGTGCGCTGAAGGTGTAGCGCACGGAGACGTGATCGCCGGTCGTCTCGCCGACCTCGGGGTCCTGCGCGACGATCGTCGCCGAGCTGCCGAGGTTCGACACGAGCCGCACCGGCACGCCGCGCATCCAGGGCGGGACCGGGACGTCGACGGTCAGCGTGACGGGCCGGTCGCGCGGCAGCTTCTGGATGGAGACGTTCCAGGGGTGCGCCGAGAGCGCGGGACGAAGCTGCTCACCGACGAGCGCGCTCGGCACGTCGACGGTCGCCGGGTCGCCGGGCTTCTGCCAGCGCCGGGCCACGAGCCGCACGACGCCCGGGCGTTCGCTCCGGCACGCGGCGAGTGTCGCCATCGCCGCCAGCGCGACGGCGACCGTGCGGGCCGTCGCGCTCACTCCCGCAGCACGACGTCGAGCGCGAAGCGCATGCGCTTCAGGACGCGCCCGAGCCGGTTGTGGTGGATGTTGTGACGCAGCGCGACGAGGAGCTTACGCTCAAACGCGTAGCGCGTCGGCGCCGCGCGCTTCACCGGGACGGGGGCGCCGCGCGCCGCCTCGAGCTGCTCGACGATCCGCGCCCGGGGATAGCCGAGCGTCTCGAGGTCGGCCGGGTCCAGCTCGTCGAGCAGCGTCGAGACGAGCGCGAGCTTCGCCGGATCGGCCGCGATCTCCGCCGCCCACTTGCTCACCGAGGTGGTCACGGGCGCGGTGTGCTGCGCGACGCCGGTCGGGTCGCCCAGCCCCTTGGGCGCTTCCTTCTCGCCGTATCGGATGGCGTCGGCTTCGAAGGGGACGCCGAGGTGCTCGCAGATGCGGCGGAAGTGCGTCTCGGGGTCGCGCACCAGCTCCTCGTACTTGACGTGGACGAAGGGCACCGGCCGCTCGCGCAGCACGCGGGCGAGGGCCGGCACGTAGCGCGCGAGGAGCGGGTTGAAGTTCAGCGCCACCTGGTAGTCGCCGTCGAAGAACGTCTCCACCCACGAGGTGAAGATGGCGAGCGGGTGGCGCGTGAGCACGACGTAGCGTGCGCGAGGGTAGAGCCGGTTGAGGAAGGGGAGCACGAGCGCGTTGGACGGCGTCTTGTCGAGGAAGAAGCGCTTGGCGGGCTGCGTCGCCAGCATGCGACCGTACATGATGTCGGTGTACGCGCGGAGCGCGTCGAGGTAGTCTTCCTCGCCACGCGGCAGGTCGGCGACGAATCCCTTCGCCGCCATCTGCACGTTGAACGGGTCGTACGGCGCCTTCTGCACGCCGGCGAAGTAGCCGAGGTACGCGATCGGGGTGATCAGGTGCGGCTCGGCGCGCTGGTAGATCTGCGAGTGCGCGCCCATCATGCGCGCCAGCAGCGTGGTGCCGGAGCGCGGCGCGCCGATCAGGAAGACGAGGCGGTCTTGTACGTCCATTGCTCCCGGAGAAGCGTCTTCTGTATCTGCCGGGTCGACGCGGTCCGCGGCAGCGCGTCCAGGAAGTGGACGTGGCGGGGCTTCTTGTAGCCGGCGAGCCGCCCGCGCACGTGCTCGACGACGTCCTGCTCGCTGAGCGTCGCGCCGGGGCGCCGGACGACCGCCGCGACGGCGACCTCGCCCCAGTGCGCGTCGGGCACGCCGAAGACCGCGGCCTCGGCGATCGCCGGGTGCTCGAGGAGGCACAACTCCACCTCGACCGGGAAGATGTTCTCCCCGCCGCACTTGATCATCTCCTTCACGCGTCCCGCGATGTGGAGGAACCCCTCGTCGTCGAAGGCCGCGAGGTCGCCCGTGTGCACCCAGCCGCCGCGGAGCGTGCGCGCGGTCTCCTCCGGCATGCGCCAGTAGCCGAGCATGTTGAACTCGCTCCGGCAGACGATCTCGCCCGTGGCGCCGGCGGCGACGTCGCGATCGTCGGCGTCGACCAGCCGGACGTCCACGTTGAGCACCGGCCGGCCGACCGACGTCGGCTTGCGGAGCACGTCGCGCGGACGGAGCGTCGCCACCGGGCCGGCTTCGCTCTGGCCGTACATCACGAAGAGGTTCGGGTTCCGGAAGCGCTCGACGATGGCGTACACCTGCGCCGCCGTCATGGCCGATGTGCCGCTGCCGAGCGCGCGCAACGGGGAGAGGTCGGCGTGCTGGAACTCCGGCAGCGCGAGCACGGCGTTGTAGAGGGTGGGAATGAGGTAGAGGTACGTGACGCGCTCGCGCGCGATCGTACGCAGGATCTCGCCCGGGTCGGCGCGCTCCATGAGCACGACGGTGCCGCCGTTCGCCCAGTAGCCGAGCGGCATCGCCCAGCCGCCCATGTGGAACATGGGGAACATGCAGAGACCGACGTCGTCCTCGCCGAGCCCCGTGGTGGTCTGCGTCTGCGCGGCCTGCAGGCAGTAGGCGCGGTGGGAGAGGAGCGCGCCCTTGGGCTCGCCGGTGGTGCCGCTCGTGTAGAGCATGACGTGCGGGTCACGCTCGTCGAGCGCCGGCTCCGCCGCCGGCTCCGCCTCCGAGGCCCGCGACGTCAGGTCGGCGAACGTGCCGGTTCCCTCGCCGTCGAGCGGCACGAGGTGACGGAGGGCGGGGAGGTCACGGCAGAGCCCGTGCAGGACGTCGGCGAACTCCGCTGCGTGGAGCACGACGCTCGCCTCGGACTGGGCGATCGTGTAGCGGATCTCGCCCTCCCGGTAGCGGAAGTTGACGGGCACGTGGACGGCACCGAGCTTGGCGAGCGCGAAGTAGACGACCGGATACTCGACGCGATTCTGGGCGAGGGTGCTCACGCGGTCGCCATGGCGGACGCCAAGTGCTCGGAGTGCATGCGCGAGTCGGTTCGCGAGCGCGTCGAAGCGCCCGTACGTGACGCGATGGGCGCCGATCACGTAGGCCGTCCTGGCGCCCCGATGGCGCGCCTGGCGGCGGAGGATCTCGCCCAGCACGAGGGCCATGGCGGGCTCTTAGCAGGAAGCCCGCGCTTCTCGAAACGCGCGCATACTCATAGGTAGCGATGGTCTATGTATGTGTCGGGTCGACGATCATCGTTGACCTTGCTGGTCGCAGGCCCTAACGCTTGGCGTGAAGGCCGCCGCCCGATGAGCTACCCATCCGCCCCCGCGATCCTCGGAGAACCGCCCGCTTTTCCCGCCCGCATGGTCCCCGAGCCGCCGCGCGAGCGCTCCGGGTCCCGCGAAGCGCGTCTGCGCGACGAAGCCGTGCTGGTCGGGCGCGCGCGCGAGCTGGAGACGCTCCGCGCCGGGCTGGCGAGCGCGATCGGCGGCGTGCCGCGCCTCTTCCTCCTCGCCGGCGAGCCGGGCATCGGGAAGACGCGGCTCGCGTACGAGGTGGCGGCGGCGGCACGGGCGGACGGCGCGCGCGTGCTCTGGGGACGCTGCCTCGAGGGCGGCGGGGCGCCGGCGTACTGGCCGTGGGTGCAGATCGTCCGCGACTACGTCGAGGACGCCGACGTCACGACCCTCGCCGCCGACCTGGGCGCCGGCGCGGCCGACATCGCGCACATCGTGCCCGCCGTCCAGGAGCGGCTGCCGGGCGTCCCGCCCCTCCCGGCGCGCGAGCCCGAGCAGGCCCGCTTTTGTTTCTTCGACAGCCTGACGACGTTCCTGCGCAACGCCTCGCGCCGCCAGCCGCTCGTCCTCGTGCTCGACGACCTCCAGGCCGCCGACCGCCCGTCGCTCCTCCTGCTCGAGTTCCTGGCCTCGACCGCGACCGGCGCGCGCCTGCTGGTGATCGCCACCTACCGCGACAGCGAGGTCGGTCGCGAGCACCCGCTCTTCCGCACGCTCGGCGAGCTGGCGCGGGAGGAGTGGTGCCGGCGTCTCGACCTGCTCGGGCTCGGCCGGGCGGACGTCGCGCGCTACGTCGCGCTCACGACCGGCATCGTGCCGCCGTCGGCCCTCGTCGACGCCGTCTTCGCGGAAACGGAGGGCAACCCGTTCTTCGTCGGCGAGCTGGTGCGGCTCCTGGTCGCCGAGGGGCGCCTCGACCACGCGGAGGACGTCGGCTCGTGGAGCTTCGTCATGCCGCACCGTGTGCGCGAAGCGGTGGCGCGCCGGCTCGACCGCCTGTCGACGGAGTGCCGGCGGGTCCTCGGCCTCGCCGCCGTGATCGGCCGCGAGTTCGGGCTCCTCGAGCTCCGCCGCGTGAGCGAGGTGCCGCGCGAGCGGTTGCTCGAGCTGCTCGAGGAGGCCACGCGCGCGCGCCTGCTCGCGCGCGAGCCGCAGGTGCCCGGGCGCCATCGCTTCGCGCACGCGCTCGTCCGCGACACGCTCTACGAGGAGATCCCGGCCACCGAGCGCGTCCGGCTCCACCGTCGCGTCTGCGGCGTGCTGGAGCAGCTCTACGCGACGGACTTCGACCCGCACCTCGACGAGCTGGCGTACCACGCGTTCGAGGCGGCGACGGGCGGCGCCGCCGACCGCGCCGTCGGCTACGCGTTCTACGCCGGCAATCGCGCCATGCGGCTGCTCGCATACGAGGACGCGGCGGGGCACTTCGAGCGGGCGCTCCAGGCGATGGATCTCTGCCAGTCAGTCAACGACTCGGCGCACTGCGAGGTCCTGCTCGCGCTCGGCGAGGCGCTCACCAAGGCCGGCGACGCCGCCAAGGCGCGCGCGGTCTTCCTGCGCGCCGCCACCGTCGCCCGCAAGCGCAAGAGTCGCGCGCAGCTCGCTCGCGCCGTCCTCGGCTTTGGCGGTCCGTGGTCGGAGATGGGGCAGATCGACGAGCAGCACCTCGGCCTCCTGCGCGAGGCGCTGGACGCGGTCGATCCCGGCGAGAGCGGGCTCCGCGCGCTGCTCATGAGCCGCCTCGCGCGGGAGATGTACTTCACCGATCGCCGCGCGGAGCGCGAGGCGCTCAGCGCCGAGGCGCTCGCCATCGCGCAGCGCGTGGGCGACCGCGCGATCCTGGCCGAGGTGGTGAGCACGCACCGCTGGGTGACGTGGGGCCCGGACGACCTCGAGGGGCGCCTCGCGATGGCGACCGAGGTCGTGCGGCTGGCGGAGGAGACGGGACACCGCGAGATGGCGCTCATGGGACGTGCCTGGCGCGTCGCCGACCTGCTCGAGCTGGGCGAGATCGCGCGCGTGTCGTCCGAGGTCGAGGCGTGTGCGCGCCTGGCCGAGGAGGTGCGCCAGCCGTACTACCTCCATCTCGTCGCGGTCTTCCGCGCGACGCTCGCGCTCCTGGTCGGCCGCCTGGCGGACGCGGAGCGGTGGGCGTGCGAAGCGCTCGCCATCGGGCGGCGCGCGCAGTACCCCGACGCGATGCAGGAGTTCCTCGTGCAGATGCTCGCGCTCCGGCGCGCCCAGGGGTGCCTCGACGAGGTCGGGGACGAGGCCCGCGCCTGGGTCGACGAGAACTCGCACATGCCCGCGTGGCGGTGCGGACTCGCCTACGTCTTCGCCGAGAGCGGCCGCGAAGCCGAGGCCCGGCAGCTCTTCGAGCTGCTCGCCGCGCACGACTTCGCCGACCTACCGCGCGACTACACCTGGTTGGCGGCCATCACGCTGCTGGCGCGGGTGGCGTGCGTGCTCCGCGACGGGCCGCGCATCGCGCGGCTCTACGAGCTGCTCGCGCCGTACGCCGGACGCAACGTGGTCGTCGCCGACGCCGTCATCTCGTACGGGTCGGTCGACACGTTCCTCGGCGAGCTCGCGGGGGAGCTCGAACGTTGGGAGGAGGCGGAGCGCCACTTCGAGGACGCGATCGCCTTCAACCGCCGCCTGGGCGCGCGCGGCTACCTGGCCGAGAACCAGCGGTTCTATGCCGAGATGCTGGTCGCGCGCGGCCGCGCCGGCGATCACGCGCGGGCCCGTCACCTGGTCGATGAGATGGTCGCGACCGCCGAGGCGCTCGGCATGCAAGAGGTGATCAGGGCAGGCCGCCGCCTGGGCGAGCAGATCGGGAGGGCGCCCGTGGCCGCGCTGCCCGAGACCGGCGGGGCCTACGTGTTCCGGCGGGAGGGTGACTACTGGACCGTCGGCGGCTTGCACGGGCTCATCCGCTTGAAGGACGCGCGCGGCCTCCACTACCTCGCCCGGCTTCTCGCCCGCCCGGGCGAGGAGGTGCACGTGCTCGAGCTGGTGCGCGGCTCGCTGCCGGCGTTGCCCGGGGGCAGCGCGGGGCCGCTCCTCGACGCCCGGGCGAAGGCCGCCTACCGCGGGCGGCTCGAGGAGCTGCGCTCCGAGCTCGAAGAAGCGGAGCGCTTCAACGACGCCGGCCGGGCGACGGCGCTCCGCGAGGAGATGGAGCGCATCGGGGAGGAGCTCGCGGCGGCCGTCGGCCTGGGTGGTCGCGATCGCGAAGCGGCGAGCGACGCCGAGCGCGCCCGGTTGACGGTCACCAAGCGCATCAAGGAAGCGCTCGCGAAGATCCGCGCCGGCGATCCGGTGCTGGGACACCTGCTCACCACCTCGATCAAGACCGGCTACTTCTGCCTCTACGCACCCCCGCCCGATCGCACCCTCGTCTGGTCCACCGAGCCCGCCGATTTGTAGGGACGCGGCGTCTCGCATAAGAAGCCGCCGTGGCGGTCTCGACAACGGAGCAGGGCGAGGATCTCGCGCGGGGTCTCACGCCCTGGGTCACCATCTCCACGATGCCGCGCGCGACGATGCGGGCGATCGTGACGTCGGATCCGCGCCGGCACGTGCTGCTCATCGCCGTCCTCGCCGGCCTGGCCTGGCAGGTTCCGCGCCATATCGCCTCGGACGCGATGGCGTCGGCGGCGGTGCGGTTGGCGTTGAGCTTTTTCCCGATCGCCAACCCCGCCGATTTCGCGACGGCGATCGTGGCGGTGCAGATCGTGGGCGGTGCGGTCGGCTCGGTCTTCGCCCTCTACGTCAACGGCTGGACGTTCCGGGTCGTCGGGGCATGGCTCGGCGGACGCGCGACGAGCGTCGAGGTGCGCGCCGCCTTCGCCTGGTCGAGCGTCCCGCTCGTCTTCCTCGCCCTGCCCGCGTCCCTGGCGGCGTATCTCGCGTTCGGCGCGGAGGCGCTGTCGTCGGGCACGCCCGGCGTCGCGCTCAGAGTGTTGCTCGGGTTCGTGCGGCTCTGGGTGATGGGCCTGATGCTCGTCTGCCTCGCCGAGGTGCACCGCGTCTCGGTGGTGCGCGCGCTCGCCATGTTCCTCGTGCTCGCCCTCCTCATCGGTGTCGTCGTCGGCGTGCCCCTCGGCGTGATCCTCGCGCTCCGCCTTCATTGACAGTCGCGCAGAGCCCGTGTTACCGCCACGCGTCCCGGAGGAACGCAGCGCATGGCGAAAATGCTCGAAGGCAAGGTCGCAGTCGTCACCGGCTCGGGTCGCGGCATCGGTCGCGGCATCGCGCTCGCGCTCGCGCGCGAGGGCGCCAAGGTGGTCGTCAACGACGTCGGCTGCGACGTGAACGGGCGCGGCACCGCGGCCGATCCGGCGGCCGAAGTCTGCAAGGAGATCAAGGCGCTCGGCAGCGAGGGCGTGCCGAACTACGACAGCGTGGCCGAGTTCGAGAGCGCCGGGAAGATCGTCAAGACCGCGCTGGATGCGTGGGGTCGCTGCGACGTGCTCGTCAACAACGCCGGCATCCTGCGCGACAAGAGCGTCGCGAACATGGAGCCCGAGGACTTCGACGCAGTGCTGAAGGTCCACCTCTACGGCGGCTTCTACTGCTGCCGCCACGCGCTGCCCGTCATGCGCGAGCAGAAGTTCGGCCGCATCGTGAACATCGTCTCCAGCGCCGGGCTGCGCGGCAACTTCGGGCAGGCGAACTACGGCGCCGCCAAGGCCGGGCTCATGGGCCTCACCTTCGTGATCGCGGTCGAGTACATGAAGGGGAACGCCGAGGGCAAGTACTCGATCACCGCCAACGCCCTCGCGCCCGCCGGTATGACGCGCATGGTGGGGAACATCCCCGGCATGGACCCGTCGAAGGCGCCGCCCGAGATGAACCCCGAGCTGAACGGGCCCATCGTCGCGTATCTGGCCTCCGACCAGGCGGCGCACGTGAACGGCCAGGTCTTCGGCCGCCGCGGCTACGCCTACACGCTCTTCCAGACCCCGAAGCCGATCGCCGCGCTCTACAAGGAGGGCGGGCTCTCGGCGGGCGAGATCGCGAAGAACTTCGACGCCGCCTTCGCCGACCACCTGAACGTCCCCGGCATTCCGATGACCGCGGCGATGAAGCAGGCCCAGGCCACGGCGGCCGCCGCCGCGAAGAAGGGGTGATGGCGCGCGGGTTCTCGCACGTCGGGCTCTCGACGCTCGACCTCGACCGCACCCGCGCCTTCTGGGAAGGCGTGCTCGGCTTCACGCCGGTCCGCTGCGACATCATGAAGGTGAAGGAGGGCGGCGAGATCCGCCATGTCTTCTTCGACCTCGGCAACGGCCAGCTCGTCGCCTTCATGGAGCCGCGCGGCGTGCCGGGCGTCCCGGCCGAGTACGACGCCGGCATCAACCGCGGCCTCGGCGTGCCCGAGGCGTTCTACCACTTCGCCTTCGAGGTCGGCTCGATGGTGGAGCTGGAGGCGAAGCGCGCCGAGCTGCTCGGGAAGGGCGTCAAGGTGTCGCCGGTCGTGGACCACGAGTGGATGCAGTCGATCTACTTCAAGGACCCGAACGGCCTCCTCCTCGAGTACGCGTGGTGGAACCGCCCGCTCGGCGCGGACGACGCGCAGATGCAGGTGCGATACACGATCAGCCTCCGCGAGCGGTCGCCGGTCACCGACTTCCGCGACCACTGACGCTCTTGCACGCGCGGGGGCCTTCCTCTATGGCTCCGCCGCGGAGGAACCCGTGCATGGCCGATGAGAAAACGCTGAAGGACGTCACCGTGTGGTCGGGCCACCGCGAGATGTCGCTCGAGGACGTCGCCACCATCCAGCCCGGCCTCGGTCGCATCATGCCGGACGTCGGCAACCGGACCTGGAAGCTCTACTACGCCGCCAAGGCCGGCCACTGGCCGCTCGCCAAGTTCCAGGCGAAGGAGATCGTCGGCTTGATGGAGCTCGGTGCCTTCACGCGCCCCAAGTACGAGGACAACCTGAACCAGTTCATGGCGGAGAACTGGAAGCCGATCCAGGACGCGATCGCGAAGGAAGACTTCGCGGCTTTCGAGTCGGCCTTCCACAAGGCGGTGGAGGCGGCCAACGCGTATCATGAGCTGCGCGACAAGCCGTACATCAAGTGGAAGCTGCCCGACGCGCCGCCGCCCGACCTCGACCTCACGCCGCCGCGCAAGAAGTAGCGCGGAGCGCGGTGGACGAGGCCCGTCGCTTCCGGCTCGCGCTCGCCGCCTCGGCGACGGTTCACGTCCTCGTCCTCGCCGCGCTGGCGCGCACGTTCGTCGCGGAGCGCCCGGTGCGCGTCATCCCGGTGGCGCTCGTCGCTCGCCTCGGCGGCGGTGGGGGCGGCGACGGCGGGTCGCCCCCGGCGGCCACGCCGCCCGCCGAAGCGGCGCCGCCCCGAGCCGAGATGGCGCCCGTGGCACCACGCCGACGCGTGGCGCGCGCGCCGCGTCCGGCGCCGGCCGCCGCGCCCGCGGACGCGTCGGCCGCGACGGGCGGTGAGGGTGGGACCGGCGCCGGCGGTGGCGCGGGCAGCGGCGGCAGCGACGGCTCGGGTGGCGACGGCAGTGGCGGCGCGCGCGCCGCGTACGGCACCAACCCGCTGCCGCCGTACCCGCTGGTCGCGCGCCGGCTCGGCATGGAGGGCGTCGTGCTGCTCGACGTCCTGGTCGCGCCCGACGGGCACGCGGCCGAGGTCCGCGTCGCGCGCTCCTCGGGCTTCCCGCCGCTCGACGACGCGGCGGCGAAGACGGTGCGCGAGCGCTGGCGGTTCATCCCCGCCGCTCGTGCGGGCTCGCCGGTCGAGAGCCGCGTCACGGTGCCGATCCGGTTCCGGCTCGACGACGCGCGCGGCTAGAGCGCGCGCGGGGTCAATCCCAGAAGGCGACGCGGCCGGTGCCGTCGGCGCTCACGAGGGTCTTGCCGGCCCACACGAGGCCGGTGATCGTGGTGGTGTGCCAGGCGCGTGTGGTCTCGAGCGTGCCGTCGGCGATCTTGTAGATGCGGATGGCGCCGTCGGCGGCGCCGGTGGCGACGAGCGTCGCGTCGGGGGAGACGGCGAGGCGGAGGACGCGGCCGTCGACGTGGATCTCGTGCAGCGGGCTGCCGTCGGTGGCGTTCCAGATGCGGAGCGTACCGTCGTCGCCGGCGGCGAGCAGGAGGTCGCGGGTGAAGACCATCGCCTGCGACGGTGCGCGGCCGGCGGCGAGCACGTGGAGCGCGCGCTGGGCATCGAGGTCGAAGATCGTCACCGGGCCGCGGTCGCTGCCGACGGCGGCGCGGAGCCCGTCGGCTGCGAAGGCGACCGCGGCGCCCTCCTGCTCGACGGGGAGGCGGCCGAGCTCCGCGCCGTCCTCCGCGCGGAGGAGGTGCCCGGCGGCGTCGTAGAAGGCGGTGACGAGCAGCATGCCGCCCGCGGGTGACCAGGCGACGGCGCGCTGCACGCCGTGCGGTGCGGCGAGCGCGCCCGCGAGGCGGCCGCTCGCGACCGCGTAGCGCAGGAGCCGGTTCTCGAGCGCGACCACGGCCTCCGCCCCGTCGGGCGAGACGGCGATCGCCGTCGCGGCCTCGGGATGGCGCTGGAGGCCCTCGGCGCCGGCCACCGCGATCGGCGGCGGCGCCTCGAAGCCGGCGACGAGCGTGCCCGCCGGCATGCGCCACGCGCTCACGCCGCGGTCGACGGCGGCGACGAGCAGCGCGCTGCCGTCCGGCGTGGCGGCGAGAAACGTGACGACCTGTCCGAAGGCGAGCGTGCAGCGCGGCGCGCCCGCCGCGGGCGGCTCCGGCACGCAGCCGTGCACCGGGACGCCCGCCGCGCCCACCGCCTGCGACGACACCGGCAGCACGAAGTCCATGTCGACGGCCGTGCCCTCGACCGTCACCTCGATCCGTGCCGTCACCTCCGCCGCCTCGAGCCGTGGCCCGCTCGCGACCAGTCGGTCGGCGGTGGGCGCGAGCGCGAGGCGGAGGTCGCCGTCGGGCAGCTCGAGGGTCACGCTGCCGCTCGCGTCGGCGACGGAGAGCGGGCGGCGCCAGAAGTCGGTCACCCAGACCTCGAGCGCGCCGTCCGCCGCCGCCAGCGCTTCGAGGTGGCGGTCGCCGGCCATGCCGACGACGCCGCCGTGGTGGGGCGTGTGGTCGTGGACGCCGGGCCCGGGTGCGGGACGACTCGTGGTGGTGGTCGTGCTGGGCGGCGTCGCGCGCTCGGCGCCGCCGCCGCACGAGGCGAGCAGGACGACGAGGGTGAGACGCGCCCTCATCGCGTCCCCGCGACGAGGTCCGTGACGCGCGCCGCCACCGTCAGGTCGCCGGCCGCCGCGCGCTCGGCGGCGATGGCGGTCAGCGTGTTGCGCACGGTGGCGAGACGTGGCTCGAGCGCGAACGCGTCCAGGTACGCGGCCAGCTCGTCGGGGCCGTCCCCGGCCAGCAGTGCCAGCTGGGCGCGGAGCAGCGTCGCGCGGAGCGGGAAGCCGGGCGCGTCCTCGCCGTCGAGCGGCGCGGGTCGCGGATCGAGGCGCGCCGCCACCCAGGCGAGTGCGGCGCCGCGGCGGTGTGCGTCGGGCGCGAAGTACGCGGCCGGGGCGGTGAACTCGAGGCGGGGGCGGTCGTCGGTGATCGGCGCCACGCCGGCCGTCGCGGCGCGGAGGTGAGCCCCGTCGGTCACGTAGAGGACGCCGAGGTCGTCGGGGTCGTAGAAACCGACGGCCTGGAGCGTGGGCGCGAGCGCCGGGTCGTGGAGGCGCGCCGCCAGCGCGTGGGCGTCCACCCGGAGCGGCGTCTCGCTGCCGACGAGCGCGGCGAGCGGCGTCGCGGCGCGATGGTAGGCGAGCCAGAGCTGCACCTCGGGAAAGCTCGCGACGAAGGTGGCGACGACGGCCTCGAGGTCCGACGCCGCGAGCTGGTGGAGCGGCAGCCACTGGCAGTAGAGCCCGCCCGGCCGCAGGTGCGCCCGGCCGAGCCGGTAGAAGTCGCGCGAGTACAGGTACGCGGTGCCCGCGGTCCAGGGGAGGAAGAGGTCGGAGAGGATGACGTCCCAGCGCTCGGTGGCGGTGAGGAGGAAGGTCCGTGCGTCGTCGACCACCACGCGCGCGCGCGGGTTCGCGAGCACGCCGCCGTTCTCGGGCTCGAAGTATGCAGCCGCCGCGAGCGCTTCGGGGAGGACTTCGACGCCGTCGGCCGTGAGCCCGGGGTGCGCGACGGCGGCGCCGAGCGTGTCGCCGGTGCCGACGCCGAGCGCGAGCAGCCGGGCCGGGGCGGGGTGGAGCAGCAGCGGCAGGTGCGCTTCGCGCCGCTCGAGGAGGACGCCGTCGCTGCCGCCGAGCGAGTACTGCGCGTTGACGCGGAGCCGCTTCCCGCCGCGCGCGTCGGCGGTGACCATCACGGTGGCCGCGGGCCCGTCGCGGTAGAAGAGGAGCCGCTCGGCGCCCCATCGACCCTGCCACCCGAGCCGCAGCGGCGGGGCCGCGAGCGCGGCGAGCGCCACCAGCGCGAGCGTGCCGGCGGCGAGCGCGGCGCGCCGACCGCGGGGCGCGAGCCCGAGCGCCGCGACGCCGGGCAGGGCGGCAGTGGCGAGGAGCCCGCCGCCGAGCCCGAGCCGGGGCAGGAGCACGAAGGCGCCGCCGAGCGCGCCCGCGATGCCGCCCGCGGTGTTGGCGGCGAGCAGGCGTCCCGTGGCGCGCGCCGCCGCACCGCCCGCGAGCCCGAGGAGGAGCGGGAAGAGGGCGCCGAGTGCCAGCGCCGGCGCCAGCACGATGAGGAGCGCGAGCGCCGCTTCGATCGCGAGCCCCGCGCCGGGTGTCGCGACCCCGACGGCGCGCACGAGCGCGCCGCTCGCGCTCGGCACGGCGTGGAGCGCGGCCCACGAGCCGAGGGTCGCGAGCGCGAGCGTCGCGTACGCCGCGGCCACCCGCGCGCGCGGGACGGGCGCGTCGGCCCGGCGCGCGCTCAGCCAGGCGCCGCCGACCAGCCCGAGCAGCACGGCTGCCAGCACGAGGGCGATCGAGTAGACGCTGTTGGAGAGGACGCCGGCGAGCCCGCGCGTCCAGAGCACCTCGTCGGCGAGCCCGACGGCGCCGGTGAGCGCCGCGAGCGCGACGGCGAGCGGTGCCGCGTCGCCCGCCGTCGGCGCGCGCTCCGCCCGCGCCGCCGCGCCGTTCGTGCCGCGGGCGAGCGCGAACGCCACCGCGGCGACGGCGGCTTCGAGGGCCGCGGCGGCGAGGAAGGTGCCGCGGACGCCGAGCGCGCGCACCGCGACGAAGCCGCAGGCGAGCGCGCCGAGCACGCCGCCGAGCGTGTTCCAGGCGTAGAGGCGCCCCGCGGCGGGCGGGTCGGGCGCGGGCAGCGCGGCGACCGCAGCGGGGAGCGTCGCGCCGAGGAGCGTCGTCGGCAGGGCGAGCACGGCGAAGGCGAGGAGCACGCGCGCGGCGCCTCGCGTCGCGGGCGCCGCGGCCGCCAGCGCGACCGCGGCCGCTGGCAGGTGCGGGCGGAGCGCCAGGTAGACGAGTATCGTCGCGGCGACGCCGCCTTCGAGCGCCGCGTAGAGTGCGAGACCGCGCCGCGCCGCGGCGAGCCGCGCGCCCAGCGCGCCGCCCGCGGCGAGGCCCGCGAAGTAGGCGGCGAGCACCACCGCCGTGCCGGTGGCGGTGGAGCCGTAGAGGAGCGCCCAGTCGCGCGCCCAGAGGACCTCGTAGGCGAGTGCTACGGCGCCCGACACGAGGAGCATGGGCGGCAGGGCGCGAGGCATGGGCGTGGCTCGTAGCGCCGCACAGATATGGGTTGCAAGGGCGGCGAACCCGGGTGGATAATCCGCCGCATGCTTCGTGGGTCAGCCGCCGCGGCGCTCGTCCTGCTCGTCGCCACGGCGACGGCCGTATCGGCGGCGCCGATCTCGGTGACGGCGACGCCGCTCTTCCACGGCACCCTCCGCGTGCGGCGTGCGAGCGGCACCGTCGACCGCAAGAGCGGCGCCGCGGTCGTCAACGTACGGCGCTGGTCGCTCGAGCTGGCGCCCGGGTCGAACGGCATCTACCCGGATCAAGAGCCCATCGTGCTCGCGATCGGCGAAGACACCTTCCGCCTGGACGCCGGCATGCTCAAGGCGCACGGCAAGAGCGGCTTCCTCTACCGCGCGCGACCGCGATCGAGCCGCGGCATCCAGTCGCTCGCCATCAAGCAGTCGAAGGACGGCAGCTACAGCGTGCAGTTCTCGGTGCGCGGCGTGTTGCTCTCCGGGTTGGAGGAGAACGCGCCGCTCTGCTTGCCGACGGCCTTCATCGTGGGGGACGACGACGGCTTCTCGGGCGTCAACTACGACAGCCCGGGCTCGCCGCCCATCGTCTCCAGGCGCGTTCTCGTCGGCAACGGGTTCTGCTCGCCGCAGGCTTGGCCCTGGGCCTGAGCGCGCCGCGGCGCGTCGTGCATTTTCCTTGACAGCGAAACGCTGACGTCGCTAGAGGGCATGTACCGAGCGGTACACGACCCTGGAGAACGTTGCACGACAGTCCGCTTCGACGACCGACGGCGCGGAGGACAGCCGCCTTCGGATCCTCGACGCCGCCGAGCACGTCTTCGCCGAGCGCGGTTACGCCGGCGCGACCACCCGTGAGATCGCGGCGCGCGCCGGCGTCGGCAAGCGGATGCTCTTCTACTACTTCAGCACCAAGGACGCGGTGTACCGCGCGGTACTCGATCGCGTGGTCCTCGGCATGGTGCAGATCCACGAGCGCTTCCGGACCGACCCTGGCCCGGTCGGGCTCGCCGAGGCCGTCGAGGGGATCACCTACTTCGCGGCCCACAACCGCCGGGCGCTGAACGTCCTCATCCGCGAGATCATGGACGGCGGCCCCCACCTGCCCGATCTCGCGCGGCGCTACCTCGGCCCGCTGTTCGCCAACGGCGGCGCGGAGGTGGCGCGCAACATGGCGGCGGGCGTCTTCCGGCCGGCCGATCCGATGCACGTCCTGGTCAACGTCGGCGGGCTCACCCTCTACTACTTCCTGATGATCCCGCTGCTCGAGCTCTTGTGGGATCGCGATCCCCTGGCGCCCGCGACGCTCGCCGAGCGCGCCGCCGCCGTCCGCGACTGTCTCATGCACGGGCTGGCGGGTCCCGCCGCCCGAGAAGGAGGCTCCCCGTGAGCCCTCGTCGCCTGACCGTCGTCGCCCTGCTGCTCGCGATGACGGGTGCTCCCGCCCTCGCCGCGCCCACGCGCTCGAGCCCGATCGCCGTGGCGCCGGACGGCCACGTCTTCGTCGTGAACCCGGACCAGAACACGGTCGCGCGCCTGGAGTTCGACGCCGGCAACGTCGGCACGCGGACGCACGAGCAGACGGTCGGCAAGTATCCGCGGACGGTCGCGCTCGCCGGCGGCTACGTCTTCACCGCGAACCAGAACGACGACAGCGTGTCGCGCCTCGCGCAGGCCGACCTGAGCGGTGGCACGGCGAAGGGGCTCGACGCCGGGTGCAGCCCTTACGGCGTCGCCGGGCTGCCGACGAACGACGGCATCGTGGTCTCCTGCCAGGGCCTGAGCCGCCTCCTGCTGCTCGATCTCAACCTGAACGTCCTGGCGAGCGTCGCCCTCACCTGGCCCAACGCGCGCGCGATCGCCGTCTCGGACGCCGGGCGCGCGTACGTCACCCACTTCCTCACCCAGGAGCCCGTCGACGACGCGCACGTGAGCGTCGTCGACCTCGCCAGCAAGTCGGTTGCGACCGTGTTCGCCATCGCGGCGGATCTCCAGACCTGCGAGACGCAGAACTCGGGGCAGGGGCCGCTCAACCTCGTCTCGGCGATCACGCTGACGCCGCCCGGCGCGCCGGCGGAGGTGGCGAATCAGGTCTGGGTCGGCGGCGTGCAGCAGAACAACCTGGACAAGGGCCTCTTCAAGCGGAGTCCGACCCTCGGCAAGCTGCCCGACGCGGCGATGTTCCCCTTCACCTTCGCGCCGTTCCCCAAGCAGGGCGCGGCGCGCGACGTATTCAAGGCGTCGTTCCACGACATCATCCGCTCGGGCATCTACAAGCTGAGCGTCACCGACGGGAAGAAGGTCGGCAAGATCGACATCGACGAGGGCACGCAGGTGAGCGACATCGCCTTCTCGCCGGACGGGACGGCGGCGTACGTCGTGGACCTCGGCTTCAACAGCTACCACGTCTTCAACACCGTCCGCGGGCAGCGCGCGAACGACGTGACGACGCTGTTCGCTGCGCCCTCGAAGTTCGGGCCGGGCGGGGCGCAGGGCGCTTCCACCGGCTGCGTACCCGAAGCGCTCACCTCCGTCACCTCCGAGATCCCGTTCCGCATGCCGCCCCAGGCGCAGATCACGGTCATCGACGGCGCCGATCCGGTGCGCTTCGACACGGGCAGCATGTCCTTCGTGCCCGTCTCGACGGGCGTCGACTTCGACACTGAGACGTACCTGGCGAGCGGCGCCGCGGGGACGTCGCAGATGAAAGCCGTGCCCGACGGCATCGGCACGGGTCCGCTGGGCGTCGCGGTGTCGCCGAGCGGGAACGCGGCCTACGTCGCGAACTACTTCTCGCGCAACGTCGTGGCGGTCGCGGCGGCGACGCCGCTCGATGGGAACGGCCGCCCGCTGAACTTCCGTTGCTCGAACTCCGCGACCACGACCTGCGGCACCAGCAACGACTGCACGGGCGGCACCGGCTTCTGCAACCACCCCGGCGGCAAGGCGTGTCACACCGACGCCGACTGCGCCCCGGAGCCGGGGCCCTGCGTACAGAGCACGCAGTGCGCGCCGCTCATCCTCGGCCCGCCCGTGGCGACGATCGGCGCCCCCGACCTCCTGCCGGCGGCGCTGCTGGACGGCAAGATCTCGTTCACCACCGCGGCGCGCGACTCGAGCGTCCCGAATCAGGTCGGCCTCGACCAGGCGGCGCCGCTCTTCAACGACGCCAAGCTCGAGTGCCAGAACGCTACCGGCGTCGCCTGCCGCGTGAAGGGGACGCAGTGCGCCGCGTGCGCCAACGACGTCACCCATCTCTGCACCGGCGACGGCGACTGCCCCGGCTCGACGTGCAAGCTGCCGGCGCCGGGCGCGCCGATCGCGCAGCCCAGCACCTGCACGAGCAACCCGAGCCAGTATTGCCTCAAGGACTCCGAGTGCGGTGGGGGCCACTGCCTCACGCTCTGCCGCGTCAGCACGAGCAAGCCCGGGACGATCATCAGCACGGCGCACGACGCGTCCTACGTCACGTGCGAGACCTGCCACGCGGACTTCGGCGGTCAGGACGGCCGGACGTGGGACTTCTCGCAGCTCGGCGTCTCGCTGCGCAACACGATGGACCTCCGCGGGCGGTCCGGCTTCGCGCCCGGCACGTGCAGCAACGACGGGACGAAGCAGTGCTTCTTCGACGCGGCGTGCGGCGACGGGAACTTCTGCAAGGCCGACCCGAACATGATCCCGCCCAACGTCCAGGGCGCCGACCGCGATCGCTACTTCAACCCCATGCTCACCGTCCACTGGAACGGCGACCGCGACGAGGTCGAGGACTTCGAGCACACGCTGCGCTCCCTCCAGGGCGCGGGCGACTGCGACGCGGCCGAGGACGCCGTCAACACCTGCATGGGCGCGCTCGTGCAGCGCAGCATCTTCACCTCGATGGATCCCGTCGACGTGAACGACGACGAGGGCCCGCCGAACCGCAACCTGCGCGGCAAGGGGGCGTTCGCCGGCAGCGTCGTCGGCATCCGGCTCACCCACCTCGCCGACTTCGTCTACTCGCTCACCGACTTCGTGAAGAACCCGAACCAGCCGTCGGTGGCCTCCGGGCGCGGGCGCCAGGTCTTCAACGACTCTTCGACCAAGTGCCTGACCTGCCACACCGGCGGCCCGACGGGGAAGGAGTTCTTCACCGACAAGCGGCCGCTGCGCCAGGGCTTCGACACGAGCCGGCCCGGCGGTCCCGACGTCAACAACCCGTTCACCCGGCACGACGTCGGGACCGGCAACCTCTTCGACCGCGCCGACCCGAACGCCATCGCCAACATCAACCAGACGTACCAGAACTCGCGCATCCCGATCCCGGGCAAGCGCCAGCCGCTCATGGAGTACGTCACCCCGACGCTGGTGGACGTGTGGAACACGGCGCCGTACCTCCACGACGGCACGGCGCACGCGCTGCTCGACGTCGTCCGGGCGTGCGACAACACGCGCGACAACTGCTTCAAGCCGGGTCGCGGACGCAACGTCAACAACGCGCACGGCGTGACCGACATGCTGACCCCGCAGCAGCTGAACGACCTGGTCGCGTTCCAGAAAACGCTCAGCACGGGCACCGTCGTCGTCGAGAAGGGCGTCTTGACCACGGGCACGCTCGACTTGAAGCGCGCCGTGCTCACCTTCCCCAAGCCGCTGCGCAAGCACCAGAAGGCGCCCAAGAAGCCGAGGAAGGGCAGCTTCAGCGTGCAGGGGACGCTGCGCGGCGCGCCCATCCCGATCGATCCGCGCCACGATCCGGTCGTCTTCTCGATCGCCACCCCGGGCGGTGAGGAGATGAAGATCCTCTCGCGCGACCTGGTGGTGCGCGGGCGCGGCCGGCGGGCGGTCGGCCGCTCGAAGGACCGCGCCGTCCGCGTCGTCCTGGTCGCGCTCGCCAGCGGCGACTTCCGCTTCACCGCGACCGGGCACGCCGTGCTGACCGACCTCGACACCGGCAACCGCGACCTCTCCGTGGCCTTCGAGATCGGCACGGTGACGTTCGCCCACAATCGCAACCTCGCGGGCAAGAAGAACGTCTTCAATATCCCGCGGAGGAGGACGTGATGCGTCGCTCAGCGAAGGGTCTGTCCGTCGTCCTGGCGCTCGCGCTCTCGCTCGTCGCCTCCTCGGGGGTGCGGGCGGCGACGTGCACGATCACGCAGATGTCGGTGATCCTGCGCAGCCTCGGTATCACGGCGCCGCTCCCCGGCGCGGCCGGCGTCGCCCTGCCCGTGACTGTAGACGAGGCCACCGGCACGATCAGCTTCGACTTCGCCGGCTTCCCAGCCCAGACCTTCATCACCATCGGGGTGCAGAACGACCTGAGCTTCCCCGGGCCGACGACGACCTTCGCGGGGACGCTCGACGGGGGCGGGAACATCGCCATCCCCAACGTCAAGGCGGTCTTCTCGACCACCTACACCACGCCGCCGACCGAGGTGCCGATCACGGCCCCGCTCGCGACCGGCCTCCAGACCACCACCGTCCAAGGCGTCGAGTACCCGACCCACGGCGCGGCGCTCGACTTCGGCACCGGCGCGCTCACCCTCGAGGGGCAGGGGTCGCTCACCGACGCCCCGGGGCTGAACGCCGCGGTGACGACGGGCCTCCGCGTCGCGTGCAACCTCGCCCCGGTGCCCGACAAGACGAAGCTCGCCAAGGCCGGCTCGCTGGCGGCCGCGAACGGTGCCGGCAAGCTCGCGAAGGCGAGCGGCACGCTCAAGGGCGACAAGCTCACCAAGCTCACCGCCACCTTCGTGCCGGGCACGGGCACGGTCGATCCCACCGCCGTGGATCTGTTCGTGACCCTCACCGACGGCAACGGCGAGGACGTGTTGCTCGTGCACGTGCCCGCCGGCACGCTCACCGCGAAGGGCAAGACGTTCGTCGCCAGCGACACGGACGGCAGCAACGTCCGCGTGCTGCGGGGTCAGAAGAAGCAGGGCGAGACGTCGGCGCCGCTCGCCGGCAAGCTCACCGCCAAGCAGTCGAAGAAGGGGCTCACGCTGACGCTCACCGAGTCGGGCATCGACCTCTCGACGCTCGCGAGCGGCCCGGCGACGGTCACGGTCGGCGTGGGCTCCGGTTCGGCGTCGCGCTCCGTGCACGTCAAGGCGACGAAGCGCGGTCTCACGTTCAAGTAGTCAGTAGCGGTAGATCCGACAGTCGTAGCGGGCGTGCAGCTCCTCGTAGAGGCGCTGGCGCTCCGCCGGGCTCAGGCGGGACAGGACCGCGAGCACACGCGCGAGGGGGACGGCGGCCTCGCCCGCTGCCTCGTCATTCCCCGTAGCCGCGTCCTCGGCCACGACGCCGGCGCCGTCGCAGAGCGGGCACGGGTCGGCGGAGCCTCCGTCCGGATCGGCCCAGAGCCCCGAACCCTCGCAAAAACCACAGGTCGGCTCCCGATCCCGTACGGTGTCCACGGCAGAACCCCCCTCGCGGTAGTATTCGCTCGGCCCCGGACGAGGTCAAGATGGCGCCGCCCACGGGGTCGAAAACCCGCGCCCCCCTTGGCCCGCGTTGACCCTCCACCGCGGAGCCGGTAGGGTCGCCGCCGCTCCGACCCGGCCAGGTAGCTCAGTTGGTAGAGCACGTGACTGAAAATCACGGTGTCGGCGGTTCAACTCCGCCCCTGGCCACTCGATAGGTCAGGACCTTGCAGGTTCTCGCCACCGCACACGGCGTGCACAGCCTGCCGCAATGCGGCGGCTCAGCGCACTACGAGCACCGAGCAAGGCGCGTGCTCCACGACCTTGTCGGCGGTAGTGCCGCGCCGCCGTCCCCATATTCCCGAGTGGCCGCTGTGGCCGATCACGAGTAGATCGGCGCCCACTGGACGAATGATCTCCGCGAGCAGATTCGCGAGAGCCGCCTCGGGCTCGAGGAGGCGATGCGCACGCAACTTCGTGAAGTGTACGCGGGCGCGACGGAAGCGAGCGCAAGGCGACGCCGGCATTCGTGACGAGCTGGCGCAGCTCGCCCGTTTGGAGTCGGCGCTGCGGGCGTTGATGCTGCCGCCCGCGGACCCGGACGCGCCCAGCAGTGCCCGATGAGGCCGTCCGCCAAGTGGCTGAACCGGAGCGTCGTCGCGATGGGGCTCGCGAGCCTCTTCTCCGATGCCGGGCACGAGACCGCGACTGCCATCTTGCCATTCTTCATCGTGACCCTTGGCGGCTCCGCGGCCGCGCTCGGGCTCGTGGAGGGGGTCGCCGATGCGCTCGCGACCGCCGCCAAGCTCGCTTGTGGGTGGTACAGCGACGGTGTCCAGCGGCGGCGGCCGATCGCGACCGCCGGGTACGTGGCCACGGGTGTCGGGATGTCCGCGTTCGCTCTCGCCTCGAGCTCCGTCCAGGTCCTCGCGATCCGTGCCGTGAGCTGGATGGGACGCGGCATGCGCGGCCCCGTGCGCGACGCGATGCTCGCGGAGGCCGTGCCGGCGGAGAGCGCCGCGCGGGCGTTCGGCTTCCACCGGGCGCTCGACACGGCAGGGGCGGTCCTCGGACCGCTGATCGCCCTCGCCCTGATGGGACGATTCTCGTTTCGCACCATCTTCCTCGTCACGCTCGTTCCGGGCGCGCTCTCGGTCGTCGCCTTCATGAGCGTGCCCGAGATCGGGCGCATTCGGGTTCGACGGCCGTTCGGCGCAAGCCTCGCCGAGCTGCCGCTGCCGTTCCGGAGCTTCCTGCTCGCAGTCGGTATCTTCGGGATGGGCGACTTCGCGCGCTCGCTCCTCATCCTGCGCGCCGCCGCGCTGCTTCCGGCCGGCGGCTGGATCTCGCCCGGGCGGGAAGCGGTCGCATTGTACGTCTTCCACAATCTCGCCCATGCGCTCTCGGCGTATGGGATCGGCGTCGTGGGCACGTGGTGGGGGGCGCGACCGGTCCTGGCGGCCGGGTACGCCCTCTACGCCATGGTGGCCGTGGGCTTCCTGATCGCGCCGGCCCATCCGTCGCTCGTGCTCCTGCTGGGCCTCTTCCTCCTTGCCGGGGTCGCCCTCTCCGCGGAGGAGGTGCTCGAGGGGGCGGTCGGGGCGGAGCTGCTGCCGGAGCATCTCCGGGGCACTGGGTACGGCGCGCTGGCGGCCGTCAACGGCGTGGGAGACCTCGTGGCGAGCGCCGCCGTCGGAGGTCTGTGGGCCAGGGTGTCTCCGGCGGCCGGCTTCGCGTGGGCTGCAACGTTCGCCGCGGCCGGTGCGATCGCACTCGCTCGTGTCCGTCGCCATTGACCGCGACACTTGCTCCGGCGGCGGCGCGGATTCCCTGTCCGTCGTCCGGGAGGGCGCCTTCTCGAGCTTGCGATCACACTCGTCGTTCTGATACGTGGCCGCCAGATTCTGGCGGGCATGGGGTGCGCCCGGAACCGCCGTCGGCACGGCCGCGGCTGATGACTCCTACGGGGAATCGACCCCAAGGAGGGGATGCATCGCGACCGCTCCATTGATTCCATTCGGGCCCCAGCGGCGAGCCGTCTACTTCGACGTCGAGAACTCGAGCAAGGCTGAGCATATCGCAGCCATGCTCGATCACCTCGGTCTGCGTCCGCTGCGCCGGGACATCGAAGTCATGGCGGTAGGGAACTGGCGCGTGGTCGGGATGGATACGGCGGAGCTGCTCGCGAGCAGTGGAGCCAAGCTGATTCACAGTGCTCCGGCCTTCGGCGTGAAGGACTGGTCCGACCTGTTCATCGCGGTTCATGCCGGACGGTGGCTGTCGGGCGCACGCGCGGGCGACGTGCTCGAGATCATCACCGATGATCAGGCGTTCGACGCGGTGGGCGACGTCGCGGCGGGAATGGGCATCGTCTTCCGGCGGCTCTCCCATCGCACCCTGACGCGCGCGGGGGCGATTGCGCCTCATCACTCTGCCGCCCGTCCGCCGCGCCGTCGGCGAGCAGGCCGTCGGACCCACAATGCAGCGCGGAGTCGGAAATCCGACACCCGTTCCGCCGGTGCGCCCGGCGAGGCGGCGCCGGACGAAGTCGTCCGCAGCGTGGTCCGAAACCTTCTCTCCGAGACGGCGGGCGGCAACGTCACGGTGGACGCCGTTGCCTTGGCCTTGAAGGCGCGCGGCTACGGACGCCCTCCCGGCTCCCTTCGCTTGATCACGCGCCTTCGGCGCCTTTCCGACCTCGACGTCAGCCCTCGCGGAGTGATTCGCCTGCGCGCACCAGCGGACGAAGGAGAGAGATGAGTACCGACCCCCGAGTCCAGAGCCGAACCGTTCTCGACGGCTGCGACCGGGTGCCGGCGTGGTCGATGTCGAACGCCATCGGCTTCACCGACGAGTGCGCCGACGGTTGACAGACCATTTGACCGGAAGTTGAGCGGCGGGAGAAGCTGACGACATGCCGGTCGACGTCTCCTCCCTCCGCCCCTATCGCAACGCGGTCTTCGACAATCGCCGCTGGGCCGGGTTCGAGCCGCGGCCGGGCGACATCTTCGTGTGCACGCCGCCGAAGTGCGGGACCACGTGGACGCAGACCATCGTCGCCAGCCTGCTCTGGCCGGACGGCAAGGCGCCGGGGCCGGTGATGACGCTCTCGCCGTGGATCGAGTTCGAGATCTTCCCGATCGAATTCGTCCTGGCGACGATCGAGTCCCAGACGCACCGGCGCTTCATGAAGACGCACACGCCGGCGGACGGCATCCCGTTCTTCGACGACGCGAAGTACCTCGTCATCGGACGCGACGGGCGCGACGCCTTCATGTCGATCTGCAACCACTTCGAGAAGTTCAGGCACGACGTGCGCGATCAGCTGAACCTGCGCGCGGCGGCGGACGGCGTCCCGCTCATGCCGGGCTGGGACGGCGACGTGCACGGCGCGTTCCGGAGCTGGCTCGAGCAGGCCTTCCACTTCGAGCACCTCGGGTCGTTCTGGAAGCGGCGGAGAGACCCGCGCCTGCTCTTCGTGCACTACAACGACCTTAAGGCGGACCTCGCGGGCGAGACGCGGCGCATCGCGAGCTTCCTCGGCATCGCCGTGCCCGAGGCGAAGTGGCCAGCCGTCGTGGAGCGCTGCACCTTCGACGCGATGCGCGCGCGCGGCGCGGAGATCGGGGAGTTCGAGATCGCCTTCGAGGGCGGCGCGAAGAGCTTTCTCTTCAAGGGCACGAACGGCCGCTGGCGCGACGTCCTGACTCCGGACGAGCTGGCCGCCTACGCCAAGCGCGTCGCCGAGCTGCTGCCGCCCGACGCGGCGGCGTGGGTCGAGCGCGGCCGAGCGGCCTCGCGGAGCTGAGCCCGGAGGCGCGCCCGGCCGCGTCGTCGTCGACGTCTCACCCGGCGGCGCGCTGCTGCCGCACCTCGCCCAGCGGCAGGCCGAGCGCCTCGGCCACCCGGCTGCCGTACTCCTCGTGCGCGCGCAGGAAGTGGCCGAGCTGTCGCACCTGCACGACGCGGTCGATGCCGCGCATGTGACCGGCGATGTTCGCGACCAGGCGGGCGCGCTCGTCGGCCGTCATGACCTGGTAGAGGAGCCCGGCCTGCTCGAAGTCGAGCTCGCCGCGACGGGGATAGTCGGTGCGCCCGCCGGCGGTGCCGAGCGCGATCGGCGCCTCGCGTACGTCGGGCCGCTCGGTCGGGCCGCCGTAGCCGTTGGGCTCGTAGTTGACCGCGGCGCCGCCGTTGCCGTCGACCCGCATGAGCCCGTCGCGGTGGTAGTTGTGGATCGCGCGCGCGTGCGGGCAGTTGACGGGGATGAGCGCGTAGTTCGCGCCCAGGCGGTGGCGCTGCGTGTCGGGGTACGAGAAGAGACGTCCCTGGAGGAGCTTGTCGGGTGACGGCTCGACGCCGGGCACGAAGTTCGCCGGGCTGAACGCTGCCTGCTCGATGTCGGCGAAGAAGTTCGCCGGGTTCCGGTCGAGCACCAGGCGGCCGATCGGGATCAGCGGGTAGTCCCGGTACCGCCACACCTTGGTGACGTCGAAGGGGTCGTAGCGGTACGTGTCGGCGTCCGCGAGCGGCATGATCTGGACGCACACCTTCCACGCCGCCGCGCCGCCGCCGCGGATGTGCTCGAAGAGGTCGCGGGTCGCGTGGTCCGGGTCCGCGGCGGCGGTGCGCGCCGCGTCGTCGGCCGTGAAGTTCTCGATGCCGCTCTCGGTCTTGAAATGGTACTTGACCCACGCCGCCTCGCCGCGCGCGTTGACCCACTTGAAGGTGTGGCTGCCGAAGCCGTGCATGTGGCGGTAGGTGCGCGGCGTGCCGCGGTCGGAGAAGAGGATCGTGACCATGTGGGTCGACTCGGGCGTGTGCGAGAAGAAGTCCCAGAAGGCGTTGTGGTCCTTCAGATTCGACTGCGGGTTCCGCTTGTGGGTGTGGACCATGTCGGGGAACTTGAAGGGGTCGCGGATGAAGAAGACCGGCGTGTTGTTGCCGACCAGGTCGTAGTTCCCCTCCTCGGTGTAGAACTTGATGGCGAAGCCGCGCGGGTCGCGCTCGGCGTCCGCGGAGCCCTTCTCGCCGCCGACGGTCGAGAAGCGGACCAGCACCGGCGTCCGCCGGCCGGCGGCGCCGAAGAGGTGCGCCCTGGTGTGCGCCGACATGTCGGCCGTCGCCTCGAACCACCCGAAGGCGCCCGCGCCCTTGGCGTGGACGACGCGCTCCGGGATGCGCTCGCGGTCGAAGTGCGCAAGCTTCTCGATCAGGAAGTAGTCCTGGAGGAGAACCGGGCCCCGCTCGCCCGCCGTCAGGCTGTGCTGATTGTCCGGGACGGGTGCGCCGAAGTCGTTGGTGAGGGTCTTCGTCATGGCGACGAGCCTAGACCCGGGCGCTTGGCGTGGACAAATCGTTTGTATAGATCGTCGCGATAGTCGGGCCCTATGGATCTGACCGCCATCACGCTCACCGAGCTTCGCTACATCGTCGCCGTCGCCGACCGCGGGCACTTCGGGCAGGCGGCGTCCTCCTGCCACGTCAGCCAGCCGACGCTCAGCACGCAGGTGAAGAAGCTCGAGGACACGCTCGGCGTGCGGCTCTTCGAGCGCACCACGAGACGCGTCCGACCGACGGCCGTCGGCGAGCGCGTCGTGGCCCGTGCGCGCGCCATCCTCGACGAGATCCGCACCATCGGCGACCTGGCGCGCGGCCAGCGAGCGCCGCTCGCCGGGGTGCTCCGCCTGGGCGTGATCCCGACGCTCGCGCCGTACTTCCTGCCCTGGCTCGTTCCGCCTCTTCAGGCCGCCTTCCCGCAGCTTCGACTCGTGCTGCGCGAGAGCATGACCGCCGCGCTCGTCGAGGAGCTCGCGCTCTACCGGCTCGACGCGGCCGTGGTCGCGCTCCCGGTGACCGCGCCCGGCCTCGTGGCCGAGCCGCTCTTCGACGAGCCGTTCTGGCTGCTCGCCCCGTCGCGCCATCCGCTCGCCGCCCGCGCACGGGTGCGGGAAGCGGACTTGCGCGGGCAGCACATCCTCTTGCTCACCGAAGGGCACTGTCTCCGGGAGCAGGCGCTGGCGATCTGCGGCGACGCCGGCCCGGCCGACGACGGCTTTCGCGCCACGAGCCTCGAGACCCTCCGGCAGCTCGTCGCGGCCGGGCTCGGGTGCACGCTGCTGCCGGCGCTCGCGCTGCCGACGGCGGTCGGGACGAAGGCCGTCGTGGCGCGCGCGTTCCGCGCCCCGGCGCCCCATCGTCGCATCGGGATCGTCTGGCGGCGCAGCTTCCCGGACGAGGCCGGCGTGCGGGCGCTGGCGCAGTTCGTCCGCGCGCACGTGCCGAGGGGGGTGCGGGCGGTGCCGGCGGACGCCCTTGCATGCGCCGTCGCGGCGACCGTCGTGCGCCGCTGAACGCGGCGTGCACCGCCCGCGCCGATTTGACAGCACCAGCCCCTGAGCATAGTCTCTATTGAGGTCGCACCGGTCATCTCGACTCGGTCGTTGCCGGTCGCGGCGCCAGGGGCGGCCCACCACCTCGCGGGTATTGGCCTCCGCGCGGCCGGCGCCTTTTTCAGGCCGTGACCCAAGGAGGCGAAATGCCCCTTCCGCGGGGTCCCCGTTTTCCGACCTTCGCCGGCGCCGTCCGGCCGCAACCGACCGGGAAGGATCGCACGGTTCTTGGCGTGGGCTCGCGGGTGCTCGTGACGTCTCGGAGCGGCGGCTCGGGCCGCGTGACCCTCACCGACGACAACGGGACGACCGCGCTCACGACGATCGCCACCGGGGTCGAGGTCGAGATTCTCGCCTGGCGACCGCGTCGAGGCGGTGACACCCGCTACCGCGTGGTGTTGACCACCGGCGGGGTCGAAGGCTGGGTCGGCGCCGAGAGTCTCCGGCCCCATCCGCCTGCTCCGGTGCCCAAGGTCGCCGTGGCCGTGGCGCCGTCCGCCCGGCCCGTGTCGCCGATCCCGACTGCGTCTCGGGAATCGCAGCGCACGCGGCGGGCTCCCGTCGTCGCGGAGAACGGGCGTTCGCCGAAGAGTACGAGAAGCGGCAGGCGCTGAAGGAGGTCTTATGGCAACCGCAAGATTTCGGCCCTGTCCCCATTGCAACGCCTCTCTCTCCTACCTCGAAGGAGTCGCCGGCAGCAGCATGAGTCCGAAGTGTCCGCGCTGCAACACGGTCGTCAGCGTTTCGCGCGCCACCTTCCTGATGGCAGATCACTCGCGTCCCACTCCGAAGGCGCCTGTCGTCGTCAAGCCAACTTCGTGAAGTGAGGAGGGCGGATATGCCACCGCGAGTAGAGGTCAATCCGTGCGACAACATGAACCACCGGCGGAGTAATGCGCCGGTCAGCCATTGTCCGGAGTGTGGTGGCGTCGTGAACGCCCGCATCGCCTCCGAGGGCTGCAACGAGACCAAGCACGCGGCCGCGCGGCGCCGGCAATCCAGGTTCTGTGTCGATTGCGGCACGCAGTTGGTCGTCTTGCGCTGAAACCGCTGGATTGCGCCCCTCGCGCTTCGCTGTTATACGGTGACGTCCTCTTGTTTGTGCGCTGACCCTCCGCCCTCTTCCCACCCGGACGATCGGTCTCTTCGCCCAAGCAACGGCGACAAAATCCATAGCAGGCCCGCGGAGGGCCAGGGGTGAACCATGGGCAAGAAGATCTTCGTCGGTAACCTTTCCTTCGACACCACGAGCGCCGAGTTGGAATCGCTGTTCTCCGAGGTGGGGCAGTGCGAGTCCGCGTCGGTCATCACCGACCGCGCCACCGGGCGGTCGCGCGGCTTCGGCTTCGTCGAGATGAGCTCGGCGGCCGAAGCGCAGCAGGCGATCACCACCCTGAACGGCCGCGAGCTCCAAGGCCGCACCTTGAACGTCAGCGAGGCGAAGGAGCGCTCGTCGGGTGGCGGTGGTGGCGGCGGCGGCGATCGCCCGCGCGGCGGGTTCGGCGGCCGGCGGAACTACTAGCCGTCGCACGTCTCGGGCAGCCCGCTCACACGCCGCCCGATTCTCCCGCGGATCGATTCCGACAGCTCGTCGCAGGCGGCCAGGACGTCCCGGTAGTGCCGCTCCGCGACCTCGCGCCGGTTGAACGCGCCGGCGACGTCGTCCGCGAAGCGTCTGGCGAGCGGGTTGGTGGGCTCGACCTCGTGCAGGACGAGGGCTCGAGCGGCGTCGTACGTCCGGCGGCGCTGTGCCTTCGGGTCGTCGCGGCCTTCTGGTAGGGAAGCGGCCATGCGCACGGTCTTCACCCCGGGCCGCTTGGCGGGGCTCACGCTGCGCAACCGGGTGATCAAGGCCGCCACCTACGAGGGCATGAGCCCCGGCGGCGTTCCGTCGGACGCCTTGATCCGGCATCACCGCGACCTCGCGGCGGGCGGCGTCGGGATGACGACCGTCGCCTACTGCGCCGTGTCGCCCGACGCGCGGACCTTCGGCGGGCAGCTCGTGATGCGCGACGAGATCCTTCCCCGCCTCCGGCAGGTGGTCGACGCGGTGCACGCCGAAGGCGCCGCCGCGTCGGTTCAGCTCGGGCATTGCGGCTTCTTCACGAAGAACCGCGAGCTGCGCGGCCGCGGCGCGCGCGGGCCGTCGCTCACGCTCAACACCTACGGGTTGCCGGCCGGACTGGGGGTGGCCCGGGCGATGACGGAGGACGACATCGGCGGGGTGATCGACGACTTCGGGAACGCCGCGGCGCGCGCCGTCGACGTCGGTTTCGACGCCGTCGAGCTTCACCTCGGCCACGGCTATCTGCTGAGCCAGTTCATCAGCCCGGCCACGAACCGGCGGCGCGATCGGTGGGGCGGGAGCCTCGACAACCGCATGCGGCTGCCGCTGGCGGTGCTGCGCCGCGTCCGCGAGCGGGTCGGCGCGGACTTCCCCGTCCTCGCCAAGACGAACCTGCGCGACGGCTTCGCGGGCGGGCTCGAGCTGGACGAGGCCGTCGGGGTGGCGCGGCGGCTCGAGGCCGCCGGCGTCAGCGCGATCGTGCTGAGCGGCGGGTTCACCAGCAAGGCGCCCTTCTTCCTCTTCCGGGGTCCGGCGCCGTTGAAGGAGATGATCGAGGTCGAGAAGAACGCGTTCCAGCGGCTCGTGCTGCGCGTCGTCGGTCCCACCTTCATCCGGGGGCTGCCGTTCGAGGAGATGTTCTTCCTCCCCGAGGCGCGCGAGATCCGCAAGGCGGTGCGCGTGCCGCTCGTGCTGCTGGGCGGCATCCTCTCCCTCGACAACCTGGACCGCGCCATGGCGGAGGGGTTCGAGTTCGTCGCCATGGGGAGGGCGCTCATCGCCGACCCGGACCTCATCCGGCGCATGCAGCGCGGCGAGACCCTCCGCTCGCGCTGCGTGTCCTGCAACAAGTGCGTCGCGGAGATGGACCGGACCGGGGTCCGCTGCGTGCTCGACGACACGCCACCCGCGTAGTCTCGCCTTCGCGGTCGCGCCGCACGTTCCCGTGCTGCAAAGCGGTGTGCAAAATTATTCAGCAACGGATTGAGTTTCCGCCGCGGCTGGCCTACGCGGCAAGTCATGAAGAACCGTCGCGCGCTCGTGGCTATGGTGTTCGTCGCTTGGGCCCTGCCTGCTCGCGCCGCCGACCAGCAGGTGACGGGACGCTCGCTCGTCATGCAGGTCAGCAAGACGGGCAAGCAGCACCTGGACGTCCTCTCGAGGGACACGGTCTTCACGGCGCCCGCGCCGGGCGGTCCGGACGATCCGCGCACCGCCGGCGCGACGCTCCAGGTCATCGCCGGCTCGGGTGAGAACGCCACGCTCAACCTGCCCTCGACGGGATGGTCGCTGAGCAGCGGCGGCACGTACCGCTTCCGGGGCGTCGGCGGGACGGCGCCGGTGCAGGTGTCGCTCGTGAAGACCCACACGACGCTGCGGGTCACCGCGCGCACGATCGGGATCACGCTCGACGAGCCGTCGCAGGGCAGCATGGGGTTCGTCTTCAAGAGCGGTGCGGCGCGCTACTGCATGGTCTTCGGCGGCACCGTCACGCACGACGTGCCGAACCGCTTCACCGCCCGGAAGTCGCTCGCGCCCGCCTCCTGCCCCGCGCCGCCGACCACCACCACGACGACGACGACCACCACGACCACCACGATCACGACGACGACGACCACGACGACCACCACCACGACCACCACGACCACGCTCGCGTGCGGCAACGGCACGATCGACCCGGGCGAGCAGTGCGACGGCCCCGGCTCCTCGTGCGGCGCCGGTGCGCTCTGCAGCGCCGACTGCACCTGCCCCTGCGACTTCCTCGACCCGAGCGTCTGCTTGTACCCGTTCCCCAACGACTGGCTCACGGTCGCGGACGGGACCACCGACACCGGGCGCCGCGTCCACTTCGCGACCGCCGGCATGCCGCAGAACAACCACAGCGTCCCCATCGTCGCCGCCGACTACAACCTGAACGACGGCTTCAGCCCCGGCGCGAGCATCCTGCTCCGCGTGCCGGGCGTCGACCTCGCGATGACCGGGGCGGTGCCGATCACCGACGTGGCGCGCTCGCAGGACGCCGACCAGCCCATCGTCGTGGTGAACGCCTCGACCCTCGCGCACCATCTCATCTGGTCCGAGATCGACTCCAACGCGACCTCCGAGCCGGGACGCTCGGTGATCATCCACCCGGCCGTGAACTTCGACGAGGCGACGCGCTACGTCGTCGCGCTCCGGAACATGAAGGACGGGACGGGCGCCCTGATCGCCCCCAACGCCGACTTCGTCGCCTACCGCGACAACACGCCGACCGGCGACCCGGTGAAGGAGGCCCGCCGCCCGCACATGGAGGACCTCTTCACGACGCTCGCCGCGGCCGGCGTCCCCCGCGGTGACCTCTACCTGGCGTGGGACTTCACGGTCGCGAGCCGGCGCAACCTCACCGAGCGGCTCCTCTTCGCGCGCGACGACGCCTTCTCGCGGCTCGGGACGAGCGCACCGGCCTTCAGCGTCACCACCGTGCAGGACAACGTCGACGCGGACATCTTCCGCCGCGTGACCGGGACGTACCAGGTCGAGCGGTACGTCAACTCGATGCTGACGGGCGCGCGCATGGTCCTCGGCCCGGACGGCCTCCCGCTCCATCAGGTGACGACGCAACCGGCGTCCTTCATCTGCAACATCCCGCGCGCCGCGCTGCCGAGCGCCGCCGGCCCGACCGTCAAGGCGCGGGCGTCGATCTACGGCCACGGCCTCCTCGGCTCGAACGACGAGGTGAACTCCGGCAACGTCAAGGCCATGGCCAACGAGCACAACTTCGTCTTCTGCGCCACCAAGTGGATCGGCATGGCGGACGAGGACATCGGCACGGCCGTCTCGATCCTCCAGGACCTCGGGAAGTTCCCGGCCCTGACCGACCGGCTCCAGCAGGCGATGGTCGACCAGCTCTTCCTCGCCCGGCTGATGATCCATTCCTCGGGCTTCGTCTCGAACGCGGCCTTCCAGGACTCCGGCGGCACGCCGGTGATCGACACGAGCGACGTCTTCTACGACGGCAACAGCCAGGGCGGCATCTTCGGCGGGACGGTGATGGCGATCGCGCAGGACATCACGCGCGGCGTGCTCGGCGTCCCCGGCATGAACTACTCGCTGCTGCTCACGCGCAGCACCGACTTCGCCACCTACTCGGCGATCCTCTACCCGGCGTACCCGAACCAGCTCCAGCGCCCGCTGCTCCTGGCGCTCATCCAGATGCTCTGGGACCGCTCCGACCCGAACGGCTACGCCCACCACATGACGAGCGACCCGCTGCCCAACACGCCGGCGCACACGGTGCTGCTGCACCTTGCCTTCGGCGACCACCAGGTGGCGAACGTTGCGACCGAGGTCGAAGCGCGGACGATCGGCGCGTCGATCCACCAGCCGGCGATCAACGCCGGGCGGAACCCCGACGTCACCCCCTACTTCGCCATCCCGGCCATCCCCTCCGACCCGTTCGACGGCTCGGCGCTGATCGTCTGGGACAGCGGCGCGGCCACCCCGCCGATCACCAACACGGCGCCGACGGTCGGCCCCGACCCCCACCCGGATCCCCGCAACTCGGCGGTCGGGCGGATGCAGAAGTCGGACTTCCTGCAGACGGGCGGCATGGTGGTGGACGTCTGCTCGGGGGCTCCGTGCACGATCCCGTAGGGGGGGCGCGTCTAGTTCAGCCCCCGATCCGCGCCGAGTAGCTGACGGGACCGGGGGCCTCGACCGACAGGCTCCCGTCCGACCGCATGGTGAAGAACTGGGCGCCGAAGGGGTTCGCGCCGAGGGGATCGCAGCTCGACAGGAAGAGGATGGTGCCGGTCCTCGCGTCCCGCGTGAGCCCCGTGATGCTCAGAGCCAGAATGTCGAGGAAGCGCGGACGACGCGGCACGGCGCCTCGGTAGCGCGAGCCGACCGGCAACGTCAACGGCGAGACGACGACGGTCGAAGCACGACGTCGAGCGAGTCGCATGATAGGAGCCGTCCGCCCGCGCCATGACCCGCGACCTCGAGATCCGCCTCGCCCCCGAGCACGTCGCCGACGAGAGTGCGCTCGCCGCCGCCGCCGCCGGGCGGCTCGGCGTCGCCGCTTCGCGCGTCACCGGCGTCGCCGTCGAGCGGCGCTCGATCGACGCCCGCCGCCGGCCGCCCGCGTACATCCTCCGCGTCCGCGTCTGGGTGGACGAGCCGCCCGCCCTCGCGCCGCCGTGGGAACTGCGCCTGACCGACGTGCGGCGCGCCGCGCCCGTGGTCGTCGTCGGCGCGGGCCCGGCGGGGCTGTTCGCGGCGCTTCGCTTGATCGAGGGCGGCCTCCGACCCATCGTCCTCGAGCGTGGCAAGGATGTCCGCGGGCGGCGGCTCGACGTCGCGCGACTCAACCGGGAGGGCCTGGTCGACCCCGAGAGCAACTACTGCTTCGGCGAGGGCGGGGCGGGGACGTTCTCCGACGGCAAGCTCTACACGCGCGCCACGAAGCGGGGTGAGGTCGGGCGTGTGCTCCGCATCCTCGTGCAGCACGGCGCCGGCGCCGACATCCTGGTCGACGCGCACCCGCACATCGGCACGAACCGTCTTCCGCGGGTGGTGCAAGCGCTCCGCGAGACGATCGTCGCGCACGGCGGCGAGGTGCGGTTCGGGGCGCGGGTCGACGACCTCATCGTGGCCGACCGCCGCGTCGCCGGCGTGACGACCGCCGGCGGCGAGCGGATCGACGGCCGCGGCGTCATCCTCGCGACGGGGCACTCGGCGCGCGACGTGTACGCGCTGCTCGGGCGCCGCGGGCTCCGCCTCGAGCCCAAGCCGTTCGCGCTCGGCGTCCGCGTCGAGCACCCGCAGGCGCTGATCGACCGCATCCAGTATCACTGCGCGATCCGTCCGGCCGGGCTGCCCGCCGCGGCGTATTCGCTCGTCCGCCGGGTGGGCGGACGCGGCGTCTACTCGTTCTGCATGTGTCCGGGCGGGATCATCTGTCCCGCTGCCACGGCGCCGGACGAGGTGGTGGTGAACGGCTGGTCGCCGTCGAGCCGCGGCTCGCGCTTCGCCAACGCCGGCGTCGTCGTCGAGACCACGCTCGAAGACCTGCGCGCGTTCGGGGGCGACGACGTGCTCGCCGGCGTCGCGCTGCAAGCCGCGGTCGAGCGCGCCGCGGCGGCCGCGGGCGGTGGGCGCCAGATGGCACCCGCGCAGCGGCTCCTCGACTTCGTCGAAGGACGCGCGTCCGCGGACGTACCCCGCTGCTCCTACGTCCCGGGGGTGCGCGCCGCCGATCTGGCCGCCGTCCTCCCAGCGGCCGTCACGCCCGTGCTCCGCGAGGCGCTCCGCGCCTTCGGCCGCACGATGCGCGGCTATCTCACCAACGACGCGGTGGTGGTCGGCGTCGAGACCCGCACCTCGGCGCCGCTGCGCATCCCGCGCGATCCGTCGACCTGCATGCACCCCGACGCGCCGGGGCTCTTCCCGTGCGGCGAGGGGGCCGGCGCGGCGGGCGGCATCGTGTCGGCGGCGATGGACGGCGAGCGCTCGGCGGCGGCGGTGCTGCGGGACACTAGCGCCAGGTGAAGGCGCCGAGCACGTTGGAGAAGTCGTCGGTCCAGAGGGCCGTGGCGCGCGTGACCGCCGGCTCCGTCTCCGTCCAGCGAGGGTCCCCGGCGAGCGGACCCAGGTCCGCGGTGCGGCGCGCCATGACGACCCAGAGCGAGCTCAGCTTGCCGCCGAGACTCTCCTCCTCCGTGGGCGCGTCGCCGCGCGCGCGGTGGACGAGGCCTTCGGCGTCGGCCACGCGGGCCAGGACGGGTAGGAGCCGCAGGTGCCGGTTGGAGACGTGGAACGCGAGCAACCCGCCCTCGGCGAGCTTGGCGAGGTAGAGGTCGATGGCCTCGCGCGTGATCAGGTGGACGGGGATCGCGTCCGAGCTGAAGGCGTCGAGCACGATCAGGTCGTAGCGGTGCGCGGGCGCGAGGGTGAGCGAGCGGCGGGCGTCGCCGAGCACGACGTCGAACGGCGCCGCGCTCTCGGCGAGGAACGTGAAGTAGCGCGGGTCGCGCGCGATGCGCGCCACCGCAGGGTCGATCTCGTAGAACGTCCAGCGCTGCCCCGCGCGGCCGTAGCTCGCCAGCGAGCCGGCGCCGAGGCCGACGACGGCGATCTCGGTGGGCGCGCGCGCCGTCGCCCACTCGGTGAAGACCTGCCCGATCGGCCCGCTGGGGTGGTAGTAGGTGAGCGGCACGCGCCGGTCCGCGTCCAGGTTCTGGGAGCCGTGCATGGTGGTGCCGTGGAAGAGCACGCGGCGGCGGACCACCGGGTCCTCGGTGACGCGCAGCACGCCGAAGAAGCTGCGCTCGGTGTCGAGCACCTGTCGTCCCTCACGGTCGTAGACGCCGATGGCGAGGAAGAGGGCCGCGACCCCGAGCCCGAAGGCGAGCGGGCGGCCGGCGAGCGTGAAGCAGAGGAACACGGGTAGGCCGATCACCAGCGCCGGCCGGAGCGCGTCGAGCGACGCCGGGAGCGTCCGGGTGCTGACGATCAACCCCACGACCGCGAGCCCGAGCGCCGCCGGACGCGCGACGTCGAGCCACGGGCGCGAGCCTTCCTCGCGCGCCGGGAGGAGGAGGCAGGCGAGCGCGATCGCCATCGGGTACTCGGTCACGCCGCGGAACACGAGCGGCGCCACCAGCGTGTTGAAGAGGCCGCCGAGCATCCCGCCCACCGAGAGCCAGAGGTAGAACTCCGTCAGGTGCGCGGTCGCGGGGCGGCGGCGGGCGAGCTCGCCGTGGCACATCAGCGCGGTGACGAAGAAGGCGAGCAGGTGGAGCGGGATGAGCAGCCACCCCGGCCGGGGGAGGTGCAAAAGGAGCGTGCCGACCAGCAGCAGGAGGACGATCGGCATCGCCGCGACCACCACCTCGGGCGACGGCCGCGGGCGCGCCCGGAAGGTCAGCACGAAGCTCGCCAGGTAGAGCGCGAGCGGCACGATCCAGAGGAGCGGCATCGCGACGATGTCGGTGGAGAGGTACGTGGTGACGCCGAGCATGAGGCTCGAGGGGACGAAGGCGAGCGCCACCCAGCGGAAGCGGACGTCGGGCGTCGGCGGCGCGGCGCCCGGCTCCGCGGCGATCGTCGGGGCCGCTGTGGGCGAGCGACCGAGTGCCAGCGCGCAGCCGATCACGAGCGCCGCCAGCACGCCGTAGCCCGCGGTCCAGAGCCGGCTCTGCTCGGCGAGCCGAAGCTGGGGCTCGACCAGCACCGGGTAGGCGAGGAGCGCGCCGATGCTGCCGAGGTTGCTGGCGCCGTAGAGGAAGTACGGGTCGCGCGCGGCGGGGTGCGCGGTCGCCGCGAACCACCGCTGCAGCATCGGCGCGCTCGCGGCCACCACGAAGAAGGGGAGACCGACCGACGTGCACGACAGCGCGAGGAGCCACGGCGCCGGGTTGGCGTCGACGGGCGGCGACCAGCCGCTCGCGACCGCGATCGGCAGCGCGGCGAGCGGCAGCACCAGCACGACGGCGTGCAGCATCGCCTGGCGCCGGACGCCGAGCAGCTTGATCGCGGCGTGCGCGTAGATGTAGCCGGCGAGGAGCGTCGCCTGGAAGAAGACGACGCAGGTGTTCCACACCGCCGGCGTCCCGCCGAGGAGCGGCAGGACCATGCGGGCGAACATCGGCTGCACCAGGAAGAGCAGCGCCGAGCTCAGGAACGACGTCGCGGCGAAGAGGACGACCATTGTGGCGTCTCGGGTATCGGCCGAAGCGCCGCTTCGCTTGAGCCGTCGGGAGGTCCCGCCGATAATTGGCGGCATGGAACCGGGCCCCGGTGCCCCGTGCCCGCGCTGCGCCACGCCGCTCGAAGTCGCCGCCTGCGCCGATGTCGCGTTCCAGCAGTGTCCCGGTTGCGCGGGGCACCTCCTCCGGCAGGCGGACCTGCTCCGCGTCCTCGAGCGGTTGGCGAAGGACCTCGCGGCCACGCTCGGGCCCGACACCGTGGTCGAGCGCGTGCCGGACAAGGGCGGCGGCGTGTCGTGCCCGCGCTGCGGCCGCCCGATGGAGCACTACGGCTACATGGGCACGAACCTCGTCATGATCGACGCGTGCGCGCCCTGCGGCGTGCTCTGGCTCGACACCGACGCGCTGGGCGCGATGGGCTTGCTCTACGCCCGCACGCAGCGGCGCGAGGCGGCGCGCGAGGAGGCCCTGCGGCAGTGGAGCGAAAAGCTCGACGAGCGGGCGGCCGCGCTAGGCCAGGCGCGGGAAGTCGAACGCGTCATGGGCAAGCTCATCCTGAAGCGCCTCCCGTTCATCCCGGGGCTCTGAATTTCCCGCGCGCGCGGAAGTCGAAGGCTCGAGTCTCGGCGAACGTCGCGCGAGGAGAGGCCCCCCGCTCCTCGCCATGGCGCCGCGACGCCCCGCGCGGTGGGGAAGCGGACGAGGACGGCATGCGGGGCGTCGCGGCGGCCACCCACCCGCGCGTCCGCTGGACTCCCCGTCGGTGCCGTGATAGCGCCACGCCGCGCGAGGTGGCGGATGGGACGAGGACGTGAGGACGCGCGACGTCGCGCAGGCGGGAAGAAGCCGCAGCCGCCGCCGATCCCGCTCGAGCCCGTCGACCTGCTCGCCGGCCTCGCCCCCGACGTCGAGCTGCACGCCGACCGCGTCGCGCTCGAACCCGACGCCGCCGAGAAACCCGCGGTCACCGACGCCGCGCAGGTCGGGAAGCTCGTTCGCTCCGGTGAAGCGACGGTGCGCCGGCTGATCCGCAGCGCGACGCTCCGTCCCGCGCCGGCGGCCACCGACGACGTCGAGCCGGAGCGGGCCGGCGTCCTGCCGCGCACCCCCGACAAGCCCGGCGAGTAGCCGCACCCGCCCGCGCAGGTGCGCAGGCTTGTACCGCGGCCGGGCCGCTTCGTTCGCCGCTGTACGCGCGCTCGACACGACGACTCCCACGACGCCCTGAATTACAAGGCTTTCGTGTTGCCATCCGACGGCACGGATCTCGCTTTTCGGTCCACCCGAGGAAGGGGGGCCGATGTCGCAGCCGAAGACGAACCGGAGCGAGAAGAGCAGCACCCCGCGTCGCCGGGTGATCGCGGTCGGGAAGCGGATCGAGGGTCGCTGGCAGGTGCGGACGAGCCTCTGGCGCTACCTCGCCGCGACCGCGCTGTCGTCTCATTGAGGAGCCGCGGTGCGGTCGATGCGCGACCGCGCTGTCGTCTCATTGAGGAGCCGCGGTGCGGTCGATGCGCGACCGTGCCGTCGTGTCAGTGAGGATTCGCGGTGCGGTCGATGCGCGACCGTGCCGTCGTGTCAGTGAGGATTCGCGGTGCGGTCGATGCGCGACCGTGCT